>JACKIU010000005.1 GCA_020638295.1 Rhodospirillales bacterium | reverse complement strand
TTACATTAGCCCGATATACGGAGATGATGGAGAAATAGAATCTCTCGACGTGATCGGCCAACTGGATGTCGCCGATCAGTCAATCGTTCAGCGCGAGCGTGACGACGCGATTTCTCTTTTAACCTCGATTTTCGAGGTCAGTGAAATCGGTATCGTTGTGACCGACGTTAATGCCCGGATCGTTCGCGTGAATGACAGCTTCATCCGCACATTCGGCTGGAGCAGGGATGAACTGATCAATCAGGAAGTCACCAGCGTCATAACGCCCGATGAACGGGAGCTTGCCCGTCGCAATCATGAAGAATATATCCGCTCGGGCGTCCGTTCTTCCGGAGAGATGAAAATTATCCGCAAGGATGGTTCGATCGCCAACGCCCTCTACACAACGGCAACGCTGGAGCTGAGCCAAAAACGGCGCTTTCAGGTCACTACGGTGATGGATATCACGCTGCGGAAACAAATGGAGCACTCCTTGCGCATGGCGAAAGACCAGGCCGATGCCGCCAACCGCGCCAAATCGGTTTTCCTCGCCAATATGAGCCATGAACTGCGCACCCCGATGAATGCGATCATCGGCTTTTCAGAAATGATGATGAAAGAGACCTTCGGACCTCTGGGGCATAAGAAATACAAGGAATATATCGGCGACGTGCATTCCAGCGCCCGCCACCTGCTGTCGATTATCAACGAAGTGCTGGATATGTCGAAAATCGAGGCTGGACGGATTGAAGTCGATGAAGGTGAGATTGATATTAAAGGCCTCATTGCATCAGTTATTCGCATGCTTGACTCAAGGGCGTTTGGCAATGATCTGCAACTCGTTCCTGAAATCGCCCCGGATTTGCCTAATCTGAAAGGAGATCAGCGCCTCATTCGTCAGGTTCTGATCAATTTGATCAATAACGCGATGAAATTCTCCGCCCCGCACGATCGGATCGGGATATCCGCCTGTATGATGGATGACGGCGCTATGCAATTCAAAATTTCGGACCACGGTAAAGGCATTCCCGAAAACAAGATTGAACAGGCGATGGAGCCCTTCGGACAAGTCACCAGCGGCGCTGAAAATGCTGCGATCGAAGGAACGGGGCTGGGGCTTCCTTTGGCCAAGGCGATGGTTGATTTGCATGGCGGCAGCTTGCACATAAAATCGGAAGTCGGCAAAGGCACAGATGTCTATGTCACCTTACCGGCACATCGCGTTCTTGAACGTAAACGCCCGAAATCTTCATAAAAGCAATCCTGATCTTGCCTCTTGATGGCCCACGTCGTATTGTCTTCCTGCATAAAGACTTAGAGAGGTTGAAATGTCGGATCTGGAAGAACGTTGCGCAGCGGCGGGTTTGAAAATGACAGGCCAGCGCAAGGTTATCCTGAAAGTGCTGGGGGAGGCGAGCGATCACCCGTCTGTTGAAGACGTGTATGACCGTGCGAAGGATATGGATTCCTCGATCAGCATCGCAACGGTATACCGGACCTTAGGACTGCTCGATGAACTGGATTTAGTCACCCGTCACGAATTTCAGGAAGGCTATTCGCGCTATGAAGTCAACGCGGACCACCATCACCACCTGATTGATCTGGAAACCGGTAAAGTGATTGAGTTCCAGAACGATGAGCTGGAAAAACTCAAAATCAAAATTGCCCGCGATCTCGGCTATGAATTGGTCGATCACCGCTTTGAACTCTACGGTAAAAAGCTCGGGAAAAAGAAGTAAACAACGATGCCTTGTAATATCCCGGTTCAAAATGGGGTGCGTAACCCGGCGGATTGCAAATGCTACGGCGCAGTCATGCGGACCTACAACACCATGGTTAAAGACGAACCGCATCACATAGCGATGGAAGCCGCGCAAAGGGTCTATCGCTTTCATCACCCGGAAGATTCAAAAGAAGACGCGCAGCTGACGGTCGAACGCTGGATCAGTGCTGAGTGTCTCCACTAATGGTCGATGATCGCCTGCCAACCGGCCTGTGGGTCGATGCCGTCCTGACGCCGCTCAATGGCCGCGGAATTTTCTATTACATCACCCAAAAAGGCAATCATGCCTCCGGCCTCATCCTGCTGAAACTCAACGGTTTGAAGGGGCGGGCGCGTCTGTTGACGCAGCAACGCGACTTTCTGGACGATAAGCTCGTCTGGGCCGCCGCACTGGATGAAGAAACCGTTTCCGAAACCGCCGCCGATGAGTATATCGCGCGCGCCATCGCCCGCGATCCAGACCTCTGGGCCCTCGAAATCGAAGACGAGGCGATGGAAAACCCATTTGAGCGATAAACAAAAACGTCATTGCACGGCTTGTCCGTGCAATCTATAACAGCCGCATGAATTTATCAGACATCATCAAAACCGGCGCACCTTCGCCATCATCTCCCACCCTGACGCCGGGAAGACGACGCTGACCGAAAAGCTGTTGCTCTTCGGCGGGGCGATTGAACTTGCCGGTGCGGTGAAGGCCAAGGGTGAACGCCGCCGCGCCCGCTCCGACTGGATGAAGGTCGAGCAGGAACGCGGGATTTCCGTTGCCTCGTCCGTGATGACCTTCGAAAACGGCGGCATCACGTACAACCTGCTCGACACGCCGGGCCACGAGGATTTCTCTGAGGATACGTACAGGGTGCTGACTGCCGTGGACAGCGCGATCATGGTACTCGACTGCGCCAAGGGGATCGAAACCCAGACCCGCAAACTTTTTGAGGTCTGCCGCTTGCGCGATATGCCCATCATCACTTTCATCAACAAGCTCGACCGCGACGGTCAGGACCCGTTCGATTTGCTTGATGAGATCGAACAAACACTCGCCCTCGATGTGACCCCCGCCAGTTGGCCGATCGGGATGGGCCGCGATTTTAAAGGCTGCTACGACCTGCTGAACGATCAATTGATCCTCTTTGCCCGCTCGAAAGGCGAAACTTTGTCGGAAGGCATCCAGGTTGACGGGCTTGACGATCCCAAACTTGCCGATCACCTGACCGGGCAGGAACTCACGAAATTGCGCGAAGATATCGAAATGGTTCGCGGCCTGTGCAAACCCTTCGACCGTCAGGCTTACCTTGAAGGCCATCTGACGCCGGTCTTCTTTGGCTCCGCCGTGAATAATTTCGGCGTGCGCGAACTCTTGGACGGTATCGGCGCGTTTGCGCCGGCCCCGCGTTCGCAAAAAACCGCCTCGCGGATGATTGAACCAACCGAAAACAAGGTCAGCGCCTTTATTTTCAAAATTCAGGCCAATATGGACCCGCGGCATCGCGACCGTATGGCCTTTGCCCGCATTTGTTCAGGGAAGTTCAAACGCGGTATGAAGCTTAAACATGTTCGCTCCGGCAAAACCCAGATCATCCATTCGCCGCAACTCTTCTTTGCGCAAGACCGCGAAATGGCCGAAGAAGCTTTCCCCGGCGATATCATCGGTCTGCCCAACTATGGCGGGCTGCGGATCGGCGACGCGCTGACCGAGGGCGAAGATCTCGTCTTTACCGACATACCGTCCTTTGCCCCGGAACTGATGCAAAAGGCGAGGCCCGAAGACCCGCTCAAAGCCAAGCACCTTGGCAAAGCCCTCGAGCAGCTTGCTGAAGAAGGTGCCGCCCGCGTCTTCAAACCCGTTATCGGTGCGGATTGGGTGGTTGGCGTGGTCGGCGCGTTGCAGTTCGAAGTGCTGCGCGATCGCATCCGCACCGAATACGAAATCCCCGTCAAATTCGAAGCCACAGAGCTCTACACCGCGCGGTGGCTGGAAGCAAAAGATACGCAAGTTCTCAAAAAATTCACCGACGCCAACCAGACCTCAATCGCCAATGACCATGACGGCGATCCGGTCTTCCTCGCCCGTAACGCTTGGCATCTCGGCGATGCCGAGGATAAAAACCCGGATATTATATTTAAGGCAGTCAAATAGGCGAAAAATGCATCTTCGGGAACGCGGGGGGCGCGTTTTTCAATTTCCGGCGGTGTTCTTTCGTATCCTTCGTGTTTTCAAACATAAAGATACGGGCGCCCTGTATCGAAGCGCTTTCACAACAACGTTGTCGCGTGCTCTGAGCCGGTCTTTCACCCTTTTCGTTTCGCCCCCGTTTTTTTCAAGGGACCGGGCGTTCCGCGCCGGTGGTGAGGACAATCAGCCCATCGCACGAAGTATACGGGGATATAATAGGAAAATATTCTTATAATGTCAAGAGTTTTTGTTTAAACACAGCGTGCACAGAGATCACAGCGCTTTTAGCGCACGCAGGCCGCGCCGTGTTTTCGCTGTGAGCGTTGTGTTAAAAAAGACTGGAAAAGGAGGCCCGCCTGAGCTTGGCGCCGACATAAAACCCCGCTTTTCCCTTGAAATCCGCGCATTAACATGACATATCAATGCTCATGAGCAGCGTGTCCAAAGAAACCATCGCCACCGTCGCCGATATGGCCGGACGCTACGAAGCGGGTTTTGTCACCGACATCGAAACGGAAAAGGCCCCAAAAGGCTTATCCGAGGACATCGTACGCTTTATTTCAGGCAAAAAAGGCGAGCCGGACTGGATGCTCGGCTGGCGTCTCAAGGCCTACCGCAAATGGCTGGAAATGCCTGAACCCGAATGGGCCAAGGTTGATTTCCCGCCGCTCGATTATCAGGACGCCTATTATTATGCCGCGCCGAAAAGCGCCGGAGACGGCCCGAAAAGCTTGGATGATGTCGATCCGAAACTCCTCGAAACCTATGAAAAACTGGGCATTCCTCTGCGCGAACAGGAAATCCTTGCAGGCGTACAGAACCGTACGCCTGTGGCTGTTGATGTGGTTTTCGACTCTGTCTCGGTCGCCACGACATTCAAGGAAAAGCTCAAAGAGGCCGGAGTGATCTTTTGCTCCATATCCGAAGCGATCAAAAACCACCCCGATCTGGTGCAAAAATATATGGGTTCGGTTGTCCCACCGGGAGACAACAAACATGCCTGTTTGAACAGCGCCGTCTTCACCGACGGTTCGTTTGTCTATATTCCGCCCGGCGTGCGCTGCCCGATGGAGCTTTCAACCTATTTCCGCATTAACGAACTCAATACCGGCCAGTTTGAACGCACCCTCATCATCGCCGATAAAGGGTCGTACGTGTCGTATCTGGAGGGCTGCACCGCCCCGATGCGCGATGAAAACCAGCTCCACGCGGCGGTGGTCGAACTGATTGTTCACGATGATGCGGAAATCAAATATTCCACCGTCCAGAACTGGTATCCCGGCGATTTCGAAACCGGGCAGGGCGGCGTCTATAATTTCGTGACCAAACGAGCCTTATGTGAAGGCCGCAATGCGAAGGTCAGTTGGACTCAGGTCGAGACCGGCAGCGCCATCACGTGGAAATACCCGTCCTGTATCCTCAAAGGGGACAACTCTCAGGGCGAGTTTTACTCAGTGGCCATCACCAACGGCCGCCAGCAGGCCGACACCGGCACAAAAATGATTCATATCGGCAAGAACACCAAAAGCCGCATTATCTCGAAAGGCATCAGCGCCGGACGTTCTAACAACACGTACAGAGGGCTGGTCAAAATCTTGCCAAAGGCCGAAGGCGCGCGCAACTTCACCCAGTGCGACTCGCTGCTCATTGGCGATCACTGCGGCGCGCACACCGTCCCTTATATCGAAAGCCGCAATAAAAGCGCGCGTTTAGAACATGAGGCGACCACCTCAAAAATTTCCGAGGACCAGCTATTCTACTGTACGCAGCGCGGCATCGACGAAGAAGAAGCGCTGGCTCTGATTGTCAACGGCTTCGCCCGCGAGGTCATGCAACATCTGCCGATGGAATTTGCCGTCGAAGCGCAAAAACTTGTCGGCATCTCGCTGGAAGGAAGTGTGGGATAAGTGTACAATCAAAGAACGTACATCGCGAATTAAGGAGTAAAAATGATGATTGCAGAATACATTAACACCGACGACCCGTTCCTGCTGTTTTTCGGCGGTTTTTATCTGGTTTTGGGGCTGTCGTGCTTTTTCGCCCGCGAGCCGTGGAAAGAATTCGCCGCCCTGTTCGTCGATAACGACGCACTCAGCCTCGTCGCAGGTATTTTGGTCTTGCCGATTTCCCTGTCGATCATTGCCTTTTACAACAACTGGGAATCTATTGCATCGACGGTTTTGATGGTCATCGGTTATCTCGCATTTGCAAAGGCTGTTGTGCTGCTCATGCGTCCCGGTTTAATTCAGACCTTCGTACAAAAAGAATTCGTCCGCAAATGGATATGGCTCGACGGCATTTCCGGCGTCGTTCTGGGGCTGGCGCTGCTGCTCTTATAAGGAAAGAACGCGTAAAAATGCTGCATATCGAAGATCTTCACGCATCTATCGAAACTGACGATGGGGCTAGGGAAATCCTGAAAGGGATCAGCCTTGACGTACCGGCAGGGCAGGTCCATGCGATCATGGGGCCGAACGGCTCGGGCAAATCGACCCTGTCTTATGTGTTGGCCGGGCGTGAGGATTATGAGGTTACCGGCGGCACAGTCGAGCTGGATGGCATAGATTTACTGGATCTGGAGCCGGAAGAACGCGCGGCCGCTGGCTTGTTTCTCGCCTTCCAATACCCGGTGGAGATTCCCGGCGTGAATATGAGTACCTTCCTCAAAACCGCAATCAATTCGATCCGCAAGCAACGCGGGGCGGATGAGCTCGACGCGCTGGCCATGCTTAAACGTATTAAGGCGGCTTGCGCCAGACTTGGTATTGCCGATGATATGATGAAACGCAGCGTGAATGTTGGCTTTTCCGGCGGTGAGAAAAAACGCAATGAAGTGCTGCAAATGGCGATGCTCGAGCCGAAATTCTGCGTCCTTGACGAAACCGACAGCGGTCTGGACATCGACGCGCTGAAAGTCGTTGCCGACGGCGTCAATGCGATGCGCTCACCCGACCGTTCCTTCCTCGTGATTACGCACTATCAGCGCCTTTTGGACTATATCCGGCCCGATGTTGTGCATGTACTGGCCAAGGGTAAGATTGTTAAAACCGGCGGCCCGGAATTGGCGAAAGAGCTGGAAGCAACTGGCTATGCCGAGTTTCTTGATGAGGTGGCTTAAGATGTTTTTGGTATCAATGTCGTTGCGAGGAGGGCGAAGCCCGATGCGGCAATCCATCTACAGGGCTGGATTGCTTCGCTGCGCTCGCAATGACGAATGATGTATCCATTAAACGTAAATAACCTGCCGACACCGAAAGACGAGGCTTGGAAATACACCAATTTGCCGCGCGCCTTGCCGGCGAATCTCGTTCTGGCGGATGCCCCGCAAGAGGTTGTTATCCACAAAAACGGTGGACAAGTTTGTGAACAACCCGAGGATATCCTGTTCACAGCCTCCGCAGGCCAGCACACCCAGCCGCGCTTGAAGATCGTGCTGGAAAGTGGAGCGCAGGCCACCATCATTGAGCGCCACAATGGCGAAGGTGCGTACTGGAAGAACATGGCCACTGAAATCGAACTGGGCCAAGGCGCTATTCTCCACCATATCCGCATCCAAAATGACGCAGCTGAGGCCGTAAACACCAATATGGCCAGCCTTAAAGCCGCGCGTGACGCCGTTTATAACAGTTTTTCTCTCAACATGGGCGCCAAACTCTCGCGTCATGAGATTCAGGCCGCAATTGACGGCGAAAACGCCGAAATCTCCCTCAATGGGGTGAACTTACTGAACGGGGAGCAACACGGCGACACCACCATTCTGATCGAGCATCAGGCCCCCAATGGCAGCTCCAGCCAGTTTTACCGTTCCCTGCTGGATGATAAAGCCCACGGCGTTTTTCAGGGTAAGGTACACGTACACCAAATCGCGCAGAAAACAGACGCCTACCAGCTTTCTAACGCGCTTTTGCTTTCGCCGCAGGCGGAAATGGACACCAAACCGGAGCTGGAAATCTACGCCGACGATGTGAAATGCTCGCACGGCGCCACAACCGGCCAGTTAGACGAAGAGCCGCTCTTTTATCTGCGCCAACGCGGCCTCAACGAAGCGCAAGCGCGGTTTTTACTCATCCAGTCTTTTGTGGATGAAGTTGTGGACAAAATTGTGGATGAGAAAATTCGCGATGAAATCCTGAAAGAAACGGAACAATGGCTGCACAGCGCGCTGAAAATATGACAGATAGCCCCAATTATCGCGCCGATTTCCCCGTGCTGGCTCAGACCATGAACGGTAAGCCTTTGGCTTTCCTCGATACCGCCGCCAGCGCGCAAAAACCCCAAAGCGTCATTGACGCGATGGACGCGGTGCTTGAAACCGGCTATTCCAACATTCATCGCGGCCTCTATCGCATTTCTCAGGACCTAACGGCAGGTTTTGAGGCTGTACGCGCAAAAATCGCCCGCTTTATTGGCGCTAAATCTGAAAAAGAGATCGTTTTCACCCGCAATGCCACCGAAAGCATCAATCTCGTCGCCCAAACATGGGGGCGTACGCACCTGAAACAGGGTGATGAGATCATTTTGACCGCGATGGAGCATCACGCCAATATCGTCCCCTGGCAATTGCTGCAAAAAGACATTGGCTTCACGATTAGGATTATTCCGGTTCTCGAGAACGGACACCTTGATTATGATACATACGAAAATTTGCTGAATGAAAAAACAAAACTGGTCGCTTGCGTCCATATTTCAAACGCAATCGGAACAGTTAACTTTGTTAATGAAATCATAGAAAAAGCGCGCAAATTTAATCCTGAAATCAAAGTCTTGATTGACGGGACGCAAGCTGTTGTGCACGGGGCGATAAACGTCGCTGAAATGGATTGCGATTTTTATACTTTTACCGGGCATAAACTCTACGGTCCTACCGGCATCGGCGTACTTTACGGTAAAACCGAAAGTCTTGAAACCATGCCGCCCTATCAAGGCGGCGGCGATATGATCGAACGCGTCAGCTTTGACGGCACCACCTTCAAAGAACCGCCATACCGTTTCGAAGCCGGCACACCAGCGATTGTCGAAGTGATCGGCCTCGGCGCGGCAGTGGATTACCTTATGGATATAGGGATGGAGAACATACAGGCCTATGAGCGGGCGCTCGCCGATTATGCCGCTCAGGCGCTGGAAGAGGTGAAAGGCATTAAACTCTATAATGGGAGTAACACGCAAAGCATTTTTCCATTCACTCTTGAAGGCGCGCACCCCTCCGATATCGGCATGATCCTCGACCAGTGCGGCGTCGCTGTACGCGCCGGTCATCATTGCTGCATGCCGCTGATGCAGCGTTTCGGAATCGAGGGCACGGTCCGCGCTTCGCTGGGGCTGTATTCCAATAGACAGGACATCGACCAGCTGGTAAAAGGGCTGCGCAAGGTAAAGGATATGCTCGATTAACGTTTCAAACGTCATCCTGAACGTGTTTCAGGATCCATCGTGGAATACGAAAATGTATGTTTATATGCTCGCCAGCAAGAAATACGGCGCAATATACACAGGTGTGACTTCAGACCTCATTCGGCGTGTATGGGAGCATAAACAAGGCGTAGCAGACGGTTTTACAAAAAAGTATGGCGTGAAAGATCTTGTTTACTATGAACAGTTTGATAATCCTGAAAGTGCTATAAAAAGGGAAAAACAGATCAAAAACTGGAAACGCCAGTGGAAACTCAATGTGATTAACGAATATAATCCGCACTGGGAAGATTTATACAACGGTATAGCTACGGGATAAATGGATCCCGGAACAAGTCCGGGATGACGTAAAATGAGTGAGCAGGTAAAGAAAACCGAATCGAAAAAGACCGACAAAGAGCCGTGCAAGAACGTCTATGACGAACTGGCCGAGCCGCAAAACGCCGATGTGCCGCAGGATCATACGCTCTGGCCCGTGATGCTAACCGCGCTCAGAGAAATCTACGACCCGGAAATCCCGGTCAACATTTATGAACTCGGCCTGATTTATGCGGTGAAAATCGCCGAGGAAAAGGATGGCGTTCATGATGTCGAGGTCAAAATGACCCTGACCTCGCCGGGCTGCCCGGTGGCGCAGGAAATGCCCGGCTGGGTGCAGGGCGCGCTGCTGCCGATTGACGGCGTCGGCGAAGTCGATGTCGAAATCGTCTGGGACCCGCCGTGGAGCCCGGCGATGATGGCTGAAACCGCCAAAATGCAACTGAATATGTTCATGTGAGGGGCGTTTGAATATCACGATAACAGATGCCGCCCGTGACCATATTAAAATCCTGCTGGAAAAAGCACCTGCAGGAATGCTCGGCCTACGTCTCTCAGTCAGAACCACCGGTTGCTCGGGCAATTCATACGCCATGGAATACGCTGTCGATGGCCTCGAAAATGACGATCTCATCGAAAATAACGGCGCCGTTATCTATATCCCGAAAATCTATTCATGGATGCTGATCGGCATGACCATTGATTACATCACCGATGAGTTGGGCAACGCTCGTTTTGATTTCCAAAACCCCAACGAAACCGGCCGCTGTGGTTGCGGCGAAAGCTTTCACGTCGAACGAAAAGAAGAGGGCAAAAAGGCCTAGCTCTGCCGCGTCGCAGTCGCAAACGACCCGCCGCCCTGAGCAACCTGCATCGTTGCACTATCTCCGGAATTACGCGGTCCGCCGACAAAATCCGCCGGGTTGCCAAACGTCATAATCGGACGATAGCGGTTGCGTTTTAGTCCAAACGCCTCATAAGGCACGTTGCCCAGCCGGATATAGCCATGCTCAAAACCCTTATATTGCGTCGGCGGCATATTTGCAAAGCCGGAACTAAACGATCCACCAGACTGTTTTGCTGAGGCCTGTGAGGCCATAGAGGGTCCGCTCATTCTTCCACCACCTTTATGTTGTACATTTTCGCAATAATTCGGGCCATCTCTTCATTCGCCATTCTGTTCTTGTAGCCGCTGTAAAAATCGGCAAAACCGGATTCCTTAAACTTGCGTAAAACTTCTTCGTAACCCGCGCTCACCAATTCTTCTACAATTATACATATTTCTAGAAAAATATCCAAATTTATCGCCACGTGATGCTCGAGAACCTCGTGCAGCTCGCCATGCGGATCGGGGCGCTTTTTCCCCATCAGCATCAGCTCCATCTCCCGCAAAACGCCAATCATTGTAATGACTTGGTAAGGGCTGTACGTTTCAATATTTTCCGGCGCGACAATATACCCCGTCGCATTGGCGGCAACAGCCAGCCCGTTGCTTCCGACCCCTGAAACGAATTTCAACTGCCCATGATAGCTTTCGACCGTTTCCCAGAGCCGTTTACCTTCCTCAGATTGCAGCAAAACCTCCAGATTTTGCTCCAAAAGCTCTTTTTCTCGCAAATGGTCATAATCCAGCGGCGCGTGGTCGCGCTTCCCGTCCATCAACGGAATTTTAACCGGCTCGAGAATGTTGATTTCCCCGTGCTTCATCACCTGTACGCGTCCATCCATCGTCTCGCCGTTATAAAGCAAGGGCATGCGGACATAAAAACACAAATCGTCTTCATGATCTTCAAGCTCAAACTTTTCATGATATTTCAATGTCTTGAAGTGATGGCTCATCGCGCTGGCCCCGGAATAGGGGCTGCGGGCCGGATCGATGATAAATTTAACCTTGCGGTAGGGATAAAATGTCACATCGCTATGAAACTGGATATAATCCAGAACGTTGTCTTCGGTCAGGCGCAACGCTCCATGACCGATCAGCAGCTCCAAAGAGTGCTCGGACCCGTCCAGATAATAATGATTATCGCCATTGCTGATATAATGCAGGGCAAAAGGCGGAAACATCCCTCTGTTGCAAAGGATGTAATGGCTGTAGCCGTCCAAAAATTGTAAATTTCGCGTCCATAATTCATAATCGGGACCCTCAAACAGCCCCTTGAAGGCCTCGTCGCGTACGTCTTCAATGAATTTCTTCGTCTCGTACGTCTCTAAAAGCTGCCATTCATCGGTATCGGACATCGCCATAAACCTCTCATTCAGCTTAAAAATACACGAAATTAGATGAATTAGGCAGCGTTTTGTGCGGCCACGGCGGCGTTTTTCGCCTCAAGCGCTGCTTCAATCACCTCCGGCCCGGCTCCGTCTTCATAGGGCAGGGTGCTTAAGGTCCGCTTCCACGCCTTGGCCCCGGGCCGGTCGTGATAAAGCCCGAGAATATGACGAGTAATAGATTTTACAGGAGTATCAAACTCTTCCATCTGTTTTTTAATATATTGAATCATTTTGAGGGCGACCGTATCCCGATCCAGAATATTCTGATTTTTAAAAATATCGCACTCGATTTCGGCCAGAAAATACGGGTTGGAATAGGCCTCACGCCCGATCATCACGCCATCAACGTGGACCATATGCTCTTGCACCATATCGATCGTGGTGACGCCGCCATTCAGGGTGATCTGCAGGTGCGGATATTTTTCTTTAATCGCGTAAATCCGGTCATAATCCAGTACAGGGATTTCACGGTTTTGCTTTGGCGATAGCCCCTGGAGCCAAGCTTTACGCGCATGAATGTCAAACCTCTCTACACCGCGCTGGGCAATCGTGCCGACAAACCGGTCGAGAAACTCAAAATCATCCAGATCGTCAATCCCGATCCGGCATTTAACGCTGACTGGGATATCCACGGCCCGCTTCATCGCCTCCATGCAATCGGCCACCAGCGCCGGGTCCTTCATCAGGCAGGCCCCAAACGCCCCGCTTTGCACCCGGTCGGACGGGCACCCGCAATTCAGATTAATCTCGTCATAGCCTTCTTCCGCCCCCATCACTGCGCAGCGCGCCAGATCATCGGCGCTGGAGCCGCCCAGTTGCAAAACAACCGGGTGCTCGCGCTCATCAAAACGCAGGAAGCGCGTCGCGTCGCCGTGCAGCAAGGCTCCGGTCGTCACCATCTCGGTGTAAAGCCGCGCCTGCGGGCTGATCAGCCGGTGAAAATACCGGCAATGCCGGTCGGTCCAGTCCATCATCGGCGCCACGGAAAATTCAAAATTTTCAGTCATGGCAGGGGTTTTACAGCAACCGGCGCAAAAAACGCAACGCCTTAATCGCGAAAATTATTGCACAGCGCGCAGGCCTCGCGCATAAATAGCGCTATGCGTTTTGTACTCTTAACCGCACTGTTGTTTTTCATATGCGCGCCAGTTTATGCTGAGGAGGCCTCAAAGGCTTTTCGCGCCACGGACCTGCCGCTGCCGCGCTTTGTCTCTTTGCATTCTAGCGAGGTCTATGTGCGTTCGGGTCCGGGGCAAAAATACCCTGTGCAGTGGATATTCAAAAAGAGCGGCCTGCCGGTTGAGATTGTCCTTGAATATGATATCTGGCGTAAAATTAAAGATTATGACGGCCATGAAGGCTGGGTTCACAAATCCCTGCTCAGCGGCAATCGCGCCGGATTTATCCACAGTGAAGACAATATTTCTATTCACAAAAAACCAAATGAAAAGAGCAAGATACTGGCCTATCTTGAGCCGGAGGTTTTAATCGAAATTGACGAATGTACACAAGGATGGTGCAAGGTTAATGCGTCCGGATACAAAGGCTGGATGCCGCAAAAATTCATTTGGGGTGTTTACGAGACCGAAGAATTCGACTAACCTTATACACGCAGTTGATTCTGCACCCTCCACAGTAACTATCCACAGTTTTATCCACAAACCCAGATTTCCTGAGCCTTAACCCCAAGGCCCTTATCAAGATGTTTGCACTGACCAATAAGCCCGATATGGGCGCGCGTTTATATTCCGGTTTGATCCGCATGGCCACTGACGCCGAGCGCGGCACCGATGCCATGCGCGTCATCCAGCACATCGCCGGGGTGCTTGTGGAAACCTATCTGGTTTTCGATGAACCCGATCAGGCCATGGAGGCCAGTCTGCGCGAACTTTGCGAACTGATGCAGGCCCATCCGGCAACGGGTGCGCTCTCACAAACGGCCTTGCCGCCCGCCCACATCATCGATCAGGAAACGGAAAAGGGCCGCGCTGTCGCCCGCGCCTTCTTTGAAGAATGGCTTGACTGCGCCTTTGAATTCCACAATCTGATGTTGGTCATTGTCCACAATATTCTCATCGGCTGGGAAGCTGAAGGCCTGTCGCGCGCTGAAAGCCTGCGCCTGCTGGTGGAATGCGTTCACAAAGCCATGGGCTTTGAAATCGCGGCTCAGGAACTTTGCGACGTTGTGATTGATCGCAAAGTGGCCTGTGAAGGCTGGGGACTGGGCGATTGCATCGCCTCTTTAAGCGCCGTGGCCGGGCGTCGCCTTGCCCAATCCCTAAACTCCGATAGCTGCATGATCTTTCGCGGCTGCAATATTCCCGACAATCTCGATCAAATCGTTTTCGTCATGACCCAGGAAGCCGTGCGCCTCGGCGTCCCGGCAGGCAGCGACTGGCGTTTTGGTCTGGCCGCCAACGATGTCCCCGTCAACGCGCCGGTCGACCTGATCTTCGGCATTGAACCTTACTGCCAGAGTTTCTTCAAAGCCATGCAGATGACGTGTAAGTATGATCAGGCCGTGTCTTGCGCCAAGGCTGCCGGACGGATGCTGGCCGTAGCCGCCGGGGGCGAAGTCCCGGAAATGGAACCGGCCATCGCCAAACCGCTGGCCATGGCCGCGATTACCGAGACTTACAAATCCGTATGCATGGACCACGAACTCGCCTCCATGTAATCCTTACATAATCCTCTTTTATCCACTGAATAGAGTCGGCTCAGGGCTTGCAGAGCCTCGTGAATATCCCTATAAATTCGGGTGAAGAATACACAAATCAAAACGGGTGATTCATGACTGCGAACTTGCATGCGGGAAAACAACAATCCAGCTACAGCTACGAAGAAATAATCAAATGCGGAGAGGGCGAGCTTTTCGGCCCCGGCAACGCGCAATTGCCACTGCCGCCGATGCTAATGTTTGACCGCATCACCCATATTTCCGAAGATGGCGGCGAATACGGCAAGGGGCAGGTGATCGCTGAATTCGACATCAAACCCGACCTCTGGTTTTTTGCCTGCCATTTTAAAGGCGATCCGGTTATGCCCGGCTGTTTGGGCCTCGATGCGCTTTGGCAGCTCACCGGCTTTTTCTTGGGTTGGACAGGCGCTGAGGGCTCTGGCCGCGCGCTCGGTCTGGGCGAACTCAAATTCACCGATCAGGTTTTGCCGAGCACAAAGCTGGTCCGCTATATCGTCGATTTCAAACGCGTAATTAACCGGAAGCTGGTTCTCGGCGTCGCCGACGGTAAACTCGAAGCCGACGGACAAGTCATTTACGAGGCCAAAGACATGAAAGTCGGCCTGTTTGATAACTCAAAATAAAGACGTCTATCGGTAATCAGCAACATATTGCTGCTCAATATTTGCCATAGATTCAGGTACGCAATTTAAGTTTCTTCTAAAAATTAAAGCCGAGTCAACATGCTCTAAAACGTCTATAAACGGTCGAATGACGCCATAAAAAGGCCGCTCTTCATAATCATGCAAAAAGAAAGTTGTGTCATGTCCGTTAGCTCTTTTCAGGGAGTGTAAAATACTCGCCACTCTAAAGCGGCCATCTACAAGGACAAGATCTGGCTTTTGTCTTTCAGCATCCAGTTCGTCCCATGGAGCGGAAATATAAGCGTTAGCTTTCTGTCGAAAGGCTGCGTTATTAAAAGTAAAGACAGGGTATCCCCAAGCCCCTGACGGGCCAAGACTGCGATAAAGTGCTGAAAAACCTGAATGGTCTAAAAAGCGCTTTTTAAGAAGCGAAATATAGCGCTCGTCATTGTCTACGGAAACAACGCGTTTACTACGCTCCAAGGCAAGAGGAGCGCTTCCGCCACAGCCATACTCAACAACAGCCATACTCAACATAAGTATCAGCAGCGCACAAAAGGTTTGAAAATGCATCCCGCTCACGCTTACTCATATATGGTGTACTCCCAAGAGCAACGGGCCGAAAACACTTTGTAAGACATGTAACTGTAGTCACAATTCTATGCTTTAAAGGCATCTATTTTTACCTCTGTTCGTAGGTGTGATAGCAAAAATTATAAATTATGTCAATAAAGTATTGCGTGACTTTAAAGAAGTAAAACAGTAAAAAAGCGCCATGATAGATTTTCAGAAAAAACGTGTCGTTATCACGGGATTGGGGATTATCTCCTGCATCGGGAATAATCAGGACGAAGCGCTGGAAAGCCTAAAAGCTGGTAAGTCCGGCATCACCGCTGCGCCGGACTATGCCGAACTGGGCTTCCGCTCGCAGGTGCATGGCAAGCCGAACATTGATCTGGCCGAAAATATCGATAAACGCCTGTGGCGCTTCATGGGCGATGCCGCCGGCTATGTGCACCTGTCGATGGAACAGGCGATAAAAGATGCCGGGCTGGAGCAATCCGAGATCTCCAATGAGCGCACCGGCATCATTGTCGGCTCCGGCGGGCCGTCAACCCGCGCGCAGGTTGCCGCCGCAGACGTTACCCGCGAAAAAGGCCCCAAGCGCGTTGGCCCGTTCGCTGTGCCCAAGGCGATGTGTTCGACCACATCGGCCACTGCGGCAACCAACTTCCAGATCAAGGGCGTGAATTATTCAATCTCCTCAGCCTGTTCAACTTCGTCCCACTGCATCGGCAATGCCGCAGAAATGATCCAGTGGGGTAAACAGGACATCATGTTCGCCGGCGGCGGAGAAGAACTCGACTGGACGCTTTCCGTTCTCTTTGACGCTATGGGGGCAATGAGTTCGAAATATAACGATACCCCTGAAAAGGCCGCCCGTGCCTATGATGCAGATCGCGACGGTTTCGTCATTGCCGGTGGCGGCGGAATTCTGGTTCTGGAAGAGCTGGAACATGCCAAGGCCCGCGGTGCCAAAATCTACGCTGAAATCACCGGTTATGGCGCAACCTCCGACGGCGCCGATATGGTGGCACCCAGCGGGGAAGGGGCCGTGCGCTGCATGAAACAGGCGCTGTCCGCCATCAAAACCCCGGTGACCTATATCAATACGCACGGCACCTCAACGCCTGTGGGTGACATCACCGAAATAAACGCGATTAAGGAGGTCTTCGAACCTCTCGATCAGGCCATGCCTCATATCAGCGCGACCAAATCGATGACCGGCCACTCACTGGGCGGCACAGGGGTGCAGGAGGCGATCTATTCCCTGCTGATGATGCAGCATAACTTCGTTGCCCCATCCATCAATATCGAAAATCTTGACGAAGGCGCGACCGGTATGCCGATCGCGAGGGACCGCGTTGATGACGTCAACCACGAAACTGTGATCTCCAACAGTTTCGGCTTTGGTGGCACCAACTGTACGCTGGCAATGAGCAAGTTTAAGGATTAACGACAATGCATTCAGAATTCATGAAAGGTAAAAAAGGTCTTATTATGGGCGTGGCCAACGACCACTCCATCGCTTGGGGTATGGCCAAATCCCTGCACGAAGCCGGTGCTGAAATGGCCTTTACCTATCAGGGGGAGGCCTTTGGTAAACGCGTCAAGCCTCTGGCGGAAAGCCTCGGCTCGGATATTCTCATCGATTGCGATGTGACCAATGAGGATAACCTTGATCAAGTTTTTTCCACCCTTGAGGATAAATGGGGCGGGCTTGATTTTCTCGTCCATGCCATCGCCTATTCCGATAAGAATGAGCTGCAGGGCCGTTATGTGGATACCACGCTGGATAACTTTCTGAAAACCATGCATATCTCATGCTATTCCTTCACCTCCGTGATGCGCCGGGCCAAGGAATTAATGAAAGAGGGCGGCAGCGCGCTCACACTCACCTATTACGGCGCGGAAAAAGTCATGCCGAATTATAACGTCATGGGCGTGGCCAAGGCCGCGCTGGAAGCCTCCACCCGCTATCTCGCCGCCGATCTCGGCCCCGAAGGAGTGCGTGTGAACGCGATCAGCGCCGGACCGATGCGCACACTGGCCGGCGCGGTGATTGGCGGTTCCCGCACGACGTTTAAATATTGCAACGCCGCCGCGCCTTTACGTAGACCGGTAGAGCTTGATGAACTGGGGGGAACCGCTCTCTACCTGCTCTCCGACCTGTCCAGTGCTGTGACTGGCGAAACCCACTATGTCGATTGCGGATTCAACGCCATGGGCATGGCCCCGCATGAGGCTTTGGGTAAATTGTAAGTTGAATATTGGAAAGAATAAGGAAAAAATATGGAAAAATTGGTCGATAAAAATGAGAAAATCCTTTTTACGGTTTTGGCTGTTTTAGGCTGCATAACTTGGGCCGCGCTCATTATAGGAACATTTGGTGTAGCCCTTATTTTTGTTGCTCTTGGCTTTATACTTTATCTTTTCGCCCAGTCTGGTTTTATTTCCTATCTAAAAGGTTCAGGGGCGATCGTTACACCGCAACAATTTCCGGATCTTTACGCAATGTTTCAGGAATGCTGCCGGAAATTAGAGATAACCAAGGAACCGACAATTATCCTGATACATGCCGATGGCATATTTAATGCTCTGGCAACACGATTTTTGAAACGGCACTATGTGGTGTTATTCTCCGATATAGTCGATGCATTGGAAGAAGAGCCGGAGGCTATCAAGTTTTATATCGGCCATGAACTTGGTCACATAAAACGCAATCATCTGATTTGGGGACCGGTTTTCCTTCTTGTTTCATGGTTGCCGCTACTTGGAGCAGGATATTCACGGGCACGTGAAGTCACATGTGATAAACACGGTATGTATTGCTGCAGATCTCGGGAAGCGGCCATGAAAGCTATGTCAGCTCTCGTTGTAGGTGGTCGGCGTTGGAAAGACATCAATATGGCGGCGTTGCTGGATCAGAATAAGTATACCAAAGGGTTTTGGATGTCCTACCATGAAATTATCGCCGACTATCCATGGATGACGAGGAGATTGGCTATGATATCTAGCGATGATGGCGCCAAAAATCTTCCACGGCGTAACCCTTTTGCATGGGGGTTAGCACTGTTTACGCCAAGAATGAGCTTTGTTTCACTCATTGTTCTTTACATCCTGATTATCGGTGTAACGGGTGCAACCGAATTTATGAAGGGGGTGAAAGAGGGTTTAAGCGAGGCTGACTATTCAGAAGAATATGATTACGATTATAGTTCTGATGAACTGGAAGGGGGCATAAGTCTTCCTATGTCAGCAGATGAGTTTTTGAAAAATAAATAATCAATGCACACTAAACAGCCCGTCCTGCAGTGCATCGGGCGCATCGGTGAAAAATCCATCCACGCCCCAGCTTTGTAAGAAGCGCGCGCGGTCCGGGTCGTTGATCGTATAAGCCAGCACCGGTTTTTCCAATTCCAAAGCTTGCTCGACTTGTTCCCGTGTGCAGGTCCGCCCGTCCAGATTCACGCTCGAAACCTGCAAATATTCCGCCAGTTCCTGCCAGTTTTCCGGCCATTCTTCCGGTAATAAAAATCCGCGATGCCAATCCGCCGCCATATCCAGCGCCGTTTCCAGACACACATGCTGGAACGAGGAAATGAGCAACCGCTCATGATCGTCCCAAATGCCCGAAAGCACATCCAGCACAACTTCCGCAGTTTCCTTTTCCCGGCCGGGGCAGGGCTTGATTTCGACATTGACGCCCAAATCCCGTTCGATCAACACATCCACAGCCTGCTCCAGCGTTGGGATACAAACGCCGAAGAACCCGTCGGAAAACCAGCTCCCCGCATCCAGCTCCTTCAGTTCGGTCAGCGTGAAGTCTTTTACCGCGCCGCTGCCGTTGGTTGTGCGCTCTAAATCCTCATCATGAAACAGGATCGGCACCTGATCCTTGGTCAGCTTCACATCGAACTCCACCCATTCCACGCCCATATCCGCCGCCGTATGCAACCCTTCCAGCGTATTTTCCGGCGCATAAGCCGCGCAGCCGCGATGACCGATAATTTGGGGGAGTTTCAGTGCCATAATGTTATCCTTACAATAAAGAATGCCCGCAAATAAAGCGGGCACTCTAATTTCGTTTAATGAAAAGAGCGCTTAAGCAGCGTCTTCCTCTTCTTTTTTGATTTCTTCGCCGGTTTCCTGATCGACGCGCTTCATGGAAGCGATCTTGCCGCGATCATCAATGCCGCAGCAGGACTTTAACCTCGTCGCCCTCATTGACCACGTCGGTCGTGTTGGCCGTGCGGGCGTTTTGCAGCTCGGAAATGTGAACCAGACCGTCTTTCGCGCCCATAAAATTCACAAACGCGCCGAAATCAACGGTCTTCACGACCTGCCGTTATAGACTTTGCCGACTTCGGCTCATCGGTCGAACCTTTGATCCAGTCGATGGCCTTATCGATATTCTCTTTGTTGGTCGCGGCCACTTTGACCGTACCGTCATCGTCGATATCGATCTTGGTGTCGGTCGCCTCGATAATTTCGCGGATGACTTTCCCGCCGGTTCCGATCACGTCACGGATCTTGTCGGTCGGAATGGTGATCGAGACGATCTGCGGCGCATGCTCGTTGAGTTCGGCCCGCGCCTCGGTGACGCCTGGCCATCTCGCCCAGAATGTGCAAACGCCCGTCCTTGGCCTGCGCCAGGCTTGGCTCATGATATCGAAGGTGATGGAGGTGATCTTGATATCCATCTGCAAAGAGGTCACACCTTCGGCCGTTCGGCCACTAAAGAATCCATATCGCCCAGATGATCTTCATCGCCCAGAATGTCGGACAGCACGGCAAAATCATTTCCTTCCTTGATCAGGCCCATGGCGATCCAGCCACCAGCGCCTTCAGCGGTACGCCCGCATCCATCAAAGACAAAGACGTTCCGCACACGGTCGCCATCGAGGACGAGCCGTTGGATTCTGTGATTTCGGAAACTACCCGCATCGTATAAGGAAATCTTCCGCAGAGGGAGCAGCAGGTGAATCGCGCGCCATGCCAGCTTGCCGTGGCCGATCTCGCGACGACCGGAGGCCCATGCGCCAGCCTCGCCGACAGAGTAGGGCGGAAAGTTGTAATGCAGCAGGAACGGCTCTCTATATTCACCTTCCAGCGCATCGATGATCTGCTCATCCTGTCCGGTTCCAGAGTGGTCACGACCAGTGCCTGCGTTTCCCCGCGGGTAAACAGGGCGGAGCCGTGCGTACGCGGCAACACGCCAACCTCGGCCACAATCGGGCGCACCGTTTTCGTGTCTCGCCCGTCAATCCGTCCGCCGGTTTTCAAAATCGCCCCGCGGACCACATCGGCTTCGAGGGATTTGAATTTCGCGGTAATCGTATTAGCGTCAATGCCGCTCTCTTCGTTTGTGAAGGCTTCGATAGCGGCTTCACGCACCGCGCCGACGGCAGCCTGACGCTCCAGCTTGTCGGTAATAGAGTAAGCTTTTTCAACATCCGACGCATATTTGCTCTTGATGTCCGCTTCCAGCTGCTTAAGGGCATCCGGCGTCTCGGCAATATCCCAGGGCTCCTTCGCGCACATTTCGGCCAGTTCGATAATGCCGTTGATGACGCTTTGATAGGCTTCATGACCGGCTTTCACCGCGCTGAGCATGATATCTTCGCCCAGTTCCTGCGCTTCGGATTCAACCATCAAAACGCCTTCATGCGTTCCGGCGACCACGAGGTCCAGATCGCCTTCGGCCACTTCGGCCATCGCCGGGTTGATGATATATGCGCCATCTTTGTAACCGACGCGCGCCCCGCCGATCGGCCCCATAAACGGAATGCCCGAAATTGTCAGCGCCGCCGACACGCCGCACATCGCGACCATATCCGGATCGTTTTCAAGATCGTGCGAAATCACTGTCGCAATCACCTGAACTTCGTTCAGAAACCCTTTCGGGAACAGCGGGCGGATCGGACGGTCGATCAAACGACTTGTCAGCGTTTCCTTGTCGCTCGGCTTGGCCTCGCGTTTAAAAAAGCCGCCCGGAATTTTCCCGGCGGCATAGGTTTTTTCCTGATAATGAACCGACAGCGGGAAAAAATCCTGCCCTTCTTTGACGGTCTTGGCGGCGGTGACGCAGCACAGAACCGAGGTTTCGCCCATCGTGGCGAGTACGGCGCCATCGGCCTGACGCGCAATTTTACCCGTTTCAAGGGTGAGTGTTTTTCCTGCAAGATCAATATCTTTGCGATAAACTTTAAACATGTATTTTACCTTTCATGTGTCTGTTTTGTGTCATCTCGACCGAAGCAGCATCGCTGCGAAGTGGAGAGATCTTTTCATTCAAATACAAACAAAGATCCCTCGACTACGCTCGGGATGACATTATGAATGTTGTGGGAAATTTTGTGGGGTGGACTGTGAAATGGAGGTTAGAAATTGAGTTAGAGGATTGGAACGTATTCCAATCATCTAACCTCTAATCATCCAACCTCTGCCAACGGTCAACCTCACAAGTTCTTTCATTGCGCGTAGAGTGGCATGATCCGCCGCGAAAGTCAAAGGAATGTTTGGAAATCACAGACGGACACCGGTCAACATTGATTTACGCAGGCGCTCCTCCGGACGGACTATTTTGTGGATATCTTTCGATTCTTCTTGTCGCGTCTCTTTCTATTACGCCTTCTCCTATGACATTGCAAAAAGATTGGCTTGTTCGGCTGAAAAAGGTCCGAAAGCATGTGAAGAAAAGGAGATTCGTCAACCAGCACAGGAAAATTGCGAGCATCATCCCTTTGAGAAGAAGGTGTTAAATACGGAAATGATCTGTGGTCTGAATATCTGTAATCTGGCAATAAAGAGAAAATATTGCCAACGGGGATAGCCCATATAGTAGGGCTTCTTTGTGTGATGTCTGTTTTTTCCAAGTCTACGATAGCTACAGCATAGAGGTTTTCACCCTTGGCACTGCGCCATTTTTTTACAAAAATAACCTGATCTTCCGTGTCCGTGTGATATTGGGCTAAAGCCCAATTGTCTGAACTGTATTTCAGTGTTTCCACATTTGTCGATTTTTCATTGCAAACTACGCCAAGCATTGTTGTTTCTCCGTTATTGCTTCGGAGCACAATATGTATTATGAAAATAAATATGTCAAGTTTTTCGACTGACCCTGTTTGTTTCAATATGGATGTTTTCAATAGAATTCCTATTTAAACCACCAAACGCACCAAGAAAAAATATCTTGGTGTACTTTGTGTCTTGGTAGTTTAAAGATAAAAAACATCGGTATTTTAACAAGAAAGGAACCAAAATGAACATCCTCGTCCTTCTCCGCCACGGTCAAAGCCAATGGAACCTCGAAAACAAATTCACAGGCTTTCACGATGTGGATTTGTCTGAGAAAGGCGTTGAAGAGGCCCGTCAGGCCGGTAAGCAGATTAAGCAAGCCGGGATTACGTTTGATCAGGTCTTCACCAGCACACTGACCCGCGCGGGGCGCACGGCGCGGCTGGCGCTGGAGGCCGCGGGGCAGGGCGAGCTGATCGACACGATGACCTTCCATGATGATCTGCGCGAACGTGACTATGGCGAGCTGACCGGGCTGAACAAGGACGAAACCCGCGCCAGATACGGCGATGAGCAGGTTCATATCTGGCGCCGCTCATACGATACGCGCCCGCCCGGCGGGGAATGCCTGCAGGATGTCGTCGAAAATCGCGTCCGTCCGTATTACGAGGCCAATATCAAGCCGCTGCTGGATGACGGCAGGAACATTCTCATTGCCGCCCACGGCAACTCCCTGCGCGCCATGCTGATTATCCTCGGCGTCGAAACCCCGGACAGTATCAATGATGCGGAAATCCCCACCGGCCAGCCCTTGGTATTCGAACTGGAGAACGGCGCGATCAAGGCGCGTTATTTCCTGAATGAAAAACTGGCGGCTTAAAAGGCTATCAACGGCAATGAGTATAGGTTTCAGTACCAATGCCGGGAACACCATAAGGATGTCGTTTTGAAATCCAGAGACCATTGTTAATATCACGGGCTTCTTGAATTTGTTCTTTTGTGGCAGAAAAAAAGAAAGAATAAAGCAAACGGGAAGAAAGATTAATAACCCCCATAGCATAGCTCGCGGCATCGGTAGCATCGTCAATTGTGCTCGTTTCGCCCGTAATCTCTTCTTGCAAAGCCCGCGCGCGATCAATGTAAGCCTGAACACATTGTTCATGCCCGGAGAGGATATGCGTCGTGTTCTCAAAGCGTTCACCAATAGTCGCACAACCGTTCAAAAGAACCGATGGTGCACATAAAGCAAAAACCGGCAATAAACTCTTTATTCTCATTGCAACCTCAAAAATTTGCCATAACATACGCCCACTAATCAAAAAAACGCAAGAAAAAAACGGTGTTAAAAGGGCGGGGGGCACAATGACTCATTGTGTCCCCATTGTTTTTGCCGTAAAGCGGCAAAGTATTGAAGCTGAAAGTTCTTTTAACGACGGATGCCGAGACGTTTAATCAAATCCTGATAACGCGCTTCCTCTTTGCCTTTCAGGTAATCCAGCAACTTACGGCGCTTGGCGACCATGGCCAGCAGGCCGCGGCGAGAATGGAAGTCTTTTTTGTGCTGCTGCATGTGCTCGGACAGCTCGTTAATCCGGGTGGTCAGGATCGCAACCTGAACTTCCGGCGAACCGGTGTCGCCCTTTTTCGTGGCGTATTCTTCAATTGTTTTTGCCTTTTTCACGGCAATATTCGGACTAATCGACATCGTTTTCTCCTCAAATGTCTAAATGTTAAAAACACGAACCGGCTGTATATTCGGCCCCTTGCGCTCTACCAAAGCGACCGGCAAATCCCGAAAGACAGCCACGGCGCTTTGGCCGTTTTCCAAACCCGCCGCTTTAATGCGTTCAAAATCGGGCTTGGACACAAAGGACACAACCTGTCCGTTGCGAAGCTTCGCCACTTCAGCCTCCTTAAGAGCCAGAGCCGGGATGTCGTCCAGCGCACTGACCAGAGGCAGCAAAGCTTCGCGCGCTTTATCGCCCATTTCTTCTAGCTTTTCAAGAGAAATCGCACGTTCCTGCGCAAATCCCCCAACCCGCGTTCGCCGCAGCGCCGACACATACCCGCAAGTACCGAGGCTTTCGGCCATATCCCGCGCCAGCGAACGCACATAGGTGCCTTTCCCGCAGGTCATAACAAAATCAGCCTCATTACCGCGGACTTCAAGCAATTCAAGGCTTTCAATAAAAACCTCCCGTGCTTTCAACTCAACCTCTTCGCCATCGCGTGCTAGGTCATAGGCCCGCTGCCCGTCTATCTTGATTGCCGAAAATCGCGGCGGGATTTGCGAGATGACGCCGGTAAAATCAGCCAATATCGCTTCAACATCATCGCGGGCAGGGCGCACATCAGAAGTGGCGAGCGTTTCGCCTTCCGAGTCATCGGTATCGCGCCGCTCCCCCCATGTGACTGTAAATTCATAGGTTTTATGGCGGTCCTGCATAAACGGAATAGTCTTGGTGGCCTCCCCCAGCGCAATCGGCAAAATGCCGGTCGCCAGCGGGTCCAGCGTCCCGGCATGCCCGGCCTTTTGCGCGTTCAAAATCCGCCGCACTTTGGCCATCGCCTGCGTCGAGGTCAGGCCCAAAGGCTTGTCGAGATTGATCCACCCGTCAATCTTATCGCCTTTTTTCCGCCGTCCCATCGGGGCTACCCTTCGCCCTCGTCATTTTCAGGGAGGTGCACCCCGCGCAGCAGCTCATCAATTTTCTGCGCTTCGTCAAAGCTTTCGTCACGTACAAAATGAACCTTAGGGGTGAATTTCAGCGCCTGCTGACGGCCGATCTCTTTTTGAAAGACGTGCGCTTCTTCGTTTAGGGCGGGCAGAATCGTGTCCATATCCACCCCGCCCAGCGACATCACATACACCTTGGCTTGCTTCAGATCGGGCGTCACCCGCACCTCGGTCACGCTCACCCGGCCCGCATCCAGCAAAGCCTCACGGTGAAAATGACCGCGATTCATCGTTTCGGCAATAATATGGCGCAACTGCTCCCCAACGCGGAGCTGGCGTTGCGACGGGCCTTTATGTGTGTGATGTGGTTTCATACTTCTGTCGGCAAGCCTAATTTTCGTAATGTATATATCCTATTGGATTTTTATTAGAAACGGGCGTTTCAAGTAACTGACGAAGTGCGTCGAATACCGCAGCAAACTGCTTATCGTACTTAGCCTCCATCTCATCTATGCGTACTGCCATTTCTTTGTGAGAAAGCATAAATTCTCTCATGCGAACAAACGCGCGCATAATAGCTATGTTAACCTGTATGGCTCTTTCGCTTTTCAATACACCTGAAAGCATGGCAATGCCCTGTTCCGTAAAGGCAAAAGGCGGCCTTCTAAGGCCCATCTTGGCACCTGGATTGGACATCACAATTTGTGATCTCCAATTTTCAAACTCTTCAGGCGTTAACTGAAACATGAAATCAATAGGAAAGCGCTCTATGTTTCTGGCAACAGCTTGATTAAGAACTCTGGTTTCAACCTGATAAAGCTCAGCCAAGTCATAGTCCAGCATCACTTTCTGTTCACGTAGCCATAAAATACGGGCGTTCACATCCTCATTGGCAATAATGGTATTTGCTTTGTTTGTCATTACTGAACGGTCCGGGCTTCTTCGATGACCTCAAAGCATTCGATCACATCGCCTTCCTTGATGTCGTCGTAATTTTCAAACGCCATCCCGCACTCGGTGCCTTCTTTGACTTCTTTAACTTCGTCTTTAAAGCGCTGCAGGGTTTTCAGCTTGCCTTCATGGATCACTACATCGTCGCGCAGCAGACGGACGCCCGCGCCGCGCTTGACGATGCCCATATCCACCATACACCCGGCCACTTTCCCGACCTTAGTGATGTTGAACACCTGCAGGATCGTTGCATTCCCGATATATTCCTCGCGTTGCGACGGTGACAGCATGCCCGACAGGATCGCCTTGGCATCGTCGATCACATCGTAAATCACGTTATAATAGCGAATATCTACGCCTTCGCGAGCGGCGAGATCGCGCGCCTGCGCATTGGCGCGGACGTTAAAGCCAATAATAATTCCGCCCGAAGCGCGCGCCAGCTTGACATCGGACTCGGTGATCCCGCCAACCCCGGTGTGCAGCGCCTGCACTTCGATATCCTCGTTTTCTTCGACCATCTTGTTAAAGGAACCCAAAATAGCCTCAACCGAGCCGTGCACATCGCCCTTGACAATAACGGGCAGAGCGGTCTTCTGCCCGGCCTCACGCGCGGCGAGCAGATCGTCAATCGTCGTGCGGCCTTTAACGGCGGCCACAGCCTGC
Organism: Rhodospirillales bacterium; assembly: GCA_020638295.1. GTDB lineage: Bacteria > Pseudomonadota > Alphaproteobacteria > Micavibrionales > Micavibrionaceae > TMED27. The sequence continues at coordinate 33,534 of JACKIU010000005.1, read as the reverse complement.
ATCTCACGGCGCTTGCGATGGCGGTATTCGCTGATTTCCCGCGCTTTACCTTCATCGGGCGTGACATTGACCGGATCTCCGGCATCCGGCGCCCCATTCAGGCCCAGAACCTCGACCGGCTGGCCGGGAACAGCTTCGGCAACAGTCTCGCCCTGATCGTTAATCAGCGCGCGCACTTTCCCAAACTCCGCCCCGGCAACGAAGGTATCGCCCACGCGCAAAGTCCCGTTCTGCACCAGCACAGTCGCCACAGGCCCGCGGCCTTTTTCCAGCTTGGATTCGACGACAACGCCCAGAGCCGGACGGTTCGGATTGGCTTTCAGCTCCAGCACTTCAGCCTGCAGGATGATGGCTTCTTCCAGCTTGTCGAGATTGATCCGCTTTTTTGCGGAAATTTCGACGCACTGTACGTCCCCGGACAACTCCTCGACCACCACTTCATGCTGAAGCAACTCGGTCTTAACCTTCATCGGATCGGCAGCCGGCAGGTCGATCTTGTTCACCGCGATAATGATCGGCACCTTCGCCGCCTTGGCGTGGTTGATAGCCTCAATCGTTTGCGGCATCACGCTGTCTTCTGCGGACACGACAATGACGCAGATATCCGTCACATGCGCCCCGCGTGCGCGCATCTCGGTAAAGGCCGCGTGGCCCGGCGTATCGAGGAAAGTAATCTTCTCACCCAAAGGCATGCTGACCTGATAGGCCCCGATATGCTGGGTAATGCCGCCCGCCTCGCCGGACACCACATTGGTCTGGCGCAGCGCATCGAGCAAAGAGGTTTTCCCGTGATCGACGTGGCCCATAATGGTCACGACCGGCGGACGCGATGTAAGGTTTTCCGGTGTATCCTCAATACCGCCCAGACCTTCTTCCACATCGGCATCGGTGACACGCTTGATTGTATGGCCGAACTCGCTGATAACCAGTTCCGCCGTATCGGCATCGATACTCTGGGTCACGGTCGCCATCACGCCCAGCTTCATCAACACCTTGACCACTTCACCGGTCGGTTCGGTCATCCGGTTGGCCAGTTCGCCAACGGTAATAACTTCAGGCACGACAACTTCACGGTAAACCTTTTGTGCCGGTTCTTTCGGCCCTTGCGCCGCCATGCGCGCCTTTTCACGCGCCCGGCGCTGCGCCGCCAGAGATGGCCCGCGGTCGCGTTCAAAATCACGGTTGAGCGCCTGCGTGACGGTCATCCGCCCGCCGCGGCGATCGTCTGTGCTCTTGGTTGGCGCTTTCGGCGCGCCTTTTTTCAACTTGTCACGATAGCTCTCAGCCTCGCCATCATCCGCGAATTTCCCGCCACGCCGGGCATGATGTGCGCTTTCCGGATCAGGCAGGGCAGGGGCATTGGCCTGCATATCGGCGGCGCGTTTCGACTCTTCGGCTTCAATGCGCTCCAGTTCTTCGAGTTCTTTCGCCCGTGCGGATTTTTCAGCAGCCTCTTTATGGGCGGCTTCTTCCTTTTTCTTGTCTTCAATTGTTGTACGGCGTTTAGGCAGAGTGCTCTTGGCCTTGCCGCCTTCGGCCAACGCTTTTTCAAGTGCTCTGGCCCGGGCCTCGCGCTCCGAATCCGATAAATGCGCATCGGCCTGCGGTGCAGCGTCCGCAGGCGCAGAAACTGGCGTCTGCGCTCTCTTGCGGCGCACCTCGACCGCAACGGTTCCCGGCGCAGCCCCCGGTCTTGGCCCGGTCGGCGCTCCGCCTTTCAGGCTCAAAGTCCCGCCAAGGCTCAACGTCTTTTTACCCCCGTCTTTTACGGTGTCTTTTTGTGTTTCGTCGCTGTCTTTGCTTTTCGTTTCGCTCATAATCTCTTCTTCAGGTCTTTCCGGCGCGTTTTAAAGCCGCGCACACAGGGTTATACACCACTGAGCCAGCGGTGCAAAATCTTTGTTTAAATTTAAATATTTGGGTTTATTTATCCGCATGTGCGGTAAAAAAAACAACGGGGACACAATATTATTGTGCCCCCCATGCTTTGAGAATAGGCTCTCGCCTCCAGCGTCACGAACTACGCCGGAAGGTTTGAAAAACGACAACAATATGCGTCTAAAATCCGAAATGGGTCCTGTCTCCTCAACATCACGTTAAGCCGCGTCTTCGGCTTGTGCCGCCGGTTCTTCAGAAGAGGCCGCAGCCGTTTCGGCTTCCGCCGCCGCCTTGTCTTCTTCTTCGAACCAGTGAGCCCGCGCCGCCATAATCACGGTATTGGCGTCTTTTTCGGTGATCTGGCCATCGCCCAAGGCTTCAAGCAGTTCATCCGCAGCCAGATCCGCCAGATCATCCAGCGTTTTGATCCCGGCTTCACCAAGTTTGATGATTTGTGAAGGCAGCAAGCCTTCCGCACGCATCAAATCATCGGCAATGCCAAGTTCGGCTTGCTTTTCAGCCAGCTCTTTAGCTTTCGCATCCAGCCATGTAATCGCCCGATTTTGGAGCTCGGTGGAAATTTCCTCCTCAAAGCCCTGAATCTGGTTCAACTCTTCAATCGGTGTTTCTGCGATTTCCTCAACGCGTGTGAAGCCTTCGGCCACCAGCAGGTGCGCAATCACATCATCAACGTCCAAAGCTTCCATGAACAGGGTCGAGCGGGTCTTGAACTCTTCGGCGCGGCGCGTGGACTCTTCTTCTTCCGTCAGAATGTCGATGTCCCAGCCCACCAGAATAGAGGCCAGCCGGACATTTTGTCCCCGGCGGCCAATCGCCAGCGAGAGTTGCTCATCCGGTACAACCACTTCCATACGCTTGGTTTCTTCATCCAGCACAACCTTGGCGACTTCTGCGGGTTGCAGCGCATTGACGACAAAGCTCGCAATGTCTTCAGACCATGGAACAATGTCGATTTTCTCACCGCCCAGCTCGTTGACAACGGCCTGAACGCGGCTCCCGCGCATCCCGACGCAAGCGCCAACCGGGTCGATCGAGCCCTCTTTGGAGACAACCGCGATCTTCGCGCGGCTTCCCGGATCACGGGCCACAGATTTAATCTCGATAATCCCGTCATAAATTTCCGGCACTTCCTGCATGAACAGCTTGGCCATAAACTCAGGGTGCGTCCGTGAAAGGAAGATTTGCGGGCCGCGCATTTCTTCGCGCACTTCATAAATAATGGCGCGTACACGATCGCCGGTTTTCAGATGTTCGCGCGGCAGACCTTCATCCCGGCGCAGCACCGCTTCGGCGCGCCCCTGAATATCAACACTCGCATTGCCGTATTCAACACGTTTTACCACGCCGTTAATCACCTCGCCGACGCGGTCTTTAAATTCAGCATATTGACGCGCCCGTTCGGCCTCGCGGACTTTTTGCATGATGACCTGCTTGGCGGTTTGCGCGGCAATTCGGCCAAAGTCCAGCGGCGGCAGCTCATCCGTCAAAAATTCACCAACCTTAGCATCCGGCTTAATACGCTGCGCTTTCGATAGCGGAATTTGCGCCATTTCATTTTCAATCTCGGCCGTCTCTTCGACCACTTCACGATAACGCTTCAACGCAATGCTTCCGGTCTTGCGGTTGATCTCCGCACGAATGTCATGGTCGTGACCGTATTTTGAACGGCCGGCCTTTTGGATCGCTTCTTCCATCGCCGTCACGACGATCTCGCGATCAATGTTTTTCTCTCTTGCGACGTTATCCGCAACTTGTAGCAATTCCATTTTTCTTTCTCCTTATAGATTTGCTGTTTTTGTATTAATTCATCACTCATGACCAATTTAGCCTTGGTCAAATTCACAAACGGGATCTCGGCCTTGCCCTGATCGGTGTCAATCAACACATTTTCGCCGTTCAATCCCTGCAAAATCCCGCGAAAGCGCTTTTGCCCGTTTTCCGCCGGGACGCAGCTTTCAATCTTCGCTTCAAACCCTTTATAGGCTTCAAAATCCTCAATCCGCACCAACGGGCGGTCGATGCCAGGCTGCTGACCTCAAGACGATACGCGCCTTTAATCGGGTCTTCAACGTCAAAGACGGCGGATAAAGCCCGGCTGATCTTCGCCGCATCATCGACGCCCAGATTGCGCGTCGCCGGGTCTTCGGCCAGAATCTGCACGTTCTGGCTGCCGCCTTCACCAACCACCTTAATTAGCACCAACGCAAAGCCGAGATCTTCAATCACGGGCCGTGCATATTCGCTCAAGCGGTTTTCTAACGGTGTTTGTTTCATAGAAACCCTTTTGAAACCCCGGATTTAATCCGGGGCCCATAGGATGTGTTTTAACCGAATGGGCCCCGTGTCAAGCACGGTGTTTCTGTTTACTAATAAAAAACCCAACAAAAAAGGCGGGCCTCTTGATGAGCCCACCCATATCAAATGATCAGGTTGTTGAAGCCTTATAACGTTACATAAGCACCAGAGCAAGCATTTTTTAATCTCTTTGGGATTTATTCCCCGCCCCTTGGGGCGTAAAATATTCGCGTGAGCGAATATATCCATAAGAGCCATAATGTTACTGTTTTGCTGTATCATCTGGTGTTTCCGGCGAAATATCGTCGCGCCGTTTTCGATGCGCAGGTTGATGAAGTGTTGCGCGATGTTTGTTTGAAGATAGCAGATCGTTACCAGCTAAAATTTTTAGAGATAGGGACAGATGAGGATCACGTTCATTTTTTGGTGCAATCCGTTCCGAGTTATCCAGTAACAAAGCTGGTAACGATCATCAAGAGCATTACGGCGCGTGAGATATTTCGATCATGTCCTCATGTTAAAAACAGCTTTGGGGCGGTGAGTTTTGGACCGATGGTTATTTCGCTTCTACAGTAGGAAAGCATGGTGATGAGGACATGATAAAGAAATACGTCCAAAATCAGGGAAAAGAATATCTCAAGCTACACGAAGATAGGCAACTCTCCCTGTTCTGATACCCCGCTGCTTGCGGCGGGGTAGTTCATTTGACATAATTTTTTTTCATATATCCTGACGGCGAATAATCGAAATGAAAGAAAGGTTAGATTATGGATAAAAGCACGAAAGTTATGGGTGGAATTTTGGGTGTATATGCGCTGGCATCAGCTGTTGGCGCTATCATGCAAGGCGCGGAAGACAATTGTGATCTCTACGCAAGAGAAAACAAAATTACGATTCAGAGCGCTTTTGAATCTCAGGTTAAGTCTGGTTCCGAGATGCGGCACGTTTCCGAAAAAAGAAGCTTCTTAGGTTTGCCACATTATTGTGTGGTAACGCCAGGTGGTGTAAGCCCTCAATTTACACCTGATGCGGAGTGAAAAAGAAACGCTCAAACACCAAATACACCATCTTGTCTGCGCCTTTCGCGCCTTTGGTTTGATAGGCCGTATCAATCCACTCCGAAGGCTTGGTTTCCCAGTCGGTTTTACGGTTAGCCAGCCATGTGAAACCGCCATGAACCATCACCTCGGTAATCATCCATTCGGCCAGATACGGCACATCGGTGGACAGGATCAACTGCCCGCCGGGCTTTAAAATACGGTGAAAACATTCCAGATTATCGCGATTCACAATCCGGCGCTTGTGATGGCGCTTTTTGTGCCACGGATCGGGATTGAGAATATACATCCCGTCCAGACAACCGTCTTCCAAAGAATGGGCCAGCATCATCGCATCATCCATGAGAACTTTTATTTTAGCATCCCCGCGCAGGCGGGGATCCCCACCTTCGTGGGGATGCTGTGTGAGAATGTCCTCAGCGATATCCTTTAAAAAACTCGCCATACCGTTAATAAACGGTTCCGCCCCCAAATAGGCATGCTCGGGATGGCGACGCATCAACGCGCTCAAATGTTCGCCGTTGCCAAACCCGATCTCCATCCAGCATTCTTGATACGGCGCATCAAAAATAGAGGAGGGGGCAAGCTGACCATCTTCGCGTAAAACGTCTTCAGGCACAGAAAGCTGCGGCAAAAGCGTTTCAATCACGTCTGCCCGGCTCTTATTCAAAGGGCGGCCAATGCGCCGCCCAAAGACCCGTTTTTTATTAATTATGTCCGTCATTGCGAGCGCCAGCGAAGCAATCCAGAATCTAGATTACGGGAGCTGGATTGCTTCGTCGCATTCGCTCCTCGCAATGACGTCAAAGGCTTACCCCAAAATTTTGCGCAAATCATCAACCAGATCGGTTTTTTCCCAGCTAAACCCGCCATCGGCTGTTGGCGTACGGCCAAAGTGACCATAGGCAGAAGTCGGTGCATAGATCGGCTTGTTCATTTGCAGATGCTCACGAATGCCGCGCGGCGACAGATCGACAAGGCTGGTCAGCGCTTTAATGATTTCGTTTTCTGGCGCCGTTCCCGTTCCATGCGTGTTCACGTAAACACCCAACGGTTTGGATACGCCAATCGCATAGGCAAGCTGGATTGTACAACCTTCGGCATATCCAGCCGCAACGACGTTTTTCGCCAGATAACGCGCAATGTAAGCCGCGCTGCGGTCGACCTTTGTTGGGTCTTTCCCGGAAAAAGCTCCACCGCCATGCGGTGCCGCGCCGCCATAGGTGTCGACGATAATTTTGCGGCCTGTCAGTCCTGCATCACCAACCGGCCCGCCAATCACAAAGCGCCCCGTAGGGTTGACGTAGAATTCTTCTTCCGGCGGCATCCACCCTTCCGGCAAAACTTTTTCAACATAAGGGCGCACCAGCGCTTTCACATCATCCTGTGACAGGCCGTCGGCATGCTGCGTCGAAACAACGACCGAAGTTGCGCGCACCGGCTTGTCATCACGATATTCGAGTGTAACCTGAGATTTCGCATCCGGCTCGATCTTGCCTTTCAGCGGACCGTTCTTACGCGCATCAGCCAATCGGCGCAAAATTTCATGGGAGTAGTGAATAGCCGCCGGCATCAAAGCGTCTGTTTCCTTGCAGGCATAGCCGAACATAATCCCCTGGTCGCCGGCGCCCTCATTCGTGTCGACGCCGGTTCCTTCATCAACGCCCTGCGCAATATCGACAGATTGCTTGTGCAACAGAACTTGCACGTTAGCGGTCTTCCAATGGAAGCCTTCCTGCTCGTAACCGATATCCTTGATTGCCTCGCGCGCCGCTTGCTCAATCACATCTTTGGTAATACTTTCAGGCCCGCGCGTCTCTCCGGCAATCACCACTGTATCGGTTGTCACCAAAGTCTCGGCGGCCACGCGGGAATAGGGATCGGCCGCCAGAAACAAATCGACAATCGTGTCGGAAATACGGTCGCACACCTTGTCGGGATGGCCTTCGGATACAGATTCACTGGTGAAAATGTAATCTTTTAACTCAGGGCGAGTTGAAACGGTTGTGCGCTCTTCCAGAGCCATAGCGGTATTTTCTTGCATGTCGTTTTCCATCTTTACGTATATGGCAAAGCAAGCTTCGCCCTTGTGTCTTTGAAGTCATTAACAATATCGACCGCGCCCGAACAAAGCAAGGCGAAACTCAGCCTGTGTGTGCACAATGCATGGCAATTGCATTTGAACTTTCGATATACACATAATACCGTCATTCCACGAATTTTTCGAGCGTAAGCGAAGGAAAATTGTAGTGGAATCCATTTTTTCAGGTAAAAATGATGCTGATAAATGGACTCCCGCCTACGCGGGAATGACGAAATCAAGTGAAATTCAAATTGTTAAAATCAAATGCAATTACCATGGTGCACAATGCAAATTGAGGTCAGGAAATTTTTTCAGCCATAGATTTGATAAATTTAAGAATATCTTTGCGCATCGCCGGATCCGGAACGGAATAATAGGTGCGGACAAGATCGATGGTTTCCTTGCGGCTCATCAGATCTTCAGAGTCAAAAGAGTCCTGATCGTTATCGGACAAACCCGCCACAGCGCGCTGCGCGTTTTGAGAAAGCCCGACTTGCTCAAAGAAATAGCTGACCGGTACATCAAGAATTTTACTCAAGTCATAAAGACGCCCGGCGCTGATCCGGTTCGTGCCGCGTTCATATTTCTGAATTTGTTGAAACGTAAGTCCAAGAGCGCTCGCCAGTTTCTCCTGACTCAGCCCCAGCAACGCACGCCTCACACGCAATCTCTGCCCGACATGAACATCAATTTCACTGGGCCCCCCTTTGGTTTTTTTACTCATATTTATAAAAGCCTGTCTTAAAGCAACAATTTTATATGTTGGTTAAAAGTTTCGCCTCGGCTTAACAAAGTTACAAAAGCAGGGTCTAACTCTCTCGATAACTACAGATATCATGATTACCAATGTATGCAACTAACCTTAGGTATGCCCCTGAATAAAAATATCAACCTGACTTTGAAGATTTTCCGGGATTATACGTTCCTTGCAAAATAAAAAACAATAAAATAATAAGGGAAAATATATGCTTATGTGCATTTGTATCAAGAAAATCGTCTCTGTTTTGCGGCAAGGCGCTATCAAAACGTTGCGTTTTAAAGAGCTCTGTTTTGTGGATAAAGTATCCATACGGTGATATGATCGCTGAAAACCCGGTATTAGCCGAACGAATAACCGGCACACCGCTTTCTATGGCGCGGAATAAAGCTTGCGTCAGGTGTTGATGTGGTCCGGCGCTGTTTCCATACCACGCATCATTGGTGACATTGACGATAAAATCGGGCCGTGTTCCCGCAGCAACGCTTCGCCCGGGGAAAATAATCTCATAACAAATGAGAGGGCTGTAAAGCGCCCCGCCCGGCGCTTTAAATGTCTGCACGCCCGGCCCGGCCTCAAAGCCTTTGAATTGGACAACTGGGGCGAGAGGGATCCACTTCTGAAAAGGAATATATTCGCCAAACGGCACCAGATGGTGCTTGTCATAGACATTAGAGACCGACCCATCCAGCTTAATCATCACCAGAGAATTGCCATAGCTTTCATTGTTGGCATCGAAACGCAAAAAACCTGTGAGTAAAACGCTGTCATCCGGTTGAGAAGAGAGCGTGGCCTTAAGATCCTCCATAGCCTGCGGCGCATCCAGCAACCGGTAACTCACCGCTGTCTCAGGCCAGACGATGATCGTTGGGAGGTCATAATCATCCGTGTTTTCGGAAAGCTGCAGATGCTTGCGAAAATGCGCCGCCATTTTATCCGGTTGCCATTTTTCGGCCTGATCGATATTCGGTTGCACAATTCGAACCCGTACATCCTTGTTAAAGTCAGGTGTATCAGGCAAAACAGCCAAGCCATACCCATAGCACCCGGCAAAACTGATCAGAGCAATAACAATCGGCCATGCGCGCTGAGTCGCAGGAAGAAGAATAACGACCCCCGGTGCACTGGCCCACAGCACAGTGAGCCACGTCAGCATGTAAACATCGCTGAGCCATAAAATCTGCAACACAGGCAAATGGTCGGCCCATGTATAGCCGAAGAGATTCCATGGAAAGCCTGTGAACACATGCCCGCGCAGCCACTCAAACCCGCAGGTCATCGAAACAAACCCGAGCCATCCGCTGACGCTGCGCAGGTTAAAGAGTTTGTGCGATGTAAGGGCGGCAAAAGCAGGAAAAAAAGCGAGCAGGGCGGGCAGGCCCGAGACCGCCAAAGGCCAGGCCCATTTATAGGGATTGCCTTCAACCAGGAGGGCATTGCCGATCCATGACAGGCTGAACGCAAAATAGCCAAAGCCAAACAGCCAGCCTAACGCAAAAGCCCTTTTTCCCGACGGTGAATACACCAGAGCCGCATAGAGAAGCGGCAGGGCGACAAACAGCACCGGCCAGCCATTGAGCGGCGCCATCGACAAAGAGGCCAAAGCCCCGACGGAAAAACTCAAAACCGCAGCCCGAAAAGGGCTTATAAGAATTTTCGAGAAAATTTCACAGGCAGGGATGTTGTCCATCCCGCTTTTCTATAGCTATTCCCCGGCCTCTGCAAGGTCGCATTCCTGAGGAATATGTGTGATCTTTACGCGGTTGATTCGCCGCGGATCGGCATCCAGAATCTCGAAGGTCATACCGCTGGAATGCGTAATGACTTCACCGCGCGCCGGAACCCGCCCGGCCAGATCAAACACCAGCCCGCCGAGCGTATCGCTATCCTCACGGTCTTCTTCGCTCAAGATCGAACCGCATTGGCTTTCGAATTCCCCCAGTTCAACCCGCGCATCGGCGATCACCGATCCATCAGGCGCTTCCAGAATTTGCGGCTCGTCCTGCGTATCGTGCTCGTCTTCAATCTCGCCGATAATGCTTTCAATCACATCGCCAATCGTCACCAGCCCGTCAATCCCGCCAAACTCATCAACGACCAGAGCCATATGCCGCCGTGAATGGCGCATTTTCAAAACCAGATCCAGAATCGGCATCGAAGGAGAGACAATCGGAATTTCGGTGATGAGCTCTTTCAGGCGAATATCCTGCCCCTTGGCCAGATGTGTGACGATATCCTTAACGTGCACCGTACCCAAAACATCATCCAGCGTGTCCTGATAAACCGGCAATCGGCTGAACTGCAACTCCGAGAGCAGTTCATAGAGAGCATCTTGTTCGATGTCGATATCAATGGCCACAATATCGGCGCGCGGAATCATCACATCGACGACGGTCACATCGCGCAATTTCAAAATGTTCGAAAGTAAAAGCCGTTCATGTGTTGAAACGGAATCGGTATTAAACCCTTCGGGTTCTACAATATATTCTTCGATAACTTCGCGCAGGCCACCATCACCGTTGTCTGTTTTACCGGTGAAAAGAAACTTCAATCGGCTGAGCAATCCGGGACGCTCGTTCTTTTTGCCGACGGATGCGCGCTCACGCGCACTCCTGCCCTCAAGCGAATCATCCTGCGAGCTTTGCGCGGTATCGGTAACCGATGAATTTTCTGAATCTAAACGCATTTTCAACATATCTATGAACGGCGATTATGCCATGAAACTTTCATCATCATAAGGGTTTTTTATATTAAGCGCCGCAAGAATCTCAATTTCCAAAGCCTCCATGGTCGCCGCCTCATCGTCTTCGATATGGTCATGGCCCAGCAAGTGCAGCAAACCATGCACGAGAAGATGTGTGGCATGAGCCTCAAACCGCTTGCCCTGTGCCTCGGCTTCATCCCGCACGGTTTCATAGGCCAAGATAATATCGCCCAGTAACATCGGCTCGTCCTGAGGGAAGGACAAAACATTGGTCGGCCTGTCCTTGCCTCGCCATTCTTTGTTCAGTTTTTGCACAAAATCATTATTGGCCAGCACAATGCTTAATTCCCGCTCCTGAGCGTCAATTCCGGCTTTATCCAGCGTCAGCCCGACCACCGCCAGCACGAGATTTTGCAAGTCGCGAAGCTGCGTACTCCATTCAGAATGTTGAAGCGAGATATCGATGACAGGCTGGTTCATGGTCAAAATCTCCTGTCATCCCGTTGGTGACTGCGGAGCAGGCTCAGACAAACGGGATCCATATGTGCGCAGCAAAGCTGCGCTCCTTATACTGGATCCCCGCAGTTTAATCTGACCACTCTTGCGAGTGGTACAGACGCGGGGATGACATCTCTGGTTGTCACTTCTTCTGGTCATAGGCGTGGACGATCTTGCTGACCAGCTTGTGCCGGATCACATCGTCTTTTTGAAAATGGATAAACTTGATATCCTCAATGCCTTCAAGGATTTCAGTAGCATCGCGTAAGCCCGACTTCACCCCCACCGGCAAATCGGTTTGCGACAAATCGCCGTTAATCACCATGCGTGAGGATTCCCCCAGCCGTGTCAAAATCATCTTCATCTGCGTGGTCGTCGTGTTCTGCGCCTCATCCAGAATGACAAAAGCGTTGCTCAAGGTCCGCCCGCGCATAAAGGCCAGCGGCGCAATCTCGATATCACCGCCTTCAATTTTCTTGACCATAAAATCGTAAGGCAGCATATCGTGCAGCGCGTCGTAAATCGGCCGCAGATAGGGATCGACCTTTTCCTTCATGTCACCGGGCAAGAAGCCCAAACGCTCGCCGGCCTCCACCGCCGGGCGCGCGAAGATCAGCCGTTCGACTTTCCCTTCCAGAAACATCGAAACGCCGACCGCGACCGCCAGATAGGTTTTACCCGTTCCGGCCGGGCCGAGGCCAAACACCATTTCATGATTTTGAATCGCCTGAATATAGCGCTCTTGATTGGGCGAGCGCGGCGCGACCATCTTGCGCTTGGTCTGGATGGCCAGCGCATGCGCTTTCTTGGCCGGTTTATCTTCAATATCGTGCGTCATCTGTGCATCATTGTGCAGGAAACGCAGCGCCGCATCAATCTCCGCCGTGCCGATCTCATGTTTTTTTTCGATTTTATCCCACAACGTATGCAGCACATCCTCAGCCGTACGCACGGCCTTGTCATCACCTGAAAGGGTCAGCTTGTTGCCGCGATCGGCAATCGAAATGCCAAGTTTTTCTTCGAGATAGCTCAGGTGGGAATTATGCTCGCCAAACAGCAGGGGGAGAAGGTCGTTCTTTCTGAACTCGATTGTCTGAACTGTGCTCAAACAGCTTTATCCTTTATTTGTTGCTAATATGCTCATTTTACAACAAAAACCTTAAAATTTCCACTTTAATCAGGACGCAGCCCGGCTCTCGGTTTCACCTGTCACAACACTGCCGGTCAGTGAGTTTTCAAACCCTTCGCTGATTTGTATCTGCGCAATCGTATTCATCAAGCGATCCGGCGCTTCCACAAACACCGACTGGTTAAACGGCGAGCGGCCCACCAATTGCCCCGGTTTTTTGCCTTTGCGGTCCAGCAAGACGGGCAGGGTGAGGCCTACGCATTTCTTATTGAACGCAATCTGCTGCTCATTCAACAAGCCTTGCAGCCTCGCCAGCCGCTCAGTCGCAATGCTCTCATGCACCAAATTTTGCATATTGGCCGCCGGCGTGCCGGGCCGGGCGGAGAACTTAAAGCTGTAGCAAGAGGCAAAGCCCACCCGGCGCACCAGATCCATGGTGTCCTCAAAATCTTCCTCAGTTTCACCCGGAAACCCGACAATAAAATCGGATGAAAACGCCAGATCGGGCCGTGCCTTACGCAACCGTTCAATCACATCGAAATACAGATCCCGCGTATGCTTACGGTTCATGGCTTTGAGGATCTTGTTCGACCCGCTCTGCACCGGCAAATGCAGGAAAGGCTGGAGCTTGTCCAGTTCACCATGCGCTGCGATCAAATCATCATCCATATCGCCGGGATGCGAGGTCGTATAGCGCAGCCGCTCCAGCCCATCGATCTCGTTCAACGCCCGCAAAAGCTGGCCCAGCCCCCAAATGCTGCCGTCAGGCCCCACGCCGTGAAACGCATTCACATTCTGCCCCAGCACGGTGATTTCCAGCGCCCCGGCATCGACCAGCCGCCGCGCTTCATCGATGATCGCCCGCACGTCGCGCGAATATTCCGCCCCGCGCGTATAGGGCACAACGCAGTACGTACAAAATTTATCGCACCCTTCCTGAATCGATAAAAACGCGCTGACGCCGGAATTGAGATGCTCTTCGGGCAGCTTGTCGAATTTGTTGTCCCCGTCGAAATCGGTGTTTACAATCCGCTCGTTGCCGTTGGCTTTGAGCACCATTTCCGGCAGCTCGTGATAGGTCTGCGGGCCGAATACCATGTCGACATAGGGTGCGCGCTCCAGAATGAAATCGCCCTCGGCCTGCGCCACGCACCCCGCCACCGCGACCAGCATCTTGCCGCCTTCGGCTTCCTTTTGCTCTTTCAAAGGGCGCAGGCGGCCCAGATCGGAAAACACCTTATCCGTGGCTTTCTCACGAATATGACAGGTATTCAGAATCACCATATCGGCACCTTCAGGCGCGTCAACGGCCCGATAGCCCAGCGGGCGCAGGATATCAGCCATCCGGCCCGAGTCATAACTGTTCATCTGACAGCCCCAGGTCTTGATATACAGTTTCTTGGTGTTTGGCGCACGCTCTTGCATGCCCGCTTTTAACCACAGACCGCGCCGGAAAGGCAAGAATTATTGTTAAAAAACTGGACAAATCTGGTGCGTTCAGACTATAAGCAGTGTTCCAGTTCAAAGCGATTCACAAGGCGCGCCATGTTACGATTTCTACCGTTTTTAGCATTTGCGATTCTACTTTTATCGGTTGCGCCGGTTCACGCCGCCGGTTGTTATTCCCAAGTCGAAGCCGAAGCCGAGCAAGGCATTCGCATCCACTCGGAACTCATGGTTATCGGTCTGAACTGCCAGCATATGGGCCAGCGCGAGGGGATGAATCTCTATGGCGAATACCGCCAGTTTACCTCTGTCCATGCCGATCTCTTTGCCAAATACGAAGAAATCCTCATGAACTATTTCCGGCGCAATGGCGACGGCACGCCCGAGGCGCAGCTCAACACCCTGCGCACCGGCTTTGCCAACAAAATCTCCAAAGACGCGGCCTCGATGCGCCCGGACGTTTTTTGTTCGCGTTATGCCCCGCGCATCACCAAGGCTTCGGCCATGGACCGCACCGCTCTGCGCAAATGGGCTTCGACATTCTACCCGTCCCATCCTGTGTCCAGGCCGCTCTGCGCATCCGCCAAAGGCTAAATCCAGTGGATAAAACGGGGGACACTTTTGTGTCCTGTCGAGTTTTTCCTTCAAACGCCAATTCTTAAGCGGCAAGCTAAGGCCCATGAGTATCGACGCCGCCATTGACAAATTTGTTCAGCCCTTTGCCGAAACTGCGGCCGACATTGTCTTTTATTCTGTCCCCGTCGGCGGCGGCCAGGAAGTCAAACTGATTCTCATCTGGCTGATTGTGGCCGCCCTGTTTTTTACCCTGTATCTCGGTTTTGTGAATTTCCGCTATTTCAAGCACGCCATAGACCTGCTGTTTGAAAAACAAGCTCCCGATGAAAAGGTCAGCGGGCAGATCACCCGTTTTCAGGCGCTCGCCACCTCGCTCTCCGGCACCATCGGTCTGGGCAACATCGCCGGCGTCGCCGTCGCCATCTCGGTCGGCGGGCCGGGCGCGGCGCTGTGGATGGTCTTTATGGGCATGTTCGGCATGTCAACCAAGTTCGCAGAAGTCGCCATGGGCGTGAAATACCGCCAGTTCCTCGACCCCAATCACCCCGACCGTGTGTCCGGCGGGCCGATGTACTACATCCGCGAGGCCTTCCGCGAACGCGGTATGCCTTTGGTCGGCGGTATCATGGGCAGCTTCTTCGCCATTTGCTGCTGTTTCGGCGTCCTCGGCGCAGCCAGCCTGTTCCAGACCAATCAGGTTTTCCGGCAGGCATTGATCGTGACCGGCGGTGAAGACAGCTTTCTGGTTGGCAATGCCTGGGCCGTCGGCCTGTTTATGGTGGTGATTGTCGGCCTGGTGATTATCGGCGGCATCCGCTCTATCGCGGCTGTGACGAGCAAGGTCGTGCCCTTTATGGGCATCCTCTATATCGTCGCCGGAGTATTTGTCATCGCCACGAACTATGCCCATATCCCTGACGCTCTGTCCGCCATCGTGACGGCCTCCTTTTCCGCGCAGGCCGGTTTTGGGGGATTTTTAGGTGCGGTTCTGGCCGGTGTGCAGCGCGCGGTATTCTCGAACGAAGCGGGTTTAGGCTCCGCCGCGATCGCCCATTCCGCCGTTAAAACCGATAAACCGGTGACGCAAGGCCTTGTCGGCATGCTTGGGCCTTTTATCGACACCATTATCATCTGCATGGTCACAGCGCTGGTGATTGTCGTGACCGGCGCTTATGAGCAGGGCGACGGCATGGAAGGGGTCGAACTCACGTCCAGAGCCTTTGCCACAGCGCTGCCATGGTTCCCTTATATCCTGTTCGCCGTCGTCTTCCTCTTTGCCTATTCAACACTCATCTCATGGGCCTATTACGGCGTTAAAGCCTTCACTTATATTTTCGGCGACAACGACGTAAATGAAATTATCTACAAGATCATCTTCTGCATCTTCATCGTCATCGGTGCGGCGGCCGATCTCGATAACGTGATCCTGCTGACGGATTCCACCGTCTTCATGATGGCCGTCCCCAACCTGATCGGCCTGTATCTGCTCGCCCCGCAGTTGAAAAAAGACCTTAAGGCCTACAGCGAAAGCCTCAAGGCCTCCAAGTCATCCGTCAGCGAACAGGCCTGAATTTATCCACAGGCAGGCCGCCAGAAAAACAATATCGTTTCAAGGAGTTAAAAAGAGCGCCTTCGCCTCTCTGTGCATAACTGGATAATCGTAAAAAATCGCCCTTGCGAGTAACCCGTGCGCATGGCTTTTTAAAGCTTCACCAAAACCACGATTGAACGCTGCCCGTTTCTTGAGAACGGTCAACAAAGGAAGCTTGAAATGCGCGATAAAACGGCGATTAAAATGACAGATTCCCAGCTCAAAACGGATGATACGGTCAAAGAAACCTCGCTTGGCAAAGAGAGTAAGGACAAACTGAAAACCGATCCGCGCGCGACGAAAACACAAGAGCTTCGTGACAAAATTTCCTCCAAAACACCTGCCCACAAGGGCGTTGGCGCATTGAGGATTTCTTCTGTTTCGGAAATGTCCGCGCAGGATAATGTGGCCAATACGCTCCATGACAGCTTCGACGAAGAGCCGGTCTTGCTGCTCAATCCCTCCAATCAGAATATAAAACTCGGGCAGACGCCGCGCGCCATCCAAATCCTTAACGGGGCAGGGATGCTGCTAACCCTGTTCTGGCTGGGCTTTTGCATCGCCTATATCGCCACGGCCCCCGCCTTGGACGCCACGCCGCAAGGCATCGGCGCCGTGCTGGCCGGAATGTTCGCCCCCCCGGCGTTGCTTTGGCTGATTTTAGCCTCAATCAACCGCCGCACCGATATCGACATTTATGCCGCATCGCTACGCGCCGAGCTGCAATCCCTGCTGTTCCCGTCTGAAGAAACCGCCAGCCAGATTAACAAGGATGTCGAACGCCTCTGCGCCCAGGCCGCCGAGATTGCCGCCGCTTCAAAAGCCACGCTCAAAGCGCTACAGCGCGCCCGTCAGGGCTTACGCGTGGAAATTCGCGATTTTTCCGGCGTTTCGAAAAAAGCCGAATTCCACATTGATCGTCTTGCGGAATCCCTGCAGGAACGCTCAGGAAAATTGCTCGCCCTGACCGATGAAATCGAACAACGGACAGCCAATATTGACGAACGGACGCAGGCCGGGGCCGAGGCGTGGGATCAGGCGACGCTGACCGTGCTCGAACGCGCCGCCGAAATGGAAGCCGCGCTGGATAAAGGCGTCGACAAACTGCTCGCCGCCGCCGAACAATCAGCCGATAAAACGCGCGTCATCGAAGACGCCTTGCAAAAATCATATATCTCCCTGAACGATACGGTCGATCAGGTCGCCGCCCGCCTCGAAGACCTCAGCGGCCGTTTCGACGATCACCGCGCCGGTCTGGCCGACACCGCCGATACGATGAGCAGCGAAACCGAACGTCTGGCCGAAATGATCCGCGATCAGGTCGAGGGCCTTGAAGATGTAACCGACCGCACAATAGAGGCCATGACCCGTTCCGCCGACACCATCAAAAACCATAAGCAAGGCCTGGAAGAGGGCGCGCAGGATCTGGCCGCCCGTTCGCAGGACGTAGCAAAGATCTTATCATCAAGCATTAAGAATATCCACGAAGCCGTTGATTTTGTTGATAAAAAAACATCAACCCTTGAGGGGCGTCTTGATGAAAAAACGCAAAAACTCCACGCGGTGGTGAGCGGTATTGCCGATAAGGCCGATCTTATCGAAACCGCAGGTGAAAAGGCTGCGCACCAGCTTTCAGAAGCGTTGTCATCCGCCATCGCCGGCTCGGAAAACATCGGCAATGCGGTAGGCCGCGCCATTGAGGCTCTGGAAAAGGCGACGCAAAGCGCGAATGCTCAGGCGCAGGAACTGCTGCAAAACACGCAAAACCAAGTCGGCAGCCTCAATGAATCCGGGCGCAAGCACGCCGAGGAAATTCGTGACATCGCCAGAATGCTTCAGGATAGCCGTGATCAGATTGAGGCGGCCTCACAGGCCACGCAAAACCATATTGAAGATCTGTCACAGGCCGTTGAAACCCAAAACCATCAGATCAATGCCTCCAGCGCCAGCCTGATGGAGCGCATCGCCGCCGTAAAAGAGGCGCTTGACGCGCCGCTTTCCGATATCAGAAGCGCCATCAATGACGCCGATGTGCGCCATGAAATGATCGAAAGCGTCCTGCGCCGCCGCGTTTCCGACCTCAATGAAGCCAGCGAAAAAGCAACGCAAAGCGCTGAAAACATTCGTGAAATTCTGCGTGGACAGGCGCAGGAAATCTCCTCGCTTTCGGGGCAGATTTCCGGCAACGCCCGCACCATCAACGACCAGATGCGGACGCAAAAAGACGCCTTGGCCGCTCAGGTTCAAGACGCCTTGGAAAAGGTTGAAAATGTCCGCTCTGCACTGGACCGGCAGGCCGGAGAGCTTGGGCAAATTTCCGCGACAGCCTGTCAGAATGTTTCATCCCTGACAAAAGAACTTTCTGGCCGTTGCGTTGAAATGAGCAATTTAACCAGGCACAACTTTGACCGTTTCGAAGCGCTTGAGGGGCAAATAGCTGAAAAGGCAACGCACCTGAAGGTGAGTGCCGATGAGGCCGCGAGTTCGATTCAGGGGCTTAAATTGGCCCTGATCGAAACCGCTGAAGAGCTGGAGCCGGTCTATGGCAAGGCTCTGCAGGGTGCGGAAGATGCGAATAAGCGTTTCGAAACGCTGCGAGTCGGATATGAAACATCGAGTGAAAGTAATTTAAATAAACTCAAGCAGATAGAAATTCTTTTTGAGGATCGACTTGAAGATTTGAAATCCGGCTCCGATGCCGCTGCACAGATCTTGCGCACATCCAGCGACCACCTGCAGGAACGCGCGCAAGACATTGAAAGCGCCGCCCGCGCAGCCAACAGCAAAATGCAGGAGCTTGCAACGTCGCTGTCCAGCCAGTCTTCTGACATTCATCTGACGACGGATCAGGCCTTGCTCAAGATAGAAACCGTGCAAAAAGCCATCAACGAACAATTCCACGAACTCTCTGCCTCGGTCGGGCAGGCCGTCGCCCGCATTCAGGATGCCGGTAAAGAATTTACCCACCAATCGGAAGACTTGCAGGCCGAATCCGACCGCGTCGCCATGCACTTTGAAGGGCTAGGCTCCAAGGCCCGCGAGGAAACCGGCATGCTGCACGAGGCCAGCCAGAAGACGCTCATCGACACCGAAGACATGGTTCGCCGCATCCAAAGCGAAGCCGAAGCCTTGCTCGAAAGCGCGCAAAACGCCCTGCTGGAACTGAAGAAATCCGGCGACAGTTTTGCCCTGCGCGCCCGCGAGGTCGAAGAACATATGAAGGCCTCGCTTAAAATGTCCAGCGAATACGGTCGACAATTAAGGGCGCAGGCCGGACAAGTGGCCGAAGCTTCCGCGCAGTCGGTCGATAAACTGGGCCAGTCGATCAAGACTCTGAAAGCGCAGATGGAGGATATCGGCAAAGCGGCCAATGATGCGGGCGAAAAGGTCGCCTCCAGCCGCGAAAAACTCTCCGGCGAATCCGACCGCATCATCAATGTCTCAACCGCCGCGCTGGAAGCTGCGCAAAACGCGACCAGATCGTTTGACAAACAATCCGAAGCCTTGCTCAGGGCCTCGCGTAACGCGGCTGAAAACGCGGAAAAAATGCATCAACGCACACTGCATGTCGAGCGTGAGAGCTTCATGAACGCCGCCAAGTTTATCGTCGAAAGCCTGCATTCTCTGTCCATCGACCTGACGCGTATGAAAGACGGCGAAATTGCCGAAAAAACATGGAAAGCCTTCCAGAAAGGCGATGTCGGGGCCTTTACCCGTCGTCTCGCCGCCCTCAGCGATCAGACCTCCGTCGATAAGGCGCGTGAAAAATTCGCCAAGGACAGCGAATTCCGTACATACGTACAGCGCTATATCCGCCAGTTCGAAGAGATGTACGCGCAGGCCAAAGACCATGATCATGGCGCGATGCTGAGCTCAACGATCGCGTCGAGCGAGATCGGTAAACTTTACGAAACGCTCATTTCCATCGCCGGTAAGAAATCCGTATTGTCTGAAGGGGCGTTAAAGGCGGCCTAGGCATAAGGCCGCCTGCAAATGGTCTATTGATATCCGCGTGCAAAACCTCAATAATGTGAGCGGTAAGTTTTGAATAAAACGCTTCATCAGAACCACGGGCGCCCGAACATCATGGATCCAAACGCAAAAACCAAATTCTGCAGAGGAATTTCGAACATATCAGACAGCTATGCGGGCTTTATCCTCGATCAGTGGGGCGTTCTGCATGACGGGCACAAGCCCTATGACGGGGTGGTTGACTGCTTGAAAGAACTCAAAAACCGTAAAAAACACATCATTATCCTGTCCAATTCCGGCAAGCGCGCCGATGTGAACAAGGAGCGCCTTAAAAAAATCGGCATCGGCCCCAGCCTTTACGACCAGATCGTCACCTCGGGAGAAATGACCTGGCAGGGCATCAACAATCAGGATGAAGGCTTTTTTGTTGGCTTGGGGAAAAAGGCCTATGTCATCAGCCGAGGCGGCGACCGTTCTATCGTCGATGGCCTGGAAGTCGAAGTCGTGGACGATCCGGCCAATGCCGACTTCCTGATTATCAGCGGCACGGACGCGCCCGATAAAACCCTTGAAGATTACGAATCGGCCTTAAAAGCCGCCGCACGCAAAGGCCTGACGGCGCTGTGCGCCAACCCGGACAGCCGTGGCATTATGGGGGCGCTCAGTATCATGGGCCCCGGAACGCTGGCCCGGCGCTATCAGGATTTCGGCGGCGTGGTCCATTATATCGGCAAACCGCACCAGCCGATTTTCAAAC
The DNA here is from genome assembly GCA_020638295.1 of Rhodospirillales bacterium. Lineage (GTDB taxonomy): Bacteria > Pseudomonadota > Alphaproteobacteria > Micavibrionales > Micavibrionaceae > TMED27. The sequence goes on along the minus strand of JACKIU010000005.1, from coordinate 12,769 downwards.
ACTGTATCAGGCTGCTCCAGGAAAAAGAGATATACCCCGGTCAAACCATTATGATTGGCGATACGCTGGCCCACGACATCCTTGGCGGCAATCTGGTCAATATCGACACCTGTCTGGTGAAAACCGGCCTGCACGCCCCCGTTTTCGAGCATGCGCACACGCCGGCGGCCATAAATAAAGCCCTGACATTATTGTCGCATCAATTTAACAATGTGCGTCCGAATTACTTCGTGGAAAGCCTGAAATGGGGCGATCCCCTACCGGACCGTAAGCATAAAAAACGTGCTGGGCGGTAGCAGTTAATTGTAGATTATTCATGTGGAGGCAGGAAAACTTCCATCGCGTCCTTGATCTCCGGCAAAACCTTGACTGCGGCGTCTTCGCCGCGCGCAATCAGCTCCTCGGCTTTTTCGAACTCCAACAGGCCAATATCCCCGATCTGCGGCTTGATATGAATATCCGGCGGGTCGCCCGCCAGCCGCGAACGGGTCATGCGGTCCTGCATAATCCCCAGCGCCGAGACCATCACGCCGAACAGGCTGGGGGAGTGTTCCTGACGCTTGAATAAACGCTTGGTCAGCGTCGATGTGTATTTGGCCTGTTCTTCCAGCGGCACGTCGGCTTCGTTAAATAAATCAAACCCGGCGACAGTCTGATAGCCCTGTCCGGGCTTGGCGGCCTTTCCGATAATATCGGCGTTCAAATCCACGCCAATTGTCATCCGCGCGCCCATCGCCTGCGCCGGGGCCACCGGCACCGGGTTGACCAGCGCACCGTCCACCAGAAAACGGTGATTACGCTCAACTGGCGGGAAAACGCCGGGCAGGGCGAAAGAGGCGGTCATCGCTTCAATGAGCGAGCCCTTACGCAGCCAGACTTCATGACCGGTCACCAGATCCGCCGCAATCGCGATGAAGGGATATGGCAAATCCTCAATATCCATATCTTTAAAATTCTGCTCTAAAATTCTAAACAGCTTCTTCCCGCCGATCATCCCGGCGCTGCGCACCCGAAAGTCGAGATAAGACAAAATCCGCATACGGTTAAGAGAAAGCGCCCATTTTTCAAACTCACCCAGTTTTCCGGCCAGATAACTCGCCCCGACCACCGCACCGATCGATGTGCCCGTAACGATGGAAGGACGGATATTATGGCGCTGTAAAACGTTCAAAACGCCGATATGGGCAAACCCCCGCGCCATACCGCCACCCAGCGCCAGTCCGATACCGGGCGCATGCTCTGGCGTAGCTGGGCCAATCACCTCTTTATCACCTTCGGAATCGCTCATAAATCTATCTTTTCTTGCAGTTTTATCTCTTTACAGTATAACACAGAGCAGATGGGCAAAGATAACATTCATCACGCTGCACTGCCGAAAGAAAACTCGCTTAACCTCATGAAAAGGTTGGTGAAAACTTACCTTGGGCCGTATTTGGGACCGGTCTTAATCGCCCTGTTTTTTATGGCTTTGGCCGCCGCCATGACCGCCGCCGTGGCGCAGCTGATGCAGCCGGTCCTCGATGATGTCCTGAACGGCAAGAAAACCGCGCTGATTTTACCCGTCGCCGCCTCTATTCTCGGTGTGTTTATCGTCCGTGGCCTTTCAACCTATGCCCACACCATCATCATGAACAAGGTCGGCCAGTCCATCGTCGCCGACATCCAGAAAGACCTGTTTTCGCATTTTATGGTGCTGGATCTGAAATTCTTCCACGACAACCCCAGCGGTCAGCTCATTTCACGCGTCATCAACGATGTGAACGTTATGCGCATTGCAGTTTCCGACACGCTCACCGGCCTGGGTAAAAGCATCCTGACCTTGGTTTTCTTGATTATTGTCATGTTCTATCAGGACTGGAAGCTTTCTTTGGCCGCTTTCACAATCTTTCCCTTTGCCGCATTGTTCGTCGCCGGCATCGGTCGCCGCTTGCGCAAAGTCTCAGGCTCCATACAAAGAGAGCTCGGCAGCCTGTCGGATCGTCTATCGCAAATCTTTCAGGGCATCCGTCAGGTTCAGGCCTACGGCATGGAAAATTTTGAGCGTACCCGCGCCGGGGATGCGATTGACAGTGTGAAACGACTGAATATTAAGTCCGTACGTATTGGCAATTTATCGACCCCGGTCAACGAAATCCTCGTCGGTGTTGTCTTTTTCGGCATCATCCTTTATGGCGGTTACGAAGCCGCAGAAGGGCGGATGAGCGCCGGGCAGCTTGGTGCGTTTCTTGCCGCCTTTACGCTGGCCTACGAGCCGATGAAAAAACTCGCCCGCCTGAATAATACGATGCAAACCGGCCTCGGTGCGGCCGAACGCGTTTTTGAGATGATCGATATTGTTCCGGACGTACAGAACGCTCCAGACGCTCGGGAATTGCAAAACGAAACCCCCGATATCGCGTTTAAAGACGTACGCTTCCAGTATAAAGGCAGCGACACGCACGCCCTCGATTCCATCAGCTTCACAACCGCTTCGGGAACGGTCACCGCGCTTGTCGGCCCTTCAGGCGGCGGTAAAAGCACCGTGACGAACCTTATTCCCCGTTTTTATGACGTCAAATCCGGCAGCGTCGAGGTCGGGGGGCAAGACGTACGCACGCTGAGCCTTGAATCGCTGCGCGCCCACATCGCTCTCGTCTCTCAGGATGTTACAATCTTTGATGATACGATTGCCGCCAATATCGCCTACGGGCGTCAGGGCGCCGCGCAAGAGGAAATCGTCGAAGCGGCCAAGGCCGCCGCCGCCCATGATTTCATTGAGAGCTTCCCCGAAGGGTACAACACCCGCGTTGGCGAAGACGGTGTCAAACTCTCCGGCGGTCAGCGCCAGCGCCTGTCCATTGCCCGTGCGATTTTGCGCGATGCGCCCATTCTCTTACTCGACGAAGCCACCTCCGCGCTCGATAACGAATCCGAAAAACTTGTGCAGGACGCGCTGCATAATCTGGAGCAGGGCAGAACAACGCTGGTGATCGCCCATCGCCTGTCCACCGTCCAAAATGCCGATCAGATTCTCGTGCTGGATCAGGGTAAAATTGTTGAGCGTGGCACGCATGAAACGTTGATCGAACGCGGCGGCCTCTATGCAAAAATGTACCGTACGGGATTGAAGGCATAGTACGGGATTGCATATGCGCCAATTTTTGAGCACAATGGCCATGGAAACCGATAAGGATTGAATTAAATGCCCAGCCACGCCGCTATTTCCGAAGAGTTTATGATATTCTCCCCTGACATGGAGGTGGAAAAAGCACTAAAAGAGCTTAAAAAGAAAAAACAGGACGCCGCCATCGTCATCGGTGAAGACGGTCAGGTCGAAGGTGAATTTTCCCTGCAAAGCGTGATGAAAAATCTGCTCCCCGTATCGGTTGCCATGGCCGACGGCATCCAGCTCGACGTCACTGTACGCGCCGCCCCCGGTATTGCCAAACGCCTGAAAAAAGTCTATCCGCTAAAAGTTGCGGATTTGATGGAGCGTAAAATCCACGCCATCGCGCCGGAAATGCCGATCTGGGAAGCGGTCAATCATCTGGTCAATACCTGCGCGCCGCTCTGGGTGATCGAACGCGAAAGCGGAAAATGTCTAGGTGTGATTACCGCACAATCCGCGATGGATGAACTGAAACGTCTACAGGAAAGCGAAAGATGAAACGGACGAAAATATCCCTGAAATATTACGTTATAATCGCGGTATTGCTGTCCGCAATCGCCGTGTTTGGCGTACAAATAAACCGTACGCAGGCGCAGGACGAGCAGGCGATAAAGCTGCCCCCTCCACTGACGGACGAGCCCTTTGCGCAGGATATCTTATCTATTCGCAAGGCCGATGGCGAGGAACTCTATTTCAACATCGAACTGGCGCTGACCCCGCGCCAACAGGCGCAAGGCCTGATGTATCGCACTGAAATGCCCGAAGATTCCGGCATGCTGTTTTTCTTCCGCGTGCCCAGAAAACTCTCATTCTGGATGAAAAACACGCTCATCCCCTTGGATATGGTCTTTGTCCATCCCGATGGCACCATTCATCATATCCACCACAATGCAAAGCCTCAGGATGAGACCAGCATCACCTCGAAATTCCCGGCAAAGGCGGTGCTGGAACTCAATGGCGGCACCGCTGACAAAATGGGGATCAAGGAAGGGGATCAATTGATCCACCGCCTCTTTAATAACGATGCGGTCAAACCGTAACAAGGCGCTTGCCCTGAGAATCATGATCGTGTAAGACTAAGCCCCGCAAAGGTTCGGAGTGTAGCGCAGCCTGGTAGCGCAACTGCTTTGGGAGCAGTGGGTCGGCGGTTCGAATCCGTCCACTCCGACCACCCTTCGCACTTCATGCTTCGTGCTTCTTAAGAGGAGCTTTGATGACGACCGACCCGTCAAATAGCAACAATCAACCCACGGATGAGCAGCGCTGGCGCGATTATGCGCTGAAGGCGCAAGCCGGAGACAAGCTCGCCTATAATCAACTCCTCAAAGAAATCTCGTCTTTCACGCAGAATTATATTTTGCGCTCGCTGGCCAATCCCGAATGGGCTGAGGATATCGCGCAGGATGTCTTGCTCTCGGTGCATAAATCCTTAAACACGTACAGCCCCGATCGCCCGTTCAGACCGTGGTTGATGTCGATCATTCACTTCCGCCGCACGGATTTCCTGCGCAAGCATTACAGCGCCCGGCAAAACAGGCAGACCACACTGGACGATTTCGATTTTCAAAAGGCTCATGTAACGAATCCGGCCCATGCGGGCGAATATAAAGACATAGAGGCCGCTCTTCAGACTTTGCCGAAAGATCAGCGCACCGTATTCGAAATGATAAAAATTCATGGCTACAGCACCAGAGAAGTCGCCGGAAAGACGGGCATGAGCGAATCCGCTGTTAAAGTGTCCGCGCACAGAACCGCAAAGAAACTCAAAGAGATACTGGGATAAACATAACAATGGGTGAAAACAAAAATATTGAAAGCTTGATCGAAGGGCTGGCCGACGAATTAAAACCGCAAAAGCCTCTGCCGCACCCGCTCTTGCGCGTTTTGCCGTTTCTGGTGATTGCAATTATATATGTCTCCGGGCTGGTTTATATCGTCGGTGTGCGTTCAGATATTGGCGAAAAATTTTCCGACCCGGCTTATATGATTGAAATTTTCCTTATGGCGTTTACCGCGCTTTCGTCGGGGATCGCTGCATCCTACCTCTCGGTCCCGGATATGCGCGGGGCGAAATGGGTTATTGCACCGCCGCTCACCGCTCTGGCCATCTTCTGCGTCTGGAGCATCATTCGCGCCAGTGCCGAAGGGATGCATATGCCGCATATACATTTCGATCATTGCATGGGCGAGGGAGTATTCATATCTGTCGCTCCTCTCGCGCTGCTCATCACCTTGATCCGCAAAGGCGCTTCAACGCACCCTTATTTAGGCGCCCTGATGAACGCGATGGCCGCCGCCGGTTTGGGGTATGTGGGCTTGCGTTTCACCTGCTCGATGGATACGGTCGGCCACGCCACAGTTTCTCACCTGATCCCCTATGTGATAATCGGCATGATTTTGGCGTTAAGTGCGCGAAAAGTCTTTAAGTGGTAGAACTCGCCGCATTTTTGCTCTAAATTATCATTATCGATATTTTCAGGAAAACACCATGATCGAAGCCAGAATTTACAGACCGTCCAAAAACACGATGCAGTCAGGCCGCGCCAAGACTCAAAACTGGGTGCTGGAGTATGAAAATACCACCGCCCGCAGGCCGGAGCCCCTTATGGGCTGGACCGGCAGCGAAGACACGCTGGGACAGGTGCGCCTGAAGTTCGATACGCTCGAAGACGCAACCGCCTACGCAGAGAAAAACAATTTGTATTACAAGGTTCAGGCCGACTCCGCGCGTAAGCTCAAACCGCGCAATTACGGCGATAATTTCAAATATATTCCGCCCGAAGATGACGATTAAAGGGCAGGGCGGTTAATTGTTGTTTTACAAATTTCCAATATTCTATTATTCCAGTACCCTGATATCCGGAAAAACGGTCCCGTAGCTCAACCGGATAGAGCATCTGCCTTCTAAGCAGAGGGTTGCAGGTTCGAGTCCTGCCGGGATCGCCATTTTCTCTCCTTTTTCATGATATATCCTGCCTTGAACAAACCGATCATGCGTCCTCCGTGAAAACGGGGGCCTTACTTAAGTTAACCATTTGATTTTAAAATATCCCCGCTTTCCCTGCGCATACCTCTGGGGCGCAAGAGCGGGGACCGTTCCGCGCGAACAGAACCTTTTCAAAGAAAATGAGGGGGCAAGAGTCATGACCGGGACGGCGTATGCTACCCGCCTTCAGAAAAATTGTTCATTGAGCGTTCCTGGCACATTCAGGCTTTACTTTATACAAGTCTCCCCAAACATCTTCCCATCCTTTTGAGTGCTCTACGCCCGGAATGATTCGTATTTTTACACAGTCTGGCGCATGAGCCGCACGCGCAAAATTTTTTGCAACCCACTGCGGCACGGTAGTATCCTCACGCCCGGAGAAATGAATTTGGGGAATGTGATTAATCTTTTCGGCAACGGCTATCGGATCCAAAGAGGCTGTCAATGGGGACACTTTTTTGTATTTATGCAAGGCAACATGGTCCAGATTTCCGGCGATTGTGCGCACAGATTTTATATCCGCACGCCTTGCCGCCAAAAGGACGGCTATCGCGCCGCCGCCTGAAAAACCGACGAGATGAAAACCTTTGCTGTCATATCGTTGCTTTAAAGTGTTGAGAATCTGATCATAGCTTTCGATGATCTCTGGTGCGAATCGCGCGTTAGTCCAGTAAGCGTTTGTACAATTTTGCTCTTTGGACAGGTCAACATATTGACAGGGACGCGCGAGATAAAAAACCGTTGGCGTTGTATCCAGAGCCGCTAGCTTTAAAGACAAAGGATTTTTGGGCGTTGGGTTAGGGGAGATTGTATGGCGATCAATCCAGGAGAAACCATCGCCCTCGATATAGACAACCGGTTCATCCGTATGTTCACGAAATTTCGAGAACCCGGAGACGGTGAAGCGTGCCGAAGGAATTGCAATCGGCGAAAATCCGGAACTCTGCGCGACCGAGAAGGCTTCCTGACGACGGTGATCAACGCGCATCGTTGAACAAGCAGTAAGCGCAGATACGCATGTCGTAAAAATCATAATACTCAACAATCGCATCGATTCGTCTTTCAAATTTATAATTTCTTACCATTAGAAAAGGCCCCGGAGGATGGTACCGCCGGGGCCTGAATTCTCAAAGTCTATAAATTGTTTTTAGAATTTAAAACGTGCTTCAAGCGTCGCAGAGTGGCCGACATAGTCAGACTTGATCTCTGCGTCATAGTCTGCGCCAACGGACCAGTCTCCACTGTCGTAGGCCAAGCCCAGTCCGACATTACCGGCGAACTGCGCAACATCCGCACCTTCAACCGTAAAGGCGGAACCGCCACCGGTATATGTCCCGGTCACGGAAGCCTCATCACCGGCAAAGTCATAAGACACACCAGCTTGTGCAGAGGGGACCAGATAGCCGCCTTCATGTTTGACCTGCGTGTGAAGCTTTGCCCCTGCCGATGCGACAAAAGCATCAACATCCTCGGGATTCGCAGCCACATTCAGGTTCCCCGCGCCTGTCTCCGTATAGCTATCCGGAGATACATGGGTGTAGGCCAAACCAGCCATCGGCGTTACAAAGGTGTTGCCTTGCAGGTTGATCGGCATACCGGCACCTACGCTCACCATATATTGATCGGCGGCATAATCGCCTTTCGCAATACGGTCCAGACCGCCAAAGTTGAGAGTGCGTGAGGTCTCGCTGTCGTTATAAGCATATGCAACCGCACCTTCAACATAGTAGTTGGCTGTCGTGTAGTCTCCATACACGCCCACTTGATAGCTATCGATATCGACTTCGGAGTTACCGGCACCGTCGCCATCAACATTCGTGTTGGAATAGGCTGCGGAAACCCCCACACGGACATCGTCGGAAACCATCGTATCCGCACCGATTGCCAGGCCATATGTGCTGGCGTCGAAGCCGTCAACACCGCTTCTATCGTCCTGGTTAACCCAGTTGCTAAAGGGTTTCAGCCAGAAGCTATCTTCCGCAGCATAACTACTACCAGCGGAAAAACCGGTTTGTCCCGTTTCGGCGGCAGCATACTGAGCACCGGAACGCAAGGAAGCCAAGCGTGTTGTAGCTGTGCCCAACGCTTGAGAGCCAGCCCCAACGACGACAACCGTGGCCGCGCCCAGCGTATCGGCTTGCACACCGACCTGCTCAGCAGCCTTCGTCGCTTCCGTCCCACCGGCGTTCAGGGCCGTGGTCAAAGCCGTCAAAGCCGTCGCATCGCCAGAGGCCAGAGCCGTGTTCGCCCGCGCCAATGCGATGGCATTCTGCGTGCTTACACCCAGTTCCCTTGCGGTTGTCGCTGCGGACTTGGCAGAAGCCGTGATGTCGATCGTATCGGCATCTGTCAGAACCAGCGTATAATCAACCAGGGCCGTATCTGTCACAGAAAACGCCGCCAGATCGGTGGCATCCAAGGCGCCGTTGGCACCCGAGTCGGAGTACAAGGTCACCGTACCGGTCGTGAATGCGGAACTCATATTCACAGTCACAGCATCAGCCGTTTGGTCGAGCGTCGCAGAAGAGTCATCCCCTGTGATGGCTATTGTTCCATCTGTGAAAGCCGACCCCAGCGTAATGGTAGAACCGTCAACCGTTGTCAATGTGCCCGTTCCGGCACCAGTGGCATCCAGATTAACGGCAGCGTTAAAAGTCACAGTACCCGTACCGAGGACAAGATCAGCGGCGTCCAACGTACTTTGGAAGACGGTCGTGGAGTCGTCAGCCAACGTTACGGCCCCCACCTCGTTGCCGGCATTCACACCAACAGCAGATGCAAACGTCACCGTTCCACCCGTGTTGGTGACGCTCAACGCACCGCCGCCAGCTGTACCGGTTGTAATCGCACCGGTAACGGTTTGAGCAGACGTGCCGTCAAAGGTAAAGTCCTTGCCCGTATCCGCAACGATGGAACCGGCCGTCAAGTTGCCTGAAACGGCCACATCGCCAGCCCCGGCCGTAATAACCGTTGCCGCAGCGACGTTACCGTCAAAGTTCATCGCACCGGCTGCGCCCGTGATTGTTTCCGCGTAGGTATTACCAACGACCTGCACGCCCTGTGCGCCGCCGTTCAGAGTATCGATGTCTTTTGAAGACGTCCCGATATTACCGGTAATCACCGTAACAGCGTTGTTCCCTGTAACCGTAACAACCCCTTCACCGTCCGTTGTGGCTGTAATGTCACCCGTCAGGTTCGTTTCGTTGTTTGCACCCAGCACAAGTGTCGAACCCGCGCCGTCCAAGGCAACGTCCGCGTAGATCGTACCGTCAGCACCGGCATCCGTCGTCAGAGTCTGACCGGCATCAACAGAAACGGTAAAAGCCGTGCCGGACGCGCCCAGATCAGTTGCCGTTTCGATCTCGGCACTACCGGAAACGTTGATCGCACCGCCACCGGTCAGCGTGCCGACGTCGACATCGGAAGAAATATCGATCGTCGAACCGGACGCCAGCGTCATAGAGCCGATAGCATTCCCGGCATCGTCCCCGATTTTACCGACAAACGTCACGGTACCGCCTGTGTTTGTCACAGCCAGAACACCGTCACCATCGTTACCGGCCGCAATCGCACCCGTAATAGCCTGCGCACCCGTGCCGTCGATGGTCATCGTTGCATCGTTTGTGGCTTTCGTCAACGTTGTCGCAGCCGTTACATCACCTGCAAAGTTGGCGCTTGCCGCACCGTTGGCGTGACCGGTCACCGCAATCGTCGCCCCCGTCACCGCACCGTCGAAGTTGGCAGAAGAGGCCGCCGTCGTACCGGCAACCGTAATAGCCGCGGCATCGACCGCAGCCTCAAATGTGGCTTGACCGCCAGCCGTACCATTACCAACGGTCAAGGCTTCAATCCCACTTACACCGGCAGAGCCGATCGCGCTTTCGAATGTTGCCGTGTTGGTACCGTTGTTGATGATAATGAATGATCCCGTATCATCCGTTGTGCTGACGATCGTACCTGTGACGGTCTGATCCGCCGCACCGGAAACAAGGAGAGTCGCATCGTCATTAGCGTCGCCTGTCAACGTGATAGACCCTGTCCCCAGATCGACATCGCCGTCAATATCCACGGTCGTACCGCCAGCATCATCCGTGCTGGCCGCATTGATCGTAATATTCAGGTCGTTAGCATCCGTAGCGACATCCCCGTCGATATCGCCCGTAATAAGGACGGTCAAAGCATCCCCGTTCGTCGCATCGTTGATAATCAAATCATTCGTCGCACCGGCGCCGCCATCGGTCACCGTAACAGCCCCGATCTCCCCGGTATCGACTGTACCTTGCGCATCAAGGCCGTCAGAGTCGATTGTCAGGCTGACTGCGCCCGAACCGCTGAAGCTGATCGCCGCAGCATCGCCTTCACCGTCATTGGTGTTGTCAATTGTAAACGTATCCGCGCCGTCAATGGTCGCGCCGGCGCCGCCTTCGATATTCGCACTTTCGTCCGCAGCTATCGCCGGGCCTGCGCTCACCATCGCTGTCAGCGCAACGACAGAAATGCCGCTCAACAATGCTTTTCTAAAGTTCTGGTTTTCATTAAACTTTTTCATCTTCTGTAACTTTCCCCATAGGTTGATTTCGATTTGGAACTGGATGAAATATCCAAAAAACACCTCCCCGATCCAACGAGGAGATATGTAGTTCTAACACTCCGTGTGTCTGAGGAAAACCCACATACTGTTTTAAATTCACAAAATTGTATCGGTGTGATAATATTGCAACACCCCTGAAAATTGATTTGTGGCTCCGACCGCGCGCCGAAAATAATACTGGGCATGTGCGCTGCACACTGCCAGCTATAAACTCGCAATTTAGGGTGTGTCATCAACTAGCAATTTTATAATTTTCGGGTTTAATTCCTCGCCCCTTGGGACGGGGGTGTTTATTAAAGAATCACATCTAAGCCGCATTACTGACGTTTAAGGCGCCGTGCAACGAACGGCTCTGCTCGCCGATGCTTAAGGTGCTGAGAAGCTCGGACCCGAAATATCCCATCAGGATCTGAACCAGACCGCCATATTTTTGCCCGTCCCCTTTGCGCGCATCATACAAAATCCGGTCTTCATACCCCGAAATCCACAACGCTTGCGGATTGCGTTTGGCAATAATCAAATCGCCATGGGCTCGCGCTTCGTGCGGCGCCCGGTGTGATTTGAAAATCACCAGCCCGTCGCCAAGCAATTCCTTCAATGTTTCACGGATCGCCAGCGGCAGGCACCCAAAATCAAAACAATTCTCGGAAAGCGGATCAATCACACTGACAATCTCCATCTTGCCCCATTCCGTCGACATCGCAAACCGAGAGCGTGCCGTGTCGGATTGTCCTTTCATCGCGTCATTATGCAAAGCCCAGGCCTGCTCTATAGGAACGGAAAAGGCCTTATGCCCCTCAATATCCCGCCCCTGAAAAACATATTTCGGTTTGACGCCCATCCGCCGCAACTCTTCGTGCAAAATTCGCAAATCTTCGGCGTTATCGTTAACCTTTTGAACCATCGGCGTTTGATTTTCGATACTGATAAAGCTCAGTCCAAGCAGGCGCGTTACGGCCTCATACGCCGTTTCCAGCCATTGATAGCCCGGACCGTTTGCATTCGGGATATAGTTATTATCCGCATCACGCACCAAAAATTCGTCCGGGTGTGTGTAATGCGAGACAATATTCAAATGCATATGTGGAAATTCATCATGAATAATTTTAAAACTCTCGGCCATCGCCGCATCAAAACGCTCAGGCCGGAACGCAATCTCTTTCGTGCCGAACCGCAACAGGCTAACGCCGGCTTGTCCGGCCGCCGCGGCAAACTTGTATAAAGTCTGATTCGGCAAAACCATAATATCGCCGCCCGAAAGCAGCAGCTCGCGTATAGGATAGCGTCTGGCGCCCGTCTTCGGATCTTTATAACCGTTCTCTTTCAGTCTTTGGTTGTAATCCAGAATGTAATCGCGCAATTCTTCGGGACGCACGCTCGTCTTGCCGGTGTCCTTATTGAAAAGATCCAGACGATAACAATACCGGCAATGAGCAGAGCAGGTCGGTGAAGCATATCCCAAAACGATTTCATCATATTTATGCAGCAATTTACCGTGCAGGCTGTTGCTGCCCGGTGTGAAATTCATCTGGTTTGAAGGGTCTTTGGCCCCTTCAATACTAAATGTTTCATTCAAGCGCGGCAGAATCAGCGCCGCAATCGGCAGGCTAGGGGGCATCTTGGGGACAAGAACATTGTCCTCGACATCCCGCAGCTCTTCCCCCATAACCAAAGCCTGATAATGCGGATTGATCCCAAACATCATCCGTTTGTCGACGCCGGCATCTTCCATGGCCTTGAATTCGTCAGGGGAATAAATGCTTTGCATGAGTTTACGCACGCGTTGGTGTGTAAATCGCCCACGCATAGGACGAATATGACGAAGATGGGATTTAGGGATACTCGGATTACGCGTAACGGCGTCTTGTGGATGCATTCGTTTCTCCATTGGCAGCAATGTGATCCTACATCCACAAGGCTAAGGGAAAAACAACATGGAAGCTATTGTTTTTTAAAGGTTTTTTATGTGCACCGCAACATTTTTATGTGTGCAGCGCAAAAATATTTGCGGGGTGTGTGCGCGTAAGACACTGCAATTCAATCG
>JACKIU010000004.1 GCA_020638295.1 Rhodospirillales bacterium | reverse complement strand
CTTGGCGTCCCTAATGCTGTTCGCAACTTGACCCATACTGTTCCCTTTAATGACCTTGATGCTTTGGCTTGTTGTTTTGATGAATTCCCGGATGATGTGGCGGCCGTTATAATGGAACCAGTCGGTTTTCTGGAGCCTAACCAGGGTTATCTTGAAGCCGTCAAAGAATTGACACATCAAAAAGGTGCATTGCTGGTGTTCGATGAGGTTATTACAGGTTTTCGTGTTCACATCGGCGGTGCGCAGAGCCATTACGGCGTGACACCGGACTTAGCAGCCTTTGGTAAGGGAATTGCCAATGGCTTACCTTTGTCTGTTGTTGTTGGCAAGGCTAAATACATGAGGCTGATGGAAGATATTTTTTATTCCGGAACATTCGGCGGCGAGACTTTGTCACTGGCTGCCGGTTTGGCTGTGGTTAAAAAGATGCGCGGTGAACCCGTTATTGAGACGCTTTGGAAAACGGGAGGCACTCTTTCAAAGCGCATTCAGGCTTTGTTAGATGAGCTTGAACTCAATGATGTGATGGCTCTGAAAGGCCTTGCTCCGTGGACGATATGGCAAGTTCATGGTCACGAGGCTGCAGATGCAAATGCAATTAAAACACGCTTTATTATAGATATGCTGGCCAATGGTGTGTTGATTGCAGCCAGCCACAATATAAGCTATTCACATAATGAATACGATATTGAGTGGGTTATGCGAGCTTATGAGAAAACCCTGTCTCGCATTCGGGATGAGTTACGCACCAGAACCCTTGTTGATAGGTTAGAAACCCCCATTTTACAACCTGTTTTTCAAGTTAGAAAGTCAGCTTAGGTTATGAGTTCACAACGAGATATATTCCTTGCAGGCGAAGGCGATCAATGGTTTCAGCGTAATAAGATTACGCAAGACACTTTACAGGCAAAGGCTGCACAAGATCCGGTTTTAAAGTATCTTGAAAAATCTTCCTTTACCTTTTACTCCGTGCTTGAAATTGGGGCTAGTAACGGCTGGCGCTTAGCCGTGATGCAGGATCGTTTTCCGGAGGCGCGCTATACAGGAATCGATCCCTCTACTCAGGCTGTTGAAAATCATTTTGACAATATTCAGATGTATCAGGCTACGGCAGAGCGTTTGCCTTTTGAGGATGGGCAATACGATTTGGTGGTTATGGGCTTTTGCCTATATTTGTGCGATCGCTTCGATCTTTTTAAGATTGCCGCCGAAGTTGATAGGGTTTTGAAGGATGGCGCTCATATTATACTTTATGATTTTCATAGCGAGATTCCCTATAAAAATGCTTATGCCCATAAGGATGGGGTTTTTAGCTATAAAATGGACTATAGCCACCTATTTAGCTGGAACCCGTGTTATGAAAGCATTGAGCAAATTATTATGCCGCATCCCGGTTCTGACGATATGTCGCCAGATAATCTTGTCGCGCTAAATGTTTTGAAGAAAAACGCAGAGACGGTTTGGGGCGATAATCCTTATGTGTAATGAGTTTTAACTGATGGATGGTGCGTCTGTTTACTTTAGGTGTGATGCGTCTAGGGCGATAGGCAGCGGCCATGTTATGCGGTGCCTCACGCTGGCCGATGCCTTATCGGAGCAAGGCTGGGGGTGTTATTTTATAGTCTCTGAGGAAACGGTGAAAATTGTTCCTGCCCTTTCGGCGTTCGGGCATCATATCCATAATGTTTCTTATAGCCCTGAAAAGGCAGATTTACTGATCGTCGATCATTATGGGCTGGATGTGCAGTATGAAACGCAGGCACGGAGTTGGGCGCGCCATGTGATGGTTATCGATGATCTGGCAGATCGAAAACATGATTGTGATCTTTTGCTTGATCAGACGTACGGACGTCAAGCTGAAGATTATAAAGCTTTGGTGCCGGATCATTGCGAGGTTTTGACAGGGTGCGCATATGCCCTGCTCCGCCCGCAGTTTCATGAGTATCGACAGCGGTCTTTGGAAAGGCGCAAAGATTTAGGCACTGTGAAACGTGTTCTTGTTTCTATGGGGAGTACAAATATTCACGATGTTACTTCAAAGGTTTTGGAAGGATTGGTACTTTATGATAGCGGCCCCCTTGAAATCGATGTTGTTCTTGGTTCGGATGCGTTTGCATTCGAAGATGTTGAGGAATTGGTGCGCAGGTTAGATGTGGAGACCCCTCATATGGCTCATCTTCACAAGGCCGTTGAAAATATGGCGGAGATGATGAGTCAGGCCGATATTGCTTTTGGTTGCGGGGGGACAACCAGTTGGGAACGGTGCGCTTTGGGTTTACCCAGTTTGCTTATAACCGTGGCCGATAACCAAAATTTGATTACGTCAATGCTCGAGAAAGCCGGAGCGTGCATCCATTTGGGCAGGTACGATCAGATTTCTGCCGAAGATATTGCTTGCAGTATTGGTCGTTTGAATGCTGCGCCAGCAGAATGTGCGGCTCTTTCACGATCTTCATCCGCTTTGTGCGATGGTTTGGGGACTAGACGTACGGTTGAAAATATTGTTTCTCTCTTATAGGCTGTAAATCCGTTTTAATGTATTGAGCACGGTATGATTATTTCTATTGTCGTTGATAACGATAGCTGGATTCTTCCCTATGCCGAAACTCTTTTAGAGTGGAGCATTAAGCAAGGTTTCGATGCGTTGCTAGCACGTTCGCACGCGGATATTCAAAAGGGTGATTGTGCCTTTTTTCTGGGTTGCATCAAAATTGTCGCTCCAGATGTTCTGGATTTAAATACGCATAATCTGGTTGTTCACGAAAGTGAACTGCCTGCAGGACGTGGATTTGCTCCCATGACATGGCAAATTTTAGAAGGCAAAAACATCATTCCCGTTTGCCTACTCGAAGCTGCTGAGGGGGAAGCCGATAGCGGAGATATCTTTTTGCAAGAAACGATTGATCTTGAAGGGCACGAGCTTTGTCAGGAATGGCGAGATAAGCAAGGGCAAAAAACGATTGCGCTGTGCCAGCAGTTTCTTGAAGAATATCCTCATATTCGTGCGCGAAGACAAGAAGGCATAGCGTCGAATTATTCAAGGCGTTATCCTGAGCATAGCGCTCTTGATGTCGACAAAACCATTGCCGAGCAGTTTGATCTTTTGCGGGTTGTTGATAACGAACGATATCCTGCTTTTTTTACGTACAGAGGGCATCGTTATATTCTGAAAATTGAAAAAGCCACGGATGAGTAAAAAGGAACATTATATAGTTGCCACCATAAAGCCTTGGAATATCGATGCGTATAGTCGGTATGCGCCCGATATACCGGGAGAATGGTATTTGGTGACGGACAAAGATGCGCTCACTCTTGAGTTTGTTGAGCAGGTTCAACCTCGTTATATCTTTTTTCCACATTGGTCCTGGATTGTGCCTGATAGTATCTTGAATGCTACTGAGTGCGTTTGTTTTCATATGACGGATGTCCCTTATGGGCGTGGTGGTAGTCCGCTTCAAAATCTCATTGCCCGGAGGCATTCGCAAACCAGACTAACCGCCTTGCGTATGACAAAAGAACTGGATGCGGGACCGGTTTATCTTAAAAAAGATCTTAGCCTTGAGGGCCGCGCTGAGGACATTTTTGTACGATCAGCACAGCTTACATGGAATATCATTCGAGAAATTGTCGAACAAAATCCTGAGCCTGTTCCTCAGGAGGGAGAGGTTACGGTATTTGAGAGACGTACACCTGATATGAGTATTTTTCCACAAGATGCCCCTACCCTTGAGGCTTTATATGACCATATACGCATGCTGGATGCGCCAAGCTATCCTAAGGCTTTTTGGGATATTGGGCCGTTCAGATTGACTTTCGATCATGCAGAATTGCATGATGGCGAGACCTTGACGGCTCAGGTAACCATACAATGTAACGGTGAGGATATTTAAATGGCACAGCAGACAATTTTAGCGGTTTGTGCGCATCCGGATGATGAAGTTCTTGGCGCAGGCGCTACGCTTGCAAAGCATGTTGCACAAGGAGACCGTGTTTGTTTCGTCTTTATGACTGATGGTGAAGCGGCTCGGGGGTCATCTGATGGGGCAGAAGCCCGCCGACATGCAGCCTATGGCGCTGCAACGGCTTTAGGTGCGTCGAAAGATGATATTTGTTTTTTTGATTTTCCAGATAACCAGCTCGATACAGTTGCCATGCTTGATCTTGCGCAAGCTATCGAAAAGGCTGTTGAACGGTTTCGGCCTCGTGTGATCTATACACATCATCGCGGTGATCTGAATGTCGATCACCGTTTAACCCATCAGGCGGTTTTGACAGCGTGTCGGCCTATTCCAGACAGCACTGTGCACGCGATATACGGTTTTGAGGTTCTTTCCAGCACAGAATGGGCTTCGCCGAGTGCTGATAATGCGTTTATTCCTGTACATTATGTGGATATAGCCGATTTTTGGGATCAAAAACTTGCAGCGCTTAAAGCTTACGATCATGAGATGCGAGCCTTTCCGCACGCACGCTCTTGTGAGGCTGTGGAGGCTTTGGCCAAGGTGCGCGGCGCTCATGTGGGGCTTGAAAAAGCCGAAGCTTTTTCTGTTATTCGTCAGAAAGGTTAATCAGGTATGAGCAGAACTTTTAAAATTGGCGAGCGTACTGTTGGCGGAGATAATCCCTGCTATATCATTGCGGAGGTTTCCTGTAATCATGAGGGGGATTTTGACGAGGCGCGGCGCATTATCGAAGAGGCGGCGAAGGCCGGGGCGGATGCAGCGAAAATCCAGACTTACAAGCCTTCAACCATGACCGGAAATTTTAAAAATCGTGCCGAAGGTACGATGTGGTCGGAGATTGACCTGTTTAAGCTGTATGAAAAAGCGCAGACTCCGTGGGAATGGCATGGTGATTTACTGAAGGTGGCTGAGGATAACGGAATTCACCTGTTTTCTTCTCCTTTTGATGAGACTGCCGTTGACCATTTGATGCAATATGACGTGCCGGTTTTTAAGATCGCCAGCTTTGAGCTTGTTGATACCAAGCTGCTTGAAAAGGTCGCCTCCACAGGAAAGCCTGTTATTATCTCAAATGGCATGACGGATTACCTTGAGTTGGATGAAGCTGTTCGTACGCTACGAAATCATGGCGTTCAGGATCTGGCCGTATTGCATTGTAATAGCGGTTATCCTGCCTCTTTCGATGAAGCCAATGTGAATACTGTTCCTGTTATTGGAGAGTTGTTTGATGTTGTGCCCGGGATTTCTGATCATACTATTTATGCCGATGACAGAAATTACAAAGCGCCGATGGCGCATGTGACGCCGCTGGAAGCTGTTAAGAAAGGTGCGAAGATCGTTGAGGTGCATTTGCTGCTGGACCGGGAAAAAGCCCGCGCGCTTAACGAGAATGATGAAGGCGGCTTTGACTGGCCGTTTTCACGTGAACCTGCCGAACTAAAGAAAATGGTTGATATGATCCGTGAGTATGAAGATACGGGCGGTGTGGACTATGAAACGCAGGAAGAAAAGATTGCGGCGGCACGTACACATGGAGATGTGTGTTTTGAGCCAACCCCTAAGGAGCTTTCGAGCCGCGCGCTACGTCCGTGTTTATGGGTCGTTAAAGATATAGCGGCAGGTGAGGTGTTTCATTTTGCACCGGCTGGAGAGGGAAATATAGATTCTTTGCGCCCGACCGGTGGTATGCCTATTCGCTTCGCTGATTTTATTCAGGGTAAACATGCCAAGACAGACATCTCTGCGGGTCAGCCGCTGCAATGGAATATGGTTAAAATCTAGCCTCAACAGATATTTTCTTGACATTATTTTTTTGTTATGTTAAACATCTGCGGCTTTCCAGGAAAGGTTGCGATTGTCGATGGGGCTTGTAAAAACATTTAGTCATGCTGTGAAAAGAGCGAGCGATCCGTTGTTTGCTTTGTCTCATAAGCTTGAGCAGGCGCTTAATAAAGTCAGCCCTGAAAAGCTTACTATCGGAAGTCTCGTTTCTGTTTTTGCGGTGTCTGCTCTGGCTGTTCAACAAGGTGTGCCGTTACCGGTTGTCGCTAACATTAATGGCGGGTTGGCCAGTCTGATGATTTTTGCCCGGCAGGCCGGTCTTAAAGATGCCGAAGCTATGAAAAAATCAAACATCATTCGCAGCAATGCTCTCATTGTGCAATACGGCCTTGCCGAGAAGATGACTGGAGTCTTTGCTAATGCAACAAGTGTGGTTCTTAATTATTTGTTTCTAAAAGATTTCGGGCAGAGACATAAATTAAAACTGAGTGTTGCGGGCGCAGGTGTTTCGACTGCACTTTCGGCTCCTGTAATATTTAATTCTGTGGCGCAAGGGTTCGAGAGCGGTCCCCTTCTTGGAGTTTTCAATGGTGCTGTACAGTCACTGCCGTTGCTGGGGAGTTATTTAGGGATTTACGCTATTGCCCAGAATGAAGGCAAGAAGCACCGTCTTGCCATGGGAGCCGGTGGGGCGCTTGATCTTTGTTATGATCTGGCTACGCAATCTTGGGGAGCCGCCGTTGGACGGACAAGTAATGTTGTTGGCACGGCTATAGGATATCTTAAACACGACCGTAAGCCCAAGTCTGCTCCAGACATGCCCGCTCCCTAAAGCCCTTTTAGGAAATACTCCAAATTTAGAATATTATTGACTGTGAAAAAGGTATGGGCGGGGTTTTCGTAGGTCTGTTTATACAGATCCGCAAGATAGTTTTTAATATCGGGATTATCAATTCTATCCAAAACATGAGAAGCCCCCTGCCCTGTGACTTTGCGGACCATGTCCTGATATAGCGGTTCGTTCAACAAAGCATTGCGACGATAGTTCATGAGATTGATTTCATCTTTGTATTGGCGCGTCAGCTTGTAAGTCAGGTTGTGCATACGTCTATAGGGGATAAAATCTTTCCAGTAGTCTTTACCGGTGACATGCTTAAAATACATAAATTCCAGATTTTTGGGGTGTTTAACTTCATGTGTGGAAATCTGTTTTTTCATCAAAAACATTGCCATTGGTCCGTCCATTGGCGGGCCTTGTATATTAATCAAGCCGGCGCTTGAGGAGGTGTGGAAATTGATGGAATTGCTTTGGACATTGGTTGCAAAGCGGATCAGACGGGTTATCTGTGCGATCTTCTCCGGGGGCAGTTTCGATGAAGTTTTCAGGTCTCCATAATACGATCCCGCAATCGGTCTTAACACGCTGTCAATCCAGTATTCCCTGAATTCATTTTCAAGCGCATTCAGGGGGGCAGGTAGAATCCCTCCCGGATTAAGGGGCAGGCCGTTTGTTATCGAGATAAAGGACAGGTATTCGTAGGCGTTTCCGGGCAAAGCCTCTTCAAAGCGAAGCTTCAGCCAGAATGGCGCATCGCCGCCTAGAGTTTTCTGATATTCCTGCGTGTACAGATATCTTTTAGGGCCCTGTTTGATGACATCCTTGTACCAGATTTGAAATGGCCAGTTTTTAAAGGCGGGAAACATACACGGATGGTTTTGATAGGTTACGCCAATTGTATGTCCACCAAAAGTTAAGGGCTTATTTCGAATGTAGTCCGGGTGCCAGTACATGTTACTGATTCCCATCTGGCCAAGACCTGTACGAAAAACATGCTCGCATGTTTGCAGGAAGTCTTTGAGGCTTTTCTCGTAGTTGTCTTTAGACTTGAGCGGTTTCAGATAATAGGGCTCTTCTATATCCAGCCAGTTTTGAAGGCGTTGAATATACTCTGTTAAAGCTGAGAATTTTAGCTCGTGTATGGCCCTGCCCCGCAGTCCGAGTTTCTTTGCAGCGCATAGAAACATTGTTGAATCTATGCCCCCGGATATCTCAAAGAATACGTTTTCGTCACGTTTGTAATATTCATATTGCCGTGACAACACTTCCTCGGTTATGAGTGCAAATTCTTCGAATTGTTCTTTATCGCTGCGGGTATCTGATGACAGTTGATCTACAGGTAGATAGAAAAGGTCTTTGCTGTTATTTGCGTCAATTTTTAAAACGGTTTTTTGCCCGCCTAATGTATGGCGAGTGTTTTTTATAAGCGATTTGAACGGCGCTCTGTATGCAAAATGCTGGGTGATGTAGTGCAGGACCTGAAAATCGTCCAGCCCCTTACTGACAAAGGTTTTGTAAAATGCTTTTTCAGAAGAGTTGAGGTGCAGAGTCTGTTGCGTTTCATAAATATAAAGGCCAGGGCCACGAACAGACGAATAAACGCTAATTTCTTCATTTGTTTTTAAAATAGCCCAAAATGTCCCCATAGCTTGCGACAGATACGTCTCAAATTTTTTAAGGTTGTTTTCGTAGAGTTCCTTGAAAAGATAGAGAGCTTTTTGTGGTGGAAGAAAATTTTGTCCATCATAAAGCGCTATGAAATCACCATAAATATTAAGTGACGCGTTTTTATGTAGCTGGAGGCTATAGTCTGGAGAGCTGGTTTGGCAATCCAATGTTTTTTTGTTTATTTGGATTTCAATACAGGGAGCAAAGCCGGTGCGTTGTCGGCTTAATGCATTTTGGGAGGGCACATCAACTATCAAGGTGTTCATATCAGGTGTTTTCTTGTACGATTTTTTTGAATTTTTGGGCTTTTTCTTCCCAGATTCCGGTTTGATTTTTCCATTGTTCAAGCGCTTTTGAATGCTGGCTGATCAGGGCGTCCAGTGTATTTTTTACAGTTTCAGGAGATGGACCGCCTCCATAGCTAAAGGCATTTATCACATCCTTTGGTTTGCACGTGCTGAAGGGCGTCGTATCTTCGAGTTTTTCTGCAAGATTTTTGTAGGCTTGACGGAATGGCGTCCCCTCTTCCTTGACTTCTTTCTCTGCAAGAAACAGGGCGTAACATCCTTTGTAGATGTCTTTGGACGCGTGGTTTTCTTCTGTTACTTCCAGATGCGAGAGCATAAATTCCGTTAAAATCAAAATATCTTGAATACCATCCAGCATTTGCCAAAATTTGCGGGCTGCGGCTTTTGTTTCCATAGCGTTAGAAAACGGGACCTTCAAAAATCCTGATTGCATTGAGGTCATAAGTGAAATATTTGCAGCAATGCGCTCCTTAATGACCTCCAAAATAAACGGATTACGCTTCTGTGGCAGCATGGAACTCGCGCCATACAGGGGGCCGGAGAATGAAATATACGAAAATTCCTGCGTTGCCCACAGATGCAGCGTTGTCGCGAGCCGTTCAAGCACGAGATTCGCTCCGGTCAGCGCACCAGCCATTGGCATAATATATTCATAGTGTGCTACTGATTGCAGAGAATTGTCCAATGTTCCTTCGAAACCCAAAAGTTCGGCGGTGTATTGCGTATCGATTGGAAGGCTTGTTCCTGCGGCAGCACCTGCGCCTAGGGGGCTATATTCATTGTCTGAAAACACCTTCAGAAGGGCTGCAATATGAATATTCAAACTGCTTGCAAAGCCTGCAAAATGGTGTCCATAGGTTCCGAATGATGCTGGTTGCATTTGTGTGTGAATGATGGCCGGTGTTTCCGTGTGTTTTTTGGCGAATGCTAAAAGCTGTTGCTGAATTTTCAAGTATGACGGAACAATTGTCTGTAATTGTTGCCTGTTATAGAGTCTAAAAATCGTTGCGAAATAATCGTTGCGTGAACGACCGGTTTGCAAGTAGCCCGCGACGTCCATGCCTAATTTTTCAATGAGATAATTTTCGTAGGCGATATACCATCCGCGTTCGAAAGAAAGTCCTTGGATGTCTTGATAGCCACCGTCGATAATGGAAGAAATTTCATTTAAGAGGGCTCGGGATGTTTTTTCGTCAATGAGCCCTTGCTTTTTAAGCATAAGCACGTGAGCTTGGTCAATTTTGAGACCTAGGGGAATATCAGCTAAAAGGCTATTTGCCTTTTGCGCTTCTGGATAGATGATGGCGAGGATGTTTGCTGGAAGTGTTTTTTGTGTCATGGTATATTACTTGCGGATTTTCAATACTGTCATGCTGTATCGTCGTATATATAGCGTATGGATGCAACTGCTGTGTTTGCCTTTTCGATGCAGCGCGCTTGGTCCGGGTCGCTTACAATTAAGGCGCCTATCCTGTCTGTGAAATCGCCTTTCAGTTCATGAAACTGTTTAAACCTTAAATCGTAGATGAAGTGGTCTATGTCCTCCTCCAGCGTTTCGAAGCCTTTTAGTTCTGACAATCTTCCATTATGCGGCGGAACCAGAAAACGGATGCAAGCGTAAGTTTTTGGCTCTATCTTTGTCGGAATATCGCTTTTCTTGTCTAATATTGCATTTATTTGCGCTTTAATCAGATCGATATCGTAAACTCGCTTTATTAGGTCGGGTAACATGCCGCCTGCTAAGCGCGTGTTTATTTCTATAATGACAGGGCCTGTTTTCCCAAGCTTGAGCTCTACATGTAGACAGCCAAACGTCAGCTGCATTGCTTTTGTAGCCTTTATGGCTTCTTGTTCGCAAGATTGCCATTCACTTTTGGAGATGGGGGCGGGAACGTCATGTCCTATTTCCAGAAAATCAGGCTCAGGGCCCATATGTTTTTTTATGACAGTAATTACGCAAGGTTCAGGATTGCATAGCAATTCTACTGAATATTCCTGGCCTTCAATATACTCTTCAACTAAAGCGTAAGGCGGTAATTCCTGGCCCCGACTGTTATGAGTAACGCTGAGGATTTTGTTAATACATGTATCGAGTTCGGCGAGATTTGCACATAGTCTTACCTTTTCACTGCCGGTGCCTGTTACGGGTTTGGCAACCACAGGAAAATTCATCCCGGCGACTTTCTTTTCGATATCGTCTCTGAGCGTAATCGTTGCTATCGTCGGCGTCGTTAAGCCCGCGTCTTTCAGAATTTTACGCATTTTGCTTTTATCTTGCGTGTTTTCAATGGATTGGGCATCAGGGCCGGATAGATTAAATACAAAGGCCATTTGGGCTGCTGTGCGAATATAATAATCCGAGCTTGTCCCTATACCTTTTATATTATGTTCTTCTGCAAGCGTTTTAATTTGTGTTTCAAGGGCGTCAAGAGCGTTTGTATTGCATTCAACAATTTGGGCATATTTTTCTGCCCATGGATATAATTCCTTGTTTGTTGTGAGCAGAATTGCCCGTAATCCTTTTAATCGGACAATCTTAAAAAAATCTTCTCCGCTACCGCTGGTATTGCTTTCAATGAATATAACAACGTCTTTTTTATTCATATTATGCAGCCTGCGCACCGATCACTTGCTCTAGTGTTTGTTTATTCCAGTCGTAATAACACCAGGGCACTGTTTTTTCCATGGGGGCATGTATATGAACAGGTTCAGGGATTGTGCGCGTTAAGATGCCGTTTTTTTGCAACCACTCATCGTCGTAGGCTGTATTAATGTATCGATGGCCGCTATCCGGTAAAACAGAAAGAACTTTTGCATCAGAATGTTGTTCTGCAACCCATTTCCCAACCATATAGGCTACTCCAGATGTTGGCCCCATGAACATTTGGTGTTTTTTGTGTAATAGTCGGCAACTGTAAAAGCCCTCGGCGCAATCCATCCAATGTATTTGGTCGAACAATTCGTAATCTACATTTTCCGGATAGATGCTGCTCCCAAGCCCCCTGAGCAATCGTTTTCCATCTTCGCGACCAAAAATTTTACTGTTGAGTGAATCCGCCCCTATGAGTTCCATATCAGGGTTTATAACTCGCAAAGCAGAGGCTAATCCTTGCGAGGAGCCGCCGGAGCCGACAGTTGCAATCAAATAATCAATCTTGCCTAGGCATTCCACGATTTTTTCTGCTGCGTAAAAATAGGATCGAGGGTTCATTTTGTTTTTATATTGTTGTGGCCAGAACGATTTTTCTTCGGTTTTCAGATGTTTTTGCAAACGATCCAGTCGAGCTTTTTGAATACCGCCTGGGGCGTTTGTGTTAGGAACGATTTCCAGTTGTGTTCCCAAATCAAGCAGACGGTTTTTTAAACCGTTATCGATGGCTTCATCACCGACAATGATAAGTTTATAGCCCCGTTCTGCACATAAAATGGCTAATCCGAGCGCAAATGTTCCTGATGAGGATTCGGCCACAGTTGTGCCAGACGTAAGCTGACCGGTTCTTTCCGCTTCATCTAGCATAAACTTTGCCGGCAATATTTTCATAAGCTCAAACGCGGCGCCGTAATGATTCCCTTTCAGACAACGAATTTGTGGCAGCAACATCGGGTCTGAGGTTTTTTCAAAAAATTTTGCTTTATAGTCGAGCATATCAGGCCGAATAATAGCGTAAGAATTCTTGTACGCCAATAGATTCCAAGTCTTGTCGCAGCGTCTTGACACGATCACTTGTCATTACATCATTCATATCGTAAATCAGCCCCAAAACAGTTCCGGAGTGCGCGCACACAACGCCCTGCGCCGCGTTGTTGTCTGCAATTTTTATGACTTCGCCGAGATTATCTTTAGGCAAGAAACGTTGATTGATTAATGCCGACTGTGTAGACACCTGCCCCAAAAGCTTCAGATCCTCCTTATAAAAGGCGTTACGTGCAGCTTTGCGTAGCAAATCAAGCGTTTGCCGCTCTTCAAAAGAATATTCTTTGGGGGGCAGTGATAGCGTATCAACTGTCTGGCCTGCGTTGTCTGTGGCCAAACCAATAATGAGCGCTTTGGGATAGGCGGTATCGTAATATTCTAAAAACGTACACTTGGTGGTGATAAACAGCCCTGCCCGGCTATACATAATCGCATCGCAGGCCCCTTCGGCCTGAAGTGCCAAAGACGCAGCTTCGGCGTTTGTGAGTTTACAACACAGGCTATCGGCGACAGCATATATGGTTGCCAGAACATCGCTGGTTGAGGTCCCCAGTCCGTGCCCCTCAGGAACTTCTCTTTTGAGGGTGATTTCACCTCGCACCTCGCTTTTGTTAATGTAGTCCAATGTCAATTCTGCCGCTTTTTGAGATTTTACACAGTGCGACATATTTATCTTTATGGACTGACCATCTGTATGTTTGAAATGGGCTTTACTTCCCGTTTTTGCAATTGGAATCTCGCTGACATATCTGTGTGATTCATTTTGCAAAATTAAGGAGCGTTCCACGCATAAAGCGTCTTCGTAGTTGAGAATTGGGACAGAAATTGCCGCACGATCTGTCGCTTCGGGCAGGTCAGTGTAGGATGCTTGTAAATATTCTCCAAAATGCGTGCGTGCGCTGGCTGAGCCAGCCTCACGCTTTTCGATAAAGTCGTTAATTTCAGGTTGAATGCTCAACGCATATGAGGGGGAGAAATCAGGCTGCATATTGTTTTAGATCGTTTATGTTCGGTTTTATTGTGTGAATAGATGTGAATGTGTGGTTTTCAAAATGAGCGATGTCTTTCAGGCCATGTCCCGTATTCAGCAAAATAACAGTCTCATCTGACTTAATCATCTTTTTCTGATTGAGTATTTTGAGCGCGCCCCACGCCGATGAGCCGGCAACGCAGCCCATTAAACCTTGTTTCCGGGACATTTCCAGCATCGATTGACGCATTTCCTCATCACTCATTAGCAAAGCTAAGCCATCTGTATCTTTAATAGCTTTTAAGGCAAATCCACCATCTCCCGGCAATCCTACATTGATTGAGTCGACGCTTGATGTTGCCTCCATATAGGACGGTTCTTTATCCCCGCGCTTCCAAGATTCATAGAGGGAGGAAGCGCCTTGAGCCTGAACAGCGACAATGCGAGGAATTTTCTCGATCCAGCCCAATCTGTACAAATCCAAAAAGCCCTTATGTACGCCACTGATAATACAGCCATCACCCACCGGGACAATCACCCAATCGGGTACATTCCAACCGAGTTGTTCCGCGATTTCAAAGGCAACCGTTTTTTTACCTTCACGGGTGTATGGATTAAAGCCAGTGTTTCTAGAGTACCAGCCAAATTCCTCGCACGCTTTTTCACATAAAGAGAAGGCTTCGTCGTAAGAGCCCTGAACCACAAAAACTTCTGCGCCATAAATTGCGATTTGCATCAACTTCGCCTTTGGAATGGCTTCGGGTACGAACAAAATCGCTCGCATATCCGCAGCAGCGCAGACTGCGGCGAGCGAGCACGCCGCATTCCCTGAGCTTGCGGCGGCGATTGCCTTTCTCCCCCGGGCTTTTGCCAATGCGGTGACCATGAAGCTGGCCCTGTCTTTTAGTGAGGCGGAAGGGTTTGACGCATCGAATTTAACAAAAACATTATCCATGCCCAATTCTTTTGAGAGTGTGGTGGCTTTTATAAGGGGAGTACCGCCGACATGATAGGGTATGGTTTCGAGCACCTCACGACTTGCGGGCAGAATTGGGGCATAGCGTTTAATCGTGGTGTCTGGATTTACGGCCAGATCGGCTTTGGCGAACCGGTTTTTTATAGCCTCGTAATCATAAAGAACTTCCAGACGATTGTTCCCGGCATGCTCGGGGCATACGTAATCGATTTCCTCGGGCCGATATTTCTTACCGCATCCATGGCACTGAAGTTCTGTCATATATGGTGAAAATATTTTGCTCATCTTTTCACTTGTAATTTAAAGCTTTTAGCCCTTCAGCGCAGGCGGCTTGCAACCGTTTTTGTTCATCATCGCTCAGATCTTTAAACTTCGGCGTTGAAGGCTTTACGAGCACCACATTTCTTTCTATCCACTGGCGATCTTGTTCGGATAGTCCGTCCTTGTCCATAATATATTTGATCAACTTTTCAAGCTCATGTTCAGGGTTTTGCATTAAATCTTCGTATGAAATCCAGCGTTTTTGAGCATCGGGAAGCGGTTTCATGGCCTCTTCGGCATGTAAAACCCAATTATTCCACATTCGGCCGATATCTTCGATTGGCGGCATTTCATCGAAATCCCATTCATCGAGATTGGGATTTTTCTCCATTTTCATATACATTCTGAAAAATGGATACTTATGCATTGAAATGGAGCATTCCCGGCCATCGCGGTAGCTATGAATGATTTTTGCGTTGGGCCAAGTGTTAATAATTTTACCTGTGTGTGGTAAAGAACCGCCCGTACGTTCCACCCAAAGCTCACCGTTGTAACGCTCTTTCATCCATTCGCAGAAATCAATAAAATGATCGGCCGGTGTCTTGGGCAATCTATTTTCGAAATACGCTTTGCACTCTTCGTAAACGCCCATGACATCCTGATCTACGAAAGGCACGGTGTAAGAGAGAAACAATGAAATCAGGTTTTCATCTTCAGGGACGAATAGGCGCTCTTTAGTGTCACGCTCACGCCAGTATCTTAAGCGTGGTTTTGTTGAGGCGACGGCGAGGATATCGCGAAAAAATTCGCGGCCGGTAACTTCGTCTTTGACATCAAAATATGGAGTAGGCCCAACGGGTTCAAACAAGTCTGATATACAAACAAGGGCAGGATGATCGCTGATTACTTTGGCCAGGAAGGTTGAACCTGAGCGTCCGGCGCTGACGATAAAGACAGGGGTTTGTTTTCCGGCGTTTGCAGTCATGATGCTCTTATATTCTCTCTTTCTCGTATTTTTATTAACTGCATGGTATTCGTCTAGCGCAACGTTGTTGGTATAGCAAACTAAAAATCATTTGGAAGACCATTGGATAAAGTATCTTCAACGGCTCTCTTCGGCGCAAATGAGTGTTTGAAGTGCACGACAAAAGCTCTTACTATCCTGCAGGTTTGATTAACAAAAAAACGGCATGAAATTATATGATTAAGCATGATCCTGCACTTTTTGAATGTATTTACCAAGACACCAAACAACATTTTCAAAAAGATTATGGTGATTTATGGAAAGGACGCGTGAAAGCCTCTGAGTATGCTATTCGTCACTTTCCCAATGATCTTAAACATTTTCGTTCTAATATGGCGATCTCACGAGGCTATACGGATAGTTTTTGCTTGGATCCATTGTTTGCCTTGCCACTGGGCAAGCTGAAAATGCGCATTTTTTATCGCTTGGCCCACAGTGCTTTGGGACAAAAAGTCTTGTCTTACTCACGGCATGAGTGTGAACGCGTATATAAGCAAGGAGCCTTTTACAAAGATTATTATTACGACCATTTTTACGGTGATGTTCTAAGAAATATGGTCAGACGCCTTCCTAAAGATTTTGACACGCTGGAAGGCGGTTCGAATGATTACGCCGTGATAGACGGACGGAGAATATCTATTCGGCATATTTATACCCTTCTTCGACTATATGATTTGGAACAAAATCTCGATTTGAGCACTGTGAGCAGGGTCGTAGAAGTTGGTGGAGGGTTCGGAGTTAATGCCGATTGTATGCTGGCGCTTTATCCTCATATAAAAAAATATGTGATTGTTGATATTCCACCCTGTCTTTACACTGCAACAATATATTTGCGCTCTCGATACGGCGATATTGTCAGGGATTACCGGCAGCTTAAAGATAACACGCAAATTGACATCGGTAGTGATGGAAAAGAGGTTATGACTTTACCACCATGGAAGATGGATGATGTTTGCGGGAATGCAGATCTGTTTGTAAATCTTTTCTCTTTTCAGGTTTTTGATGCTGATGTTTTGAAATCGTATAGAGATTTTGCGCAAAAGCTCCTTGCCAATAAAAATGGGGCTATTTGGCTGGGTGGTTATGAAGTTCCGGCCAGTTTAACGCAAGAGCAGATTCTTGAAGCCTTTAGTGATGTCGTGACATTTAACAGTGTAAAACACACAGAACGCAACAAGCATGGCGACAGCACCTGGTTTACATTGGGACGGGCAGCACACGACACATGATTAAGGACTTGTACCAACCGCTATATTATTTTGTAAAACAATATCCTCTTATGGCGTTTATTGTTGTTATTGCGCTGCTTGTTTCCGGTTTGGCTGAGGGTATTGGACTTATGGCCCTACTCCCTCTTTTGCAGATTGTGCTGAATGATGGTGCGCTGAATGATTCCAAAATCAATTTATTTTTTCAGGATTTTTTTGCAGCGTTAGGGTTGGAAATTACGCTGGTCAATACCCTGATTTTTATAGTTGGGTTTATTTGTATTAAGGCCATTACAAAGCTGATGGCAATGTATATCGTCAGCGATACGGCTTCTGAAATTACGGCTAATTTTCGCAACAGGCTTGCAGAGGCGCTGATGAAGGCGCGTTGGCGGTATTTTACGGAAAAGCCTGCGGGTTATATCTCAACGGCTATGAACAATGAATCTCTCTATGCCTCCAACTGCATTATCAAAGGCTGTAGCCTGCTGGCTGAAATTTTTCAAATCTGTATTTATCTTTCTCTCGCATTTTACATCTCATGGTGGGTTACTCTGGCAGCCCTTTTATTTGGTGGCTTGGGGGCTTTGTTGCTCAGGCAGTTTTTCCGTATAGCCCGAGAGGCTGGGGAAGCACAAACGGAAAACCAAAAAGCTTTAATTGGCAATGTGTTAGATATTTTTCGTATTATGAAGCCTATTCGTGCGATGGGCCGTGAAACCTATCTCGGCTTCTTCATCAATGAAAAAATAACAGCCCTGAAAAAAGCCTATCGTTCGCTACTTTTTGTTCCCTATATTATTGAGCAAAGCAATGAAATTTTACGCGTGCTCTTGTTAAGTGTTGGGCTGTTTTTTCTGATTGGTGTATGGAACAGTAATATTGAAGAGTTGTTTTTACTCGCGATCCTTTTTATTCGTATTTTGCAGCGTGTCAATCTATTACAAAAAAGCTACATCATTTTGAGCTCTCAACTCCCCTCATTTTTTTATACAACCCAGATGGTTGATGCAGCGGAAACTATGCACGAACAATGGAATGGAAAAAAGAAAGCGGTTTTTAATGAGGCCATTACCTTCGATAAGGTTACTTATCGCCATGACAAAAAAACACTTTTTGAGAAGGCCTCTTTCCAGATTCCGGCTCATGGCTTGAATATTATTTCCGGGCCTTCCGGCGCTGGTAAATCCACTATGGTTGATTTGCTGTGCGGCCTTTACGCGGCCGAAGAAGGGCAAATACTGATTGATCATACAGCTCTGGGCGCAATCGACGTTTTAAGCTGGAGAAATCAGATTGGGTATGTTCCACAAGATGCGATTTTATTGCATGATACGGTTCGGAACAATATTACGCTTTTTGATCCTAATATTTCGGATGCTGATCTTATGGAGGCTCTCAAGCGCGCCGGGGCTTTGGAATTTGTAGAAGCGCTTAAAGATGGTCTGGACAGTAATGTCGGTGAAGGTGGTAGTCAGCTTTCTGGAGGGCAAAGACAGCGCATTGTTATGGCCCGCGCTTTAGTTAAAAAACCAAAACTGCTTATTCTTGATGAAGCGACAAGCGGTTTAGAAGAAAAAGTCGAAGATGCGATTATTCATATGCTTAAAGAGTTTTCAGATGAAATCTGTGTTCTTTTAATCACGCATAACAAATCTTTGAAAAAGCATGCAGACAGGTTTTACGAATTGTCTGATAAGACCTTGAAAGAAACCGTTTAGACCCATATTTTTTAACAGTAGGATTTTCTATGAACCCTCTTATCGTCTGTCGAGCAAAGAAAACTAAATATATTAATCATATTGCGGAAGCAATGGATCGGCTTGGGCATATTCAAAAATGTTACGCATATGTCGCCTATTATGACGATTGGCGCGATTATCTGCAAAATGATAGCAGCATCGAATTTGAAAGCCTGTTTGGCACCCGGGAAGTATTTTCAAAAATTGAGAGTGAAACCATCAGTGTCGAGGAAATGGTCAGGATAGAAAAACTTTATGGAGATCGTCAGCTTTGGTCGTTAGCCTTGACTGAACGCTGGCTTTTTCCACAGGCGGCCTATCCACTTTACGCGCGTACACCCTACTATTCTCAAGAGCAAAAAACCAAATATTTTGCGTTGTTGATTAAGCAAGCGGAAAGCATCTTTGACGACCATCCTGTTGATTGCGTGATCGATTTTGCTAATATTGGCATTTTCAGAATGGCGTTGGACGTTGTGGCTGAGAAGCGTGGAATTCCGTACTATCATATTGATAGCGCCCTTGTTCAGGACCTTGATAAAGGCGATCGTTTTTTTATCAGTCGTCGGCTCAATGATAATTATTCGTTTTTAGAGCAAAGCTATCAGTTCTATCTCAAGAATCCAGACAGAATTGGAGAAGGTCGTCAATATTTGGAGCGTTTTAGAGCGCCTCAATCCTACTCGGCTTATAGCCAATGGTATGGCAATGAAACGAAGCCCCTGTCTTTTGCCGGTAATGTGTTTAATCGTTTATGCGGTTTTGGAAAAGGGATGCTTAAAATCGGAAAGGCTGCCGTGCGTGATATTCGGCTTCATGCCAAGGCTATGACGAATCCCGAAATCAAGTATAATTTCTCTTTGTATAAAAGCTCTGCACTTTTGTTACTTGCCCGCCATATACAGAGCTTTTATCGCACAACGTATACGAAATTCTTCTGCAAACGCATTCAGGACGCACCAGATTACAAATATGCCTTTATGACTTTGCACATGCAGCCAGAGGCAAGTACAGCACTTATGGCCCCTTATGAGGTGAATCAGCTTGCTGTTATTGAGAATATCGCCAAAGCCCTGCCCTTTGACTATCAATTGCTTGTTAAGTTGAACAAAGTAATGATTGGCAAGGATACGGTGCATTTTCTTCGGCAATTGCAACAATATCCGAATGTAGTGCTGGTCGATCATTTCGCCCACACACGCTCTTTTATTGAGCATGCCGCATGTATTGTGACTATCACCGGTACAGTCGGTTTTGAAGGACTATTGCACGGTAAAAAAACGATTTTACTCGGCGATCAAACTATGCCCTGGCATCGAATGGCCGGGGTGGATAATATTAAAGAGTGGGGAAACCTGCATGACGCTATTCGATGTGCTGAGCAATATAAAGCCAATGACGATGAGTTGTGCGCCTATCTTCAGGCTGTTCATGACCATTCTTTTCAAATTGAAAGAAATTTTGTCTGGGATACAAAATTTGATTTTTCTTTGGAAAATGAAAACTATAGGAAACTGACGCAAGTTATTGCTGAACAGATTGTGAATGTGCACAATCAACGTGAGATGCATACGAAAAAATCCTCCAAAATTGCCTAGCCTGGATTTCAGGAATGAGAATTGTTTATCTTTCTTCTTCGCAGCTTCCTTCTTCGCACGCGAATTCCGTGCATGTTATGAAAATGTGTGCGGCGCTTGCACGAAACCATCATGATGTTCTGCTTTATGCGTTAGAAGGCAAAGACGATTCGCATCAGGATATATTTCACATCTATGGCGTTGAAAAGAATTTTCGTTTGAAGACTATATCCGTTTGCATGTGGAAATGGTTATGGAATGTTTTTTATCTTCTGAAGGTTTTTATCGATTTGAAAAAATCCACATTTGTTCCAGATGTTTTTTATAGCCGCTATATATATGCCGCTGGGCTGGCTTCTCTGTTTTACCGTGATCGTTCTGTGGTGCTTGAAGCCCATGCTCTTCCTAGAAATTTTCTCGAAAAACGTTTGGAAGCCTGGCTTTTCGGACAGAAAAACTTTTCGCATCTTGTTGTCATTTCCCAAGTTCTTAAGGATGATTATTTACGGACCTACTCTGGACTTGTTTCTGAAAAAATTATCGTTGCACATGATGGAGCAGATTTATATCCCGCTTCTGCTAATCAAAAAGGCCCGGTTGTAGACAAGCACTCTTTTAAGTTGGGCTATACCGGCAAGCTTATGGAAGGCAAAGGGATGGGCCTTCTTGTTGAACTTGCCAGTCTATGCCCTGAAGAAGAATTTCATTTGTGGGGCGGTTCTCCTGATCAAATTGATTTTTGGTCACGCTGTATAAAAACAGATAATTTTATTTTTCATGGCCACGTTGAACACGGGAATCTTCTTGAACAATGTGTTGATATTGATGCTTTTTTAGCCCCTATCCAAAAAAAAAGCATGCTTTCAAAAAGTTATGATATTGGCCGTTGGACCTCACCGCTTAAGATTTTTGAGTATATGTCGTATTGTAAGCCTATTATTGCGTCCGATATTCCTGTTTTAAGGGAAATTCTTACCCATAGGCAGAATGCCTTACTGGTCGATCCTGCTGATGTTTCTGGTTGGCGTGATGCGATTCAGGAGCTTAAGAAGAACCGCACTTTCATGAAAAAATTAGCGCAAGAGGCCTATGGCACACTGAAAAAACACTATACTTGGGATATGCGTGCGCGAAATGTTTTAAAGCCATTGGTTTCCAGTAAGGAGTTTTAGGGAATTTATGACTTACAAAAAATCGTACAAAACTGTTTTTGTTCTTCCTGCTTTGGATGCGGGGGGGGCTGAGCGTGTTTTGATTACATTAATGAATGGTATTAACCGTCAAAAATTTTTTCCCACGCTGATTGTCGTTCAGGGGGGCGGGGTGCTCGAAAGTCTTATTTCCTCAGAGATTCAGATACAAGATCTGCAAAAACGGCATGTTTCACGGGGCATTTTCAAACTTTACCGCGAGCTTAGACGCATAAAACCGGATGTTATCGTTTCCACGATGGCTCATATGAATTTTGTGTTGCTGCTGCTTAAGCCCCTTTTCCCGAAAACCCGTTTTATTGTTCGCGAGGCTATTACGCCGTCCTTTTTTGATGACGAGCATTCACGCTTTGCCCCCATTATTCGGCTAGCATATAGGGTTTTATACCCGTGGGCGGATATCGTGATTAGCCCTGCACAGACAATCATTGATGAATTTACTAAAGATTTGAAAATTAGTGATGAAAATCATGTGCTTTTATATAACCCTGTTTCTATCGAGAAAATCCGGGAGAATGATGAGAGTGTATTGAGGTTTCACAACGTTTCTGAGGATACCGTTCAGTTTGTTGCGGCCGGCCGTCTCCATTCTCAAAAAGGTTATGATCGCCTTATCGCAGCGCTTGCCAATTTTAAGTCCGATCATAAATGGGTACTTTCCATTTTGGGTGAAGGGGAAGAGCGCCCTCTTTTGGAAAGATTAGTCAGCCAATATGGGTTAAGCAATCAAATTCTGCTTCCTGGTTTAGTTTCAAATCCTTGGCCTTATTATGCCGGGGCCGATTGTTTTTTGTTGCCTTCCCGGTTTGAGGGGCTGCCCAATGTGGCTTTAGAGGCGCTGGCGTGTGGGACGCCGGTTATTGCGACGGACAGCTCCGGGGGAATTGCCGAAATTGCGGCGCTGACTGAAGAGGGGGCCATTGATCTCGTTCCGGATATGGGGGGGTTTCTTGAAAAGATGAAGGCTATTTTCCCTTTATCAAAGCGCAGCTTTGCGCCTTCCTTATTGCCGACAACATTTGATGAGAAAAATGTAATTGCGCGTTTTGAGGATTTGCTTGAGTGAGAATAATGGGATGCACCGATAGGGGTTACATTGCTTTGTCGTCGATCGGGGCGTATAACTTCCTTCATGGTCTATGATCTCTTCTCCCCTCCCGTGCTTACCGCTCTGGGCATTTGCGTTGCGGCGGCGTTTGCCACAATGATTGGCGGATTGTCGATCTTTCGGGCGCACGAATCCAATCCGCGGATGCTGGCGTTCGGGCTGGCGTTTGCCGGCGGGGCGATGGTTTATATTTCGCTGGTCGAGATTTTTTGGAAGTCTTTCCAATCCTTTAGTGACATGCTGCCGGAAAAAGAAGCCTACACGAGCGCAACGGTGGCGTTTTTCTGCGGTTTGGCTTTGCTGGCGTCGATTGACCGGTTGATCCCCAATCCGCATAACAAGCTAACCGCGCCGCATGATGAGAACAAGTCCCATCTTAAGCGTGTGGGGTTGCTCGCCGCACTGGCGATTACGGTTCACAACTTTCCTGAAGGGATGGCGACATTTTTTGCCACGCTCGAAGACCCGGTGGTGGGAACGTCTTTGGCCTTTGCGATTGCCATCCATAATATTCCTGAGGGGATATCAATCGCTATTCCCGTTTACTATGCAACGGGCGATAAACGTTTGACATTGTTGGCTTGTTTGCTATCAGCGGTGGCCGAACCGATTGGCGCCCTGCTCGGCTATCTGGTGCTGGCGCCGTTTTTGACACCGTACGTGTTTGGCAGCGTATTCGGGGTGATTGCCGGGGCGATGGTGTATCTGTCTCTGGATGAGCTTTTGCCCACGGCCAAGCGCTATTCGAGCGGGCATGATGCTGTGTACGGTATGGTGATTGGCATGGCGAGCATTGCGCTGAGCCTGATTTTGTTTAAATAGCATCATTTTCTTGACACCCTTTGCCGGATGTGTATATTTCGGTGCTTCGGGCATAATGCACAAAAAAGCGGGCTGAGCCGCGGATTTTAAGAATTTAAGTGAGATAAGACATGTTTGCAGTTATTCGCACAGGTGGAAAGCAGTACAAAGTTCAAAAGGACGACAAAATCGAGGTCGAAAAACTGGATGTTGAAGCCGGTAAATCTGTCGATCTTGACGAGGTTCTGTTTGTAGACGGTAAAATCGGCGCACCTTTGGTGAAAGGCGCCAAGGTTGTGGCCAAGGTGCTTGAGCAAAAGCGCGGCCCGAAAATTACGATTTTTAAGAAAAGACGTCGTCAGAACTATCGCCGTAAAAAAGGCCATCGTCAGGATCTGACCTTGCTGCAAATTACGGACATTAAAGCGGCCTAAGGCCTTACACACATTCATTTTTTAGGGAGATTGAAGCATGGCACACAAGAAAGCAGGCGGGAGTTCCAGAAACGGTCGCGATTCAGCGGGTCGTCGTCTCGGCGTTAAGAAATATGCCGGTGAGAACGTGCTGGCAGGTAACATTCTTGTGCGTCAGCGCGGCACGAAGTACAAGCCGGGCAAGAATGTCGGTCTGGGTAAAGACCACACAATCTTTTCGCTGGTTGATGGTGAGGTGTTGTTTACACGCGGCTCTAGCGACCGTCCGGTTGTGAATGTTGTGCCGGCTAACGATACAGCCGCAAACCAGCAAGCCGCTGAATAGGCAAAAAGATGTCATCCCGAGCGGAAGCCCGCCAGGGCTGAAGTCGAGGGATCTGACCAACGTACGATAAAAACAAGATCCCTCCATTCGCTACCGCTCAGTCGGGATGACATGTGAGGGATTTTTTTTATGAAGTTTTTAGACGAAGCAAAGATTTACTTACGGAGCGGACACGGTGGGCCGGGCTGCGTGAGCTTTCGGCGTGAGAAATATGTCGAATTTGGCGGGCCGGACGGTGGAAACGGCGGCCGTGGCGGGGATGTCGTTTTCGAAGTGGTCGGGACGCTGAATACCCTGATCGATTTTCGCTATCAGCAACATTTCCGCGCGCGGCCCGGCGAAAACGGCAAAGGCGCCAATCGTACGGGCGCTGGCGGGGATGATTGCATTATTCGCGTACCGGTGGGGACGCAGATTTTGGATGAAGATAAAGAAACGGTGCTGGCCGATTTCACACAGGATGGCGAGCGGATGGTGTTTCTGAAGGGCGGTGATGGCGGCTTTGGCAATGCGCATTATAAGAGTGCAACTAACCAAGCGCCGCGTAAAGCCACGCCGGGCTGGCCGGGACAAGAAGTGGGCGTGTGGCTGCGGCTAAAGCTGATTGCCGATGCGGGGCTGGTGGGCCTGCCGAATGCCGGAAAATCTACATTTTTGGCGGCGTGTTCAAATGCCAAGCCGAAGATTGCGGATTATCCGTTTACGACGTTGCATCCCAATCTGGGGGTGGTGAGGGCTGGCGATCACGAGATTGTGATTGCGGATATTCCCGGCCTGATTGAGGGGGCACACGAAGGCCATGGTCTCGGAGATCGTTTTCTCGGCCATATTGAGCGAACCAATGTGATTTTGCATTTGATTGATTGCACGCAAGATGATGTCGCTGAGGCGTACACCACGATAAGAAATGAATTGAAAGAATACGGGCATCATCTTGATAAAAAAGAAGAAATTATCGCTTTGAATAAGGTGGACGCGTTGGGTCCAGAGCTTGCCGAGGAGCAGGCAAAAGCCTTGCGCGCCGTTGTGGACAAGCCTGTGTATAGAATCTCTGCGGTGTCAGGGGAAGGTGTTTCCGAGGTTGTGTATGCTTTGGACAGCGCTATAGAAAAGGCCAAAGCAAGCGCCCTGCCTCAGAATGAGGAGTTTGCGCCGTGAGTTCCAAGACACGTACAGTTGATATTCTTAAAAGCGGCCAAACGCTGGTGATCAAGATCGGTACGGCTTTGGTGACGCAAAGCGACGGGAGCGGCGTGCATCAGGACTGGCTGGATGCTCTAGCCGAGGACGTGAAGGATTTGCGCGATCAGGGCAAGCAGGTGGTGATTGTGACCTCCGGCGCGGTGGCGCTGGGGCGTAAAGCCTTGCATATCGATATGAATACGCCGCCGGCAGCAATTCCGCTGGAAAAGAAGCAGGCGGCCTCGGCCGTCGGGCAATATCATTTGTTTCATGGTTATCATCAAAGCTTTGCCCATCAAGGTCTTGAGTTGGCGCAAGTCTTGATCACGATGTCGGAGACGGAAAACTGGCGGATGCATTTGAATGCGCGCGCAACGCTGAGCGCCTTGATGGATCAGGGCATCATTCCGGTAATTAACGAGAATGACACAATTTCGACCGGGGAAATCCGCTTTGGCGACAATGACCGGCTGGCCGCACGTGTGGCGCAGATGATTGATGCCGATGCGGTGATCTTGTTGTCCACGACTGACGGACTTTACACCGATCATCCGGGGCATAATCCGGAGGCCGTGCATATTCCCTTGGTTGAAAAGATTACCGATGAACATGTGAAAATGGCTGGAGATGCGGTGCCGGGGCTGAGCACCGGCGGGATGAAGAGCAAGGTCGAGGCCGCGCAGGCGGCTACGAGTACCGGCATTCATCTGATTATTGCGGATGGTCTGGAACCGCATGCTTTACATGATACTGCAAACAATTCCGAAACACGTACAACGCTGTTTTTGGCGCAAAAAAGCACTCAAACGGCAAAAAAACGCTGGATGAGCGCGCATTTACGCCCGAAAGGCGCCTATATCCTCGATAAGGGGGCTTCAAAAGCGCTTAAAGGTGGGAAAAGCCTGCTTCCGGTTGGAGTTGTGGCACTTGAAGGGCATTTTCAGCGTGGAGATGTCGTGGAAATTAAACATCCCAACGGTGATCGTTTGGGGATGGGGCTGTCGGCCTATTCCTCCGACGATGCGCAGAAAATTATCGGCAAGAGTAGCGACGAAATCCCGGCTATTCTGGGCTATGCCGGGCGTAGCGCGCTTGTGCATCGCAATGATATGGTCTTGCAGGATTAGTGCGTGTAACCACCTGATATATAAAAGATATTCACGTTCATCACTTTGTTTTTTATTTTTTGCGGGAGGGGGCGAGCCCTATCCCAAGCGGCAGGCGCACGTGTAGCGCCATATTGACGGATAATTTATGAAATTATTCCTATTTTGTCAAGTTTTATCACGAATTCTGGCCCAATTTTCGCGGGTGACTTCCCAAATTTCAGACTCCTCTTCACCATTATGGTGCTTTAATTTCTGCATTCCGATGAATTGAGCACCTGTTTTTTGTTTAACCTTGCGGGATGCTTCATTGTTTTTCGCGTTCGTAACTCTGAATTTTTCTAAACCCAATTCAAAAAACAAGAAATCATTGACGCAGACGACAGCCTCACTCATAAGTCCCTGCCCTTGAAATTCTTCAGCAATCCAAAAACCACGATCTCCATGTTTGGTTTCATTTTGCCCAAAATCAATGATACCGATGGCTTCGTCAGACCCGAATTTTGAAACTAAAACCCAGATCATATTTCCCTTTTCGGCAATTCTGGGTAGCACACTATCCCGTATAAATGTTTCCGCACCATCATCGGGGTATGGCCACGGAACTTGCATACTCAAGTTTTGAATAATTTCCCAATTGTTAAAATGTTTTTGGATGGCTGGAGCGTCATCTAAAGAAATTGGGCGTAAAATTAAACGCTGGGTTTCCAAAATCGGTGTTTTCATGCACTCTATTAAATCATGAGAACAGACACACCGAAAACGATTTATCTTAAAGATTATAAGCCCTATCCGTACACAATTGAGGCGGTTGAGCTGAATTTTGACATTCATGATGGCTATACGATTGTGAAAGCGGTGATGCAGGTCTCTGCGCCCGATGGTGCCCGCGAGGAGATGTTCCTGAACGGGGAGCATCTGGAGCTGATGGATATCAGCCTGAATGGTGAAAAGCTTTCGGATTATTACAAGGACGATCAGGGGCTTACCCTGCCCTGCCCGGGTTTGAAGGATTTTACGCTGGAGATCACGACGCGGATTCACCCGGAAGACAATACGCGGCTGGAGGGGTTGTATAAGTCCGGGGGTACTTATTGTACACAATGCGAGGCCGAAGGGTTTCGAACGATTACGTATTATCCAGATCGGCCGGATGTGTTGAGTGTTTTTACTGTACGTGTTGAGGCGAGCAAGGCGCATTTCCCGGTTTTGCTGTCGAACGGCAACCGTGTCGACCACGGTGAGGCGACGCACGGGCGGCATTATGCCGTCTGGCATGATCCGTTTCCAAAGCCCTGTTACCTGTTTGCGCTGGTGGCGGGGGATTTGACGCATATTCAGGACACGTACAGGACGAAATCCGGCCGTGACGTTGAGCTTTACATCTATGTGCGGCCCGGCGACGAGGATCAGTGCGGCCATGCCATGGAATCGCTGAAGAAATCGATGAAGTGGGATGAGGATACGTACGGGC
The DNA here is from genome assembly GCA_020638295.1 of Rhodospirillales bacterium. Lineage (GTDB taxonomy): Bacteria > Pseudomonadota > Alphaproteobacteria > Micavibrionales > Micavibrionaceae > TMED27. Next base: position 35,748 of record JACKIU010000004.1, on the reverse strand, counting down.
TGGAATATGAGCTGGATCTGTTCAACATTGTCGCTGTCAGCGATTTTAATATGGGGGCGATGGAGAATACGTCGCTGAATATCTTTAATACGGCCCTTGTTCTGGCCGCGCAGGATACCGCGACGGATCAGGACTTTTTAAGGGTGGAAAGCGTGATTGCGCATGAATATTTCCACAATTGGAGTGGAAACCGCGTGACCTGTCGGGACTGGTTCCAGCTGTCCTTGAAAGAAGGGCTGACGGTGTTTCGAGACCAGAGTTTTTCGGCGGATATGAATTCACCGGCCGTACAGCGGATTGATGATGTCACGCATTTGCGGCGTTTGCAGTTCCCTGAAGATTCCGGTCCCCTCGCCCACCCGATACGGCCGGATAACTATATTGAAATCAATAACTTCTATACGATGACGGTGTATGAAAAGGGCGCCGAGGTGATCCGGATGTTGCGGACAATTCTGGGGCCGGAGAATTACCGCAAGGGGACGGATCTCTATTTCTCGCGTCATGACGGGCAAGCGGTGACCTGCGATGATTTTGTCGCCTGTATGGCGGAGGCGAGCGGGATTGATTTATCACAGTTTAAGCTGTGGTACTCTCAGGCCGGGACGCCGAAAATCGGCTTTAGAGGTGAATATTCGCCTAAAAACAAGACGTACAGCATCGAATTGACGCAGGAAATCCCCGATACGCCGGGACAAGCGGGTAAAAAGCCGATGCATATCCCGGTGGCGATCGGTTTGCTGGGCGATAACGGGCAGGATTTGATTGAAACGCGGGTTTTAGATTTGCGTGAAGCGGCGCAGCGCTTTGTGATTGAAAATGTGGCGCAGCCGCCTGCGCCCTCTGTTTTGCGGGGTTTTTCCGCGCCGGTGCGTCTCGAAACGGAGATGTCCAATGCCGATCTGACGTTTTTGATGCGTCATGACAGTGACGGGTTTAATCGCTGGGAAGCCGGGCAAGAGCTGATTTTGCGGATGCTGAACGCTATGATCGATGAGGACGGCACGGAGATTTGCCCACAGTTTCTCGAGGCCTTCGGGGCGTTGATTGAAGAGGCTTTGAGCCCGGATGTTGATAAGGCGTTGATGGCGCGGGCGTTGAGTGTGCCGTCGGTCGGGCTGATCGGTCAGCAGCGCGCGGTGATTGACCCGGATGCAGTTCATAAGGCCCGTCAGACCTTGTTGGCGGCGATTAAGCGGACCCATAAGCCGCAATTGCAAAAGCTGTATAACGCCAATCGCAGCGCGGGGGCGTTTTCGCTTTCGCCTGAGGCGATGGGACAGCGGGCGTTGCAAAATGCGGCGCTGGGGCTGCTCACCGCGACGAATGGCACAGGATGCGCGAAGCTGGCCAAGACGCAGTATGACAAAGCTGATAATATGACAGACCGCGTGGCGGCGCTGGCGCGGCTGGCGGATAATAAAAATGCCGAGCGTGACGAAGCGTTTGATGATTTTTATATGCGCTTTAAGGCTTATCCACTGGTTGTGGATAAGTACTTTTCTTTGCAAGCTTCAGCGACGCGTACAGACATCATTCAAAATCTCAAGAAACTTCGACAGCATTCTGATTTTAATATAAAAAATCCAAATAGAGTGAGGGCACTTTACGCCGCGTTTGCGATGAATAACCCGGTCGGGTTTCATGTTGTGGATGGATCGGGATATACGTTCTTAAGCGATGCGATTTTTGAGCTCAACACGATCAACCCGCAGATTGCGGCGCGGTTGCTGACCCCGATGCGGGAATGGCGGCGTTATACCCAGGATCGTCAAGAGAAAATGCGGGCCGAGCTGGAGCGAATTGTCTCTATAAAAGAGCTGTCGCCGGATGTCTATGAAATCGCCAGCAAGAGTCTGAAGGCTTAGCCGGTTTTTGTCATTGCACGGCTTGTCCGTGTAATCAAATCACGGCACAATAGATCACACGCACCCTTTAGAGCATTGCTCTTTTAGGTTGGCGCATACCTTCCGACGTCATCCCGGCCCCCGGGTTCGGCCAGAGGCCGACCTGAGGCTATAAACTTCGGCCGGGGGATTCAGTCCATAAGAAGGGGCGCGGAAAAGCCGCGCACATTGCTGGATCCCCGCTGTTTAAGCGATGCTGCGCATCGCTGCGGGGATGACGACGAAGGTGATTAAAAAATGGGGCGTGTGATGACGTTTCAGAGATGTATAATGTATAAAATCGGTGATAAAGTGAGCGTCAATGATCGCATGCAAAGCGGCTATACGTACAGGCTGGATGCATCGGCGGGCAAGGGTTTTGCGCCAGACTTCCGTCCACATTTCGCGCCGAAGGAGATGCTGGCGCTGGGTGTGTTCGAGGGAAAATACATGAATGATTGCCGGGATGAATTTCCTGCGGACTGGTTCGAGAATGCGAAGATCAGCGATCGGGCGGATGTTTCTCTCAATTATTTCAAGGTCAAAAGCCGTCAGTCTCTACAGCTTTGGCGGCAAAAGGGCTGGATTGTAGAACCTGATGTGCGTGGCTGGTTCCAGTGGTATTGCCGCTATTATCTCGGGCGGCGCATTCCGGAGATTGACGCGTGGCAAATCAAGCGCTGGAAAAGCTTTGCGCGTCATGCAGGGCAAGTGCGCGCGCATTGCGACCCCGGTAACCTTGACTGCCGCCCGCGACAAAGGCAGGCTTTGCTGCAATGGGCGTATGATCCATTCATATGAGGTGCGTTATGCCTGATTTTAGTCTTGAAAACGACTTTGGAGGCCCGGTGTGCGGGCTGGATGAAGTCGGACGGGGGCCGCTGGCCGGGCCGGTCGTGGCGGCGTGTGTTTATATTCCTGATGAGCTGCGCGCCCTGCCCTTTGTTTGTGAAATTCGAGACAGCAAGGCACTCTCGGAAAAGAGGCTAGCGGCGCTGTATGAGCAAATTACCGGGCATTTTGTCTGGGCGGTGGCAGAGAAATCACCGGCCGAGATTGATGAGATCAACATTTTGCAGGCCAGCCTGCGGGCGATGGAGGAGGCTTTTCTCTTGATGTCATCCCTACTGAGTGAAACGAATGGAGGGAGCTTTCCAAATATGTTAGATCAAAGATCCCTCGACTTCGCTCGGAATGACAATAAAGAATGGTATGCTCTGGTTGATGGGAACAAGCTTCCGCCCGGCCTGCCCTGCCCGGCTATGGCGGTGGTAAAGGGAGACGATAAGTCGGTTTCGATCGCGGCGGCCTCGATTGTCGCCAAAGTGACGCGGGACCGGCTTATGCGCGCGCTGCATCAAGAGTATCCGCATTATGGCTGGGACAGCAATGTGGGCTATCCGTCCAAGGCTCATCTGGCAGGGATCGAGCGCTACGGCATTACGCAGCATCATCGAAAATCTTTCGGGCCGGTAAAAAATTTCATTGCCTTCGGATCGACTCGAAAGCCCTTGGATTCTGCGGCGTAGAGTCGTTTAAGACTCTTTGCTAGAGTCCTGATTCCATTACTTGAATCTATTTTTTGTCTTGACGGCGAATCGGTTTTGACTCATGGTGCCCCTTCAACTTATCCACAGGAAGGGACTTTTTTCATGGCGAAGCAAAAGCGCGAAAGCACTCTGGATTCCCACATCAACCAAATCCATGTCGGTGACTGTGTCCAGATCATGAAGTCCCTGCCCCAAGAGAGCATTGATTGCGTGTTTGCCGATCCTCCTTACAACCTTCAGCTTGGCGGGGATTTGCATCGCCCGAATAACTCGAAGGTCGATGCGGTGGATAATGACTGGGATCAGTACGAGTCTTTGCAGCATTATGATGAATTTACGCGCAATTGGCTGGGCGCGGCGCGCGAGATTTTAAAGCCAGACGGGTCGATCTGGGTGATTGGCAGCTATCACAATATTTTCCGCCTTGGGTACATCCTGCAAGATATGGGGTTTTGGATTTTGAACGATATTGTCTGGCGGAAATCCAACCCGATGCCGAATTTCCGCGGCCGACGCTTTACCAATGCGCATGAGACGCTGATCTGGGCGGGGAAGTCGAAGGCGTCGAAATACACGTTCAATTATGAAGTGATGAAGACGCTGAATGAGGACTTGCAGATGCGCAGCGACTGGTATTTGCCGCTGTGCACAGGCGGTGAGCGGCTGAAAGGGGAGGACGGCAAGAAGGCCCATCCGACACAGAAACCGGAAAGCCTTTTGTACCGTGTGCTGATGGCCTCGACGAAAAAAGGTGATTGCGTACTGGACCCGTTCTTTGGGACGGGTACGACAGGCGCAGTGGCCAAGGCTTTGGGGCGTAACTTTATCGGGCTGGAGCGTGAGAAAGAATACGCCCAGCATGCGCGCGCACGAATTGAGGCGATTAAGCCGCTGGACGAGAATGTGCTGAACACGCAGACCAAGCGCGAGGCGCCGCGCGTGCCGTTCGGCACCTTGATTGAACGGGGTCTGCTGAAACCCGGCGCAATTTTAACGGACGCGAAGAAGCGCCACCAAGCCAAAATCCATGCCGACGGCTCTGTAGTAGCAATGAACCGGATTGAAACGATGCGCGGGTCCATTCACAAGGTGGGAGCTGCTGTACAGGACGCGCCGTCATGCAACGGCTGGACGTTCTGGCATTACCAAGATGGAAAAAGCGCCAAGCCTATCGATGATTTACGTGAGAAGATTCGTTCGGAACTTATTCGGTAGAGGTATCTTCCGGGGCTTTTTCGGGGTTATCTCCCTGCGATTCCTGAAGCGCTTTTTTCTTTTCTTTCATTTGTTTTTTAAGGCGTTCCTGATAACGCTTTTTCAACTCAACATCGATTTTTGAACGATCTTTCCTGCGATTGAAATTCTGTGAAAAGAGCAGGAGTTCTTTTTTCCGGTCACCATAAATTTCATAGCCTTCCATAATGCCTATAACATTTGCGAGATTATCGGCGGTGCCTTCCCGTGCCACTTCTCCTTTGTAGGAGAAAAATTTTATTTTCATAACTAAATATGCGTCCCTTGAGTCAAAGATCTCGCTTTTTTTTCTTGTGCTGACGTTGTGTGATGTTTTTTTATTTTCGATGTAAATTTCAGCAATCTCTGGCGGCACTTCGATATATTCCAGAGTAAAGGGCCTGTTTATTTCTACAAGCAAGCCCTTAGGATAGCCCTGTATAGAAAATCTGGCCAACTGATGACATACATTTTCGAAAAAGTCTTCGGCCAAAACTTCAAACCGTCTTACGCCGGATATTTTGTATGGGTTCCATATTTCAAACGTCTTGCTTTCCAAATCATAATTTGCGAGACGCAAAGGTTGCATATACTCAAAACGCTCCGGAAAACTATCTTTGTTTTCTTTCAGGAATGCCCTCGTCGACTCTCGCATAGAGAGCCATTCAAATTCATTGGTTGAAAACTCCTGATAAAGGTCGCATTCGTTGATGAACAGGAAATTATCAATATAAATGTCAGGAATTTTACCGCTGTCGTCCGGTTTAAATTTTAAGAGGCGCCAGTAAAGCTGTGAAAGGTTTCTGATCGTGGGCTTTTCGTAAATGACTGTATCGCTTTCATTCTGTTCTATTTGTGCATGCCCTGTCATGCTTATGGCAGCAGTTAACACTAACATTCCGAGGACAATAAACACTTTTGAAAACGACACGATATAGCCCCTCCGTTTAGACGATGCTTTCCTTGATTATACTGATCTTGGACTGAACTCGCAACTTAGACCGGCGATTATTTCATGAGATCAGCAGTTTGTAGGCTTTTTTGAAAACACTGGGGAGCTTCTCCCCTGCTTCTGAGGGGCTGCGCCAACCGAGTTCACGGCCTTTCAGTGCTGTGTTGGCGACTTGTGCTGACTCATACAGGCTGAGTTCAAGGTCGAAATGCGTGAAAGTGTGGTGTACGTGTATGTTTAACGGTTTGGGAGTTTCAATATATTCCGGGTGGTTGAGCGTGTTTTTGTCTTCGCGCCAGTCGGTTGTCGGCAGGCCAAGCATACCGCCCAGCAGGCCCTTTTCCGGGCGCCGATGGAACAGGACTTGCTCTTGGTCATTGGTGATCCAATAAATATAACCGTATTTTTGCGGACGGGCTTTTGTCTTGGTTTTGTGCGGCAGTTTAGCGGCAATACCCTGTACGTGTCCTTGGCAATCAGCTTGCAATGGGCACAGGTTGCAACGCGGGGTTTTGGGGATGCATATCCCCGCCCCCAGATCCATAAAGCCTTGCGCCAGATCGCCGGGGCGGTCGGTGAAGTCCTCATAAAACCGGGCGGCGAGCGCTTTGAGTTTGGGTTTAACGGCCGGCAGAGGCTCTTGGACGGCGAAAAAGCGGGCCATGACGCGTTCGACATTGCCATCGACGACGGTGGCAGGCTGATTAAAGGCAATAGCGGCGATTGCAGCGCCGGTATAGTCCCCTATGCCGGGGAGTTTTTTGAGTTCGTTCTGTGTACTCGGGAAAACGCCGCCGCGTTCGTTTGCGACAATCTGCGCGCATTTATGCAGGTTGCGGGCGCGGGCATAATAGCCCAGCCCGGCCCAGGCGGCCATCACATCTTCCTGAGGGGCGGCGGCGAGGGTCTGCACACTGGGCCAGCGCGACAGAAATTTCTCATAGTACGGTTTCACCGCCTGCACGGTTGTTTGCTGACACATAATTTCAGACAGCCAGACATGATACGGGTCTGGCACCTGCCCCTTACGGACGCGCCAAGGGATATCGCGCGCATGAGAATCGTACCAGCCGAGCAATTGTCCCCGCAATTCACAGATCGTTTTATTGCTTTTCTTGCTACGTTTCATTTTAGTTTTTAATCTTTCCTCGTGTCATCCCGAGCGAAACCGAGGGGTCTTCGATTTATTGAGAAGATGAAGATTCCTCCACTCCTTTCAGTCGGTCGGAATGACATCAAACTACGATTTTCAATTAGCCAAAAGCAAAAAACAATGCGCCCTCTTTCAGAAGCCACAGCGAGAATAGCCGGAAAAAGCTTTGAGCGTAAATATATTGCTCTGGGCCGAATTGTGAATAACTGGAGCGATATTGTCGGGGAGAAGCTGGCGGATAAAGGCCAGCCGGTGAAAATTCACTATCGTAAGAAAAAGGGCGCGCAAAAGCCTGAGGCGACGTTGGAGATTGCGGCAAGCAGTGCGGACGCCACGTTGCTGCATTATCAAAAGGATTTGATTTTAGAGCGGATCAACCAGATTTTTGGAGAACGGTGGATTTGCGCGATTAAATTCGTCAATATTCCGTCCAATACGCAAGGGAAAGTCTTTAAAAAACCAAAAGCCCCCTTGACTGCGGAGGAAAAAAAGACTTTATCCGATGTGTTGTTCGGGATTGAGGATGCGGATATGCGTGCCCGGCTTGAACGACTGGGTCAATCTATAATCATGGATGATAAATCATGAAGGTGAACGCGATTACTTTGCGATCAGGAAATGTGATCGATTATAACGGCAAGCTCTGGGTTGTGGTGAAAAACGATATTCAACAGCCCGGCAAAGGCGCCTCAGTGGCGCAGGTCGAAATGCGCGACATTCGCACCGGGAACAAAGACAATGTGCGTTTCCGCACTCAGGAAACCGTGGAACGTGTGCGTCTGGAGCAGGACGATTATCAGTATTTGTATGAAGAGGGTGGCGATTTTATCTTTATGCATCAGGAAACGTTCGAGCAAATTCACATTAGTAGAGATCTGGTCGGATATCCGGCGGCTTTTCTGCAAGAGGGGATGATTGTCGAGATTGAAACTTTTGAAGGCGAGCCTTTGAGCGTACAGTTACCCGATACCGTCACGCTGGAGATTGTCGAAGCCGAACCGGTCATTAAGGGCCAGACGGCGACAACATCCTATAAGCCGGCGATTCTGACCAATGGTGAGAAGGTTATGGTCCCGCCGCATATCGAATCCGGTACGCGCATCGTGGTGAAGACCGAAGACGGCGCCTATGTCGAACGGGCGAAGGATTAAAATCTGATGGCAACGACCTCCCCTATTCTCAACATTATGATCCGCGCGGCGGAAAAAGCGGCGCGTTTGCTGATCCGTGATTTTGGCGAGGTTGAGCAATTACAGGTTTCGCAAAAAGGGCCTGGGGATTTTGTCAGTGCGGCGGATAAACGCTCTGAGAAAATCATCCATGAAGAGCTGGAAAAAGGACAGCCGACGTACGGTTTCCTGATGGAGGAAAGCGGTTCTCACGACGGTTCTAATCCGGATTTTCGCTGGATCGTCGATCCGCTGGACGGGACACGCAATTTCCTGCACGGCCTGCCGCATTGGTGCATTTCCATTGCGCTGGAGTCCAAGGGGATTATTACGCACGGGTTGATTTACGATCCGGTGAAAGACGAGATGTTCACGGCTGAAAAGAATGGCGGGGCGTTTCTGCATCGGAATAAACGCCTGCGCGTATCGGGGCGGAGCGATTTGTCTTTATCGCTGATCGCCACCGGCGGGGCGCGGCGCAGCCCAAAACAGCGTGAACAATTCTTAAAAGAATTTACCGCCGTGCAAAATGCGCATGGCGCACCGCGCCGTTTTGGGGCGGCGGCCCTTGATCTGGCCTATGTCGCAGCCGGACGTTATGAAGCGTTTTGGGAGCGGAATTTAAGCCCCTGGGATATGGCGGCCGGTATTCTGATCGTTAAAGAAGCGGGCGGATTTATTGCCGATCTTGACGATCACAAAGCCGATCCGCTTGATACCGGTAATATTCTGGCCGCCAATGATGGCGTATTCCGTGAGATTCAAAAGGTCCTGAAAAGCGCAGCGTGAGGCCACTGATGATGTTTCGGCTGCTAGTCATCGCTATCCTGCTTTGTAGTGTTGCTCAGAACGCCAGTGCGCAAGATGGCGATAACGTCGAAATTCATCTTGATAGCCTTGATGATTACACACCGCCGCCGATGATGTTTGAAACGCCGCAAGCCGTAAAATCTTCGGTTCAAAAGCCTTCTGCGCCCTTGCCGCAAAGAAAACCTGTTTATCACGGTCCGGCGATAAAGCGGCCCGCTTCACGGATTGATGAGGGGGCGCTGGCGATTCAGAGCGCACAGGATATTTTGCGGGCGATTGATGAAAATTACACTGAGGCGAGCGAACCTGAAGCTGAGCCTGTTTATCAGCCGCCCGCGCCCAAGCTGAAGGATTTGAGTTCATTGGAACGTCAGGGGCATTACGAGATTGCCCTGCCTTTTGAACAACAGGAAACGGCGCTGACTGAGGCGCATAAGAAGTTGATCCTCCAGCAGATTCTTATTCGTTTGCAAAAATATGATGATGCCACGCTGGAAATTCGTTCTTATGCCTCCAGTTCGGAAACGCTTGAAAGCGCCGCGCGGCGCATTGCTCTTTCCCGCGCCGTTGCAGTCGAACAGCTTTTACTCAGTAAAGGCATTCAGGAGCAGCGAATTTTCCTGCGCGCGCTGGAACAACATGACGGCTCCCTACAAAATTCTATGTTGCTGGTCATTACCCGTTAGCAAGTCCTCTTCCGATCAACTGTGGATAATCGCCTTGTTAGGCGGCAGAAACATTGACTCTGAGCGTCTCAGAGTGGGATTTTTATATTGCATTTCAAAAAGAAAGACTGCTAAGACATCTGCAAAACAGGTGTGTTATGTGAACAACACATTAAAGGATTCGTAAAACCATGGCTAAAGACCCCTCTGAAAAAGCGCCTGAAGGCGATGCGCCCGCCCAAGGCAAGAGTTCGGATAAGAAGCTGTTTATCGTTATTGCTGCGGCATTTTTGATTCTCGCCGTTGCCTATGGCATATCGCTGGGGCCGATTGAGGTGCCCGAAGCGACCGAAGACGCGGCAGAGGAAAGTGCAACTGAAGAAAGTGCAACTGAAGAAGGTGCAGAAGCGGAGGCCGGTGAAACGGATTTGACAGAAGCTGAGCAGGTCTATGGCGAAGATGTTCAAGCTGAAGATGCGCTTGAAGACGGTGCCGACGTTGCCAGTGCGCCGACTTTATTTGACCTGAACAAAGCCAAAAAAGAGCGTGTTTGGGGCGACAGCAGTGCGCCGATTAAGATTACCGAGCATAGTTCTCTCACCTGCGGGCATTGTGGCAAGTTTCATCGTGAGGTCTTTGGCCAGTTCAAGACCGACTATATCGATACGGGCAAGGCCTATGTGGTTTTTTCTGATTTTCCGCTGAACGCCCCCGCCCTGCATGCGACCATGGCGGCGCGCTGCATTGCTGATGATGAGAGCTATTTCAAATTTATTCAGGAGCTGTTTGAAAATCAGGCGCTTTGGGCCGGAGAGAGCAATTACGCCGGTTATTTGAAAAAGGCCGCAGCGCAATACGGTCTTGATGAAAATGCGTTCAATGCGTGCGTTCAAAACAAAGATCTGCAGGAAACGCTTTTAAAGCGCATACAGGCTGTGCAGAAGCAATGGGAGATCAATTCCACGCCGAGCTTTGTCATTAATAACCAGGAAGTGCTGAGCGGCTCTCGTTCCTATGAGGCGTTTGTCAAGGATGTGGAAGACGCCGTGGCGAAAATCGAGGCGCAGAAGCCTTCCGAACCCGCGCAAGAGGGCGAATGATCCAGTTTAAACGACTGCGCATTAACGGCTTTAAGTCGTTTGTTGACCGGACCGAGCTTGATATCGGCCCGGGGCTGAACGGCGTGGTCGGACCGAATGGATGCGGAAAGTCCAATCTGGTCGAGGCGCTGCGCTGGGTGATGGGAGAAAACTCGGCCAAGCGGATGCGCGGTGACGGCATGGAAGATGTGATCTTTAACGGCACATCCGAGCGTTCTGCGCGGAATATCGCCGAAGTTTCCCTGCTTCTGGATAATTCCAGCCGCGCGGCGCCTGCGGCCTATAACGGTTCTGACGAGGTTGAGGTTATCCGCAAAATCGAGCGCGATCGCGGGTCCAGTTACAAGATTAGCGGCAAGACTGTGCGGGCGCGCGATGTGCAGATGCTGTTTGCCGATACGGTGACGGGGGCGAATTCCCCGGCAATGGTCTCACAAGGGCGGATTACGCAGATTATCAATGCGAAACCGCTGGAACGGCGATTGGTTTTGGAAGAATCCGCCGGGATTTCAGGACTGTTCGCCCGGCGGCATGAGGCTGAATTGCGACTGAAAGCAGCGGATACAAACCTGATCCGCATTGAAGATATTCTGGGCAGCATGGAAGGGCGTCTGGGGGTGCTCAAACGCCAAGCCCGGCAAGCGACGCGCTATCGCAATATTTCGACGCAAATCCGCCAGATGGAAATTCTGATCGCGTGGATGGAATGGCAATTACTCGATGAGAAGATGGACGCTACCCGTAAGAGTTTTGAGGCGGCGGAGAGTCAAGTGGCCGAGCGCTTAAGCGTGGTGATGGCTCTGAACAAAACCCAGAACACGCAGGCTGAGGATTTACCGGGTTTGCGGCAGAAAGAGGCGGAAATCGCCGCCGGTTTGCAAACGCAGCGCCTTGCTCTGCAACGGATTGAAGATGAAAGCGCACGGCTTGACCAGGTGATTGAGGAAAGCAAAGAGCAACTGACGCAGACCGAGACGGATAAAGAGCATGAGCGTAACTCGCTACAGGAAAGCACATCTCTGCTGGAAAAACTCGAGGCTGAGCATCAGGCGATTGACGCCGAGCAACAGGCTGAGGACGGGCAGCTTGAAGCCAAGGATGAAGCGCGTGAGACGTTGGAGAAGAAAGTTGAAGAGCTTGAAGAGCGTTACAATGCGTTGATGCAGGGCGCGGCTGAGGCCAGAGCGCGTAAATCTGCGCTGGAGCAGCGGATTGAAAGCAATGCGCGGCGTAAACAGAGCCTTGAGGGGCGCAAAGTGCAGGCTGAGACTGATCTGAAAGACGTACAGAGCGCGCAACCGGCCAAGGGGCGCGATTTTGAAAAAGAGATCGCCGGGCTGGAGACACAAAAAGACAAACATGCACAAGCCATTGAGGGGCTTGAGGGTGATTTGGATGCAGCGACGGGCGCGATTGAAACCGCGCAGGAAAGCCTGAATATTTCCAAGAATAAAAAGGCTGAGTTTGACACTAAAATCAATATGTTAGAAAGCGTTCTTCAATCTGAAAATGAGGAAGATTTTGCGCCGATTTTGCAGGATGTATCGGCGGCGCATGGGTTTGAGAAGGCTTTATCGCGGGCGCTGGGCGATTCCCTGATGGCGTCACTGGATGAAAAAGCTTCGAGCACATGGCTGACCCCCAAGAATGGGTGGGCCGCCCTGCCCGACTTGCCGCAGGGAGCCGATGAACTGCGCCCACATGTCAAAGCGCCACAAGTGCTGCATCTGGCGTTATCACAGATTGGCGTGGTGGACACGGCGGCTGAGGGTGATGCGCTGTGGGAGGAGCTCAAACCCGGTCAGGCTTTGGTGTCGAAAGATGGAACTTACTGGCGCTGGGACGGGTATTGCGTCAAGGCGGCCGCGCCGGACCGCCACGCGCAGCAGTTAGAACAACGGAACAAGCTGGAAAGTCTGATCAAGAAACGTCCACAGATTGAAAAAGATGTTGAGAGTGCGGCGGCGGCTCTCGAAAAAGTTCAGGAAAAACGTGCGACCTTGCGTGAAGCCCTGCAAAACGCACAAAGTGAATTGCGCGGCACAGAGGCCAGTCTGAACGCGGCGCGCAATGAATGGTCGTCTTTGCGTGAGGCGCATGCCCGCGCGCAAAGTGAGATTGTTCGCCTGAAAGACGTTATTGACATTGCGGCGCAGGAGATTGGCGAGTTGGAAACAGCGCTGGCCAGTGATACGAAAGATCTGGAGGTTTATGAAAGCGCCGATGAGGAAAATAAAGAGCAGCAGCTTGAAGAGCTACGTGAGACTTTGCAGCAAGCCCGGCAAGCCCATGGCGAGGCAGTGCGGGCTTATGATTTGCATGTGCAGGAGCAAAGCACACGCAAAGCTCGAATACAGGCGATGGGCGATGAGCGGTTGCACCTCCAAAACCGCTCTATTCGCGCGCGTGAGCGGCTCAAAGAGTTGGATGAGCGCACACAAGGGCTAGCTGAGAAGCTGAAGACATTGAATGCGCGGCCTGAAGATTTCGAGGTCAATAAAACCAAGCTGCTGAATATGATTTCGGAGCTGGAAGGCCAGCGCAATATGGCTGCGGAAGCTCTGGCGCGAGTTGAAAACGAAGTGGCCGAAACCACGCGGGCCCTAAAAGAAGCCGAAAGCGTTTTGGGTGAATCCCGTGAGGCGCGGGCGCATGCGATGGCGCTGATGTCCTCGATGCAGGAACAGCGCGAGGCCATGGCGCTGGGCATTGAAGAAAAATTCGACATGAAGCCTGAAGATCTGCCCGCCCATTCGGCGATCGATATGGATAAGGATCTGGGGGACATTGAATCCCTGAAAGATAAAAAAGAAAAGCTGGCGCGTGAGCGCGATTCCATTGGTGCGGTCAATTTGCGCGCCGAAGAAGAAGCGGCGGAACTGGAAAAAGAAGCCGGAGGGTTGATCCATGAGCGTAACGATCTGGTGCAGGCGATTGACGAACTGCGCACCGGCATCCGCAAAATAAACTCCGAGGCCCGCGAACGGTTGCTGGCGGCGTTTGAGCATGTGAACGCGCATTTCCAAGGTCTGTTTGTGCGGTTGTTCGGCGGTGGGCAGGCGCATCTGGCGCTGATCGAATCGGATGATCCGCTCAATTCCGGCCTCGAAATTTTCGCTCAACCGCCGGGAAAGGCGCTGCAATCCTTGTCCTTGCTGTCCGGAGGCGAGCAAACCATGGCCTCGATCGCGCTGATTTTTGCGATGTTCCTGACCAACCCGTCACCGATTTGCGTGCTGGATGAGATTGACGCGCCTTTGGATGATGCGAACGTTGATCGAGTTTGTGATCTCTTAGAGGAAATTGCCGAACGCGGGGAGACACGTTTTGTCGTGATTACCCACCACCGCTTAACGATGGCACGGATGCACCGCCTGTACGGCGTGACCATGGCCGAAAAAGGTGTGTCGCAGCTGGTATCGGTGGATCTGCAACAGAGCTTTGATTTCCTTGATGAGGCGGCTTAGTCGGTATAACCAAGCATGAACGCAGGATATGAATTTTTAGGAACTGTCATCGCTTCGGGCCTCGTCGGGTATGGCATCGACAGGTATTTCGACACCACGCCGTGGGGGATGATCATCTTGCTGGTTTTGGGCTTTGTGACAGCCACATATAAGGCGCAAAAAAAACTAAACAAAAAAGATTAAGTTTTTTGGTTTTGGGCATTGCCTTACCCCTTAAAAACCGCTATTAAGCTTCGAAATTCTTGGGAATGGAGTTTAGTATATGGCCAGTCCGGTCCACCAGTTTGTGATTGAGGAATATATCAAGTTCCCTGCCGATTCAGGCCTGTTATCTTTTACCAATTCCGCGTTATGGATGGCTTTCGGCGTTGTGCTTTCGACGATGTTTCTGTCGATTGCCATGCGTAAGAAAGAACTGGTGCCGGGGCGTTTGCAAATGTCGGCGGAGCTGCTTTATGAATTTGTCATCAAAATGGTGAAGGATAATATCGGGGCCAAGGGCCGCCGTTATTTTCCATTCGTTTTCACAATCTTTGTTTTCGTTTTGATGGGTAATATTCTTGGCTTGCTCCCCTATTCCTTTACCTATACCAGCCATCTGGCAGTGACCGGCGCTTTGGCGTTGGCCGTGTTCTTTGCGGTGATACTTTTCGGTCTAATCAATCACGGCGTAAAATTCTTTTCCCTGTTTGTCCCCTCTGATGTGCCGTGGTGGATTTTGCCGTTTCTGGTGCCGATTGAATTGATTTCGTTCTTTATCCGTCCGCTTACGCTGTCTGTTCGTCTTTTTGCCAATATGATGGCCGGGCATATTATGCTGAAAATTGTGGCGAGTTTCGCCGTAGCGATGTCGGCAATGGGCGGGGCGTGGTTTGTGATGGGCTTCCCGTTTGCATTCATCGATGTTCTATTGCTGATGTTTGAATTGCTGGTGGCCTTCATTCAGGCCTATGTATTTGCGATTTTGGCTTGTGTTTACCTTAAAGACTCGGTTGACCTTCATCATTGAGTATGCGAGTTAGACACACGGTTGAATTTATTGGTTAACGGTTAAACTAAAAAGAAAAAGGAAACTTAAAAATGGAATTAGAAGCTGCAAAACTTATTGCCGGTGCATTTGCGATGTTGCCCGCTCTGGGCGCCGGTATCGGTCTTGGCCTTTATTTTAAAGGCTATGCTGAAGGTGTTGCCCGCAATCCTCAATCTAAAGAATTGCTCGATAAAAACTTCTTTCTGATTCTGGCTTTTATTGAAGCTTTGGGGATTATTCCGATCGGTCTTGGCGCAGCCATGCTGTTTGGTGGTTAAGCCGAATGAAGATCGTCCCTCTCCTTATTGCAACACTGTTTCTGGCGACCTTTCCGGTTGTCGGCGGTTTTGCTGCGGATAGTGAGGATTTTATCGGCTCCCATTCTTCGGCGCCGGAGTATGAAGTCGATAAGAAGGGGCAACTTCACCCTGTAGAGGATGAAAGCGCTCAAGTTCATGAAGACGGGCAGGCTGCGCATGCGGATGAGCATGCGGGTGATGAGCATCACGAAGTTCAGGGGGGGCTGCCGCAACTGAACTTCTCTACCTATCCGACGCAGATCTTCTGGCTGTTTATCGCTTTTATTGTTCTGTACTTCATTTTCTCCAAAAAGACTTTGCCCGAGATTTCTTCAACTCTGGAAGATCGTCGCGAGCATGTTGAAGGCGATATCGATAGCGCCGCGCGCCTCAAAGAAGAAGCTGAAGACGTGCATGCGGCGTATGATGAGATTTTGTCCGAAGCCCGCAAGCGCGCTTCCGATGAATTCGCCAATATCGAAGAGAGCATCAAAGCCAGCACAAATAAAAAGCTTTCGGCCTTCAAGAGTAAGGCCGCAAAGAAAACCGAGGCGACGGAACAGGGTCTTAATGAGGCGAAGAAAAAGGCTATTGAGGACATGCACAGCGTTGCCGCTGAAGTGGCCAGTGCCGCAGCCGAGAAAATCGTCGGTATTTCCACCGATATAGATCAGGCTAAAACGCTGGTTAAAAATATCGATCGCAAGGCAGCCTGAAAGGAGTAGCTATGATTTTTGAACTTCTTGCTGACAGTCATCATGGTGCCTATATCTGGTACACGATTTCCTTCATTGTCTTTGCGA
Organism: Rhodospirillales bacterium; assembly: GCA_020638295.1. Classification (GTDB taxonomy): domain Bacteria; phylum Pseudomonadota; class Alphaproteobacteria; order Micavibrionales; family Micavibrionaceae; genus TMED27. Next base: position 19,631 of record JACKIU010000004.1, on the reverse strand, counting down.
CGATTGTTTATAAATTCGGCAAACCCGCCGTTCTGAATTACCTTGATGCGCGTATTGAAGCGATCCGTGAGGAGATCAGCACTGCTGAAAACCTGCGAGTTGAGGCGCAGGAAATGCTCGCGCAATATCAGCGCAAGCATAAAGACGCGGTTAAGGATGCCGAAAAAATTGTTACCAATGCCAGAAAACAGGCGGCGGAAATTCAGAAAAAGGCTGAAGCCGATCTGGATGAGACCATCGCCCGGCGCGAGAAACAGCTGGGAGAGCGTCTGGAGCGCATGAAGCAAAACGCGCAGGCTGAAATTCTGGAATATGCGTCCAATCTGGCGATTGCCGCGACTGGTGAGATTATCGCCGAAAAGCTGGATAAAAAAGCCAATGAAAAGCTGGTGGCCGATACCATCAAGAATGTCGGCGCCAATCTCCATTAAGTTTTTGACCGCGGTATTGCGAGGAGCAAACGCGACGATGCAATCCAGAAATCTCACTTGATCGCTCTGGATCGCTTCGCTACGCTCGCGATGACTTTTAAGGCCAAGATGGGGCCAAAACACCTTTAACAGAATATTAGAATTTGAGGTTTTTTATGTCTGAAGCGCTCGCCAAACAATCTCCGCAGGATATTGTGCTGAGCCTTGGCATGGATGCGAAGGCGGCCAGCCGCGTTTTGGCGCAGGTCCGTGAAGGGCAAATCAACACCGTTTTGAAAGCTCTTGCGGCGAGACTGCGGGACAATGTGTCGGCGATCCTTGAGGGAAATGCGAAGGACTTGGCCGCCGGTGAGCAAAAGGGGATTTCCCCTGCCCTGCTCGACCGGCTGGCGCTGAACGAAGAACGCATTGAAGGCATGGCGGCGGGCCTTGAGATAGTGGCGGCGCTGCCCGATCCTGTAGGCCGCGTGCTGTGGGAAAGCGAACGTCCGAACGGTTTGAAAATTCAGCGCGGCGCCGTGCCGATCGGCGTGCTGGGGATGATTTATGAATCGCGCCCGAATGTGACGATCGATGCGGCGGCGCTGTGCCTGAAATCCCGCAATGCGGTAATCCTGCGCGGCGGGTCGGAGTCCCTGCATAGCTCACTGGCGCTGCACGGCCTGATACAGGAAACGCTTAAAGAGCATGGCTTGCCTGAGGCGGCTGTGAGCATGATCCCGGTTCCCGACCGCGCGGCGGTCGGGGCAATGCTGGCCTGTAGCCAATATATCGATGTGATGATCCCGCGCGGCGGAAAAAGCCTGATCGAGCGTGTGATGAACGAAGCCCGTATGCCGGTGTTCGGTCATTTGGAAGGTTTGTGCCATATTTATATCGACAAAAGCGTTAAGGCCGAGATCGCTGTGGACGTGACGTATAACGCCAAGCTGCGCCGTACGGGAATTTGCGGGGCGATGGAAACGCTGTTGCTGGACGCTGCGCTTGATCCTGAAATTGCCAAAGCAACGCTGGTCAAGTTGCTGGATGCGGGGTGTGAGATTGTCGGCGACAAGATGGCTCAGGCTCTGGACCCGCGGATTGGCGCGGCGAGCTCGCAGGATTGGAGCACCGAGTATCTCGAAAGCAAACTAAGCTGCGCGGTGGTGAATGGCGTTGAAGAGGCGGTGAACCATATTAACGGTTACGGTTCGCACCATACCGATTCCATTCTGGCCGAAGATGCCGCCACCATTGATTATTTCCTGAGCAATGTCGATAGCGGCATTGTCATGCATAATGCCTCGACGCAATTTGCCGATGGCGGCGAGTTCGGCATGGGCGCGGAGATCGGTATCGCCACCGGTAAGATGCATGCGCGCGGTCCGGTCGGGTTAGAGCAGCTGTGCACCTATAAATATCTGGTGCACGGAAACGGGCAGGCACGGCCTTAGACCCAATGTCATCCCCGCGGCTTGAGCGTTAGCGAAAGCTTTGACTGCGGGTATCCGGAAAGAAGAATTTGCGCGCAAATTCACATTATGGATCCCGAATGTTTAAGCAAGCCTTACGGCTTGCCTCCGGGATGACATTATGAGAATTTTTAAGAGCAATGTCGATATTCACTAAACCACATCTTTTGAATTCACCACGCTGGAAGACTCTGCGCGTGGGTTTGTTGGGCGGGTCGTTTAATCCGCCGCACGAAGGACATGTGCACATATCGCTGGCTGCGCTGCAGGGCTTGCAACTGGATGCGGTGTGGTGGCTGGTCAGTCCGCAAAATCCGATTAAAGAGGTAAAGGCTATCCCCTTGACCGAGCGCGTGGCCCTGTGTGAGGCGCTGGTCGATCATCCGAAAATTTTGATTTCCGATCTGGAAAAGAATCTGGGTACGACGATTACCTATCAGTCTATTCGAGCATTGAAACGTTATTATCCCGATACGCAGTTTGTGTGGATCAGCGGCATGGATAATGCGTTGGGTTTGCACAAATGGAACAACTGGCGCGACTTGCTGGATGAAATTCCGATGCTGCACCTGACGCGCAGTCCGGCGCGCTCTTTAGTGACCGGGTGCCCCTATCGGATGTATGGGCGGCAAAAACATGTAGTGATTGATAAAGGCGGGCAATATCCACTCGATTCGGGGGTATCCTACTGGATGATGCAGAAAAAAATGGTGGATATATCCTCGACCGAAATACGTCGTAATATGCTGAAAAACAATAAAAAATTATCTGTAGCATCAAAATAATCATGCATCGCGGCATTGCAAATTGTTGCCGTGCGAAGACAAAGGGCTTATAATGAGGGTATGTGGTCGTTCTGTAATGGCAGAGACAGATTAGGCGAATGGGGGCTGGATGAAGCCTGAGCTCATTGGTCAGTTTTGTATATTCGAGATCGATCACAGATTTTGTGGCACATTTTGTACAGGGTCGGCTGGACGTTTGCGTTCGGCTTTTTTTGTGTTCACGCCAACAGATATGCAGCAAGAAAGGAGGCCTCGGCCATTTTAACCTATGAACCCCATCACAGTTCTGTGCGGACTTTGTCCCCAGGTGAACTGAAAAGCCTGATCGAGCAGTCTTTGGACGCAGACAAGGCTGAAGATATTGTCAGCATTAAACTGGATGAGCAAACCGGATTGGCTGATTATATGATTATCGCATCCGGCACCTCTTCCCGTCATGTCAGCGCGCTGACCGACAAAATCCTCAAACGCCTCGCCCTTAACGGTATCAAGAGCGTCCATGTCGAAGGCAAGGACCGTTCGGACTGGGTGGCGATTGACGCCGGTGATGTGATTATTCACCTGTTTCGCCCGGAAGTGCGAAGCTTTTACAATATCGAAAAAATGTGGGGTGCGTTCCAGCCGTTCGAAGTTGTCGGCGACCCGCTTCACGCTTAGGCAGCGCCAATCTTGACACAAGCTCTCGTTTGTTATAACATAGTTATAACGATAAGGCGCTTTATATGAAAACATCGCTTACCAAAATCGGCAATTCGAAGGGCGTGATTATTCCTGCGCATATTCTCAAGCAATTTGCATTTGAGGACGAAGTGGTTTTGAAAATCGAGAATAAGGGGCTTTTGATTACCAAACCCGCTGCGCCGCGTGCCGGGTGGGCGGAGGCTTTTATCGCCGCCGGTCCGGACGAAGACGTCTTCGGGCCAGATATTCAAAACAGCTTCGATGACGAAGACTGGACATGGTAAATCAATTCGATGTTTATCTTGTGAGCCTTGATCCGATGCAAGGCTCGGAAATTAAAAAGACGCGGCCCTGTGTTGTTATTTCCCCCGATGATATGAATAATCATCTCAAAACCGTCCTGATTGCGCCGATGACCAGCACAATTCGTCATTATCCTACACGGGTTAAAACACAGTTTCAGGGCAAAAAAGGCGAGGTCGTCCTCGACCAGATGCGCGCAGTCGACAAAACACGTCTTGTAAAAAGGCTTGGGACGTTGCATCGCAGCACGTCAGACAAAGCTTTGAATGTTTTACAGGACATGTTTGCATGAATATTGAGCTGCTTGTCTGCGGGCGCCTCAAGAAAGGCCCTCATACCGATCTTTTCCAGGATTATCTCAAGCGCATGGACTGGACCGTTCGCACTCACGAAATTGAATCCCGCCACACCGATCAAAAGAAAATTCACATAGATGAATGTGCGCAGATTTTAGAACGCCTCAAGCCCGATCATTTTGTGATTGCACTGGATGAGCGCGGCAAGACGCTGTCATCTCGCGATATCGCCGCGAAGTTTCAAGATTTGCAAAATGAAGGGCGCGCACAGGTGCAATGCATCATCGGCGGCGCGGACGGTTTGAATGACGATATTCGGGCTCGTGCTGATTTTCTCCTCAGCTTTGGGCGGCAAACATGGCCGCATATGCTTGCGCGCGTGATGCTTTTAGAGCAAATTTATCGGGCACAACAAATTTTGAAAAATCATCCCTATCACCGGGATTAAACCTATCGGATTTATCTATGCGCGCGTTTTTGCTTTTACTGGTTCTGCTTGTTCCGGCTTGTCCGGCCTTGGCCCAGAATGCGCCGATCCCTCAGAAAAAAGAGATTAACCAGCTTGATGAAAAATTGCGGAGCTCTAAGGCTGACTCGAAAGCTTTAGAGGCCGATCTTAAGACTATCGAAAAGGAATTAGACAGCACAAAGGGCTCTTTGGTCAGCACGGCCAAGGCGATTCAGAAGAATGAGAAAAAGCTGCAAAACCTTGATCTAAAAATTGCCGATCTGGAAAAAGAGCAAAAAGGCCTGTCGGCGAAGCTGCAAAATGACCGCGGGTCGATTTCGCGGCTCATTCTGGCATTGGAGCGCATTCGCCGCCTGCCGCCTGAAGCCCTCATCGTTCGGCCGGAAGCGCCTTTGGAGACCGCGCAAAGCGCGATGTTGCTGGAGGAAATTTTACCGGCTTTGCATACGCAGGCTACGGAGCTCAAAAACACGCTCGAAAAACTACAAACTGTTTCTCGTGACCTGCAAGACAAACGCGCAGATGTTGTCGAAGCGTCGAAAAAGCTGGAGGCGCAACAGCGTGAACTGAACAGCATGGTGCAAAAGCGCCGTCAGCTTTATGCCAGTACGCAAAAAGATCTGGCCGCCCAACAGAAGAATATACAAAAAATCTCAGCGCAGGCGAAAAATCTGGCTGATCTGGTTTCGCGGTTGGATGAAGAACGTACGCGTTCACAGAGGGCTGCGCCCCCATCCGCAAAGCGTTTGGTCGGGCGTCCGCCCCCCAATCCGGGCGCGCCGCGCCTGCCTCTGCCCGGCATCATCAAAACCGGGTATAACGAGCCGGATATTTTCGGGGCGCCGAGCAAGGGGCTGGATATTGAAGGACGCGCCGGGGCTTTGGTGGTTGCGCCGATGGGCGGTATTGTGCGTTTTGCCGGTTATTTTAAAAATTACGGCAACATGGTGATCCTTGAACATCAGGATGGATGGCATAGTCTTATTGCAGGTTTGGAAAATATTGATACAGTGGTGGGGCAATCACTGAATGTCGGCGAGCCGTTGGGCAAGCTGCATAAGAGTACATCCGGTCAAAAGCCGGTTCTGTATTACGAGCTGCGTCACAAGGGCAAAGCCGTCAACCCGGCCAAAAAATTTGGAGATTTAAGTTAATGCGCACTTATTCATTTTTTCTTATTCCGCTAACGCTCCTTGTGTTTATGGCTGATGCGGCATTCGCGCAGAGTGAGGCAGATGAGCGCACGGCCGGGACGCAGCCGAGCGCTGACCATACGGACACCTATCGCCAGCTTGATTTGTTCGGCGATGTTTTTGAGCGGGTGCGCGCGCAATATGTTGAAGAAAAAGCGGATAAAGAGCTGATCGAGAACGCGATTAACGGTATGTTGACCGCGCTCGATCCGCATTCTTCTTATCTGGACGACGAGAAATTCGACGAAATGCAGGTGAGCACGCGCGGCGAATTCGGCGGGCTGGGCATTGAAGTCACACTGGAAAACGGCGTGGTCAAGGTTGTTTCGCCGATCGACGATACGCCTGCTTTTCGCGCCGGGGTGTTGGCCGGGGACTATATCGTTCAGATTGATGACGAGCCGGTTATGGGCCTGACCCTTTCCGAAGCGGTTGATAAAATGCGCGGGAAGGTGGGGACGGAAATTGATCTGGTGATTTCACGCGAAGGGGCGGATGCGCCAATTGAGATGACGCTGGTACGCGACATTATCAAAATCCATTCGGTTCGCCACCGCGTGGAAGGTAATTCCGGGTATATCCGCATTACGACTTTTAACCAGAATGCTGAGGATGGCGTTAAGAAAGCCATTCAGGAAATTAAAGCCGAGCTTGGCAACAAACTGAACGGGTATGTTCTGGACTTGCGAAATAACCCGGGAGGGTTGCTGGATCAGGCGATTGCGGTTTCCGATATCTTTCTGGACAAGGGCGAGATCGTTTCCACGCGCGGGCGGCATGAAGAAGATACCAAACGGGACAATGCGACTCCTGGGGATTTGGCTGAAGGCCTGCCGATTGTGGTTCTAATCAACGGCGGTTCGGCTTCGGCGTCCGAGATTGTTTCCGGAGCCTTGCAGGATCATCGCCGGGGAATTTTGCTCGGAACGCAATCCTTCGGGAAAGGTTCTGTGCAAACGGTTATTCCATTGCCCGGACATGGGGCAATGCGCCTGACCACGGCGCGATATTACACGCCTTCGGGGCGTTCCATACAAGCCAAGGGGATTGAGCCGGATATTATCGTCGAGCCGGCCAAAATTGAGACCTATGACATCAAGCGCTTGCGTGAGGCTAATCTCAAAGGGGCTTTGGATAAAAAAGACGAAGATGTGAAAGACAAGGATGATTCATCAGCCAAAGATGGTGACGAGGCTGAAGAGGAAGAAATTCAAGACTATCAGTTGATGCGGGCTTTGGACTTGCTGAATGGGTTGACGCTTTATCGCGGCAGTCCATCCCAGGCGGCGAATGACAACGCCGCACCCGAAACGCCGGACAGCGAGTCCTCCGCAGAGCAGTCGGCCCAACCCTAAGGATGCATTATGGATTTGATGCACAGCATGCAATCGCGCTTTTCCTTTAAAGCTTTTGGCTTGGGGCTGGTGGGTGTGGCCGTTGTCTATGCGGGGTTGTTCGGCATTGCATTTATCCGTTCGGAAACCACGTTTGAGTCTTTGCAGGCGCGTCTGGCGAGCCAGACTGTGCTGGTGGACCGTTCCGCTCAGGCTGAGGCGGTTGAAACCGTCGATCATCTTGATACTCATGATCTGGTGGAGGCTCCTGCCGCAGTTGATGAACATTCTCATGCTTCGTCCCGGCAGGAAGAAACTCTCGAAGATGTGCTTGGCAGTCCGTCTAAAGCTTTGGGTGACGCTCCAATTGACGGATTTTATGAAGACAGCGAATATGGGCGTCTGCCGATCGCCAAAAGCGAATTTGAGACCCCTTTTTCCGTTTATCGAAAACCTTTTTTGCTCAATCAGGGGCGGCCGTTTATCGCTGTTGCGGTTGAACAATTCGGGCTTTCCAAAGCGCTGTCTGAGGAATTGTTATCCACCCTGCCCGGCGCCGTATCCTTCATTCTATCGCCTTACAGCCAAAACCCTGAGAATTGGGCGCAGGCGGCGCGCCATGACGGGCATGAGGTCTGGTTGCAGCTTCCTGTCGAAAATCTCAATTTTCCGATGGAAGATCCCGGCGCAAAGGGGCTTTTAACCCGCGTGAGCATTCAATATAACCAAGAGCGTTTGCAATGGCTTCTGGGCCGCGCGACCGGTTATGCCGGTGTGGCGGCCTATACCGACAGCGCGTTGGAAAACGCCGGGTCGATGTTCAATAACATTGCGCGCGATATTTTTAAACGCGGACTTGGTTTTTTGGAGCTTAACAGCAATGAGGACAGTTTTTTTGCTCCGATTCTTGAGGAAGAGCATGTGCCACGCACAGCGACGCAACAATTTATCGATATTGTCGATCCGCAGCGCCCTGAAGTGGCATCGGTGCTCGAAGATATCGAGACACTGGGCGGCGCGGTGGTTGTCGTGCGCCCTTCCCCGCGCAATATTCCGGCCCTGAAGCGTTGGCTGGAATCGCTGCAAAAGCGCGGGATTGAGATTGTGCCTGTATCGGCAGTTGCACAAGCTAATAAAGAGTAGCTCATGGATAAGGATACCCTGCCCTATCGTCCTTGCGTCGGCATTGCCCTGTTTAACGACCGGGGGCAGGTTTTTGTCGGCGAACGGATCGATACGCCCGGTGCGTGGCAGATGCCGCAGGGCGGCATTGATGAAGGCGAAGACCTTGAGGTGGCTGCGCTCAGGGAGTTGCAGGAAGAAATCGGCACGGATCTGGCCGAGATCATAAAAGTTTCTTCAAAAACGACGCGCTATGATCTGCCCGAACATTTGCTGCATAAACTCTGGGACGGCCGTTATCGCGGGCAGGAGCAGCACTGGGTGGCGATGCGCTTTACCGGGCGGGATGAGGATATCGTTCTGGATGCAGATCAGCGCCCGGAATTTAAAGCGTGGCAATGGGTGGCCCTGCAAGACACGCTGGAGCTGATCGTGCCGTTTAAACGCGATACCTACACGCAGCTTATTGCAATGTTTTCTTCCCTTATCATCCCGACCGAACAGGAGTGAGTGGAGAGATTTTACCCAATTCCCAATTTTTTTTAAGAGATTGAAACAAAAAAGAAAAATGAAACCCCGGCTTTGAGCCGGGGTCTATGAGATTTGGATATGCATCCTATGGACCCCGCATCAGGTGCGGGGTTTCGCGGGGTTTTATATCCCGGCGGAAAGAAAGACGTTGAGAATAGCGTGAGATTTTATCAGCCAGAAGATAATGGTCAAGATCCCTCGACTGCGCTCGGGATGACATTTTCCTCTACGGATTAATCGGGCTCCAGGCCGGGTCGGAGCCGTCTTGCGGCGTGCGCAGCCAACGCTCGTTATATCCCGTAATATCGACCGTATAGATTTTGGCCTGACGCTGCGCACCTCCCGGCCCGACGGGGCGTTCCTTGAAATAGGTCAGGACGCGGCCGTTGGGCGACCAGCTCGGCCCTTCGACGTGGTAAGCATTGGAAATCAGGCGTTCGCCAGAGCCGTCCGGACGAATGACGCCGATATAGAATTTGCCCTGATACATGCGGGTGAAGGCGATGAGATCGCCGCGCGGCGACCAGACCGGGTTGGCGTAGCGCCCCTGGCCAAAGGTAATGCGATGTTCATTACCGCCGTCGGCGTTCATTACATAGATTTGCTGCGTGCCACCACGATCGGATTCAAAGGCGATTTGATTGCCGTCGGGCGAATAGCTCGGCGCGGTGTCAATCGATGAATTCGTCGTAATGCGTTTGGGCTGGCGGGTGCGCAGGCTCATTTCATAAATGTCGGTATTGCCGCCACTGGCCATCGACATAATCACCTTATTTCCGTCAGGTGAGAAACGCGGAGCGAAAGTCATATTGGGGAAATTGCCGAGCTCTTCGTGGCGGCCGGTGTTGATATCATAAAGATAGACACGCGGACCGCGGCGACCATAGGACATATAGGTGATTTGCTGGCGTGAAGGTGAGAAACGCGGGGTTAGCACCAGTTCACGCCCGTCGGTGAGGTATTTGTGATTGGCGCCATCCTGATCCATGATCGCCAGCCGCTTGACGCGGGCCTGCGGCGGGCCGCTTTCGGCGACATAAACGATGCGCGTGTCGAAATATCCCGATTCGCCGGTCAGACGTTTGTAGATTTCATCCGAGATAATATGGGCGATGCGCCGCCAGTTCTCCGGCGTGGTCATATAGGCCATGCCGATGAGCTGCTTTTCGCTGAACACATCCCAGAGGCGGAATTCGACGCGGGTGCGCCCATCTGCGGCGGTGGTCACGCTGCCGGTGATCAGGGCCTGCGTGCCGATGGCGCGCCATTCGCCGAAGCGCGGTCCGGCGATTTGCATCGATTCAACATCCTGGACAAAGGCGCGCGGGTTGACCGGTTTAAACAGGCCAGAGCTTTCCAGATTGGCCGAAATCACGCCGGGAATTTGCGTCGCAAAATCTTGATGCTGCGGGCTCTGTGCATAAAAGGTCGCAACGGCGATGGGCATCGGTTCGACAACACCGCTTTTGAGGTCAAGCACCAGTTCGGCGCGGGCGACATGCGGCATAAGCAGTAATAATAGTGTCAGGAAAATCTTTTTCATTTTGCACCTGTCATCCCGGTGTAGACCGGGATCTGTTTTGTTTTATCGATTAAGATTCCGGCTCTTGTGCCCCAGAGGGTATTCGCCGGAATGACGTGATTGTGTTTATAGCATATCGCTGGGGTCGAAATTAATAGTAATCGTCTTCCATTGCTCATATTTTTCAGGGGGCAATTTAAACGGCGAGCAGCGCGGGTTACGAACCGCGCGCACGGCGGAATCGGCGGCGGCGCGGAAGGCCGGATCGGGGTTTAGCCCGCCATTCATCACGCGGACATCTTGAACCGTCATGTCACGGCGCATGGTCAGGCGCAATGTGACGATCAGGTTTTCAGCATATTTAGCCCCGGATGGCACATTCCAGCACGGGGTGATTTGCTGGCGAAGCGCGTCGATTTCGCTCATGCTGATCTGGTTGGCGATGGGCGCATCCTGCCCATCTTCGGGATTGAGCGTATCGGTTTTTTGCTTGTTTTGCAGGTCTTCTTCAACAGGCGTCAGGTCCTTGAGCAGCGAATTGAACAAATCTTCCTGCTTAGGTTCTTCTTTGGGCTTGGCCTGAGGTTTTTCTTTCGGTTTGGGCTTGGGCTTTTCCGGCTCCTTTGGTTTTTCTTCAGGCTTTGGCAGCGGGACAGCTTCTTCCTTCACGGCTTCCGGTTTTGGGGCTTCCGGTTTTTTAAGTTCTTCCTTCGGGGGTTTGGGCGGTTCGATTTCCTTGGGCTTTTCCGGCTGCGGGATCGGTTTGGGTTTGGGCGGCGGTTTTTGATCGGTCTGGGATAGATCGGAAATGTCAACCAGCTCGACGCTGACCGGGGCGATGATCAGCGGTTCTGTTTTGATAAACGGCAGACCGACTGCGGCGACCAGCAAAATCGCGCCGTGAAACAGCGCGGATTTGAGCAACGGCCCAGTCATAGAGCCTTGCGGGCTTGCCATCATTGGGGTGTCCAAACGTGCCGCGTTCATGGAATATTACCTGCCTGTGTTCTCCGAAATTAGAGCGACCTTGGAAAAACCGGCGGCGTTGATGGCGCCGATAATCTGCATCACGCGGCCATATTCGAGGCCCTGGTCGGCGCGGATGTAAATGCGCCGGTCGGTCTGGCCCTCGGTCATGGCTTCGAGCTGGAATCTCAGCTTTTTCTCATCCATTTCGCTATCGCCGATATAGAGTTTGCCTTCTTTGGTCAGGCTGATTTCGATGGGTTTATTGTCCTCATCGGGAATTGATTTAGCCTCGGATTGCGGCAAGTCAACGGCGACGCCCGAGGTGAGCAACGGCGCGGCGACCATAAAGACGATCAGCAGCACCAGCATGACATCGACAAAGGGCGTGACGTTAATCTCGGCCATCGGGCGATAGGTGCCGCCGGTTCTGCGCCCGCGGCTGCGGGTTTTTGTGGCCAGTGACGCGCCCATTATTCGGCCGCCCTTCTGCCGGAGGCTTCGCCATCCTGCGAATCGAGGTGGCGGGAGAGAATGGCGAGGAATTCGTCGGTAAAGGCCTCAAGCCGGTCGGCATAGCGGTTGATGCCGCTGGAAAAGACATTATAGGCAACCACAGCCGGGATTGCGGCGACGAGGCCCAATGCAGTGGCGAAGAGCGCCTCGGCGATGCCCGGCGCGACGACGGCGAGTGAGGTGTTGTTGGTGGCGGCGATAGAGGAGAAAGAATTCATAATTCCCCAGACGGTGCCGAACAGGCCGATAAACGGCGCGGTGGAGCCGACCGAAGCCAGAAAGGTCATGCCGCGCTCAAGGGCGTTAATTTCGCGGCCGATGGCGACATTCATGGCGCGTTCGACGCGTTGATAAAGCGAAGCGTGCATGCTTTCCTTGACGGGAATGCCGCCAGAAACCCCGGCCTGCCACTCCTCCATCCCGGCGGAAAAGGTCGCGAGAATAGGATCCGGCTTAGAGTTTTTGACGCGCTGGTAGATTTTATCGAGCGGTTCGCCGGACCAGAAGGAATCTTCGAAAATGTCGGCCTTGCGGTTGACGCGCTTTAATCCCGCGCGTTTGGAAAAAATGATCGCCCAGCTCCACAATGATGCGATCATCAAAATCGTCATCACGGCTTTGACGATCAGGTCGGCCTCCATGAACAAACCGAACATGCTGAGATCGTGGCTGTAGCTGCCGAGATTTTCGACAGTTTCAACGGCGGCGGCGGGAACGGCTTCGGGCATAACGGCTTTCCTTTTAAATCAGCTTCTCAAATTCAGTTCTGAGAAGTTCGGGTATTCTTACCGGTTTTAGCGCACTCGCATCCACGCAGACAAGCACGACGTGCAGGTCGGTGATGATCTCCCCGTCTTTTTTGATCTGGTGGTGCATAGTGAAACTCGAATTCTTCATGCTGGTAATCGTGGTGTGTACGGTGAGCAGGTCATCTAAAAACGCCGGTTTGTGATATTCAATGTCGATATGTTTTACTACGAAGGTGACGCCGCAATCCTTCGCAAGATCTGAGGATTGATGGCCGATGCGACGGAGAAATTCGGCGCGGGCCCGCTCGCCATAGGCGATGTAATTGGCGTGATAGACCACACCGCCCGCGTCGGTGTCTTCGTAGTAAATGCGGATGTCGGTTGTGTGCTCCATTTAGCTTAACCCTCGTCGAACAGGTTTTCCTGGGGAGAGAGTGTAGGCTTTAAACCGATATATTCAAACCCTTTGGCGGATAAAACGCGGCCACGCGGCGTACGTTGAAGCAAGCCTTGTTGAAGGAGATAGGGCTCGATGACATCTTCGATCATGTCGCGCTGTTCGGACAAAGCCGCGCAGAGTGTATCAACGCCGACAGGGCCGCCGCCGTAATTCACGGCGATGCAATTGAGATAGCGCCGGTCCATGGAATCAAGACCGCTGGCATCGACATCGAGACGCTGGAGCGCTTGATCAACGTGAGCCTGGTTGATTTGGCCGGATTGGGCGTGGGTGAAGTCGCGGACGCGGCGGGTCAGGCGCCCGGCAATGCGCGGCGTTCCGCGGCTGCGCCTGGCGATTTCGAGCGCACCGTCTTCGGCCAGGGGCATATTCAGCAGGCGCGCCGTGCGGGCGACGATGCTGGAAAGTTCTTCAGGGCTATAGAATTCAAGGCGCAGCGGAATGCCGAAACGATCACGCAAAGGGTTGGTGAGCAGGCCGGAACGCGTTGTGGCGCCGACGAGGTAAAGGGGCACGAGGTCGATCTGGACGCTGCGCGCGGCGGGGCCTTCGCCGATGATTAAATCAAGCTTACCGTCCTCCATCGCCGGGTAGAGAATTTCCTCGACCGCCGGATTGAGGCGGTGGATTTCGTCGATGAACAGCACATCGTTTGGGCTCAAGATTGGTGAGAATGGCTGCCAGATCGCCGGATTTGGCGATAACGGGGCCGGAGGTGGCGCGAAAACCAACACCGAGTTCACGCGCGATGATTTGCGCCAATGTGGTTTTGCCGAGGCCGGGCGGACCGAACAGCAGGACATGGTCCATCGAATCGCCGCGGGCCGCAGCGGCAGAAATAAACACTCGCAGATTGTCGCGCAAGGCGGGCTGGCCAATGAATTCATCGAGGGATAAGCGGGCGCAAAGCCCTCTTCGCCTTTTCGAAAATTTGCGGCGCGCGTTCTAACTTAGGGTTTTTGGCTGTTCCATCATCGCATATTAACCGCGAAGACACCTTGAGGACGCGAAGGAAAATAAGCAACATGGAGGCACAATGAGTCATTGTGTCCCCTTTGTCTTTGGCGCACGTTCCAACTGCAGGTTTTTGACGAAGTTACTCATTCACAATTTTCCGGAAATTTCCGGCATCCTTCTTCATATTGTTCGAACTCAATCTGTCCCCATATGACCCGCTCTCGGATCACAAACTCGCCTTTTTCAACATCATAAATAAAAAATAGGTTCTGCAATCATACCAGATAATGCACGTAAAATTATTTGTCTCATTGATCCAGTGAATATCAGGTTCTCTATATATGTTTTCAATCGTGATAAGCGGGCCGCAACCGGTTTCATTGTATATGTAAATTTTAAGATTGCGAATATTCTGCTTGGTGGTGCTTTGAGTATAAAAAAACCAGTATGCGCGGATTTTTGCGGAGAAGTGGAGTGAACCGAGAACCTGATCGTGATCAAGCTCGACACAACTCGTGGAAATCATGCACCGTCCTTAATGGGTTCGTGGTATATTCGCAGGCTTTTTCCCATTTATTTGGCCGTGTGGCCGTCAAACGCATAGGCGGCAGAAACGAAAAAACAGCCCTCAAGCAGGATGCGGGTACTTTTTGGCATGCGCTCAACTCCTTGAGGGCGAGGCGGATGAGGTCTTGCAGCGTTGTCGTTGGCTTTGTTTTTGCGCGGATGACGGCGGCGTAAGCATCGGCGCGGGCGTAGCCGAGATTGATGAGGGCGGAGACGGCGTCTTGAACCAGACATTTCCGCCCTGCTCTTGCAAAGCCTAAATCTTTGAAATTCGTCTTCGCGCTTCGCCTTTGGGGATGAGGTCCATATTGGCGGCCTTGTCGCTCTTCGGTCAGAATACGGGTGGCAAGTTTGGCCCGACGCCATCGGCCTGCGTGAGTGATAGCTTTGTCCTGCGCGGCGATGGAAGAGAGATGGCTTCGGCGGGCAGACCGAGAGAATAGCCAAGCCCGCTTTGGCGCCAACGCCTTGGACGGAGGTCAGCAATTTAAACCATTCCTGTTCAGCCGCATCAGCAAAGCCATAAAGCGTGATGGCGTCCTCGCGCACTGCGGTTTCGATGAGCAGGCTCGCGGCTTCACCCTTTTGGCCAATCTTGCCGAGCGTGCGCTGGGAGGCGTGAACCAGATAACCGACGCCCCCCATTTCCATTCTCAGATGGCCGCTGGCGAAAGGATCAATAATTTGTTGGAGGAGTTTTCAGCCGGTCATAATTTCATAGCCCTGAGGCCTTAGCGAGTGTAGCGAAGCGAAACCGAGGATCTTTGCAAATTCTATTGGGCGCTGGCCCTCGTTTTTGGGATGACATTATGGGTCTCCTATAAAATGCGCGTGGGGATAGCCACGGCAAGCAATGTAGTCGGCTTCATCCTCGCTGATTTGCCCACAGGACGGGAGTAAGGTTCTGATCATTGATGCCCATCTGGCCGATGGCCGCGTGGCAAGTGCCGACGATGGATTTTTTGACTTTATTGGCTGCGTATTCCGCCGCTTCGATTCCATAGAGCGCGCAAACCGCAGAGGGTTGCCGCGGGCCTGGCCCAATTCGCAGCGTGCTGGCCGGGTTTTGATTGACGAAAGTTTCCTCCATTTATGCGGCTTCAAGAACGATATTGCTCAATGACAGCAGCCAGTTTCATGCAACTGGCTGAGGCGCAATGGGCAAAGGAGCGGCATTTTTGGGTTTAATCAACCCTGAGGCCCTGAATTGCAGCGAAAGCCGAGGCTTTAATAAGCCCCCATCCTGTTTTTGTAAGCCGAATCTATGCCGAGAATCAACATACGCTCCGCATACCACAAAAACGGAACGAAACAAGAACGAATGTTTTAAGGGCGTTCCCCACCCTTCTACCATGATTTTTTCCATGACGTCGTCGGAAGCTTCCAAGTTGGTGGTGACGTTCTGGACGTCGTCACAGTCTTCGAGAGCATCGACGAGTTTGAGGATGGAACGGGCGGTGTCTTCGTCGACATCGGTCTGGACGTTGGGATTCCAGATGAGGCCCTGACGTTCCGGTTCACCGTATTTGGCCTCCAGAGCATCGCGCACAGCGGCGAAATCGCCAGCTTCGCAATAAATGGTGTGGAACTCATCATCGCTTTCAACATCGGAGGCCCCGGCCTCGAGCGCGGATTCGAACATGTCATCATTGCTGGCTTTATCCGCCGGATAGGCGATTTCGCCCATGCGGTCGAACATGAAATTCACCGAACCGGTTTCGCCAAGATTGCCGTTATTTTTGGTGAAGATTGAGCGAATTTCAGAGGCGGTGCGGTTGCGGTTGTCGGTCAGGCATTCGACAATGACGGCGACGCCATTCGGGCCATAGCCTTCATAGCGAATTTCCTCGTAGTCCTCACCCTCACCCGCCCCGGCGGCTTTCTGGATGTTTTTTTCAATCCCATCCTTGGGCATAGATTGGCCGCGAGCAGTCGCGATGGCCAAACGCAGGCGCGGATTCATGTCGGGATCGGGGCCGCCAAGTTTTGCTGCGACGTAGATTTCACGCCCTAATTTTGAAAAAAGTTTGGCGCGCACGGCATCGGCGCGGCCTTTTTTGTGTTTAATATTTGCCCATTTGGAATGTCCGGCCATTGATTATCCTGTTATTTTTAGGTTTATTAGAGTGTGATGAGTATAAAAGGGTTTTTCAGCCTTTCAAGAGTCTTTCGCGTGTATTTGGCAGATTTTTAAATAAAAACTCCATATTTAACAAATACTTGTGTTAGAATAGAAAGAAAAAGACAACGGCGAGCGTACCAGATTTATGGCTTATGATTTTTCAGATGTCTCCGTCTTGATTGTGGAGGACAACCAGCCGATGGTTGAACTCCTTAAATCCTTGCTGAGCACCTTCGGAATTCAAAACATTTCGAGTGCGCGCGATGGCGAAGAAGGCTTTGAAATTTACCGCAAATATAATTTTGATCTAGTAATTACCGATTGGATGATGAAGCCGATTGACGGTATTTCCTTTACAAGACGGCTGCGCAATGATCCGATGAGTCCAAACCAATATGTGCCGGTGATTCTGATGACCGGTTTTAGTGAAAAACGCCGGGTTATGCAGGCACGCGATGTCGGCGTGACAGAATTTCTGGTTAAACCGTTTAACGCCCGCGACCTGTATAGGCGGATTGCCCAGATTATTGAGAAGCCCCGGCAATTTGTGCGCTCAGAAGATTTCTTCGGGCCGGATCGTCGGCGTAAGAAAGACAACGAATATCGTGGACAGGAGAGACGGGCTGAGCCGTTTATGATCAATGTTAGAGATTAATTGGATGAACGATGTCGCATTATAATCAACCCCGTCGGCGCAAGGCCGAATTTATTCGCCCCCCCAATATCCTAAAGCAAAAAGTCGGACATGGGGGGCTGAGCGATGACATTCTCGATAAGGCGCAAAAGCTTCTCGAAGAAAATACGCATGATTTTGAACCGTTGGCCATGATGTATCTGAACTCCATGATGAAGGGCATCGAGATGGCTAAAGGTTATAGCCCGGCTGATGACAAAGAGCAGATTATCGTCAACATGCTGTACCCGGCGATGCAGCTCAAAGCCAATGGCGGGATGTTTCATTACAATCTGGTCACGATGATTGCCGATAAACTGATTCAGTTTCTTGAAGTTATTGAAGATCCGGACATTGAGGCGGTTGAGATTGTGCTGGCTTTTCATACGACGGTTACGGCGGTTATTCAGGGCCATGTTTCCGGAAATGGCGGCAAGCAGGGTCAGGATTTGCTGGGCGCGCTCAGCGATGCGTGCATGCGGTATTTCGACAAGCATCCGGATGAGGCGGCCTGAGATTTAGTTTGTCGGCAGGCTTTCCGGTAAGATACCGCCGAGTCTAATCGGGTCTATCGACCGAGCTTTTCCCGCTTCATCCACAACGATCAAACAGCCGCAGAGTGTGCCGTCCCCACTCGCCGGTCGCAGCCGTTCACCGGGCATCTTTTTGACAAAGCGGTGCACGCCTATTTCCGTTTCGACACCGATCACCGAATTATAATCGCCGGTCATGCCGACATCGGTTTGATAGGCTGTACCGCCACCCATGATATGGGCGTCGGCGGTCGGGATATGGGTATGGGTGCCAACCAGTGCAGTAATTTTGCCCTCGAGATGGTGAGCCATCGACATTTTCTCCGATGTGGTTTCGGCATGAAAATCGACGAAAATCGCATCGGTTGTTTGGCCGATGCGCTCGCTTTCGAGCGTTTCCCTCATGATGCGAAAAGGATCGTCGAGCGGGTCCATGAACAGGCGGCCCATCGCATTGATGATGGTGATGGTGCGCCCGTCACTGAGGCGGTGTTTATACAGACCATTTCCCGGCGTGCCGGGTGGGAAGTTGATCGGACGCAGCAGTTTTTCATCGCGGGCGATATAGGGGATGATTTCGCGCTGGTCCCAGACATGGTTGCCGGTGGTGATGCAATCCACGCCCCAGCCGTAAAATTCGTTACAGATTTTTTCCGTGATGCCAGCACCGTTGGCGGCGTTTTCGCCATTGACGATAATAACATCCGGCTTGAGTTCCTCGCGTACGCGCGGCAGATGTTTTCCAGTGCTTCGCGCCCTGACCGCCCCATCACATCGCCGATGAATACTATACGCATATTACTTCCTCTCTTGTAAAAGCCTCAGGAATGGATTGCCGCCCCCGTTCAAGCCGGGGGCAGGCTTCCTCGCAATGACAGTTAAGTGCATTTCGTTATGCCTTGCGGCGTGAGGATCCAGTCCATTTGCTGGTCATGCTCCTCGACCGGCAGGTTAAACAAAACCGCCTGAGATGCATAGGCTATTCCCACGGCGGTGACGTCTTTTTTGGCGCGAACATGTTCGAGCGTGGCGTCGTAATATCCGCCGCCCTGTCCCAGCCGGTGACCTTTGCGGTCGAACGCCAGCATCGGCACGATAAAGATATCGGGCTGCAACTCCGCCCCCTCCTCCGGCTCCAATATTCCGAACGCGCCTTCGGCCAGTCTGGTTTTATGGTTCCATTCTATGAAGCGCAGGATTTTTGTATCCGATTCCACCTTTGGCAGTGCGCAGGTCAGGCCTTCATTGAGAGCGCGCTCTAAAATTCCGGTCGGGTCAAATTCGCGGCCCTTCGGCCAATAGGCTGCGATGACCTGCCCTGCTTGCGGCTTTATTGTGTCAAAGAACAGCGGCGTGGCCGCTTCTATATCCTCATCGCGGATGTCGGTAAGCGTACGGTGCCTACGGGCCTGGTCTCTGAGGACGGATTTTTGATCGGTCATGGCCTATATATACATGATTTATAGCTGAAGTCATCCCCGCGACGTTTCGAAGAAACGTTTAAACGGCGGGGATCCAATAAGGAGAATTTGCTTTGCAAATTCACGTATGGATCCCGTTCGTGCAAATTCGGCCTGACGGCCTCATGCCAACGGGATGACGCCTTAAGGGAGGGCGAAGTGGGCGCCGCAAGGGCCGTGTACAGTGCAATATCCGCATGGGGCCCTGATAACCAGGTGGGCGCCGTGATAACCAAATCCCCAATGCGATAGAGAGTGGATAAGGTCAGGGACAGCTCCCTTATGCGAAACGCATCGGCCTCCGGGATAAATATAAGTATCACGCACCCCGCAGCAAACCCGTGGGGAACTATGAGGGATGGGGCTGTGAATTTTCAAGGAAATTTTTTAAATTTGCATTTTACGTAAAGTTAGCGTACAAGAAGGAACCGTGTATTTTGCGGCCTTATAGCTTTTGAAAGGTGTCTCATGTCTAGAGGAAAAGACTCTTCAGATTCAGAAGGGAATGTT
>JACKIU010000003.1 GCA_020638295.1 Rhodospirillales bacterium | reverse complement strand
CACACTGGGGCGCCGCGAACAATATCAAATCCGCAAAAGCCTGAAACTGGCCGGTCCCGTTCAAAACGCGGTTATCACAGGCGCTCAGGCGGCGCTGTGGGCTCTGCGCCGGATGGCCCCAACGCTTTACTGGCATCTGAAATCATCCGGTAGTACCGCACCCGCGAACACGCAAAACGATAACCCGCCTGCCCATCCAAAAAACCCAACTTCCACACATAGCAATGAATAAACGCAACCAAAGGACGAAACGGAACGTTGCGAAACAGTTTCTTAAGCGCCTGTCGCAAAGGCTTTGGGTCAATCGGCCACGCCTCTTTGGCGTTCATCCCGGCCTCCCAGCACGCATAGCGTAAATGCCGCGCCTCCCAGCTGTGCGCATCATCATAAGCACGATGCAAGAGCGGCGTTTTCAACTGCCCAAGAATTTCATTTTCAAACCCGGCTTTTAAAACCGGCTGATAATGTCCTTCGATCTCCCCCATCCCTTCCAGATCGAGATCGTTAACCACGGGAAATGCGATCTTTCGGCGATCAAACAACGCCAGCTTGTTATTGCACAGCCCGTGCCGCAGAACCAGCCCGTCAAATTCATAGAAACCCTTCACAAAATACCCCGCCGCGCACCAATCCAGCCCGGCAATTTCGTCAATCAGCATAGGCGGCAGGATTTCATCCGCATCAACAAAAAACACAAACTCATATTTTAAATCCAGCCGATCCAGACACCATTGCCGCTTTTTCGGATACCGACCGTCCCATTGAAAATCAATCACCCGCACTCCACGCGCGCGCGCAACCGCGCATGTCTGATCCTCACTATAGGAATCCACCACCCAGACATCGTCAAACCGGCCCAGCGCTTCAAGGCACGTCGGCAAACGGACTTCTTCATTTTTGGTAGTGATAATGACACTGACATCCGGCGCGCTCATTCCCTTCGCGCCCCTACTCCGCCGCCTCGGACGGCGCATCCTCATCATCGGTTTTTGCGCTATAGCGCTTCTTCTCCGTCAACGGGCGCGGCTTTTCGTTATTGTTGCCGCTTTCCGGGAAAAACCACTCCTGCTGACGCACTTTACGCTGAGGCAAAACGGCCAACACATCCATCTGTCCCGCACGCCATGAGCTAAACATCACAAAGCCCAGCAACGCTCCGGCAAACCCAAACCCCGCATAAACCAAAAACCCATCCGGCCAGTGCGCCTTCACCGAAGCCGCCGCCGGAACAACCAACGCCGCCGCATAAGGCTGATCAATCGAGACCAGCATCCGCAAGCGTTCTTGCTCCATCAATAAATCGGTCAGCGCCCGGCGGTGTTCGGGATTATGATTCTCGACAATCGCCTTGTTCAAATACGCAATGCGCTCATTCACCTCACGTCGCAATCCATGTCGGATCAGCCCGTCAGAAACGTTGTGCAGCCGTTGCAAAAACATCACGGCAAACTCTCCATCTGGATGCAAATACCGTAAAATCCGCAAAGAACTCTCCCCGACCGGATCAACCTCAACCCGCCGCGCAATATACTCGGCCAGCTTTTCCGCGCTCCACGCATCTTCGCTTTTCGAAAAAACAAAGGCCTTATCCCGCGCGAGGCCCGCCGTAATTTCAGGATCGCGCAACAAAAGACCGGCCACCGCCACGCCCTTAAAACTCGCTTCAAACCGCTCATAGCTCATCGTCTCGGCGCTTGGCCGCGCAGCATCCTCATCAGAACCCGAAGCCATATTCATCGGGCTGGCCGGTGCCAAAACCATCTGCGCCGCATAATGCGGCACGGCCGCCTGCATCAAAACAAAAGCCACGACCAAACCGATAAGCGCACCAGCCAGCACCCATGCGCGCCCGGCCCAGATTTCACGCATCAACGCGCCCAGCGTTTGCTCAGATTCAACTGTTTCAATTTCATGCTCTATGGAGTTTCGACTCATTCCTGAACATCCTGATCCACCACCGCCCAAGCCCGCTCGACCCACGCGTTAATGGATTCCTGAGGCACAAAGACCGCCGAGGCCGCCTTGGCCCCTTCATAATCCACAAACCATTTATCACGATCTTCCCGGTATTGTCGAATCTGCTCGGCCAACCCTTGCGCATTGCCCTGCGCGCACACCATCCCGGTTTTGAAATCCTGAATAATTTTGGCGGTTTCCGATTGCGTCGGTCCGATAAAAATACACGGACGATGCGCCGCGATCGCCGAATACAGCTTCACCGGCACCATCATTCCGGCGGCCTGTTCATCCATCGTCACCAGATGCACATCGCCGCTTTCCATCAAATCCTTCAAACGGCTTGCCGGTTGATACGGCAACAAACGTATATTCTCCAAATGCCGCCGCGTGCGCTCCCGGTTGATCATTTCATGGCGCGGCCCATCGCCGACAAACACAAATTCAATGTCCCTGTGCGTTTCATTGAGAATTTCCGCCGCCTGCAAAATCGTCTCGACCGGATGTCCGCGCCCCAAATTCCCCGCATACAGCACGCGGAACTTCGGCCCTTGCTTATGCTGATCTTCATGGGCCCGGTAACTCTCCGGCAGCGGCACGGGAAAATCATCACCCTCATGTGCCACGGGCTGCACCAGCTCGGCGTCTGCCCAGTTCGGAATCACCGTAATCTGCTTTGGATCGAACCCGTCATAACTGAAATGCCGGGCCATACAGCGCCCAATCACAATCACTTTGTCGGCCCGCTTCATCGCTCCGCGCACTCGCGCCTTCAAAAATCCCATCAAAAATTCCGGCACATTAACGCCCAACGCCGGCAACACGTCCGGATACACATCCTGACACCAGTGAATATGACGGTTTCTCTTTAACGCCGTAACAATCCGCCCGGCCACCACCAAAAACGGCGGATCGGTAAGCGTCACCACCAAATGCGTCTTGGGCAAACGTAAAGCCTCAATCAACAATTTCAGCCAAACCCACAGATATCCCAGAACATTCGCCGGACGGTCCGGCCCCTTCACCCGGATCACCCGCACCGCCCCATCGCGCTCGCTTAGAGATTTTGGCCCGGTCGTAATCACCGTAACCTGCCAGCCCTCACGCGCAAAACTGCGCGCCAGATCCCGCAAAACCCGGCCCGAAGCACCGCGCACCGGCGGATACACGCGGTTGATAAAAAGAATAGACGGCCTGCGCATGGAACGCTCAGATCACTCCCTGATAAACTCTCAAATTTAAACTCTTGATGACATCATCTTGGATACAACACACCCCGATCAGTTTCAACGCCGTGCGCGCGATCATCCCCGTAAAAAGACAAAACGGCAACCAGACTTAAAACCAGACCGAAATCCAGCGACTTAAAACTGGCATAGAGAAAGACATCAATCAAAAGCGGTCCGGCCAAAGCCAAAGCGACCACGGGCGCGCGACCCCACAAGGCCCAACCGGCCCTGGCGAGCACCGCCAGATACACAAGCCCCAGCCCCAGCCCGGCGATACCGGTTTTCAGCAACAGGCTCGACAGCAAGCCATGTGTATAGTTCACGCGAATATCCGCCACCGCCGGTGAAGAAAAATGCGCCCCCCAGCCCTGTCCGAGCAGCAAGCTCGGCGGATGCTCCGAAATTTCCTCCCACACCGCACGCCATTCCTCAAACCGCATATTCCCGCCAACCAGCGCCGTCTTGCGCTCGACATCCGACACCACAGCACCAATCTCCGGCCACAAAGCCCACAGGCCAAGCGCCAAAACCCCGCCAACAACCAGCGCGCGGCGCGGCTGACACCACAAACATAAACCGTAAAGACAGGCCATACTGAGCGCAAACACACCAAGACTGGCGCGCTGCTGCGTCTCAGCCAGCGGCCACAACACCACCCCGGCCAAAACCATAAACACCAGCGCCAGCGCCACAGAACGCAAAGTAAAGCGCTGAACAAAACCCATCATCGCGCTGCCAGCCAGAAACACCGCCGCGAATAATACGCTCGGCATATTCGCCAGATAGTACAGCGCCTCACCAGCGGCCAACCCCGGCACCTGAAGCCGCGCCCGCAGAGCAAATAACAGCCCCAGCGCCACCACAGCCAGAACCAAGACGCGCCCGGCCTCAGGCCGCCCCTGAAACAGCGGGCATAACAAAAGCGGCAAAACCATAAATCCAAGCGCTGCCAAATCCCGCGCCATCGCCCCGGCATCATGCCCGGCCAAGATCCCGCCAATTATTCCGGCGCTCAGGCCGAACACCAAAACCGCCTGCCCGACCCTGAACCATAGCGGCGCCTTTGCGGAAAACATCAACGTCCCGGCTAAACCATCCGCACCAATGGCCAACGCCAGCAACACGCCAACCGCCAGCTCCACCACACCGGGAGCATCCGGCGTCGGCGATCCCCACGCTCCGTAAATCAAAACCGCCAGACACAGAAAACCCAAACGCAGCTTGTACATATCCATGTGCATAAGCCGACCTATAAACCCTGAATAAGCCGGGGATATTATGGCATTCATAACCCCAACCCCATCTTAATCGCCACCAGGACCAAGAACCCGGCAAACACCCGGCGCATCACCTCAAGCGGCAAGGCATGCGCAGCCCATACGCCCGCCCGCACCGCCAATAATGAACTCGGCAAAATCATCACCCAGGCCAGCAAATTCACATACCCGACAGAAAAAGGCGGCCGCCCGGTCTCATCCAGACCGATCACCATAAACCCGATCGTACCGGGCAGCGCGATTAAAACGCCCAGCGCCGCCGCCGTTCCAATCGCTCGGCGCAATTCGACCCCGCACAAACTCATGAACGGAACGCTCATCGTCGCCCCGCCAATGCCAATCAACGACGAGAGCGCGCCAATCACAGCGCTAATCGTCTCCGTCCATGGCCAACGCGGCAAAGATTTAAAACTATAAAACCGCGCCGGGTTTACCACCATCAGCGCCGCCAGAGCTGCAATAACAACCGCAAACACCGTCTGCAACTGAACCCCGGCGAGCCGGTCGGCAATCACTGTACCGATTAAAACCCCGACCAATATGCCGCCGCCAATCCGGCGCACCAGCCCAAAGTCAACAGCGCCTTTGCGCCAATGCACCCGCGAAGACATCAACCCGTTGGGAATAATCAAAGACAAAGACGTGCCCACGCACACATGAATCAGACTCTCGGAACCAAACCCCAGCGTAGAAAAGATCAGCAAAAGCCCCGGCACCAAAACAATACCGCCGCCGATCCCCAGCAATCCCGCCAAAAACCCGGCCAGCCCGCCAAGCGCCAGCAGGCTGAAAACCAATAAAACCCAATCAGAAACGGAAAATGCCATGAAAACATCCATAAACAACGTTCGTATCACACCGACAATAAAAAAACAGCCCCGACAGAGCTGCGCTTCCTGAACAAATCTCCAGCAAAAAAATCAGTAGTTTTTAAAAACTTTCGTCGGCATCGCCTTTTCATTCGGAGAAGGCTCAACATATAACTTCGTCTTTTTGACCGCCTTACCCCCTGATTCCGATGCAGAAACTTCTTCGTCTGACGGCTCCACTCCAGAAACAGGCGCCTCGGGCTCAACCGGTTGTGGATCTTTAGCTTTCAAGGCTTTATCTTGCCGGGCAATCTTCTCCTGCGCTTCCCGCTCCTGCTTTTCCAAATAAGCCATCAGCTTCTCCCGGCGCTTATACATCACATTTTGCGCCACGGCCGTATGCATCCGCGCATAATATCCGATCTCTTCCGCATCGCGCGGCTTAAAGCCGATCTCCTGCATTTCATCAAAAGAACTGATAATGATCTTAGTTTTGTTTTTCTGCTGCTGAAGCTTCAGCTTATCGCCGTATTTCACCGCATATTGCTTCGTTCCTTCAGGCAAAGAACTCTTTTTCGGTTTTACAAATAATGTCGGCGTTTCTCCCTCAGGCGTTCCAACGCCATCCGGCCGCACGAACAGATCCTGCGCCAGCGCAGGGGCAAGACCGGCGCAAATTAACACGGCACTCAGAATAAAAATTGCACGAATCATAAAGAAAGTTGCCTCTCAATAACACACCTACAAGTATAGCAAGAAAGCGCGAAAAAGCACAAAAACAAAGATTCTTCGCCCCTCCCGAAGATGTTTTTAAATTTTAAATCTTTTTTAACGATTTCGGTACATTATAGACATAATTTCGATAAAACGAATTGGCAAAAAACAGGCAAAAACAAGCCGAAGCCTAAACGAACTGCGGCAATAGAGGAGTGGTAAAACATGCAGGTAAACGTAAAACAGTTTCTAGAAGAAGCGGGCATCACCGAGGCCTTCTACCCCGGTAAGCGTCTGGTTCATTCTTGTCGCCAGCCAGGCGAATATAAGAGCCATTGTGTGGTTCTCGACTGGCGCGATCCCGATAAAATCAGAATTGAAGTCAAGGCAGGCCTGTCCGGCAAAGACCTGGAGCCGAAAAAGCTCAAATACTACCCGGTCTCCTTCCAGACACCGACCTATGTCGATATCGAAGTTGTTAATGACAACGCCGATGACAAGGAAGATGAAGAAGAAACAGGCAAGGGTAAATCCGGCAAAGGCGGCAGCGGCGGTAAAAAACCGGCCAAGAAAAAACTTTCCGATGTCAAACTGATGGCCTCCGAAGCCTTTGGCAGCGTGATGGAAGGTAAAGTGCCTGAACTGGGCAAGATTGTAGAGATGGTCGTCCTCGGCACCAAAATCGCCGCCGAAGCTTACGGCAACGTGATGGGCAAACTGGCCCACGGCATCGCCCATGCGAAAATTTCCACAACGGATATGTTGGCTCAGGCCGGCAAGTTCGTAACGAAATATACGCCGCCGTCCTTTATGAAACCGACCGGCGACGAACAAGCGACCTACAAATATGATCGCGAGAAAAACGCCGATATCGGTTACAAAGCCGGACTAGGCTAACCGCAGAATTTTTAGTGAGCATGTAAAAATAACCAACCTCCAATGAAAACTATAAAACCGCCCTTCGCAAGAACGGCGGTTTTTTACTTTGCCCCTCGCAGACCTGCCTCTATATTAAAACCATGAAAGCGAACGGCTCCAACAACGGGCACGATAAAGACCCGAACGAGAAAAAAATCATTAAGTTCCCCTCGCTCGCCGAGCGGGACAAAATGCGCCGCACCGAGCGTAAAGAAGAAGAACGCTGGCGCAAAGAATACCGCCAGCGAAGTAAAGCGGGTCGCGAGCCTTTCTTCAACACCGGCAACATTCCGCCCTTTTCACGCGCCCTCATCCTATCGTTCTGGATCGTCCATCTGCCGCTGTACCTGTTGGTCGGCGCCCCGGAGCGTTTCGAAATTTTCCAGACCTTCGGCTTTGTACCCGCCGATTACACCAGCGGCATAGAATGGCACTGGGAAGCCCTCATCACCCCGCTCACCCATGCCTTCATCCACGGCAGTTGGATGCACCTCATCTTCAACACCGTGATGGGGCTGGTCATGACCATGTTTTTCGAAAAAATCTTTGGCGGTAAAACCACTGCGAAATTTTTTGCCCTGTGCGTTCTGGGCGGCGCGCTGCTTTACCTGATGCTCAGCCCGTCTTCAACCATGCCGCTCATCGGCGCATCGGGTGGGATCAGCGGCCTGTTCGCCGCCCTGCTCTACATCACGCTGACTCAAAACGCGATGTCACCGCTCACCCAGCGCTTCGGCAAATACGGCCCGTGGCCGATTCTGGGATTTTGGGCCCTCTTCATCAGCGTACCGGGTTTGCTGATGGGTCAGGACGTTGCCTGGCAGGCCCATCTTGGCGGCTACCTCACCGGTATCGCCTTGCTGATCGCCATGCAAAAAAGGAAAATAAAACTGTAACCTACCCAATTCTCAACGTCCTGAAAGCTTAACCCGTACAAAATTCCCGCAACCCCGGCGAAAGCCGGGGGCTATAGAGACTTACAGAAAGATTTGATGGACCCCGGGTCAAGCCCGGGGTTGCAATTTTTTCTTCTTTTTCAGGTCGTTAAAAGAAGTTGAGAATAGAGTTGCAACCTCTAAACCGTCATTGCCGCGTCAGACCTATCGGTCTTCCTCGCAATGACATGTATGCTATTAGGCCACGTCACTATCGGGCGCCTCGATCAACGCCTCGCTCATATGCGCCTTTTCATTGAGCAACACAACCGGCCCATAATGCGCAGACGGTATATCCCAAACTACCGTGTTAAAAGAGCCATGCGGCATCGCCAGCGCGCTCCAACGCTCATAAATATTGCCGGTCTGCGCGCACACCCAGACTTTATCCGCAGGCGCCCCGGCCGCTTTTGACAACCAGCCCTTAATCGCCGCCTCATCATGGGTCGAGCGCTCCTCAAGCTGCGCCAAAGACTTATAAACGGCTGTGGTCGGCTGAAATCTGAGCGCCTGCTCCAAAAACGCCCGCGCATCACCCCAAAGGCCCGCCTGAATGGCAATTTCCCCAGCCACACGCTGAGCGCGCGCATTCTCCGCGTTCTGCTTCAACAATCGCTCAACCCAGCGCAACCGAGCCAACGCGTCCGCCGCCTGCTCGTCCGCTTGCAACCCCATCCAATACGCAACCAGCGCCCCATGCGGCGCAGCCTTCCATGTCTTCAAAATCACATTCTGCGCCTTGCGCGGATGGCCGGCATGCATATGATAATCGGCCAGCATCATCACCGCCGGCACAAAAGACGGCTCAAGCTTTTGCGCTTTTTTAACCATATACAGCGCATCCGATGAATATCCGTCGCCTAAATCTTTCTCGGCTTGAGCCAGATACAGCGCCAACCGATCGCGCCGCGCCGCGTCCGCCGCAACGGACCCGGCCTTTTCCGCACGACTCAAGGTCTTTTGCGCCTGCGCCCAAAGCTGCTGACGAATTTGCAGATCATAGGTTATTTTTAAAATCCAGCCCTGATGCGGATGTAAATCCAGCGCCTTTTCCGCCAGCGCCAAAGCTCCTTCGTCATCTCCGCTATCCAGCGCGCTTTGCAACAATCCCCGTACGCCTAAAAACGAGGCGTTTTTATCCTCAAGCAACGCCACAAAACTCTTCGCCGCATGCTCTTCATCACCATTCAGCCGCGCCGCCTGCGCCTCAAGCAACAATGGCAAGCCGGTATCTTCATGCAACAACTTACTGGCCTTTTTCGAGTGCGCCGCCGCAGCCTTTTTATCCCCGGCCGCCACCGCCGTTAATCCGCGTGTCAGCGCTTCGTACCCTTTCTCACGGGCCTTAATCTCGTTATACCGCCGCAGACTGGAAGGGAAATCAACAAAGGTCCGGATTGTTTGATACACAAACAGGGTGAGTAAAATACACAACAGCACCCCCAGCAAGAAGAACCCCATCTGCATGGTAACGGTATAGTCCATCCATTCAAGCCGGACACTGCCCGGACGCTCGGCAATCCAGACGGTCAGCGCGACCAAAGCGGCAACTTTAACAGCAAACCATAACGCTTTGATCATTAAGCCTCCTTCTCGCCCCTCGGCGACCTAAAGCCACATTAGAAAGATTACTTCAGAATATTAATCCCGGTTTCCTCATTTTGAATGAGAGTTGAGCGTCCGGGAATCACGCTGCCTGCCGTAATCCCGCCGGGATTCCCATGCGCGGCCCGCGACACATTTTGCTGCAACATGGCTTTAAACTTCTGCGCCATCAAAGTCACATTGGCTTTTTCAACCCATTCAGCCATATAAAGTCCGGCCGGACCGTCCAGAGTTTCAACCGTCGCAATCGCCTCTTCAATGTTCCCCTCTTCCAGCAATGCGTCGGCCTTGGCAAGTTTCGCCTGCGTCTCGGTCCCGGAAATCAGCTCACCATCCTTTTCAACCTGCAAAACTTCATTCATTCGCGCTTTGGCCCGCTCGCCGAGGGAAACGTCCTCCCCTTGCAACGACGCCATAACCGCATCTCCGGCCAGCGCCTTAAACTCGCTGGTCACACCGGCAGGCGTCAGCACCCCGCTTTGTGCGTGCGGCGCCAGTTTTTCCAGAGCGCCGCGCAATTCGACATCATCTTCACCGACCAGTCCCATCAACACGCTAAAGTCATTTTCAAATTCCGCATTATCGCGGTTCAGGGATGAACGGAACTGCGTCATCGCCAGCAACATCGCCGCTGCCTTTAAATCCGTCGCCGGAACGCTTTCAAATGTCTGGCCCAGCGCCGCGCTTTGCCCACGCGCAGAATCCAGAGTGCTTTCAAACAAACCCGATTCAGCGCCAAGCTGACCGTTCAGACCGCCGATAATCCCGCTGAGCTCTTCCATCGCCAGATCAATCTGGCGCTGCCCCTGCTCATGAGATTGCATCGCCTCAATTTTCTCCAGCATCCCGGCCAAAACAGGAGAACCGGTCATCTCCTGTAAGTGCTTTTCAAGTCTTTGCGCGCGCTGCGTCAAAGTCCCGGCATCCTCGGCCAGAACATCCGCCGACACTTCCTGCGCCTTTTCAACTGCTTGGCCCAGTTTTTCTTTCGCCTGTCCCGCCTGATCTTGCAAAGACGCCAACTGCTCGTCGAGATTTTCCGGGAGCAACGTGCCGAAGAAATTCTGTTGCTCCTGAACCTCGGCCATCTCGCCCTCGATCTGACGCGTACGCTCTTCCAGCGCGCTCAGACGATCCGGCTGACCATTATTGGTAATCTTTTGCGGCCACAACAAAGCGACAACGCCGATAATCGCCCCGAGAACAAGCACGATAATCAGCCAGCTATGCCGCGACAACGCATGCTTTTCCGCCTGCCCTATCCGGTCTTGCAGCGACGCATCCGTCCCGCCCCGCGCTTCATCCAAAACAGAACGCCGCCCGGCATTCGAAGCCGCAACAGGTTGAGCCTCATCCTCACGATCATCTTCGACAGACAGCTTTGCTTCGCTGACCGTTGCATCCGGTTTTTTCTCCTTTGGCGCCTGCCCTGCATTATTCTCATTCGCCGCCGGCGCATCAGGAAGGATATCGGTTAAATCCACATTGTGGATCATCGCCGCATCCAGAATAACCTGTCGCCGCGCCGCCGGAATAATATCGCGCTTTTTCCAGCCCTGAATCGTCGTCACCGCGACATCAATCTTTTTAGCCATCGGACGAATACCGCCAAAACGTTCAATCACTTCTCCAGCATTTTCAATCGGCTTATTCTCGGATTTGCTCATGCTCTGTCTCTCCACATCAAAATGACTTATTTGTTTTTTATCTGCCCGCATCACACAATTCTGCGCAATTAAATCCAACATCCCTTGACGGTCAGGTTGCGCGGCAACGCAAGCATTCTGCCATAACTCAGGCCGTACGTACTGTAACACGGTTTCGCTGATGCACAAGGCTTTTATGCCCGCCAGACAATCCTCCAAACCTGCGGCCTCTATCAGTTTAAGAAAGTTTTCAGCCGTACGTTTAGAAAAGAATGTGACCGCTTGAATACAGTTATTTTGCAAAAGCTCGACCGCCGCTGTGCTAAATTCATCCCTTACAGGCGCATCGTAAACGATCAACTGACCGACATTATATCCCGTATTCTGCAGAGCCTCCTTCAACGGATAGGCGAGATGCGTGGAACGCACATGCAAAAGCGGACGCTTTACATCCGGCACATGGCCTTTGATATAATCCACAAGATCGGCAGCTTTGCCCCGCGCGCTGTAAACTTTTTTAAAGCCGTGTTCATACGCCATTTCCTGCGTTTGCCGCCCGACGACATAAACCGGAAGACTGCGATCCTTATGGGTTTTTGCGTAGATATCCAAAGCATTCGCACTGGTAAAAATCAGCCCCTGATAACGCCCAAAATCCGGCACATGAAAATCCAGCGGCACAATGGCGCTCATCGGCTCAACAAAAGCCTCATATCCTCCGACCGTTAAATCATCGACAAAAAGCCCGGCCTGAACTTCGGGCCGGGTCACCAAAATCACCGACCGTTGGTCGCCCGCCTGTTGGTCGCCCGCCTGAAGAATTTTTTCAACCATCGTCAGCGCTCTCTTGATTAAAAATCTCAGGCGGCACGCGCCGTTTTAGACGCTCGCCAAGCGTACGCCCCAGCGATTGCCCTTCTTCAACCGTCTGCACGGCGCCGCGAATTTCATCGTCAAAACGCTGCGTTCCATCCAGCGAAATCACCCCGGCCCGCAACCACAATTCACCATCATCCAGCACCCCATACACCCCGATCGGCGTATGACAAGACCCGTCCAAAATCCGCAAAACTTCCCGCTCCGCTTTTACGCAAATCACTGTATTACAATCAGAAATATGGCTAAAAATGGACAAAACATCCTCATCGGACGCCCGCACCTCAATCCCGACCGCACCCTGCGCCGCGGCCGGCAACATCACCTCAGGACCCAGCACAATATCGGCTTCATGCGCAATCCCTAACCGGTTCATCCCCGCCATCGCCAAAAGCGTACAGTCAATCGACCCATCATTTTCTGGCCCACGCAATTTATCGATCCGCGTCTGCACATTACCGCGAAACGGCACAATCTTAAGATCAGATCGCTGCGAAAGCAAAAACGCCCCACGCCGCACACTGGCACTGCCCACGACAGCAGCCTGCGGCAATACCGCCAATCCTTCATTTTTTAATCGGCTATAATTAGCCAAATCTTTTATTTTATGTGAAAATAATAGAGCGTCACGCGGATCTTCCCGCACCAGCATATGCTCCACCACCAGCCCCTCGGGCAGAGTTGAATCCATATCTTTCATCGAATGCACCGCCGCATCAATGCGGCCTTCCAGCAACGCCTGCTCGATCTCTTTGGCAAATAGTCCCTTGCCGCCCTCTGCCGCCGATAACCGCACCTCGCCATCCGCAGGACTCCAATCGCCTGAGGTTTGAATCACCACAATCTCGGTTTCCAAATCCGGATGGACTTCGGCCAGCTTCGCTTGCACCGTACGTGTCTGCGCCATCGCCAACGGCGACCCCCGCGTCCCTATTTTGATCTGCTTTTTCATGCCATCTTTTTTAAAACACGAAGCACACGGAGTACACAGAGATTTTTAAATTTTCGGAACAAGCACAATTAACGCATCCCCTCACTCAAATACGTCATTGCGAGGAAGCGCAGAGACCGAAGCAATCCAGAAAAAACAACGGAAACTTCAAGATTCTGGATTGCCGCGCCGCTTTCAGCGGCTCGCAATGACAAAATCAAGAGGTGCTCATAGACAACACAACCAAAAAACACTTCGCGTCTTCGCGTCTTCGCGTTAAAACCTAGTGCATGTATATCCTCGGCATCGAAACAAGCTGCGATGAAACCGCCGCCGCCATTGTGAACGAAAAAGGCGACATCCTCGCCAATATCGTCCTGTCCCAGCTCAAAGAACATCGGGCCTTTGGCGGTGTTGTCCCGGAAATCGCCGCCCGCGCCCATATCGATCATCTCCATACATTGATCAAAGCCGCCATGGACGATGCCAAGCTATCGTTCAAAGATCTTGACGGCGTCGCCGCCACTTGCGGCCCCGGCCTGATTGGGGGTGTGATGGTCGGCATGATCGCCGGAAAAGCCATCGCCGCCAGCCAAAATCTGCCCTTCATCGCCGTCAACCATCTCGAAGGCCACGCCCTCACCCCGCGCCTAACCGATGATATTCAATTTCCCTACCTGCTCCTGCTTGTTTCCGGCGGCCACACGCAAATTCTCGTCGCCGAAGATGTCGGCACGTACAAACTCTGGGGCACAACACTCGACGATGCTGCCGGAGAATGTTTCGACAAATCCGCCAAGCTGATGGGCTTGCGCTACCCTGGCGGCCCTGAAATCCAGAAAATCGCTGCCGAATGCAAAGACCCGTCCGCCGCCCTTAAACGCTTCGCCCTGCCCAGCCCGATGAAAGGCCGCAAAGAGTTAGATTTCTCTTTCTCCGGTCTCAAAACCGCCGTACGTCTGGCCGTCGAAGCCCTGCCCGAAGGATATCTGCAACGCGCCGACATTGCCGATCTCGCCTGCGCGTTCCAGCTCACTGTCGCCG
Source organism: Rhodospirillales bacterium (assembly GCA_020638295.1). GTDB lineage: Bacteria > Pseudomonadota > Alphaproteobacteria > Micavibrionales > Micavibrionaceae > TMED27. Next base: position 250,964 of record JACKIU010000003.1, on the reverse strand, counting down.
AAATCATCGCCGATCGCTGCAAACGCGCCATCGAACGTTTCAAAGTCGAATATAATCCAGCCGCCCCAACACTTGTCGTTTCCGGTGGCGTCGCGGCGAACATGGCCATCCGTCAACGCCTCGAAAGCCTGTGCGAAGACCACGCCATGCGCGCCTATGCCCCACCGGTTTCTCTATGCGGCGACAACGCCGCTATGATCGCCTGGGCCGGATTAGAGCGCCTGCAAAAGGGCTTGAGCGACAGCCTCGATTTCAAAGCCCGCCCCCGCTGGCCTCTTGATCAGCCTTATGAAACAACGGAGACACAATGATTCATTGTGTCCCCCATGCCTTCGTACATAACTTCGAATCTTCGCGTTTAAAATTTTTCACTTTGAAATTCAGGCAAATAGCTTAGATTAAGCGCATGACTAAAAAACATCAAAAAATAGGCGTCATCGGCGCTGGAGCCTGGGGCACGGCCCTTGCGCAAATGTTCAGTAAAGGCGGGTGTGATGTCCTGATCTGGGCCCGTGAGCCCGAAGTCGTCACCGCGATCAACGAACGCCACGAAAACACAGTTTTCCTGCCCAATATTCCGCTTTCTGAGACCCTGCGCGCGACTGGCAATCTCACCGAAGCGATCAAGCGCGATATCGTCCTGATGGTCACCCCGGCCCAGCATCTGCGCACCACGCTGGAGACCATTAAAAACGATCTCAGACCCGAAACCATTCTTGTGCTGTGCTCGAAAGGCATTGAGCTCAACACCGGCCTACTCCTCTCTGAAGTCTGTAAACAAATCATTCCCGATACTAAAATCGCCGTGCTCACCGGCCCGACCTTCGCCAGTGAAATCGCCGCCGGACTCCCCGCTGCCGCCACGATCGGCGTCTCCGATGACCAAACCGGAAAAACCCTTCAGGACGCCCTCGGCGTTAAAGGCTTCCGCCCGTACGTCTCTGACGACATCATCGGTGTACAAATCGGCGGCGCCCTTAAGAACGTCATCGCTATTGCCTGCGGTGTTGTGTATGGCCGCAAACTGGGAGAAAGCGCGCGCGCCGCGCTACTCACCCGCGGCGTTGCTGAAATCGCCCGTCTCGCCAAAGCTATGGGCGCCAAAGAAGATACGCTGATGGGCCTGTGCGGCATCGGCGATCTGATGCTCACCGCATCCTCGATGCAATCACGCAACTTCTCCCTCGGCGCCGCTCTGGGTGAAGGCAAAACCATGCAAGAAATCCTCTCACAGCGCAACGCCGTCACCGAAGGGGTCCACACCGCACGCGCGGCGCTTAATCTGGCCGAGAAATACGGCGTCGAAATGCCGATCACGCAGACCGTTTACCAATGCCTGCATGAAGACCTTCCCGTTGACCAGGCCATTGAGAACATGCTCACCCGCCCGTTGAAATAAGGAAAAATAAAATGGCCTATTGGCTTTTAAAATCGGAGCCTTACAAATTCTCTTGGAACGACCAATGCAAAAAAGGCGAAGGAAGATGGGAAAAACGTGTCCGCAATTTTCAGGCCCGCAACAACCTCGCCGCCATGAAACCGGGCGACAAAGGTTTTTTCTACCATTCCAATGAGGGTAAGGAAATTGTCGGTATTCTGGAAGTCACCAGCGAAGCCTACACCGACCCCGATCCGACAAAAAACGAAACCGGCGGGTTCGTCACCGTCGACGTCAAGCCTGTGAAACCTTTAAAAAACCCGGTCACGCTGGCCCAAATCAAGGCCGACCCGGCATTACAGGATATGGCCCTCATCAAACAATCCCGCCTGTCGGTTTCCCCCGTGACCAAAACCGAATGGAACCACATCTGCGAACTAGCTGAAGTTTAAATGAAAATCAACGATGTCATTCTAGCCCTTTTTGTAACGCTGATCTGGGGTGGACATTTAGTTATTATCCGTATCGGTGCGCTTGAAATTCCTCCTTTCATGTTACTGTCTTTACGCTTCTTTTTCTGCGCACTGGTTTTCTTGCCCTTCGCCCGGCGTTTAACAAAAGACGAATTCAAAAACGTCACACTCTACGCCTTGCTGTTCCAAGGCCTGCATATGGGGCTCTTATTCGCTGGACTGGCGCAAGTCGATGCCGGACTGGCCGGGCTGATCATGAAGGTCGAAATACCGATTCTAATTCTTCTCGGCTGGGCCTTTTATAATGAACGCTTCGGCCTAAAGACATTGGCAGGCATTCTGATTGCACTGATTGGCGGATTGATTATCCTCTACAAACCCCACGAAGACGCCCATATCAATGCGTTAGGCATCATCTGCCTTCTCGGTTCAGCGCTATTTTGGGCCATCGGTTCTGTACGGCTAAAATATATTACAACGCTAAATTTCCCGACCATGGCCGGCTATGCCTTTGCCATCCCGCTACCGATAATCACCACAATCAGCCTGATTTTCGAAAGCGACCATGTCGAGACTTTACGCAACGCCCATCATGTTTTACTGGCCGGTGTTCTGCTTTATCAAGTCGCTCTGGTCTCGCTCGCTCATTACTGCTGGAAGCAGTTGATGGGACGCAACCCGGTCTATCTGGTGACACCCTTTACAATCCTGACACCCATCTTTGGGCTAATTTTCGGGGTTATCATTTTGCACGAACCGCTGTCCCTCACCGCACTCATTGGCGCAGCTATTGCGTTAACCGGCATAACGATTGTAACATTCAGACGCGCAAAAAAGCAGCAGGAAGGACTTGAACCATGACCGAGACTTTCAAACCATCCGCAGACATCCTGAACAACATACGCATATCCGAAGACCAGTACGAAGCCATGTATAAAGGATCGATCGAGCAACCTGAAATCTTCTGGGCTGTGCAGGCAAAACGCCTCGACTGGTTCAAACGCCCCACCGTCATCAAGAACGCCTCTTTCGAAGACAATGTCTCGATCAAATGGTATGAAGACGGACAGCTCAACGCGTGTTTCAACTGTATCGACCGCCACCTGCCGGAAAAAGAAAACGACGTGGCCCTGATTTGGGAAAGTGATGAACCCGATCTCGACAACAAAGTCACCTACGGCGAATTACTCAAAGAAGTATCCCGCCTGTCCAACGCACTAAAACAACTCGGCGTAGAAAAAGGCGACCGTGTTATTATTTATATGCCGATGGTGCTGGAAGCCGTCTACGCCATGCTCGCCTGCGCCCGCATCGGCGCAGTGCACTCCGTCGTTTTCGGCGGCTTTTCCGCCCAGGCGCTCCATGACCGCATTGTTGACTGCGATGCACGGCTCATCATCACCGCCGATGAAGGCGTACGCGGCGGCAAAAAAATCCCGCTTAAAAACAATGTCGATGAAGCCGTTCAGAACACGAAAATCGAAAAGGTCCTTGTCCTCGAACATCGCGACGGCGAGATCAGTTGGAACGAAACCCGGGATGTCTGGTGGCATGAAATCGTCGACGACCAGTCCAATGAATGCCCCTGCGAAATCATGCATGCCGAAGACCCGCTCTTCATCCTTTATACCTCCGGCTCCACCGGCAAACCCAAGGGCGTGTTGCACACCACCGGCGGCTATATGGTCTGGGCCTCACTCACCCACGAAGTCGCCTTTGACTATAAACCGGGTGAAATTTACTGGTGCACCGCCGATGTTGGCTGGGTCACCGGGCATTCTTATATCGTCTACGGCCCACTCGCCAATGGCGCAACCAGCCTCGTTTTCGAAGGCGTACCGAATTACCCCGACTGGTCGCGCTTCTGGCAAGTCATCGACAAACACAACGTCAATATTTTCTACACCGCCCCCACCGCGATCCGCGCCTTGCTGCGCGAAGGCGAAGCGCCGGTCAAAAAAACCTCGCGCAAATCCTTGCGCATTCTCGGCACCGTCGGCGAACCGATCAATCACGAAGCCTGGATGTGGTATTACAAGACGATAGGCGAGGAGCGCTGCCCGATCATCGACACGTGGTGGCAAACCGAAACCGGCGGTTTTATGATTACGCCGCTGCCCTGCCATACACTCAAACCCGGCTTTGCGCAAAAACCCTTCTTCGGCGTCAAACCGGCCCTTGTCGATCACGACGGTAAAATCTTGGACGGTGAGGCCGAAGGCAATTTCGTCATCCTCGATAGCTGGCCCGGCCAGATGCGTACGCTTTACGGCGACCATGAACGCTTCATCCAGACCTACTTCACCGCCTTCCCGGGTAAATATTTCACCGGTGATGGCGCACGGCGCGATAAGGATGGAGATTACCGCATCACCGGGCGCGTCGATGATGTGATTAACGTTTCCGGCCACCGCCTCGGCACCGCCGAAATTGAAAACGCGATCAACGAACACCCTGATGTCGCCGAAAGTGCCGTCATTGGCTACCCGCACGAGATCAAAGGCACAGGCATTTATGCCTTTGTCACTCTGGCCGCAGGCAAGCAGCCCAGCGATGAAATCAAAAATGCTGTCATTCAGACGGTCCGCGCCGAAATCGGACCCATAGCCACACCGGATATCATCCAGTGGGCGCCGGGCCTGCCCAAAACTCGCTCCGGCAAAATCATGCGCCGCATTTTGCGCAAAATCGCCACACACGAAGAAGACCATATCGGCGACACCTCAACCCTCGCCGACCCAGCGGTGGTTGAAGACCTCATCAAAAACCGTCAAAAGGCATAGTGATTATTCTTTAAATTTCTTCACAATCGCCTGATATTGCTCGGCCGTGAATGTCTTGGGCACCGGATAATTATATAGGTCCTGCATCACCGCCAGTGCTTTTTTCTTATCACCATTCATGTAATGAACATGCGCCAACCCTATCCGTGCATCGAGCAAAATGGGGTTGCCCGCTAGGGCCTTTTCCAGTAACTCCTGGGCTTTCTCCCGTCCCTGCGGTTCAAGATCCGGAATGCCAGCAAAATAGATCAACGCCTTACGATTGAGCAAATTCACAAACCCCGGATTCAGCGTGATCGCTTGATCAATATTGCTCTGCGCCTCTTCATAAATCCTGCGCCGCTCATCCGGTGACATTTGCCCGCGGCGTGTATTCAACAGATGCAGCCGGTACTTCGCCTCCACATCATACAGCGATGAGTAATTCGTACGCGCAAACCGCCTTGCCTGCTCCAACGCGCGGCTTGCTTCATCCACTTTCCCGGCCTGCATAAAACGCTCAACCTGATTGAGATAATGCACACCGGCGGTGGCTGTGACCATCCATCCCAAAGGCGCCAGAACAAAGACGAGCATCGCCGCATAGAGCAATGTTTTTTTGCCCTCATGAACCGGCAACAGCTCTGAACGCGGACAATTCAGCGCAAACTCGCTCGCAATAAACCACCCTGCCAGCAAAAACGCCGCCAAGAACAAATTAATCGGCATGTAAAGGTGAAAGCTGATATGCGCATGCCCGGTCAAAGCCAACAACCCGCAAAAACACGCATACATCCATGCGCGCTCCGGCGAACAAGGCGTAGAGGCGCGCGTCGCGCGGATCGTTCGGATCAAAACCAAAACCAAAATCAGATAAAACAGGATCGGCGCCAACACCCCCATCTCGGCCCAGAATTGCAACGGGTCCATATGGGCGAAATATCCATCGCTGTAATCTTTCGAATGCCGATAACGCGGGTAGTAATAGGTAAACGTGCCAAGGCCCGTCCCGCCCCAAAAATGATCCTGAATCAAATCCCATGTCGATGCCCAGATCAACTGGCGCTCCGTAACCGTTTTTGACGCCACTCCAGATTGCGGGGCAACGACCTCCATCACCGAACCACCAAAAGATTTTGTGCTAAAATTATGCACGATCGCAAAAAGCGATACACACATGACAACCAGCACCAAAAGCCGCCGCCAGTTCATCCCCGCCTGCCCGCGTATAAAAATCAAAAACGGTACCAGCACAATCAGAAAAGCAATCAGCCCCCCCCGGCTCTGCGTGGTCAGCATGGCAAACAGAAACAGCGCCGACAGCACAAAACCGACAATCATGTACAGCCGCTCGCGTGCGCACAAATACAAGGCCAGCGCCGGAAACATCGCCATGTTAAACACCACCGCCAGATTATTCGGATTCAGCATCGGATGATGCACGCGCCGACCGGGCTCAAGCACAAAAAACTGCACACCGGCCCAGACCGAAACCGCCGCAATCCCGACGGCCAAAGCCCCCATATGCACCTGCAGCCACTTATACGGCTCCGGCGCCATCACCAAAGCAAAAAACATAAACGGCAAAACCGAAAATATAATCGCGAATAACGTGCTGTTATAGGGATTCGTCGACCAGCTAATACTGAGTACGACATAAAGCCAATACGCCAATATCGCCAAAATCACAGGTCCGCGCGGCAAAGCCCAGCCCTGCCCCGGACTACGATAAAACGCGATGACAGCAAAACCGATCATACAGGCAATATGGGGAAGGATCAGGATATTATCAGTGCCGCGGAAAAACATCCCCGCAGCAAAACTGCCCAAAACAAGCGGAACGGTGAGAAAAAAGAGCCACAAAGAATGTTTCGCCTCACCATCCATCGGCTCTTATCCTCACGATATCAGGATTAAACCATACCAATCGCGGTTTTATACAAATCGAGTAACTCTTCAGACTCGCGGCGCTTTTCAACATCCATCTTGCGCAATGACACAATCTTGCGCATCGTTTTGGCATCAAATCCGACGCCCTTCGCCTCGGCATAAACCTCTTTGATATCCTCGGCCAAAGCCGCTTTTTCTTCTTCCAGACGCTCAATGCGTTCAATAAAGGCCCGCAGGCGCTGACCGGCGACACCGCCTACATCCTGAGCTTCACTGCCACCAGAAGCCGCGCCGCCACCTTGTGTTTCGGTTTCATCAGTTTCGGCAACTTCATAATCAATGGCAGCATCGGACATCTTCGGGACTCTCCTTGGAAAAACAAAATTAAAATGATTCGGATCGCCCAATTGTAGCGTCCAAAGTGAAACTGTGAAGCTTAATTCTAAAAAACTTTAACGTGCTAAAACGCTATTCCTAGAACCTATTTGGTTGCCTTACCGCTCCAGCGTTCAACCTGAATGCCAAGGTCGTTCTTGACGTCTTCTGTACGTCCGACCTGCACACGCAACAAAAAACTCTGATTTGTTGGTGTCACGCCTTTATAATCCTTCATGCCGCTTTTCATGTAGCTAATCGTTACAGGAACCTGAAACAACCAGCGATACCGACCGCTCACCGCTCCCTCATTCAACAAAAGCGGCGTCTCACTCACATAGCTGTGAACCTTGTATTGCGAAGACTTCAACACATCGAGAATTTTATTCTCTTGCAAAAATTTTTGAAACTCACCCCAACCGCCTGGATCAAAATAAACCTGAGTTTTTTGCATATCCACTTTGAAATCATCATTCTGAAAACTCAAAGCATTAGATACGGCCTCCACCACCCAGTTAGAAACCATCCCAACCGTTCTATGTGGCTGACTCAAAGGAACTATGTTCACAATACTTCGCTCGGCACCTTGATTATCCACGCCCTCCTTGGATGACGCCTCAGCCCCTACACCGTCTGCAAACGGTGCGGTTAAAGTCTGAGAAGGATCATCGCTCGTATCGCGCAAAGATGGGAAGAAAAACTCAACCCAACCGGCCTGTGCGGTCTGGAACGTCAAAAACACACCACAAAAAATCACCAACAAAACAACAAAACGATTCATGATGACGCCCTTTTACAAGAATGAAGAACCTTACCCAATTGCATCACATTTTCAATCCGCCTGTCTAGAAAGGCTTTAGTGTTGTCCAGCGTTTCTGATTCATCATTCAAAAACACCAGCATCGTCGAAACAAGTATACCCGACAACAATCCGCGCTTGGTATAGCGGTTATAATCTTTAGCCGTATCCCCCGCCCAGTCCCAGATCCGATCAGCGCTGCGCCAGACAATTTTCACCGCCCGCGGCTTGCGCGTTGGCGCCAGCCAGAATTGAGAGCTCAAACGCAACGCCTCCCGGTGCGGCAATAACCACTCAAACCGGGCCATAAGCGCCGTACGCACCCGCTCGCGAATACGCAAATCATTTGGATCAACGCCTTCAAGCGCCTGAAGCATCTCTCGATCCGCCAGATCGGCAAACCCATCCAGCACATCTTTCATTTTTCCGGGAAAAACTTGAGAAGCCACACCCGCATCATAACCCGCTTGCCGGGCCGCCAGTTCGACCGCCGACCAGTTCCAGCCATCAAAGGCGACATCCGGCAAAACCTGACGCAAAATCTGATCCCTGATCTCAACGCTGTCATTTTTATTCATGCGCCGATCATGTCATTTTTAAGTAGACATTCCAACCAAAACCGCCATGTTATGCGCATGACAAACGCAGATAATATCAAAGAAAATACGATCGGCACCAAGCTCAGCCGCTATGGCAAAGTTTCCGGCACCATGGCCGGGCTGGCCGCCAAACTCGCCGGTGAAAAATTCCTCGGAATCAAGATCGAGCGCGATGAACACGCACAAGCCCTGATGATGGCGCTGGGCAATCTTAAAGGACCGTTGATGAAAGTTGGCCAAATTCTCGCCACCATCCCCGAAGCGCTGCCGCCCGAATATGCCAACGCCTTCCAACAGCTCCAGTCCGATGCCCCACCGATGGGATGGCCGTTTGTCCGCCGCCGCATGAAAACCGAACTCGGCCCGAATTGGGAAAGCCTGTTTGAAAACTTCGAACGGGAAGCCGCCGCCGCCGCCAGCCTTGGGCAGGTCCACAAAGGATTGGCTAAAAACGGCCAAGCTATTGCAATTAAATTACAATATCCAGATATGCAAAGCGCGATAGACACGGATTTAAACCAGCTCAAAATCATTTTCGGTATCTATGAACGCTACGACAAAGCGATCCAGACCAGCCAAATTCATGCCGAATTAGCCGAGCGACTGCGCGAAGAACTCGACTACGCCCGCGAAGCTCGGCACTGCAAACTCTATGAATACATGTTGAAGGATGAACCCGGCGTCCACATCCCGCATGTCTACGATGATCTGTCCACCGACCGCCTGCTGACCACCAGTTGGATGGACGGCAACAAAATCCTCACCTACAAAGACGCTCCGCAGGAACAACGCAACCGTATCGCCATGAACATGTTCCGCGCCTGGTATGTGCCGCTTTATTATTACGGCACCATCCACGGCGACCCGCATCTCGGCAATTATTCCGTGCGCGACGACGACAGCCTCAATTTGCTTGATTTCGGCTGTGTGCGTGTTTTCCCGCCTGAATTTGTCGGCGGCGTCATCGACCTCTACAACGCATTAATGAATAAAGACACTGCGTTAGCCGTGCACGCTTACGAGACCTGGGGCTTTAAAGACCTCAGCAAAGATCAGGTCGAAACCCTCAATATCTGGGCCGAATTCCTCTACGGCCCGATCATGGACGATAAAGTCCGCGCAATCGGCCATGCCAACGGCGCCGTCTATGGCCGCGATACGGCAGAAAAGGTCCATAAAAAACTGCGCGAACTTGGCAAAGCGCGTGGTGGCATTACCATCCCGCGCGAATTTGTCTTTATGGACCGCGCCGCACTGGGCCTCGGCTCGGTGTTTATCCATCTCAACGCCCAGATCAATTGGTACCGCGTATTTAATGAATTAATTGCCGATTTCGACCTTGACGCTTTAACCACCCGCCAGAACAAAACACTTGACCGATTCGGCCTTCTCAAGGCGTAAAATGAGAAGAATCACCCACCGATTCGCGAATCTTAAGACATTATAAAAATTACAAAAACCCATAATACACGTACACCCCACCTTCGTACGTTTCATTATGGAATAATTTATGCATATCCACAGACCTGAATTCCGATTTTTCAAAAATGATAAGGATTTAGTAAGGTTTCTTATCCATACTGATAGGTGAGATTCTTAAATTGTTGTTGTTTTGCAAACTCTGGAGCTTGGGGGCTTACGCAGGTGGACGCGAATATCTTTACACGCATTTTTTCACGCTTTTCACGTGCGCGCGGCGCAGGCGCACTTCATTCTACAAAGGCCTCCAGCCAGAACCCGGAAAATCTCACCCCCAACCAAAAGCCCAGAAAATCCCGCATTAACGAGCGCGGGAATGTGTTCTTCACGCTGTTTGGCGCCGTCGCCATCGTCGGCGTGCTCGGCGCCGGGATCATGGCGACCATGCGCGGCCCCCTGTCGACCATGGTCGAAGTCAACCGCCGCGAACAGGCCAAAGCAGAAGCTCGCGTCGCCGCCAGCCTCATTCTGGCGACATCTGGCGCGACCGCAGGCGGCGATAACTGTACCGACCTCGACGGCCTCACCGAAGGAATCGCTCCCGGCGCGGCCATCGGCCTCACCGGCGGTGGAGCTATTCCCGCAACTGTCAGCGCCGTTAAAAACGACCCTTGGGGCAATCCGTACGGTTATTGCGCCTGGGACCACGGTATTGACGCCGCCACCAGCGGCGGGAGCGCCGGTGCTTGTACCAGCGCAGGCATTCTGGCCGGTGACACGGATACAAATAATTATGCCGTTGCCGTCATTTCCGCCGGACCGAACGGCGTCTTCGATACGACGTGTTCCGACCACAACACCTATTTAAATGATCCCGGCGGTGCCGTGGACGATATCGTCGAACCCCTGACTTATAATCAGGCCGTCGCCGGATCGGGCGGCCTGTGGAGCATCAAGAGCGGCGATCCCACCATTGCCGAAATCTCCAAAGATCTGGAAGTCACCGGCGGCGGTAAATTCACCGACGTCCTCGATCTGACAGACGCCGCCGCGCAGCTCCAACTGGGTGAAAAATCACTCACACTGCCAACACAGGCAGTACTCTCAACCTGTAATGCCGCCAATGAAAACCTTCTACGTATAAACACGGCCAACAACCCCGATATTGTTGAAATTTGCAACGAAGATGACGGAAGCCCCGGCTCCTTTGCTTGGGAATCTGTGGCCGCCGGAGCCAACCTCTGGAGTAAAACGGGATCAGATGTTTATTATGACACTGGCAATGTCGGTATCGGCCTCAACAACCCGAATGACGCGCTTGATGTCGTCGGGACCGCAGAAATCACCGGCGCAACCGCTTTGGGAAGCACGCTCGGCGTGACCGGCGCGACAACACTCTCCAGCACCCTCGGCGTTACCGGAACATCGACGCTTAACAATGATGTCACCATCACGGGCGGCGCAACCGGCGGCGCCACAGACGCCCTCAGCGTACGCGACAGCTCATCCTCGGTCATTTTCACCGTCCAGAATGACGGCAAAGTCGGCGTCGGCACATCCAACCCAACCGAAGAGCTGGACGTCACCGGCGATGTGAACGCCACCAACACCTACATGCTTGACGGCACAAAAATATTGGACAATGGCGGCGACACCACAAACATCCTGCTCGGCGATGTCGCCCGGTTCAGCTCCAGCACAAATTACATGAATCTCGGCGACGCCATCCACGCCGATCTGACCACCGCTAACAAACGCGTCGGCATCGGCTTTGCCGATACCTATGATGTCAGCGCCTTTAACGACACGCTCGAGGTCAACGGCACCGTCGATATCTCCGACACATTAAATGTCACCAACGATACAACCGTCGGCGGCGACCTGACCGTATCGGGCGACGACATCACAATGGGCACCAACACCGCCGGTCATGTTCTGGTCGCTGACGGCACCAATTTCAATCCTGTCGCCATGAGCGGCGATGTCCAAATTAATGGGGCAGGCGCGACGACAATTCAGGACGACGCCGTTCAGGAAAACGACATTGATGCCTCCAGCTTTGGCGCAGGTACCGGCTCCACCTGTCTGAAAACCGACGGTACATCCATATTTACCGAAGCCTGCAGCGGCGGCGGCGGCGGCGATGGCCTTGGCGGCAAAGGCCTGCCTGATGTTCTGGCCAATGACGACGATGCGGCCGGAGCAAACGCCGTTGGCTTTGGCAATATCGCCATCGGCTCGGCAGCCGCAACCGCAGGCTACGAACTCGATGTCACCGGCGAAACCACTATCAGCGGCGGCTTGGCCATCGGCTCCACAACGCTGAGCTCCGGCGCGGCCACCCTTGAAGTCGATGTTACCGGCGAAGTCGGCGCAACCGAATATTGCGATGCCGACGGGAATAACTGCTTCACTACCGGCGAAATGAACCAGGACATCGCCGAAGTTCTCGGCGTCGGCAACAACGCGGGTGGCGCAACCACCCTGATCAACCTACCGGGTTTGGCCATCGGTTCAACCGTGTTCAGCGCCGGGGCCCAAACACTTGAGGTCGATGTTACCGGCGACATCGGCGCGACCTATTATTGTGACGCCGACGGGAATAACTGCTTCACAGCCGCCGACATCGCTTCTGGCGGTGGCGGATTGTGGAGCGTGGGAACCGGCGACGACATCTACTACAACTCCGGCACGCCACAGGTGGGCATCGGGACAGCCAGCCCGGAAGCTATTCTCGATATTGCCGGGACGGGCGCCTTCATCACCCCGCGCGGCACCACGGGAGAACGGCCCGGAACGGGTATCAACGGTATGATCCGCTACAACTCCACCACCGGAAAATTCGAAGGCTATCAGGCCGGGGGGTGGACCAACATCATCACCGCCGCCGCCGCGCCTGACCGCGGCATCCAGTTTAACTCCGGCGGAAACTTCACCGCCGACGCCAACTTCACCTACACCTCCACCGGATATCTCGGTCTAGGCACAGCAGCGCCCTCGGCTATGCTCAACGTGACGGGAAACGCGGACATAGACACGAATCTGAATGTGGACGGAAACATATCCGTGCCGACGGGAACGCTGGCTGTGGGTTCTGCAGGTCCCTCGACGGGTGGGGAGCAGGATCTCGAGGTTGACGTAACAGGGGATATCGGGGCGGTTAATTATTGCGATGCGAGCGGGAACAACTGCTTCACGGCCTCCGATGTCGCAGGCAACGCCGCCCCTGGTAATGATGGTGAAATCCACTTCACCTCTGGCGGCCAAACAACCACCGACCCGAACTTTGTCTTCACATCATCAGGCCGCTTGGGCCTTGGCACGGCAACACCGGGCGTAAGCCTTGATGTGGCAGGTCTGATCCGTCCGGGCTATGACGCCGCCTGTACCGCCACCGAAGAAGGGGCGATCCGTTACGTCAGCGCCACCGACACCGCCGAGCTGTGTGACGGTACGAGTTGGTTGGCTGTTAACACCGGCACGAGCGGGCTGTGGACCGCCGGCACCGGCGATAACATTTATTACAATTCCGGCACCGCTAAAGTTTCCATCGGGGCGACAGCGGCCTCGACCGGAGGAGAACAGGATCTGGAACTGGATGTCACAGGAGATGTCGGCGCAACCAACTACTGCGATGCTGACGGAAACAACTGCTTTACCCCGGCAACCATTGCAAGCGGCGCTCTTGCTCACGGCAACGACAACAACATCCAGTTTAATTCCGGTGGTCGGCTTTGGAGTAACGACACTCTGGCCTTCACCTCTGCCGGAAAACTCGGCATCGGCACGGCAACACCGACCGTGGGCCTGCAGATCGACACCACCGACGCGATCCTGATCCCGCGCGGCACGACGCTCCAGCGCCCGGCCGGAACCGACGGGATGATCCGTTATAATTCCACCGACGGTAAATTCGAAGGCTATCAGGCCGGAAGCTGGCAGGACCTCATCACCACCTCCGGCGGAAAATGGGTCGCCGGGACAGGCGACGACATCTACTACAACTCCGGCGCCTCGATGGTCGGCATCGGCCTGACCGACCCGGCGGTGAGCCTTGATGTCGCGGGTCTGATCCGCCCGGGCTATGATACGACCTGCACGGCCACGGAAGAAGGCGCGATCCGCTATGACTCCGGCTCCAACACCGCCGAGCTGTGCGACGGCGCAAGCTGGCTGGCCGTCAACACCGGCGTGGGCGGGAAATGGTCCGACGGGGTTGAGAGCGGCGAGATTTATTACACCTCCAACACCGGGATCGGAACCAACGATCCGGCTGTAAAACTGGATGTAAACGGTACGCTGCGCATCGCAGACGGCGGTGAAAGCTGCGACGGGACCATCCCCGGCGCGATCCGTTACCGCTCCGGCATCGGCGTTGAATATTGCGACGGCACGGCCTGGAATACAATTGCCGCTGCGGGCTCCGGTGTCATTCTTTCCATCACGCCGCTGTCCCTCACAGACATGGACGTGACCGGTCCCGGCTCTCCGGCCACGGGTGTAACGCGCACCTTCACCGTTAAAAACAACGGAAGCGTGACCAGCAACGCTCTTACCTATGTCCTGACAGGGGATACAGGTAACTTCAATGTGACGGCAGATACCTGCACAGGCAATACACTGGCGCAAAATGCAACCTGTACGATCGATGTTCAGCCGCAGGCCACCGCTGACGGTGCGATCAGCGCGCAGCTTACCATTCCGCATCATAACGTGGCAACGGCGAACCTGTCCGGCACAGCCAGTTCCTTCGGCTGCTACGTCGGGCAGGCGGCCTTCGGCGGGATCGTGGCGGATTGTGATACGTACGGCGCGGACAAGCATCTGATCGTCATGGAATCGGGTTGCGATGGCAGCACCAACGAACCGACCTGCAGCGGCGGAAATGACACGGTGACAAAGCAATGGTCGACGGAATCCATTGCTCTTGGGCCGCTGGTGCAAGACGCCAATAACGGCGACCAGAATACAGTCAATCTGCTGAACTTCGGCCGCCCGGTGGGCTACTATCCGGCGATTGAATATTGCGCTAACATGATTCTTAACGGTTATGACGACTGGTTCCTGCCGTCTTACAGTGAGTTTTCCTCCCTGATCACGCCCGGCGTGGCGCTGGGCGACCTCACCGGCTTTCCCTCTTACTATTGGACGTCTTATGAAGCCAGCAACGGCGACGCACGGAAGATAATACCTTCCAGCGGGGTAGCATCTTCTTCTACGAAAGCGACCGGATACTATGTCCGTTGCGCGCGGAAAGAAGGGGTGGCCCTGCCGGCCGCGCAGAGCGACACGACACCTAATGCCATCACCTTCGCCACGAAATTCGCCGCCAGCGCCGGGGCGACCGTAGCCTCCGATACAAAAACCGTCACCGGCATCACACAAAACACCGCGATTTCTATTACCGGGGATGCAGGCGCGGAATATTCGATCAATGGCGGGGCCTATACGGCCGCCGCCGGCACGCTCAGCTGGGGCGATACGGTCGCCATACACCTGACCTCTCCGGCGGCTGGAACTCGTGCGCAGGCGGATTTGACCATCGGGTCGAGCACATTTTACTATTCCGTCATCACCGAAGGCGATTGCGGCGGGTCTTGCGCCGGGGTGGATAAACGCGTTTTTGCAACGAGCACAACCTATACGCACGGCACCAGCTTTGGCGGTGTTGCTGGCGCCGACACGCAATGCCAAACCCGCGCCGACACTGCGGGCATTGGCGGCACGTGGAAGGCTATTATCTCGGCAACGGGAACTTCATTGCAAGCAATCAACCGGATGGATTATAACTGGGATCGCCTTGTGAACATGAACGGAGACGTCCTCGCCACCAGTCCATCAGGTTTGTGGGATGGCGCAATAGACAATCCGGTCGGCTATGATGAAACCGGTTCAGCCACCACCGGCTACGTCTGGACAGGAACACTAAGCAATGGTGTTATGGGGAGCAACTGTACAGACTGGACCAACTATGTAGGAATAATTGGTGATAGTCGTGGTAACGTCACCATAGCAAGCAGTGGATGGATAGGAATAGCAGGAGGATCAATCATTTGCCAAAACGCCAATTATCGCCTCTACTGTCAGGAAGTCACCGCGCCGACGGTTACGCTGACCGCAACGCCGAACAGCGCGGCGAGCATGAACGTGATCGGGCCGGGACCCACGGGCACGGAAGTGACCTTCACGATTGAAAACACCGGCTCCGGGACCAGCGCCGCGCTGGGTTATAGTCTCAGCAACGCCCTGAACTTTACGGTGACAACCGATACCTGCTCCGGCAATACGCTGGCTCCGGCCGCGACCTGCACGATGGGCGTGACCCCGACGGCCAGCGCGGACGGCGATTATAACGGCACGCTGACGGTCCAGGATTCCACCAACAATGTGTCTGTAGCGATCGGCATGTCCGGTCAATCCACGGGCTTTGGCGACACGGCCAGCATCTGGAAACCCGGTACGGGCGATGATATCTACTACAACTCCGGCACCCCGATGGTCGGCATCGGCACGACCGACCCGACCGTGGGTCTGCAGATCGACACCACCGACGCGATCCTCATCCCGCGCGGCACCACCGGCGAGCGCCCGACCGGGACCGACGGGATGATCCGTTATAATTCCACCGACGGCAAATTCGAAGGCTATCAGGCCGGAAGCTGGCAGGACCTCATCACCACCTCCGGCGGAAAATGGGTCGCGGGAACGGGCGATAACATTTATTACAATTCCGGCACCGCTAAAGTTTCCATCGGGGCGACAGCGGCCTCGACCGGAGGAGAACAGGATCTGGAACTGGATGTCACAGGAGATGTCGGCGCAACCAACTACTGCGATGCTGACGGAAACAACTGCTTTACCCCGGCAACCATTGCAAGCGGCGCTCTTGCTCACGGCAACGACAACAACATCCAGTTTAATTCCGGTGGTCGGCTTTGGAGTAACGACACTCTGGCCTTCACCTCTGCCGGAAAACTCGGCATCGGCACGGCAACACCGACCGTGGGCCTGCAGATCGACACCACCGACGCGATCCTGATCCCGCGCGGCACGACGCTCCAGCGCCCGGCCGGAACCGACGGGATGATCCGTTATAATTCCACCGACGGTAAATTCGAAGGCTATCAGGCCGGAAGCTGGCAGGACCTCATCACCACCTCCGGCGGAAAATGGGTCGCCGGGACAGGCGACGACATCTACTACAACTCCGGCGCCTCGATGGTCGGCATCGGGACGACAGACCCGACCGTGGGCCTGCAGATCGACACTACCGATGCGATCCTGATCCCGCGCGGCACGACGGGCGAACGCCCCGGCACGGGTGTAGATGGCATGATCCGCTACAACTCAACCACGCCGGGATTTGAGGTTCGCGAGGCCGGGGCCTGGGTGGCGATGGGCGCAGCCGTTTCCGATAAACGGTTGAAAACAGACCTTCAGCCGCTCAACGGTCAGGATATTCTGGAACGCATTTCCCGCGTGAATACCTATAGCTATCTCCGCAAGGATGGGGAGCAAGATCGCCGTCATCTGGGTGTGATTGCACAGGAAATTGAAGAAATCTTCCCGGAAGTCGTCAGCCGCACCTCCTCGGAAGAAGAGATCAAGTCTGTGGATTACCGGATGCTCACCGCGCCCCTGATTGAGGCCGTAAAAACCCTGAAGGACGAAAATAAGACGCTGCGCGCCGAACTTGAGACAATCAAAACGCAAGAGCACGCCGCACTTGAAGATCTCCGCCGGGATGTCGCGGGCCTCAAAGCCCACACCGGCTACGGCACCAGCAAAGCGGAAATAAGCCTTCTGCTCCTGCTCGGCGTACTACTTGGCGGCCTCGGCGCTGTAATTGTCACGCACCGCCGCAAAGCGTAAAAAAGGAGAAAATATACCGCGCGATCGGCCTCGCCCTGAATCCCGCTTTATAAAAACGCCGCCTTCAGCTACACTCTCCCCGTTCAAACAGGGAGAGACAAAACCATGAACCGCGCTACGCTCCGGACCTTGGCCGCCGTCACCATATTCACCGCAATATCAAGCACCCCGGCCTTTGCCTCTGAACGCGAACGCATTCAACGCCTGTGCGAAACCAGTCATCGCCACATGTACACGTACGACTGCGAATGCTACGCCGATGCTTTTGTCGCGCGAAAAGCCACAATGGGTGAAATGGGCAAATACGACCAAAAAGTCTTCTCCGGCATCAGCGACAAATGCCGAAAAACGGACCGCCTGGATATGGTCTATGCCGGCTGCATGTCCAGCGCTCAAACCACCGCAACATCCATGACCAATTACTGCCGATGCCTCGTCGATGAAATGAGAAAAAGACCCTATCCGGCTGAAAACAAGAGAGCGAACATGATGGCGCAAATGCAAAACAACACACACTCCATGCAAGCATGTCAGGATAAATACATATCCCAATTCGATGTAAACAGCTTTCAGGGCGAGCAAAAAAAGAAATACAACACCGCGCTTCACGCGTACAAAACAGCCTTTAACAACGGCCACGACATCTGCACCGACTACGGCATCGCTCCGGGCCAATCAGCAGAAAAAACGAAGCTGCGCCAATACGTTAACAGCTTTTGCCCCTATATCAAAGACATCATGGACAGCTCACCGGTCACGGAAATCGACCGCATTATCGACACCGTCCAAAAAATCGAACACAAGATGGAACAAACCTATGAAACGCAAATATCCGGTTTGCCGAACGACACGCTCTCATATTTACAGACCTGCGGCCCGTCAATTCAAGACTGCAAACAGCATTGCCAAAGCACGCATAAACTGCTGAATTTCGCAACATGCGGCTGCGGCAAAGCAAAATTATATTGTCTGGGCAGCCAGACCTCACAAATGCAATAACCTGAACCAACTGGCCAGGCCCGTGCATAGTGGATGATTGATCGTCACGCAGGAAACGGGAAACAACAAGCCGATACTCGCGAAAAACTCAAGTCCCCGCGAAAGCAGGGACTCATAGCGTTTCGCATTCATTGAATGAAATCAAGACCGTCATCGCGAGCGACCTCCTGCCTCTGCAGGAGCAGGCTTGAGAGCGCGGCGATCCAGAAATCCCGCTCTTTGGTCTCTGGATTGCTTCGTCGGCAAAAAAGCCTCCTCGCAATGACGATTCTCATCATTTAAACGCGAACTGGTATCAAGAACCGCAGGGGAAGGAAATAGCTTCCTGTCCTTAACCATACCAAACGACTATACAACGCTCCGAAGAAGCCCGTGATTTGACGGCGGGCGCAAACGCCGCGGCATTCTTTTATTGCTTGACGCAGTAGAGGGCGACTGCGACTGCACAACCACTAGTACCGATATTAATCCAGTTGGTATTGGTAAATTCCGCTCTGCCGTAGGTTGCTATTCCCCCCGTTGCTGACCAGTTTGTGCAGTGTGAGCTGGAAGCCGTTCCGTTGGTGTTGCTGCCGGTCCAAGCATTCAGATATGATCCTGGTTCTATTGCCGTCTGGACAGTACCGTCCCAGAGATTGGTGGAATCCACGATCGTGCCATCGGCGGCGCGCACGACCGGATAGGTGATGGTCAGCCTGTCCTTGGCGTTTGTCGTAGAATCCGAAAGCAGCGCCTTCCACGTGCCGCTATAGCCCAGAACACCGGCCTCCGTCTGGCAGAGCGTATCCGCGCCGGACAGCCCGCCCAGAGAGTCCCCGCGATACGAGTTCGCGGTCTTGAAAATTTTCGTGATAGCGGCCTGCGCATAGCCGCTCAAAGACGCGCTCGGGTTGTTGTTCGCCGTGACGGTCAAGCTGCCGCTCAGCGCGCCTTCCCCGCCCGGAAGGGTGGCCTTGGGCCGGATCTGCACCGTGCAGGTCGCCCCTTGCGCCAGCGTGTTGCCGTTGCAAGTATCACTGACAAATTCAAAATTCGTGGTGTTGGTCAGCGCGGTTGTCATGGTATCGGAGGTCTGATCCCCCGCATTTTCCACCGTGAAACTCACCGTATCGCCGTAAGCCGGACTACCCGTCCCTTCGACGAGAAACCCGACATAACTCCCCGGCGTAATCCCCAGAATAGGCCCGATCGCCGAAGCTTGCTCGACGCAGTAGAGGTAGCATGAACTTGTGCAGTCGGCTGTTGAGGAATAAATCCATTGTGAGGTGGCGTTATTTCCTACGCCACGCAATCCCAAGGATCCCCCCGCGCGCCAGTTATTGCAATGGCTGGTGTTATAAACCGTTCCATCGCTGTTGCTGCCGGTCCATACAGCCCCAGAGCTGGTGTGAACCCCGGCCGCTAGGCTCCCGTCCCAGATATTGGTGGCGTCCACCGTTGTGGCGTCGCTCGCCCGGGTGACGGGATAGGCGATGGACAGCATATCCACCGCGTCGATAAATTCGTTGGACAGCAGCGCGCGGAAGAGGCCGCCATAGCCCAGAACGCCCGCCTCGTTCTGACAAATTGTGTGCGCCCCGCCGATCCCGCCCAGCGAATCGCCCCGATAGGTGTTCGTCGTCCGGAAGATCCGCGTGCCGGAAAGCTTCGTGGTCACCGACCAATCGTCGGAGACCGTGCCCACCGTCACGGACGCGATTTGCGCCGTGTTGACGCTGGCGCTGGTGGTCATGCGCACCTGGAGCGTATCGCCCGGGCTGATGGTTGTTGAGGTTAGCCAGGCACCGCTATTCACGCTGATCTGCGGGGAGCCGCTGCCGCTGACGAAGGCCGGGCAGTCGCCGTCGATTCCGGTAATGGTCACGATATTACTGGCCACAACCGAGCTGAGCGGCTGCTCCGTAACATCGGTAAAGGTGAAGGCATCCGGCGTACAATCGCTGGCCGAGGAGGACGCGGCGATCAAACGCCAGCTCGCCCCGTCGCACATCTCGAACGTGCTGTCCGCAGCGCTCCAACGCAGACCGCCCTCCCGGTCCGCGTCGCAGGCCAGACCGGTCGTCACGCCGATGATCGCCTCTCCGCCGACATGGAGCGGGGCCTTGGGATCGTCCGTTCCGATCCCCTTGGCCACCGGACTGCCTTTGGCGCTTTCAAGAACCTGCAGCGTCGTGCCGTTACAGATCAGCGCCGGACCGGACGGGCTTTCCACCTCATAAATCTTGTCCGCAATCGTACACGGATCCCCCGCGCCCGCATAAGAAACCGTCGTGCCGCCGATGAGAACCAAAACGGAAAAAAACAGGCATAGAACAAGCCTGCCCGCACCGGAAAATCCGGAGAAAATACAGGTAGAAAGGCTTATATGCCGTTCTTTTCGCTCAATTACGGGAAGCGTATTAACGGTTTTGTCCTTGTTTCTCATTTTCTGCGGCTCTCTAATTATTCTATCCTTTCAGGATACCGGAATTATTTTAAACCATGATTAACAATCATAAAACCGATAAATGATATATTTTGGAGATGACGTTCAATTTTTATTGGAACAGCCACATAAATGGCGCACCCGGCAGGATTCGAACCTGCGACACCTGGCTCCGGAAACCAGTGCTCTATCCCCTGAGCTACGGGTGCATTAGAAAATATTGCGATGCGAAGCATCCTAGATTTTCTTATTGCCCTGCAAAGCTCTGCAAAGAGCGAAGCACGGGCATTTGCTGAGTATCAGTTACCAGAACTCCCCGTCAACTGCAAGAACACATCTTCCAGATCGCTCTCATCGGTCGAAATATCGACAATGCCGTATCCAGCCCTTTGAATGGCTTCAATCATCGCCCCGACCTGCGTCTCCGACGGATTGTAACGCACGATAACGCTGCGCTGCCCGACAGGCTCGGCGGCAAAGCCCTGTAAAACCTGCCCCGCATTCTCCATGGGTCGGTCGAGCCGAAAACGTATTTCCTTGTTCTCAATCCGCGCAAGCAGATCTTCCGTCGGCGCATGCGCGATCACTTCACCGTGATTGATAATCGCAATTTCATCACACAGCGCTTCGGCCTCTTCCAGATAATGCGTCGTCAGAACGATCGTCACACCGCGCGCATTCAGTGCCCGCACATTATCCCAGAGCTGGCGGCGCAGCTCGACATCCACCCCCGCCGTCGGCTCGTCCAGAACCAGAATCGGCGGATTATGCACCATCGCCTTGGCCACCATCAGCCGCCGCTTCATTCCGCCCGACAGGCTGCGCGTGTACGCATCGGCCTTATCCTCCAGCCCCACCATTTTAAGCAATTCCATCGTCCGCCGCTGCCCCTTGGGCACGCCATACAGCCCGGCCATCAGCTCCAGCGACTGCGCTGGCGTAAAAAACACATCAAAGGCCAGCTCTTGCGGCACAATCCCGATCGCCGCCTTCACGCCCCGCGGATCTTGGTCAATATCGATATCCCAGATTTTCACACTGCCCGACGATTTGACCACCAACCCGGCCAGTATATTGATAATTGTCGATTTCCCCGCCCCGTTCGGCCCCAGTAACCCGAAAATAGAGCCTCTCGAAATGTTCAAAGACACGCTTTTCAGCGCACGCTTCGCCGCCGTCTTCTTCCCGTCGGCCTTGTAAGTCTTATCAAGATCGGTAATTTCAATCGCGTTTTCAGACATGCTTTAAGACATAAAAGCTCTGCCTAAAAAGTCCAGAGGACTTTATATAAAAATTTAAGCCCATATTGACAAAATATGAAAAACCTGCTAGATGTACAGTAATAATCGCAAAAATGACAAATTTTATAACGCCATGACCGAAGACGAAATCCTCGAAGATCTGAAAGCGCACTGGAAGGAGGCCGTACGGTCTTACCGAAGCGGCGAATATGTCTACGTCTGCCTTAAGGAAGGCTATCCCCAGAAATTCGGCATTCACAACGCCAGTGCAAAAATAGGAAAGTCCACGGAAGAAACACAACAAAACCTCGCATCCGCCATATTTGAACGCCAAAACCGATACTCCCAAAACAGCGGCACACCTCAACCAAACGCACTAAGCCCCGCCCCGGCCTAGATTCCGCTCGATCCACGCCCGCGCAGCTGCGTCATCCTTAAGCTGCGCATCCCAAAAGGCCAGCGCCGCCATTTTGATTTGCGCTTCATGCTCATCCCGCAGAGGATTAGCCCCGAGCTTCCCGCGCGAACCCGCATAAACCATATGATCCCCGCCCTCAAGAACCTGCAGATATTTCTCATCCGCCCCGGAATATTCTTGCACCGCTAGCCGCGCCTCATACCCGAAATCATGCAGCGGCGAGGAATCCTCGGTCCCCGTCATATGCAGCAAAGGAATATCAATCGGCCCATAAATCTTATGCTCGGCTTCATCCGTCAAATGCGCAATCGGCACCGGCGAATACAAAATCCCGGCCTTAAAACGTGGTTCTTTTAGTGAAATCAACTTGCCCTGCGCATCCGGAAACATCTGCCCGGCCATCACTTGGCAAGTCATCGCGCCAAAAGAATGCCCGCTCATCCCCAGCCGCGACAAATCCATATGCGCCCCGGCCTCCGGGTTTTCCGCCGCCCATCTCGGCAATTGATCCAGCACAAACGGCACATCATAAAACCGGTTCAGCGTTGTCTCACGGCTGACTTCCGCCTTGCGCAAAATATCCCACGGGTGCCCCGGCTTACCCTCCCACAGGCTCGAATCCGTGCCCGCATGCGTGATATGCACGAGATTATAACCGTAAGACGCCAGATGCCGCGAAAGAAACGAAGCCCCATCGCGGCTCCCGCCAAACCCATGACTCCAAATAATGGTCGGCAAAGATCTCAGATCATGCTCAACGGGATAATAAACCTTATACGGCACCACGCGACCGCCGCGAGCACCGTCAACAAACTCTCCACGTTTCAAGAGAACTTTATGCTCAGTGGACGGTGAACGGTATACGGTGGACGGCATAGACATGTCGAATTCCCAAAACTACGATTTCCAGTTTTTACTTAATTTATGAAGTTGTCTGCAAATAACGCCATAATGGTTTTTCCACATCTCATGCTCTGCCGAGCCTATATATTCTAGGTCATGAGCAAAATCGAGCCAAACACAAACCTCCTCCGCCGACCCTATCGCCATATTGATAAAACGCTTGAACTCGGCAGGAAACTGATGGCTTTTTGCAAAACCTTCAGCAAGATTTGCACATATGCTCTTCGCCGCCCTGCGAAGTTGGTCAGCAAGTGCATATTGTTCGATCTTGGGAAAGGTCAGAGTACTTTTATGAACATCAAGAGCTGTTGGATACGCGCGCTTATAGACATCAAGTTCATAAACAGACGAAACCACAATCTACTGTCCACCGTTCACTGTAAACTGATCACTTCTTCCGGAACTGATCCAGCGAAATCACCTGACCGGAATCGGAAGACTTGCTGCCCTTCCCACCGCCGGAACCGTCATCGTCCGGCCCGTCATCATCATCCAGTTCATCCAGAATCGCCAGATCATTATCCTCCAGCGCCTCGCCCAACGGCTGGAACTGCAAAGCAAAATTCACACTCGGATCGGCAAAAATGCTGATGGCAGCCAAAGGAATCTCCAGACGCTCCGGGACATTGTTAAACGACAGCGTCACGCTCATCTTCTCACGATCGACACTCAAATCAGAGAATTGATACTGCAACACAATCGTCATTTCCCCCGGATAACGATCCCGCAGATAACCGGGAATCTTCACCCCTGAAAAATCCGTCATAAACGTAATGTAGAAATGATGCTCACCCGGCATTCCGCCGGTCGTGCCGTGTTGCTCTATGACCTCTTCAATCGATTTGCGGACCACTCCGCGCAGAGCCGCCTCAACCATTTTGTCATAGCGTAATGTATCGTCGTCAGTCATGGAACTATTCAGTGCAGATCAGCTAAAGGAAATCAAGAGTGGAAATACTCTTCCTCATGAATCGCACGAAACATGGGCAAAAGACCAGCCCGGAGTCACAAAACGTCCACACTTGCCTGTGGACAAGATTTGAATAAATCTCAAGCCCGTTGCAAAGGCGGCGTACGGTTAAGCATTTCGTGAAATTCTTCCGAATGCGCAATCTCATTCAGCAGCAAAGGCAACATCCAGAAAAACAACCCCAAAACCAACGGCCAGATCAAACGGCTAAACCCGTTGTGGACCGCCACCACATCCCAATGCCGCACATTCATATACAGTTTATACAGTGTCGCAATCAGCACCCCACCGCTGACAAAGGTCGCCTCACGCACCGGCGCCACACCCAACTGAAGTGTATCGCGCGCAAAACCAAAGACACTGAGCAACAATTGAAACAACGCAAAACCGGCCAGAGCAAACGCCAAAACCGCAACATTACGCACCAGCCAATAGAGCGGCACGGCACGGACAAGATTTACACCGCTCAGCCCACCGACCCGGCCCAAAGCAAATGCTCCAAAAACCAGAGCCAGCATCAAAATCATCTCAAACCACAAAACACCTTGCCCGGATATAACCGCAAGAACTTGGGAAACGGCCACGCCGGAAAAAAACATCGCCATCACATTCCCGTACGTACATCGCGTCAGCGATTGGCCGGCAAAAGCAGAATCTGCAGCCCGCAGCTTGCCAATCAACCAGATATGCGGCGCGAAAAATGCCCCCGCGCCCAGCAACACGCAAACAACGCTTAACAACGGCGGTATGACAAATACCTCATTCATAAACAGCCTCCATTCCTAAACGCTCATCCGGGAAATAGCGGTTAAATTCGTGGCGCGCTTTTTCTGCAATATCAAGACGTTCCAACTGCACCGCCAACCCGTACGTCTTTTCCAAAAACAGGCGCGGACGTAAGGTTTTATAGCGCCAATTCAGCCCACCTTCCAAAATCTCCAGCGCGCCAATCTCATCACCAGAGCGTAAAGCGATATCCGCCAGCTTCATCCGCGACGCCAGATGCAACGGATCAATTTTCAGCGCATAACGGAGTTGCCCCTTGATGTCGACCGGCGCCCTCTCCGATGCCAAAAACGGCTGAATATAGGACGCCGCCTCCGCACGCGTGTAATAAATTTGCGCCAGTCGTGGATTGGCGGCCTCGGCCCTATCCAAAAGAAAATCAATCTGAAGTTGCAAATTGCCCAAGCTGTCTTTCGGCAACAACGGCCCGTTCAACTGAACAATCCCGAGCGGCACATGCGT
The DNA here is from genome assembly GCA_020638295.1 of Rhodospirillales bacterium. GTDB lineage: Bacteria > Pseudomonadota > Alphaproteobacteria > Micavibrionales > Micavibrionaceae > TMED27. The sequence continues at coordinate 225,193 of JACKIU010000003.1, read as the reverse complement.
CGCCGAAATCATCGCCCGCGCATTCCGATTACCCGACAATTCCCCGGCCCGGTTCACCGCCTGCGCATAATCCTGCATATCGCTTTTGGCTAGAGCATTTTCCGCTCGGTTAACCAGAATTTCACTCCCTTGAGATTGGCTAAAAACAGCTAAAGCAACAATAACAGGTACAGCTGCAAGCAAGCGAACAAAAGGCTTTTCGTAACAAATGTGCGCATTGCCCGCCGTGTTCACTGAAAGGCTCTTAACCTGAACAAACCAAAAGCCGAGCAGCGCCCCACCCGCCATCAAAATCGACAAAACATGGAAGTGAAATGTGATATGCGCATGCCCGACCATCGCCATCAAACCGCAAAACGGCACCAGAATATAAACCCGCCGAAGATCATCCTTGGCCAACCCTCTTATGGCACGTACACTCATCCACACTGCCGCCAGAATAAACCCGTAAAACACCATCGGGCCGAGCACGCCAAACTCTACTAAAAATTGCAAAGGATCGTTATGGACCATAAGCCCAGCCGTACTGGCGTCATCCACCGAACGCACCTCAGGGTAATAGAGAAAAAACGTGCCGATGCCCGTCCCTGTCCAGATATGCTGCTGAAAAATCTGCCAAGCCGAAGCCCAGATCGCCGGACGGCTCCACAACACGGACTGCGCGCCTGAGAATGTACTTTCCAGCGAAGCGAATGGAGATTTCACTCCCATCGGCACAAATACGCTGAGCGCAACAAACGCCAGCAAACACACAAGTCCCAAAGCGCCCAAACACCGCGCATGCTGAAATACAACCCCGCGCGCAAAAGCCAAAAGAACCGTTAAAGTCGGCACCAAAGCCGCCAGCGCCCCACGACTCTCGGTCGTTAAAATCGCCGCAAATAACAACCCCGCCACAACCAACGCGGCATTCGCCTCAACGCGGCTCCGCCCGCCCAACATCCAACCGACGCTGGCGAAAAACCCTAAAGACAACAGCCCGGCCAGCGAATTCGGATTGGCCAGCGGCCAGCACACCGCACCGTTAAGCAACCATTCCGGAATAAAAAAATACTGCGCCAGACACGACAGCGCTAAAATCGCGAACACCGCCGCCAACCCATAGCCCAACGGTTTCAGCAAAGCGTCCGTCCTGCCGGAAGCCGCCACAATAAACGCGCTGAACGGAAAAACGCTAAAAAAAGCAAAATAGATGAAACTGACAAACGGAATTTCAGAGAACAAAACGCTTGCCAGCGCCAGCCCCCAAAACCCCAGCGCCAGCCAGACAAGCGGTGTACGCATCATGGTTTTGAGAGCCGTCAGCGGCGCTACAGCCAGCACACTCAAAGCACTAGCCCCAACACAAAGCACCGCCATCAAAAAGCTTTCGGCCTCATACGCCTCCAGCGGCATCAACGCAAACATAAACCCCACCAGCCACAAACCGGCAGACAGCGCATAAAAAGCAGGACGCGGATCATAAGATTCATCAATCATCACAATATGATGCCTGAGCCACAAAAATCGTCAACGGGAAAGGGGAAAAGAAAGTGGGCCGATTCTGTTACTAGGCTCGGCGCAAAGCAAAACCGAAGGTTTTGTTTGCCTTAAAACAAGAAGGGCCGAGCCGGATATGATGCTGAGAAAAGTGGGCCGATTCTGTTACTAGGCTCGGCCCGGGCCCCACCTAAAGCGCATTAAGCCTTAGGAATTAGTGCGTAGCTAACCTAAAGCGCCATTAAGCGGCTTTAGTTTCACCAGCGACATCACCAAAGATGTTGTCGTTAGCAGCTACAAATGCATGATTGTCGTTTGCATTTATAACGATTATCCGGTAACGGCGGATTGCCGAACGCCGCATGATGCCTTTACTACGTGTGTCGATCCTGTTTCAGCCCCATGTTCTTTAGCCTAGCAAAGCTAAAGATGGTGGAGCTGCCGGGTACTGCCCCCGGGTCCACGAACGCTTATGCCGCAACCGCGTTTAGCGTCATAACCGGGACATGCCCGGCAACTACCATTATAAGATAAACTTTAATTTTTGGGAAGGTTTTTAAGGTCTGTGAGCGCCGGGTCCGGTATCATGCTCCAAAAGGGGAACCTGCTCCTCGATAAAATCGCGCAGCGCCTCATCGGCGTCCACCGGACTCACGCGCGCCATATCGACAAATTGTTCAAACTCATTCCCCGAGGGAAACATATGATGCAAGGCGACAAGGCCGCCTCTATAATCATCACACTGCACATCGGGCAAACCGACACCGTCCGGATAACGCTGCCCTTTTTTATGAATTGCGAACAACACAGCCTCAACAAATTCGACCCGTTGCTCCGCACTAACCGCCAGATCATCGAAAATCGCGTCAATTTTCCAAATATCGCCCTGAAGCATCTTCTGCGCATCCTCAGGATTGGCGGAACTGATAATCACCCGATGCCCGGCCCGGTGCAAGTTAATCAGCGCGCGCATATAATCTTCGCGCAGAACATCACCGTCATACAGCGTTCCGTTGACATCTGAGACAAATACCTTTGGATTTTGCGTCTGATAGCCTTTCTTCACCGGTTCAACCGCCTTCACCGGCGCCATCAAATCCGGGTCTTTAACCAGATTCTCAACCATTGTATCAACCCTGCGAGGTCCCAGAGATGAACACGTACCCTCTGAGTTGATATACGTCATCGCGCGATCGTGATGAATCCGCACCTGCGGACCGCCACCAAAACCCGGAATATCGGAAATCTCACTTTCAAGGATAAGATGCGGATTTTCACTTGTTCCGCCGCCGCGCGCTCCGACCAGCACATCACGAAACGCTTCGCGTTGCCCATCGTTCAGCCCCATTTCATCGGCAAGTTTCGGCAGGATGTCTTTTTGAAAGCGCTTCAACATAACAGACGGATTATCACCTTCATCGACAAAAACCGCGACATCATGCCCGGCCTGCTGCGCCAGAATCAAAAAGCGTGCAAGATCAAACTTCAAAGAACCATCTTTACAAAAACCATTCCAGCCCTGCCCAACCATGGCATAAAGATCGCACGCAATCCCCACCTTGACTCCACTGGTAAATAAATCCGTCGCGGCACTGGAAAATTCGTAATCAAAATCACTCATACGCAGCCCCTGTATTCGTATCGTTATTCTACAAACACGCTATTTATAAACAAAAATAAAATTATGTCAAAAATTTTTCTGTGTGCGGCCCGATCCGCCCTCTTTGCCTTGCAGGGGGAATCACCCATATTGAGAATTATGGAACAATATCTCAATCTCATGCGTGATGTGCTGGACAACGGCTGCAAAAAAGAAGACCGCACCGGCACCGGCACGCTCAGCGTTTTTGGCCGCCAGATGCGATTTGATCTAGCCAAAGGCTTCCCGCTGGTCACCACCAAAAAATGCCACCTCAAATCCATCATCCACGAGCTGCTCTGGTTCATCGCCGGGGATACCAACATCAAATATCTCAAGGATAACGGTGTACGTATCTGGGATGAATGGGCTGACAAAAACGGCGATCTCGGCCCTGTTTACGGCGAACAATGGCGCAGCTGGCGCACAGCGGATGGGCAAACCATCGACCAACTCTCCAATGTGATTGAGCAAATCAAGAAAAATCCCGACAGCCGCCGCCTGCTGGTCGTCGCCTATAACCCCGGCGTAGTCGACCAAATGGCCCTGCCGCCCTGCCATGCGTTTTTCCAATTCTACGTCGCCGATGGGAAACTCAGCTGCCAGCTTTATCAGCGCTCCGCCGACATCTTCCTCGGCGTACCGTTTAACATTGCCTCTTATGCCTTACTCACCATGATGGTCGCGCAGGTGACCGGCCTCAAACCCGGCGAATTCATCCATACATTCGGCGATGCGCACCTCTATTCCAACCATATCGAGCAAGCCAAAGAGCAGCTATCGCGCAAACCTTGCCCCCTGCCGGAAATGCGTATAAACGAAGCTGTCACCAACATCTTCGATTTTAAGTATGAAGATTTCGAACTGGTCGGCTACGAAGCCCACCCGCATATTAAAGCCAAAGTTGCGGTTTAGAACGAATTATCGCGCGCTGCCGAGTGTCTCAAAACGCGCACAATAAAAGCCAGCCTCAAAATCTCTATAATTGATCGAGATATTATGCTCGCTGTTACGACCGTGCGCCACATCGAGTTGGTCCATAACCATCAACCGCAAAGGGTCCTGAAAAAACCTTGAACGCTTTTCGTAAGGCAACTTACATTCTATATTCGCCGGAAAACCGACAGCTCTTTTTAAAAGCCAGATTAAATGCCAGCTTGATTGTAGGATGCCACCCCGCATAAGAGTCTACAGGAGCAAGACCTCTTTCATCATTATACTGGGCGCCTCTTACGTCGAGCTCACCTCGAAGATGCCAGTTATCGCGCCAGTTGTCCGGAGATGAAGATGACTGCCTAACGCTGAGCCCGTAATTGTAACCATCCCTTACCGCATAATCCACAAGCCTCAAGAGCCTTCTCCTCACCCGTGTCCAACTCTGCCTTTTTTCGCGCTAAAAATTCGTTCTCTTTATCCAACGCAGCGAGGCGCTCATCTGATGAAACCTCATCATTATGATGGTAGGTAAAGCGAGGAATTTTCAAAACAGACTTTCTTAAGGATTGTGAAAGTTTTTTGCAAATATCACGCATATCCTCACGCTGTAGCTTTAATTCGTCCGGCAAATTAAACAAAGTCTTGCGCAAAGATTGATAGTCGAAATTCCTCCCTGCTTATCTCCAACAATCAGGGCCACGGGCCGGTAAGGCTCACCGATCTTTGCTAAATGCCGCTCCTGCATATCGACAACTTCATTAAGCGTCGTTGCAACCCGATTGAATGCGTCAATAACTGCATCTTTATCACAAAGATCAAGGCGAAAATCATAACAACGCTCACCCATTTCGATGTTATCATTCGCAGCCCCTTCTTCCATTTGAATAGACGTCACCATGATGTTTACATCATGGTTTTTTCCCGTCATAGCAACTGCGACACCCCGTAAAATCATGCAATAATTCTCTTACTATATCGAACGATGAGGAAACATACAGAAACTAAAATAATATGTCAAATTTGTTGTTTATTTTCCCAATCCGCGCGGGTCATAAACACCTCGACCCCGACCTGATCGGCATTTTCAAAGATGTCCGGCTTGGTAATCGACACGCGCGCAGCCGTGACTTTCTCATAGCGGAAGCACAGCCCTAACAAATCCTGCAAATATGTCTCGATCAGCTCCGTATGCCCGTTCTGGGACCATTGCTTGATCCCGCTGTAAATATCATCGTAATCAATAATCGTCTCGCGATTGGCATCTTTCAGATACCCCTGCACACCAGCAAACAACTCGACATTCACGATAATGCGCTGGCTGCGCCCGTCCGCCTTTTCATGATCGTGCAGCCCAATACGGACATCCACAACCAAATCCTTCACGATAACCTTTACAAAGCTGTCTTTTTGCATTTTATGGCTTATATAGGAGTCATAATGAATAGCAAGCCCCATATCATCTTAAGCTCAATCGTCGCCATCGCGAAAAACCACGTCATCGGCAAGGATAACGGCCTGATCTGGCATCTGCCCGAAGACCTCAAACATTTCAAGCGCACGACACTGGGCAAGCCGATCCTGATGGGCCGCAAATCCTATGAGAGCCTCGGCAAACCGCTCCCCGGCCGCCCCAATATTGTCGTCAGCCGCGCCTTTCAAAACATGCCCAACGACAACCCAACCCCGATTTACAAAGACATGGAACCCGAAGAACCTGAGGCCGAGCGCAAAATCAACGAAGGCCCGTTCCTCTATGCTTCGCTGAAAGATGGCATCGCCGCGATGAAAGACATGGCCAACGAGATGGGCGTCGATGAAGTCTTCATCACCGGCGGCGGCCAGATTTATAAAGAAACCCTCCCGCTAATCGAGCGCCTCTACCTCACCATGCTTGAGCGCGATTACGAAGGCGACACCTTCTTCCCGGAATTTGACTGGAACGAATGGACCATTGCCGCCGAAGAAAAACATGATGCCGACCCCGAAGGCGACCGCCCCGCCTTTACGTTTTATACGTTAGAACGGAAATAATTTTTCGCCAATCTGAGCAGGCAAATCATAAGCCTGCCCCGCATCGGCCTGAGCACGGATATCCATGCTTAACGGAATTTCCCCTAAAAACGGCACACCGAGCCTTTCCGCCTCGACCTTCGCGCCACCATGACCGAAAATATGTTCCTCATGCCCGCAAGCCGAGCAAATATGCGTACTCATATTCTCAATAATTCCGAGGATCGGCACACCAACCGCCTGAAACATCTCGTGCGCCTTACGCGCATCCAGCAACGCCAGATCCTGCGGCGTTGAAACAATCACCGCGCCATCGACCGGCACCTTTTGCGCCAACGTCAGCTGCGCATCGCCGGTGCCGGGCGGCATATCAACGATCAACACATCCAGCGGCGCGTCTTCACTGCCCCATGCCACATCACGGAAAAGCTGATACAGTGCGCTTTGCACCATCGGCCCGCGCCACACCAAGGCCTTCCCGGCATCCACCATGAAGCCAATCGACATCACCTTCAAACCGTTCTCAACCTCAGCCGGAATCAATTGCCGCGCTTCATCAAGCTCAGGCTTATAGCCTTCCACACCCATCAATTTCGGCTGAGAAGGACCGTAAATATCCGCATCCAGCACACCGACCTTAAGGCCCTGCGCCGCCAATCCGCGCGCGAGGCCCGCCGCCACCGTCGATTTCCCGACCCCGCCCTTGCCCGAGGCCACCGCAATGATCTTCTTGATCGGCAATTTCAAGGGTGGATTCTTCGCCATCCCGTGCGGATCAGGCACGGGGTCATTGGCAAGCGCGTCTTTTTCCGCCGTCAGCACCGCCGTCACTTTGCGTACGCCTTTAACCTGCGCCACCACAGCTTCGGCTTGCTGGCGTAAAGGCTCAAGCGCCGCGCCCTTTTGCGGGTCGACCTCAATCATGAAAAGCACACGCCCGCCCTGATCAATCTGCAAGCCCGAAACCATACCGGCTGCAACGATATCACTGGTCCCTGCCGGATCAGGAACATTCTTTAACGCCTCTAAAATGTGCTTTTGCTTCACCATATTTAAAACCTTCAACACCCTTGCTTTCAGCCACAAATAGAATATTGTTAAGTGACATATACTTTGATGGCACACGAGATCAACTAAAAATCGGGAAAACACTTTATGAGCAAAGGCGACGACGACAAGAAAAACCCCTGGGGGTCCAAAAACGGATCAAGGGGGGGAGAGAAAGACAGACGCCGTGGCGATGATCGTGGTCCGTGGGGTGGTTCCCGCCCCGGCGGCCACAGCGGTAACGAACCTCCTGATATTGATGAAATGCTGCGCAGAGCTCAGGACAACTTCCGCAACGTGATGCCCGGTGGTTTTTCCGGCACGCCGGTGATCGGACTAGCGCTGGTCGCCATTCTGGCGCTATGGATGGCCAGCGGTTTTTATGTTGTCAACCCCGGCGAACATGCGGTTATCCAGCGTTTTGGCGCTTGGTCGCACACAAAGGCTGACCCCGGCTTGGGCTATCATTTCCCTGCCCCGATTGAAACCGCCAGCATCCTGAACGTTGAGGAAATCCGCAAAATGAATATCGGCTTCATGGAATCTTTCTCTCGCAACGGCAATGCAGGCAGCCGTGACGTCCCCGAAGAAAGCCTGATGCTGACCTCGGACCGCAACATTGTCGATCTCGATCTGGTTATTCAATGGAACATCAAATCAGCCGAAGACTACCTGTTTGAAATCAACGATCAGGAGAACACGATTAAAAAAGTCGCCGAAAGTGCAATCCGCGAGGTCGTCGGCCAGAATGACATGTTCCCGATTATCACCACCGCCCGCGATGCCGTCGCCGACCGGGCAAAAAACATCATCCAGCACAATCTCGACGAATATAATTCCGGTGTGAATATTACGCAGGTTCTGATTGAAAAAGCCGAAGTCCATCCCGGCGTACAAACTGCTTTTCAGGATGTCCAATCCGCCAAACAAAATGCCGAAGACAAGCAAAACCGCGCCACAGAGTACCGCAACAAGATTATCCCCGATGCCCGCGGTAAAGCCTACCAAATGAAACAGGAAGCCGAAGGCTATAAACAATCCACCGTCGCACGCGCCACCGGGGATGCCGACCGCTTCAACGCGGTGTACGAAGCTTACCTCAGCGGCAAAGACGTCACCAAAGAACGCATTTACCTTGAAACCATGGAAAGCGTTTTAGGCAATGCGCAAAAAATTATTCTTGACGGTAAGGCCGGACAAGGGGCCGTGCCCTACCTGCCGTTGGGAGAATTAAAAAGGACGCCGAATGTTCAACAATAAATCGTCATTGCGAGCGCAGCGAAGCAATCCATCTCTGGTAAAGCTTCAGGGATGGATTGCCGCGTCAGGCCTAACGGCCTTCCTCGCAATGACGCAATTAATGAAATGAGGATATAAAATAATGAACAAACCTTTACTCATCATTCTGGCCATTCTGGCCGTCGGCTTGATTGCCGCCTCGCAGATCTTCTTTATTGTTGACCAGCGCCAGCAAGCCATCGTCCTGCAACTCGGTCAACCCGTCGGCGACATTAACGGCCCCGGCCTTCATGTCAAAATTCCAGTCATCCAGACCGTACAATATTTCGACAGCCGCATTCTCTCCGTCGACCCCGAACCCGAACAGGTTGTCATCTCAAGCTCTCTCATCGAAAAACAAAAACAATCCGAAGAAGGAGAAGAACAACCGGAAAAAGATGCCTCCAGCCCTGCAATAGAAGATGTCAGCGGCGAACCGATTATCGTTGATACCTTTGCCCGTTATAAAATCGTTGCCCCACTGCAATTTTTCAAAACCTTGCGCACGATTCACAACGCCAACTCTCGCCTGCAAAATATTCTGAACGATGCAACCCGAACGGTTTTGGGGAAAACCACGCTGAAAGAACTGCTTTCTCCTCAGCGTGAACTGGTGATGAAAGACATTCTGAGCCGCGTGAATAAAAAGATTGAACAGGACAAACTCGGCATCAATATCGTTGATATCCGGATTGTGCGCGCCGATCTGACCGCTGCGCTCTTGACCTCAACCGTCGATCGCATGGTTTCAGAACTGAACCAACGCGCAACCGAAACCCGCGCCAAAGGGGACGAAGCCGCCCAGCAAATTCGCTCCACCGCCGATAAAGAAAGCAGAATCATCCTCGCCGAAGCCCAGCGCGACGCCTCAATCGTCAAAGGTCAGGGTGATAAGGAAGCGATCAAGATCTACGCCGACGCCTTTAACAAAGATATAGAATTTTACTCTTTCATTCGCTCCATGGAAGCGTATAAAAACACCTTGGCCGATCCGGCGACACAATTAATCTTGTCACCGGACAGTGAGTTTTTTAAACATTTTGATGATAACCGCTAAGTGATAACACCTACGAAGGATCGTATCCATGACGTTGCAGAATGCTTCACACCTCTTGCTCACCCTTCTGACGCTGGCCTACTTGCTTGTCCCGGCTGGCCCTGCTCAAGCGCGCAACCCCGGCAATGGCGGCCCCGACAGTTTCGCCGACATCGTCGATGACCTGCTCCCGGCCGTGGTTAATATTTCTTCAACCCAGAAAACCGACGAAGTTGAAGACTTCCCCGACCTGCCGCAATTCCCCGAAGGCTCGCCGTTTCAGGACTTCTTCGAGGAATTCATGGAGCGCCGCCACGCGATGCCCTCCATGCCACAAGCCTCACTCGGCTCAGGCTTCGTCATTGACGCCAAAAACGGCTACATCATCACCAACAACCACGTCGTGCGTGACGCCGAAGAAATCCGCGTCACCTTTCAGGATGACGAAACCATCCCGGCGGAGCTGATCGGCACCGATGAAAAAACCGACATCGCTGTGTTGAAAATCGACACGAGTAAAAAACTCACCGCCGTCGAATTCGGCAACAGCGACGTGCTGCGCGTCGGCGACTGGATTGTCGCCATCGGTAACCCGTTTGGTCTGGGCGGCACAGTGACCGCCGGGATCATCTCCGCCCGCCAGCGCGACATCAACGCCGGGCCATATGATGATTTTCTTCAAACCGATGCGTCCATCAACCGCGGCAACTCCGGCGGCCCGATGTTTGATCTGGACGGCAAAGTCATCGGCATCAACACGGCAATCTTCTCACCTTCAGGCGGCAGCGTCGGCATCGGCTTTGCGATCCCTTCCGCATTGGCCAAACCGGTCATCGACCAGATCATTGAATATGGCCGCACCCGCCGCGGCTGGCTCGGCGTACGCATCCAGCAAGTCACTGATGAAATCGCCGAAAGCCTTGGCTTGGCCAAAGCCACCGGCGCTCTTGTCGCCACCATCACCCCCGGCGGCCCGGCCGAAAAAGCCGGCCTGAAAGCGGGGGATATCATCCTTGAATTCAACGGCCAAAAGGTCAGTGAAATGCGTGAATTGCCGCGTCTTGTCGCCGAAGCCAAAATTGGCGCTCTGGCAAACGTAACCTATTGGCGCGATAATAAAAAAGGCGCCGCCAAGGTCGAAGTCGGGGAACTCGAAAAAGCCGAAGAAGAAGGCCTCATCGCCTCTGGTGAAGAACAGCCCACCGAAGGCCTCCTGATTGAAAGTGTCGGCCTGCGCCTGAAAAACATCACCGACACCATGCGCCGCGACTACGCGATCCCGCCTGCGGTTGACGGCGTAGCCATCGCCAGCGTCGAACCCAAATCCGAAGCCGCCGATAAAGGCCTGTTCGAAGGCGACGTGATTGTCGAAATCAACCAGACGCCGGTAAAAACACCGGAAGACGCCAAAAATGTGATCGACAAAGCGCAGGAAAGCGGCCGCCCGTCAATCCTGCTACTCATCAACCGCGAAGGTGAAGTCCGTTTTCTAGCCCTGAAATTGAGTGGGGAGTAACCACTCAGGAGTCATCGGTTGAACTCACAAAAACTCACAACTGGCGGCTCACGACTCCGGACTATTCACATTGTCGCAGGTCCCACAGCCAGCGGAAAATCCGCCCATGCAATGCGCTTGGCCGCAGAATTAAACGGTGTCATCATCAATTGCGACTCCCAGCAAATCTATGACGGCCTGCCGCTCCTCTCTGCCCAGCCCAGCGAGGAAGACAAAGCCAAAATTCCGCACAAACTCTACGCCGCGCTTCATCCCAATGAGGTTTGCAGCGCCGGAAATTACCGCGAACTCGCCGAACCGATCATTGAGGAAACGCTTGAACAAGGCCGCACCCCAATCATCTGCGGCGGCACCGGACTCTACATTAAGGCCCTCATCGATGGCCTGTCCCCCATGCCCGACATTCCTGATGAGATCAGAAACGCTGTCGTCGCACGCTACGAAGAACTTGGCGCTGAGAAATTCTACTCTGAGCTAAAGCAGCGCGATCCCGAAATGGCCGCGCGCTTTCACGTTAATCATAAGGCCCGGCTCATCCGCGCGATGGAAGTTCTCGAGGCCACCGGCAAATCGCTGGCCGTTTGGCAAAAGCTTGAGCGCCTCGGCCCGCCCGCCCATTGGCGCTTTGAAATTCACAAAATCCTCCCCGAGCGTGAAGAGCTTTACCGCCGCTGCAATGAACGTTTCGAATGGATGGTTGAAAACGGCGCTCTCGAAGAAACCGCAGAATTCGCCAAACGCCTTGAGCGCGGCGAAGTCACTGAAGGCGTCCCGCTAACCAAGGCTTTGGGCTTTAAAGAACTCCGGAAATATTTACAATCCATCGCCCCCACCCAGCTTCAGCTAAGTTCGGCTTCGCCTTCACAAAGCTTGCGCAACCCTCCCCCTCAAGGGGGAGGGCAGGAGTGGGAGTATCCTATCTATGAACAGGTCAAAGACGACCCCGCATTCAGAGGCGTCGTAGAACGTGCCCAAGGCATCACCCGCCGCTATGCCAAACGCCAGAACACCTGGTTCAATAACCAGCTTTAACGAAATATTATTTCTTTTTAAGAAAAAATACGTATTTTTATTACTTTTTATGTTGACCAAAAGAAATTTAAATGCTTAAATTAACTTATCAAGACAGACACGGACAAACGCGACAAAGCGGTTCTTATAGGGTGTATAAAGAAACGGTCTGTCTAAAGAAAACAAAGACAAGAGAATGCCTTGCATAAGTTTAACGGCCAGATATGAGGCCACATATAGGCAAACAAATTTGTTTTCGGACAAGGCGCAAGCGACGACGAGTACAATTGCTACTTTAGGAGCGAAGCAACACAGTCCGAAAGAAAATTTGAAAGACTATAAAAAAGCGTTTTACGGACAAGGCCGGTCCCTCCTCCAAAAACAGGGGATCTGGCAAAATCCAAAAAAACGCTTTCATTATTTGGCCAAAAGCATTTGCATTGCAACAAAGAATGAGTTAGAAGGAAAACCATGAAGACTTTGAACACTATCCTTGTGAATGTCGTGAGCGACCTCGTCGTGCTTCTGGTGGAGGCACGGGCGCGCTAGGATTTGTAGAAGTTTCAAAGACCGAACAAGCGCCCCAAGAGATAATCGAAGGGCGTTTTTTATTGCCGGTTTTACTATTGCGTAAATGCTATGAAAGACGTTAAAACGATGAGCCATTTTAAAAGTGAGAAAACGATGAGCACAAAAGAAGCCAAAACCAAAGCCCCCAAAATCTTGCCTCAGGAACCGGAACAAATGACCGGTGCCGAAATGATCATTCAGGCCCTGCTCGATCAAGGCGTGGATACAATTTTTGGATACCCGGGCGGGGCTGTGCTTCCGATCTATGACGAAATCTTCAAAAATTCAGATAAGATACGCCACGTTTTGGTTCGTCAGGAAGGTGGTGCTATCCATGCTGCCGAAGGCTATGCCCGCTCCACCGGAAAGGTTGGCTGCGCGCTCGTCACCTCCGGTCCCGGCGCCACCAATGCCGTCACCGGCTTGTGCGATGCCCTGCTCGACTCTATCCCGCTCGTCTGCTTGACCGGACAGGTCCCGACCTTCCTCATTGGCACCGATGCCTTTCAGGAAGCCGACACCACCGGCATCACCCGCCCCTGTACCAAACATAACTATTTGCTGAAAAACGCCGATGACGTTGCCGACGTTATACACGAAGCCTTCCACGTCGCACGTTCCGGCCGCCCCGGCCCCGTCGTGATTGACGTGCCCAAAGATGTTCAATTCGCCAAAGGCACGTACAAAAAACCATTCAAAACCCATATGCATGAATATCAACCACGCACGGAGCCGGACATGGCCACCATTGAAGCCGCTGTTGAGCTGATGGCCAACGCAAAAAAACCGGTCTTTTACACCGGCGGCGGCGTCATCAATGCCGGACCGGAGGCGTCCAAACTTCTGCGCAAGCTTGTTCAGGAAACCGGATTCCCGATCACCTCCACATTGATGGGACTGGGCGCATATCCCGCCAGTGACAAGCAATGGCTCGGCATGCTCGGCATGCACGGCACGTTTGAAGCCAACTGGGCGATGCACGATTGCGACGTCATGATCAATATCGGCGCGCGCTTTGACGACCGTGTAACCGGACGCACCGACAAATTCGCTCCCAATTCAACCAAAATCCACGTTGATATCGACCCCAGCTCAATCAACAAGAACATCCATATCGATATTCCGATTGTTGCCGACGCAGCAAATGCGCTCAAAGCCATGCTTGAAGTCTGGAAAAAACGCCGCTACAAGGCCGACAACGCCGCGCTCGAAAAATGGTGGAATCAGATTGAAATCTGGCGTGCAAAAAATTGCCTAGCCTACGCCAATAATGAGAAAATCATCAAACCGCAATTCGCACTGGAACGTCTGCGCGAACATCTGGCCAAAGACAAACGCGAAAAATACATCTCCACCGAAGTCGGTCAGCACCAGATGTGGGCCGCCCAGTTCCTCGGCTTTGACGAGCCCAATCGCTGGATGACCTCCGGCGGCCTCGGCACCATGGGCTACGGCCTGCCTGCCGCCATCGGCACCCAAATGGCCCATCCTGATGCCCTCGTTGTCGATATCGCCGGAGAAGCCTCCATCCAGATGAACATTCAGGAACTCTCCACCGCCATCCAGTACCGGCTGCCGGTCAAGATCTTCATCATGAACAACCACTGGATGGGCATGGTCCGCCAATGGCAGGAACTGCTGCACGGCAAGCGCTACTCCAACTCCTACACTGACGCCCTGCCTGATTTTGTCAAACTGGCGGAAGCCTACGGCGGTGTAGGGCTTCGAGCGGAAAAGCCGGGAGATCTGGACAAGGTTATCGCCGAAATGCTCAAAACCGATCGCCTGACCATCGTCGATGTCTGCGTCGATCAAAAGGAAAACTGTTTCCCGATGATCCCGTCGGGTAAGGCGCATAACGAGATGATCCTCTCGCCCGATGCAGAGAAGTTTGACAAGAGCTTGGTTTAAAGATTTGGCCTTTACAAAAAGTTACAAATGTTATACAATTGTAACTGCATTGAAGGAGTATAAACCATGACCACCGAACCGACGAATTTAAGACTGGACTCCCGCGCAAAAACCGAAGCCTACGCGGTTTTTGAGCGATTGGGCCTTAAACCCGCCCAAGCGATCAATATGTTTTTGAACCAGGTCTCACTGCATCAGGGCCTGCCCTTCGAGGTCAAAATTCCAAACAAAGAAACCCGCGAAGCCATTGAAGAACTGGCTCGTGGCGGGGGAAAGACATTTACCAGCAGCGAAGAGTTCCTTAAAGACTTGTTTGGCGACGATGAAGACGAAGATTAAAACATGTATAAATCTACACGAACAACACAGTTTCGCCGCGATGCCAAACGCTGCAAAAAGAGAAACAAACCGCAGAAAAAATTTGAAGACATCCATGAACTTTTGATTTCCGGAATTCCCCTCCCTCCTAAAAACAAGGACCATGCCTTAGCCGGAAACTGGGCCGGACACCATGAATGCCATATTGAACCGGACTGGCTTTTGATTTACCGTATCAACGAAGAGGAAAAAACAATCGAATATATCCGCATGGGCTCGCACGCGGACATGTTTGAATGACCCTCTCGCCCGATGCGGATAAATTTGACAAAAGCCTTGTTTAAGCCGCCCGGCACCTTTGAGTAAAAAATGTGTGCTTTACAGAAAAAAATGTTGTTTTTTTTCTGATTTTGATTCATATATTATCCACGCACGTGCCTATGGCCTATTAGCGGTTATGCAACGACGTATATCTTGTAGTTAACTTGGGGCTCGCCCCACATTAGCATAGGGTTTACCGTTGATGACCGACGACCTTTTTAAGGGAAGCCGCGAGGCTTCCGTATACGCTTTCTCCCTCCCTGAAAACCAGTCTTTTCTGTGCAATACTCAGGTACGACATCTGAAAAAAGACGTTGACGATGCTTACATAAGAAAGCTCCGCCCCGCAATTCCTGTCTCGATCATAAAACCGGACGCGCTGGTGGACAGAACCCGCAGGTTTGTCAAAGCCTTCACCGGACAGGCCATGTATGCGGTCAAATGCAATCCCGACCCGATATTGCTAAAAGCCATGTATAAAGGCGGTATCCGCCGTTTTGACGCCGCTTCAATCAGTGAAATCCGCTTGATCAAGGACCTGTTTCCTGACGCGAAAATCTATTTCATGCATCCCATCAAAGCCCCCGAAGCCATCCGCGAAGCCTATGTGAATCACGGCGTCAGAGCTTTCGTTCTGGATTATGCGGATGAACTCGACAAGATCCTTCAGGAAACGAATGCCGCACCAGATCTCGAGCTATTTGTGCGTATGGCCATTCCCAAAGAAAAAGCCGGCGGCGACGTTGCAACGGACTTTTCGAGCAAATTTGGCGCAAAACCGGAACAGGCTGCTGAACTTCTGCGGCTATGCCGCCCTTACTGCTCAAAATTAGGACTGAGCTTCCACGTTGGCACACAATGCCACGATCCGATCGTCTACGCCAAGGCCTTAAAACATGCCGCTGACGCCATTGAAGAAAGCGGCGTCAAAATAAATACCGTTGATATCGGCGGAGGTTTTCCGGCGGAATTAACCGCTGAACACCCCGTCCCGCAAATAGAGACCTTCACACAGACAATCGCGGCCGCGATAAAGGAAAACAGCCTTGACCAATACGAACTTCTGTGTGAAGTCGGCCGCGGCCTGGTGGCTTGCGCTGGCGAATTGGTTGTTCGTGTCGAAGGTCGCAAAGACGATCTCCTGTATTTAAATGATGGCACATACGGCGGTTTGTTCGAAGCCGGTGGCTCAATCGGCCTGCCATACCCGGCACGCCTAATTCGTAAAGAACCGCGCAAAGACACCCTGCCGTTAAAAGCGTTTCGCTTTGCCGGACCGACATGCGATTCCGTAGACATGATGCGCGGCCCGTTTATGTTACCAGCCGATGTCCGCGTCGGCGACTGGATCAGGCTCGAACAGCTAGGCGCCTATGGTGAAGTTTCGCGCACGGACTTCAACGGCTTTGGCGTCGTGCAAAAAATCGTCATTCAAAAAAGCACGGTTACAGAAAAACAGTTGGAAACCGCACAAATGTAGCCACCAAACAAAGGACTCTCATAAATGGACACACTCTCCGTCTTTGTTATCTTATACATGGCAATCTCGGTCGGAATCGGTATCTACGCCGCGCGCCGCGTCCATAACTCCACAGATTATATCCTGGCGGGCCGTTCTCTGCCCATATACATCACTATAGCAACAGTTTTTGCGACATGGTTTGGCTCCGAGGCCGTTTTGGGAATGCCCGCCACCTTTATGGAAGAAGGTCTGGCCGGCATCGTCGCAGACCCGTTTGGCGCAGGAATCTGTTTGATCTTCGTCGGCGTTTTCTTTGCCGCACGTCTTTACAGAATGAAGCTGCTGACCATCGGTGACTTCTACCGCCAGCGTTTTGGGCCAACGGTAGAAACGCTAGTATCCATCGCCATCTGCATCAGCTATCTGGGCTGGGTTTCCGCTCAGATTGTGGCTTTAGGATTGACCATAAACCTCATCTCAGCAGATGCAATCTCTCTCGAAATCGGCATGATCATCGGTTTAGGCGTCGTGATGTTCTACACTGTCTTCGGAGGCATGTGGTCCATCGCCATCATGGACTTCCTGCAAATGATGCTGATTTTATGCGGGCTTTGCGCCGTCGCCTATCTGATTTCCGCACGCCTCGATGGCGGATTCATGGAAGTGATTAACCACGCCTCGGCAAACAACAAATTTGAATTCTGGCCTGATTTGGACATCGTTTCCATTCTGGCATTCCTCGGCGCTTTCGTAACTCTCGCCCTGGGCTCAATCCCTCAGCAAGACGTTTTCCAGCGCGTCATGTCCGCCAAAGATGAAAAAGTCGCCGTGCACGGAACAGTCATTGGCGGAACATTCTATATCGCTTTTTGCTTTGTCCCGATTTTCATCGCCTACGGTGCAACCATGCTCGATCCGGGCTTGATCGATACACACATGTCCGCAGACGGCGACCCGCAAAGGATTTTGCCGTCCTTCATACTCAATGATGTGCCTTTGCCGATCCAGATCGTTTTCTTTGGCGCATTGTTGTCAGCCATCATGTCAACAGCATCGGGAACACTGCTCGCCCCGTCTGCCATCCTCGCAGAGAACATTTTCAAAAATATATTCAAGCTCGACGACAGACATCTCCTGATAACCCTAAGACTTTGCGTACTCGGCTTCGGCCTGATCGTTCTAGCCTACGCCTATTTCAGCACGATGGCCGGCCTGAGTATTTTCGAAATGGTCGAAAACGCTTATCTGGTAACACTCTGCGGCGCCTTTGCCCCTCTGGCCTTCGGCGTCTACTGGAAAAATGCGAACAACACCGGAGCGTTAGTGTCCATCGCACTCGGCGTCTCTTCATGGGCCGTCCTCGAAGCCTACAGCGTCAGCACCGGTGAAACGCTTGCCGTCCCCCCGCAGCTTGTCGGCCTGTTCATGGCAATCGTTGGAATGATTGTGGGAAGCCTGATATCAAAGGGATCTAGTACTCAGACCGCATAGAATACAACCTGCACAAAGCCTTTGTATTCATGGAAATCTTGAGGTATAAGGATTTCCATGAATAAGCCCCTTAAAAAATACGACAAAAAAAGCAAATCCGTCTATGCGCCAAATCCGCTACAGCAGGAAGAGGAAAGCCACACGCTCGCCATCATCGTCGATAATGAACCCGGCGTTCTGGCCCGCGTCATCGGCCGCTTTACAGGGCGGGGCTATAACATCGACAGCCTGACCGTTGCCGAAACCGACCACGAGGAAAACACCTCGCGCATAACGATCGTCGTCAGCGGCACACCGTCGGTGATCGAGCAGATCAAGGCCCAGATCAGACAAATCGTCTCCGTCAGACGCGTACGCGACCTGACCACCTTCGGCCCGCATATCGAGCGCGAACTGGCCCTGATCAAGGTCGCCGGCACCGGTGAAAAACGGATAGAAGCCCTGCGCTTGGCAGACGTCTTTCGCGCCCAGCCGCTCGACTCAACCTTGGAATCCTTCGTCTTTGAACTCACCGGCACGACGGAAAAGGTCGACGCCTTTATCAACCTGATGAAACCGCTCGGCCTCGTCGATGTCAGCCGCACGGGCATCGCCGCCATTTCCCGCGGCGCAACCACCCATGATGATCAGGACTAAACCCGCGAAAACCTTTACCCTTACACTACTTGCTGGATTACCCCTGCTATTGACAGGCTGTGTCGACCGTGAAACCGCAGATGCACGACTCATCAAGGGCTGCAAAGCCGGAATTGAAGCGTTTCTTTATGAAGGCGACCGCGTTGAAAAAATCGTCTCAAAAACGCTGCGTACACCAACCGGTCTGGGCAGCGGCTATCGAGAAGTTATGCTGAACGCAACAATAACCGATGGCTTTCACCCACATGATGAGGATTATACCTGCATCTTCATGGAAGAATTCGGCCCCTTCCAGATGTCCCACCGCGCCAGCATTTACAACATCGATCTGGGTGGCCGCATCATTGGCCAAAAAGGCTACGAAATTCAGGGCAACCTTAAAGACATGCAAAAGCTGACCAAGGCCGTCAACGACGCCCTGAAACAATAGCGCAACAATAATAAATAATCGCTTGATTCTGCCCGCCAAACCCTGTTTTATGCGGTTCACGAACGTAAATTTGAAAGAGGTTCACGATTATGACACAAGCAGCGGCACAAACGACACCTGAAAACACCACTTCGCTGAATGTTTACTATGATAAGGATTGCAATTTAGGAGCTGATCAAAGCCAAGAAAGTCGCCATCATCGGTTATGGCTCGCAAGGCCACGCCCACGCACAAAACATCAATTACAGCGGCGTTAAAACCGTGATCATCGGCCTGCGTGAAGGCTCGGCATCCACTACCAAAGCGCAAGGTGCAGGCTTCACCGTCATGCCTCCGGCCGCAGCCGCAGCCGAGGCTGATGTTGTGATGATCCTCGCCCCGGATGAGCACCAAGCCGACCTGTACCGTGACGAGATCGAACCCAACCTGAAACAAGGCGCAACTCTGATGTTCGCTCACGGCCTGAACATCCATTTCGGCCTGATCAAGCCGCGCGCCGACCTCGACGTAATCATGGTCGCCCCGAAAGGCCCCGGCCACACCGTGCGCGGCGAATACCAAAAAGGCGGCGGTGTACCCTGCCTGATCGCCGTGGCCCAAGATGCCTCCGGTACAGCCAAAGACCTAGCCCTGTCATACGCCAGCGCCGTTGGTGGTGGGCGTTCGGGCATCATCGAAACCACATTCAAAGACGAGTGTGAAACCGACCTGTTCGGTGAGCAGGCCGTGCTGTGCGGCGGTTTGGAAGAACTGATCAAAGCTGGCTATGAAACATTGGTCGAAGCGGGCTACCCGCCGGAAATGGCTTATTTCGAATGCCTGCACGAAACCAAACTGATCGTTGATCTGATTTATGAGGCCGGAATCAGCAACATGAACTATTCCGTGTCCAACACAGCCGAATATGGGGGTTATGTTTCCGGCCCGCGTGTAATTACGCCCGAAACCAAGGCGGAAATGAAACGCATCTTGCAAGACATCCAGTCCGGCAAATTCGTCGAAGGTTTTATGGGCGGCAACAAGGAAGGCCTGTCCAAACTCGTCGAAATGCGCGAAAAAAATGCGGCACATCCGATCGAGGAAACCGGCGCCAAGCTCCGCGCCATGATGCCCTGGATCGGCAAAAACAAACTGGTCGACAAAGCCAAGAATTAATATCGCAAGCGATAACCAAAATCATAAAAAAGGGCTGCGAAATATCGCAGCCCTTTTTAGGCATAAAGAACCCATGCGCAAACACATATCACATAACGAAGACCTGCAACAACACACAGACAAAATCCTGCACGGCGTCGCTTTTGCCTGCGCGGCCTTTTTCTGCTTTTCAGTGATGAGCATGTTCAACAAACTGCTCACCGGCCAGCACCACGTCATGGAAATCGTTTTCTACCGTAATCTTCTGGCCGTTATCCCCTGCTTGGCCTATGTCGCATTCACGGGCAAATACCACCTGCTCAAGACCTCCAAACCCTTCACACTGGCCTTGCGTGTAACAATCGGCACCATCGGCCTGTACCTGACCTTCGCCGCCGTGCAGGCTCTGCCGATGGCCAACGCCACTGTGCTGTTTTTCATGTCGACTTTGCTCATCCCCGTACTCGCCCATTTTTTCCTTAAAGAACATATTGGACCGCATCGCTGGATTGCCGTAGCCATCGGCATGACCGGCGTGATCATCGTCGCCCGGCCAACCCCGGACGTTACCCTGATCGGCGTTGCACTCGCTCTGGGGGCGGCCGTCTGCCATGCCTTTATTCAGGTCCTGCTGCGCGCTCTGAAAACCCAAAGCGCCTTCACCATCACCTTTTATTTCTTCGTCGGTGGAGTCGTTGTGCCAGGCCTGTTCATGCCATGGGTGACCAATATGCCCGATGCCCACTCCGCGCTCATCATGTTGGGAATCGGCATCACCGGCGGTCTGGGCCAGATCTTCCTCACACTGGGCTTCCAGCGCGCTCCAGCCTCATTGCTCGGGCCGTTTAACTATACCGGCCTCATCTGGGCCACAGGCTTTGATATCTGGATCTGGCACATCGTCCCGGGCTGGCCGGTCTTCGTTGGCAGCGCGATCATCATCGCCTCCAACCTCTATATTTTGTACCGGGAAAGACTCAATAAACAACGCTCAGTCTGAACAAGCGATTATTGCAGCTGCAACCCATTGGCATCAAAAAAGCCAATCCGTTCATCATTGTCTTCCAGCAAGTCATGCAACCAGCTCTTATCCTGATGAAAAACGATCAGGATAACCCCCGGCGTTGAAAATTTCGTCACACCAAACACCTCATCCATAAAGGCGATCACCCGGCGCTTGTCTTGTGCGCCGAGTTCCAGAAAGCCCTGCCCGACTTCCAACACCGGTATATCGTTATCAACATACTGGTCCGCAACGATATCGGCCCGGTACAAACCATCGACGACCGCTTTAACGCTACCCCCGCGCGAATCGATCCAGTCCTTCGGGCTCCATTCATCATCCGCCCATCGCGCATTATGCGGTAATTTCGCCTCTTCCAGAAACGGCCGCACAAAATCCTTTTGAGGTGGCCCCCAGATATAATCGCGCGCCGATGTCGCGAAACCGGCACCGGAATTCAAAACCAAAACAGCGATAAAAAATTGAAAAACAAGAATAAAACGCATAACAAGATCCTTACTGAAGATAACATAAATAGGCAGGGACGGAACAGCCAAAAGACCAAATCTCAAGACGATTTTAACGTTTTTCATGCTATAACTCTAGATATGATTGGACCGATTAACATTGCACTGACAGGTTTAAACGCAGCCAGCAAGCAACTGGCGGCCAGCGCCTCGAACATTGCCAACCTGCAAACCGCCGGTTCTTTGGAAGAAGGCGCCCAAGCGCCATATACGCCGCTACGCACGCAGCAAACCGCGCAAACAGATAATGAAGGAAATGGCCAAGGTGTAACCAGCACATTCGTACCCAAAAACGATCCCTTCGTTCCAGCCTATGACCCGGATTCACCATTTGCCAATAACGAAGGCCTCATCGGTATGCCTAATGTCGATCTGGCCGAAGAAGCGGTCAATCTTAATCTGGCAAAAATCCAGTACAAGGCCAACATTAAAACCATTGAAGCGACCTCTGAACTCAATGAAGAACTCTTCCGCATTATCGACGACAAAGCCTAATTACAAATCCTGCTTGTAAGCATCCCCGCGATTGCCGATACTTCAAGCATGAAGTTCGTCTATTTCGGTTACGATTTTATGCTCCCCGCCATTGAGCGGGTCATTGAGGATGGCCATGAACTGGTCGGCATCTTTAGCTTCGAATGCGACAATATTTTCAATTTCAATCAACAATGCCGCACTCTCGCGCAAAAACGAAACGTTCCGTTCATTATATCAAGGGCCGAAGATTTCCACCTCTATCCCTTTCTCGATAAAGGCGTCGAGCTGTTCTTTGCCGCCGGTTATCCATACAAAATCCCTCCCGTCGATCCGGCCCGCGCCTACGCTGTAAACCTGCATCCAACATATTTGCCCAAAGGCCGCGGCCTTATGCCCATCCCGCGCATAATTCTCGATAACCTTGAAAGCGCCGCAGGCCTGACCGCCCATAAAATGACGCAAAACTTTGACGCCGGGGATATCCTGCTACAGGAAAAATTCGCGCTTTCCCCCGAGGAAAGCGTAGAAACCTACAGCGCCAAAATCGCTATGCGCACACCAAATCTGGTTTCAAAGCTGTTCGATGAATTGTCCGATCTTTGGGAAAAAGCGAAGCCGCAAAACGCTACAGAAGCCTCAACCATCGCCCCGCCGACCGACCAAGACCGCCTTTTGGACTGGAACGCCGATATCAAAACCGTCAAACGCACCGCCCGCGCTTTTGGAAATTTCGGCAGCCTCGCCAGCTTCGACGATCAGTTATGGGTTGTCTACGCGCTGGACGCTTGGGAAGAACCGCATGACTCCGCGCCGGGAAAAATCGCCGTCCGTCTCAGCCGTGAAATCGTCATTGCCGTGAAAGACGGCTTTGTCTGTTTAAAAAACTTTGCTCTGGCCTCTCTGTAATCAGACCTGAGCCTGTGGCAACCGCGCCCTCATAAACCAGAACTTTTCAACCGCCTCAACAAAACTAAGCATATCGTCAAAGCCGTTGGTTTTCGCGACATACGCATTGGCATGTTTCTTATACGCTTTAAGGACATCATCAGGTGCCTGCGACCCAGACATTATCAGCACAGGAATATCCTTAAGCCGCTCATCACCTTTAATCTCTTCAAGCGTTTCCATCCCGTCCTTACGCGGCATTTTGATATCGAGAATAATCAAATGCGGACGCGGCTGTTGCTCATACTTACCCTCACCCGATAAAAAATCCATAACCTCCTGACCGTCCCGTACCCAATGCACAACATTTTCTATCTTCGACTGAGCAAAAGCCTGCTCAACAAAAAAAGCGTCCGTTTCCTGATCTTCAGCCATAAGAATTTGAATAGGTTCAGAGTTTTTCATCAGTACAATCCTTTATTAAAATCATGCTCCCAAATAATTACGCAGCCCTCAGAGTAAAAACAAACTTCGCCCCCTGATCATAATCTTTATCAAGCCAAATCTCACCGCCGTGAAAAGTCACAATACGCTGACAAATCGACAGACCAATCCCGACACCTTCATATTCATCATCACGATGCAGCCGTTCAAAAATGTCAAAAACCCTGTCCGCATATTTCGGCACGATTCCTATACCGTTATCGGCCACCGAGATGCGCCAATACCCGTGGGATTTTTCACAATCAATAGTAATTTCGGGCGGAGTATCCGCCTTGGCGTATTTAATCGAATTCTGAATGAGGTTTTGAAACAGTTGCTCAAGCAAGTCCTTATCGCCGGTTACAGCCGGAAGCTCATCCATCTTGATTTGCGCACGACTTTCCTCAATCGTAACGCCCATAACTTCAAGAACTTCACCCAAAACCTCTTTAAGCGCGACAGGCTTAAACGAAGATCGCTTGCTCTGACCCACTCGCGCATAGGACAACAGACTTTCGATCATGTTTTGCATATGATCGGTACTTTTAAGCATCTTGTGCAAGAACTCATGCCCGCGCTCATCAAGTTTGTCTCCATATTCCCGCGCCAAAAATCCGGCGCTCAGCGACAAATGCCTCAACGGCGCCTTCAAATCATGCGAGACAACATAAGCAAAATCCTGCAATTCCTCATTGGAACGCCGCAGCTCCTCTTCGGCCGCTTTCTGCCGGGTAATATCGCGAACAATGCCGCTGAAAAAATGCCGTTTTCCGACCATAACCTCGGAAATGCCCAAATAAATTGGAAATTCACGCCCGTTCTTATGCTGAGCCTCAACTTCCCGGCCGATACCGATAATTTTTGTCTCACCTGAATTCAGGTAATTTAGAATAAATTGATCATGTTGTTCCGCATAACGCTTAGGCATCAGCATCTTGATATTTTGACCGACCACCTCTTCCGAAGCGTAACCGAATATTCCCTCACACGCTTTGTTGTAGGATTCAACAATGCCTTCGCTATCAATGGTAATCAGCCCGTCTGCCGTCGTATCCAAAATCGCCTGAAGCTTATTTTGCGCCATCAGTTCTTCTGTAATATCGCGTGAAAAACCAAGCAAGAACGGCTGAGAACGCTCATCCTTAAAGCCGATTTTGCGAGTCAACAATGTACGCGTCGTTCCATCATAAATTGTATTTTCCTCAACAACTTCCGAATAGCCATCACCAAGAACTTTTGTGTCCTCACGGCTATACATCTCCTGCTGATGCCTGGGGAACTGCTCAAGCCCGCTCGTCCCGAGAATGTTGCCACGCTCCTTCGGATCATACATCTCCAAAAAAGCCTTATTCGCGCGCACAATATTAAGGTCCTTATCCTTCACAAACATCATATCGGGAATGTGATCGGCAATGAGCTGGGCAAAAGCGTTACTTTCCTTCAACTCTCCCGTTCGCGCCTCAATCATTCCCTCTATGGTCTTTCCCTGCTCCGCACGTAACAGAAAGGAAACGACAAGAACGCAAAAAACACCTGAAAAAAGAAACAACCACAAAGACTGCGGATCAGTACGCGCATAATATGCAACCATAAGCAGTGAACCAGCCGCCAACCCGCATAAAAACGCCAGCATAATTCTTTGGCATATTCTCAGAGAAGAAAATTGCAAAAACATGAAAAAGCCCCACGAACACACAAGGGCGATTATATGCACGTTACACGAATAAATCGAGAAAACTTCGCATTATGGTTGCATGTTATACGCCAAAAATTTCTGACGGAAAAATTGCGATGCGTGAAAGGAACAAAGACTTTGACAAGCTGCAAAAGAAACTCGATCAAACGGCGTTGCGGTTTTCGAGGATGTTGGCCCACAGCGTGTAATATCTATCCGGGGTGTTCGCTCTCAATCTCACCATGGGCCTCACGTTTGGACTTTTGCTTTTCCAGAGCGGCCAGCTGTTCTTCGGTGAGGATGATGCCGTCTTGGGCAACCTTGGCTTCCAAGGCTTTGAGGCGCTTTTTCATGGTCTCCAGATCGTTGCGTAGCCATACCGAACGGATGCCTCCGGGCGAGATCAATATGCCTTTTTTACGCAGTTCATTCGCGGCGCGTTGCTGGCCGTAGGCCGGAAACTCAACGGCGATCTCGATGCAGGCTCGCTCCACGCTTTCCGCCACGCGGTTCTTGAGGATCGGTTTCTTGCGGCTGATCTCAATCAGCGCTTTCTCCGCCGTTCTCGTACAGTTCCTTGTAGCGATAGAACGTATCACGGCTATAGCCCATGACTTTGCAGGCTTGCGAAACATTGCCCAATTGCTTGGCAAGCTCCAATACGCCCAACTTCGGTTTGATGATTTTTTCTTGATAACTGCTCATGACTGACACTCCTTTGCTTTCTATAGTAATTTAAAATAATATTTACACATGTTATATTTTGGTATGACATGTTCGATTGATATACGAGAGCGGGTCGTGGATTTTGTTCTCTCGGGCGGCAGCAAAGCGGAAGCGGCGCGCCGTTATAACGTATCGCGCAAGAGTGTTTATAACTGGTTGTTGCGCGGTGACCTTTCTCCTAAGAAACATGGTTTGCGGCGTCGCAAATTGGACAAGGAAGAGCTTCGCCGTCATGTGCGGCAACATCCGGATATGCTATTACGCGAACGCGCTGAGATTTTTGGCATCAGCGTTCCCGGCCTGTCGATAGCGCTTAAGACGATGAAAATCGTTAAAAAAACAACGACGATATTTGGAACGAAACAATATGAAAAGAGCGGCATATCTGTGCCGCCTGCGCAAACTGCTCTGCGCGTATGGCTCCGACAACATTATTTACTTTGATGAGAGCGGGTTTGAGGAGGATGTTCGGCGCGATGCAGGCTGGGCAGAGCGCGGGATAAAATTTACGGCGATGTGCGGGGCGGGAAGAATACGCGCACGAATCTCATCATGGCGCAACGGCGAAAAAGCAAACAATGGCTTGCGCCGATCTTGTTCGAAGGTTCGTGCGAAGGCACAACCGTCTTGTGGTGGATCAGGGAGCATTTGTTGAGAACCCTGACAAAGCCCAGTGTCATCGTCATGGACAACGCGCCCTTTCACCCCAAAGCAAAAATCAAAGCCATGCTCGAAGAAAAAGGGCACAAACTCTTATGCCTCCCCAAATATTCTCCCGACCTCAACCCCATCGAAAATACATTCGGAGCCATCAAAACAAACTGGAAAAATGCCGAGCAAAAAACAACCCTTGATGCTCTTGTTACGTGTAAATGTTAATTTAAATGACTATATGCAGTTGGTAAAGAATGTCAGATCAAATCTCAACTAATACACCTTATTTCCGATTATAGCAGAGCGCGGGAAAGAATGGCTGGTACCGATCTTGTTCGAAGACGTGCGCGAAGCCCTGACCGTGACATGGTGGGTCAAAGAATATCTCTTGGGTGCATTACAAAAACCCAGCATCGTCATCATGGATAACGCTCCCGTTCATGCCAAAAGTAAAATCAGGGACTTGCTCGAAGAACACGGACACAAACTTTTGTGCTTGCCCAAATATTCTCCCGACTTCAACCCCATCGAGCAAACCTTCGGCGCCATGAAAACCAACTGGAAAAATGCTCCAAACGATATGCCTCTCGATAAACTCTTTGTGTAGGAATCATATAGTCGTTTAAATTAAGGATTATACAGAGGCGAAAACGACCGGCTTTTGAAAAAATCGACGACAACGTACATACAGGTACTTTGAGGAGATTTTTTCACTTGTGCCCCAGAGGGTAAAAACGGCTTCGTTTGCAGACCTGTATAATTCTTAAGTTGAATGACTATAATTTAAATTGCTATAAACATTAACTCTTAAATACTTTAGCCCCTTTTATTTTTATTCATACCACCTCTGTAAACTCCGTGCCTCCGTGGTTTAAAATTAGGAGACTTCTCGCATACGCTCGAAATGACAACCAGATCTAAACCCGCAAAGGCATCAACACGTAAAGCGCGCTCGGATCGCTGTTATCCTGAATAATCGTCGGGCTGGCCGGATCGGCCAGCGTCAAACGGCACCCTTCGCCTTCAATCTGCGAGGTAATATCCAGCAGATATTTCGCGTTGAACCCGATCTCGATATCGGTTTCGCCGTTCACCTCGACTTCTTCCGTCGCACTGCCCGCATCGGCGCTGCTCGCCGAAACGGTCATTTGCTTGCCGTTCAGCGCAATTTTAATCGCCCGGCTCTTCCCGTCGGAAATCGTCGACACGCGATCCACCGCACTGGTCAGAAGCTTCGCATCCACCTCGACAATCTTGTCATTCCCTTGCGGGATCACCCGCTCATAATCAGGGAACGTCCCGTCAATCAACTTCGAAGTCAGCACGATATGATCGAAGGCAAAACGGATTTTGCTTTCCGACAGGGTAACTTGAATGGTGTCGGCCGCCTCATCAACCAGCTTGCGCAGCTCACCGATCGTCTTGCGCGGAATGATAATCCCCGGCATACCGGTCGCCCCCTCGGGAAGCGGCATTTCAAAACGCGCCAGACGGTGCCCGTCCGTCGCCACCGCGCGCAAAACCTTCACACCGTCCTGATCGGCTTCATGCAGATAAATCCCGTTCAGATAATAACGGGTCTCCTCAGTGCTCATCGCGAACTTCGTACGATCAATCAGCGCGCGCATATCCGCCGCCGGAATCGCAAATCCGCTCGGCAGCTCCCCGGCGCCAAGTTCAGGAAAATCCGTCGTTTGCAGACAGCTCAGCTTAAACTGCGAACGCCCCGACTTCACCGTCATTTGTGTCCCTTCGGCATTCAGCGACAACTCAACATCCACACCGTCAGGCAGTTTTTTCACAATGTCGTACAGCGTATGGGCCGGAACCGTCGTCGCGCCCGCGTCTGAAACATTCGCCGCCACAGATTCATCAATCTCCAGATCCATATCCGTGGTTGCCAGCGACAAAACCCCGTCTTCGGCTTTCATCAAAACGTTGGACAAAATCGGAATGGTATTCCGGCGCTCAACAACGCTTTGCACATGTCCAAGGGATCGAAGAAGGGATGCGCGCTCAATGCTCAGTTTCATAGCTTACTCTTTCATAAATTAATGTGAACCGGGAATCGGATACTAGCATAGGGATTTTAAGGGGCAAAGACCGAAAATAGCCCGCCGGAAACCTTATCCAAGGCGCTAAAACCAAAGCCGCCGCGCTCACGCCGCTTCTTGGAATCGATCCGTGCGAAACGTATCCAATGACCGCCAGAGCGTTTCATAAATCCGCTCCAGATCCTGCTGCTCGATGCAATAGGGCGGCAGGATATAAATACAATTGCCAATCGGTCGCAGCAGCACGTCATTGTCCAGCATGAATTTATAGATATCATCGCCAATCGAGGACAAATACCCGCTCACATCATCACGCACATCGATGGCAAAGATGCTGCCCTTTACCCGCACATCCGTGATATCCGGCCGCGCCGCATACCATCCGGCCGCGCGTTGATGCGAAGCCTCAATCGCCGCGATATTCTCCATAACCGGTTCTTCATCCCAAATTTCCAGAGAAGCCAGCGCCGCTGCGCACGCCAGCGGATTGCCGGTAAAACTGGTCGAATGGAAAAACTGCTTGGCCTTTTCATCACGATAAAACGCTTTGTAAATCTCTTGGCTCGCCAACGTTGCGCCCATCGGCAAAAACCCGCCGGTCAGCCCCTTCGACAGACACAGCAAATCTGGGGTAAACCCGGCCTGTTCACAGGCAAACATGGACCCCGTACGACCAAAACCGGTCATCACCTCATCGGCAATCAGCACTACGCCATATTCTCGGCACATCTCAGCCATCTTGGACAGCACCTTGGGTGAATAAACCCGCATCCCTGCCGCGCCTTGCACCAATGGCTCAAACACAAAGGCCGCCGTTTGCGCACCAAATTTCTTCAGCCATTTATCCAGCCACGCCAGAGAGCGCATTTCCTCGCCCTTTTTGGGAAACGGCACATGGCGAACATCAAACAAAAACGGCTCATACTGGGCATTAAACACACCCCGACTGCCCGCAGACATCGCCCCGAACGTATCGCCGTGATACCCGCCATCCAGCGCAATCACCTTGCCGCGCGCCTCACCAGTCTGCGCATGAAAACCGATCGCCATTTTCAGCGCCACTTCAATCGCCGTGGACCCGCTGTCGGAATAAAAAACGAAATCAAGCGACGGTCCGGCCTTACCTTGAAACGCCTGATGCACGGTTGAGAGCAATTTACGGGTTAAATTTTCCGCCGGATCATGCGTAAAACCGGCAAAGATCACCTGCTCCAGCTTCCCGGCCTGCTCACGCACCGCCCCGACAATTTTCGGATGACAATGCCCGTGCGTATTGACCCACCAGCTGGAAATTCCGTCGATCACCTCACGCCCGCCGCGCAATTTCAACCGCGCACCCGATCCGCTTTCCACATGCAGCGCAGGCCCAAACACTTTATGCTGGGTCATCGGATGCCAGATTGGTGAAATGCGGTTCATCAAAGCGCGCTCCTTCTAAAAATCATCCAGACTAAAATTTTGCTCGAAAGCGCTAGTTAATGTCTTTGCATTCAAAGAGTCAAGCATGGGAAGGCGCCCAAGAATTTTTGTGTCGGAAAACTCACCGATCGTGCGCATATTGTCTCCATTTTCATCACCGACAAAAATAATTCCATGCACGGGAATCTTACGGCTCCAAAGCGCTTCAAGTGATAACAGCGTATGGTTAATCGTCCCCAGCCCCGTGCGCGCCACCAAAATCACCGGCACCCGTTCGCTTTCATTCCAGCGCTTAAACAGGTTGATCAGCAAGTTCTGCCGCGTCAACGGCACCATCAGCCCGCCCGCCCCTTCAATAATCAACGGTCCCGGCACATCGGGGATTTCCAGTGCATCAACATCAATCTGCGCCTCATCCAGCTCCGCCGCCCGGTGCGGTGATAAGCTCTCGGTAAACACATATTCCTCCGGCAAGAACCGCTCATTCGGCAATCCTGTGAGTTTCTGTACGGTCTTTGTATCCACCCCGCCCTGAACCCCCGATTGCACGGGTTTCCAATATGTTGCCTCCAGCGCCAGCGTTAACATCGCCGCCACGACAGTCTTACCGACATCCGTATCCGTCCCGGTGATTATGCATCTGTTACTCATAATTTTTCCCTTTAACGCAGTTTACCCCCATCGTCATCCCGAGCGAAGTCGAGGGATCTTACCCCACTATCAACCTGATAAGATTCCTCCACTCCGGGCTAACGCCCTGCGGTCGGAATGACAATCATATAAACAAACCTCTTTTAAATCCGCAGCAAAACGATCAAGCACCTTTTCATCTAACTCCGCACTCAGCGACAGCCGCAGTCGCGCCGTTCCTTCCGGCACTGTTGGCGGACGGACTGCACGAATATCATACCCCTTTTGCTGCAACTCCTGCGCAATACAAACCGCTTTCTCATCATCCCCAATAATGATCGGCACAATATGCGTCCCTGCTCCGCCGAAATTTTGCTGCGCCTTTTTGCAAAGCCTATGCAATTTTTCCCGTCGCGCGCGTCCTTCATCAGAACCAATGATCTCGAGGGATTTTTGCACCAAATGCGCCTGCACCGGCAGCGGCGCCGTCGAATATATAAACCCGCGCGCGGTGTTAATCAGCGTATCAATAATCTCTTCCGGCCCGCAAACCAGCCCCCCGGCCACGCCCATCGCCTTGCCGCATGTATGCACAACAATCAGATTATCAGGCCAATCGTCATTGCGAGCGCAGCGAAGCAATCCCTCTCCCACTCTGGATTGCCGCGTCGGATCTAACGATCCTCCTCGCAATGACGCACACAAATCATACGCCAACCCTTTCCCTTCAGCCCCCATCACGCCTGTTCCATGTGCCTCATCGACAATCAAAATCGCATCAAATTCCTCAGCCAGCGCATAAATCTCAACCAACGGCGCGATATCGCCATCCATCGAATACACACTTTCCACCGCAACCCAGATTTGCCCGCCCGACTTTTGCTGCGCTTTTGCCCGCAACAAACTGTCTCTATAAGACCGGGTATCGTTGTGAGCGAATCTTATATGCTGCGCCTGTGAACTCTGAATCCCCTCGCGCGCGCTCGCATGCACAAATTCGTCAAACACAACCACGTCATGCCGACCGCACAAAGCCTGAAACAGCGCACTATTAGCCTGAAACCCGGTCGAAAAATACAGTGCTTTCGGCGCAGCAAAAAACGCGACCGCAAACGCCTCCAGCGCCGCATGGGCCTGCGTATGCCCGCGCAGCAAACGCGACCCGCCCGCACCGATCGGCCCGCCATTTTCAAAAAACTCAATCGCCGCCTCTCTCAAAACCGGATGCGCCGCCAGCCCCAGATAATCGTTCGAGGTCAGATCAACCCCACCCGGCAAAGCCAAAGAGCGATACCTGCCCTTGCCTTTAAGCTGACCCAGCTTTTCTTGAAAATTACGCATGCACTACTCATATAGCATACCGCTTAAATTCTCAACAGGACTTGCGCGCTCTCATTGGCCAATTCGGGGATCTCTTATAGAGCGCCTCGGCTTCTCTAAAGTCGGCATATATCGACGCACAGCCAGACGAGTTTCTTTCTCTGTCAGTGGCCGGTAGGATCGATTCTTGTTTTTACTTCTATATTTTCTACCTTCGTGTTTATCGGGATAAAAACAGTCGGACCAAAAAACAACGGAAGCACAATCCAACGGCCTGCCAATAACAGGACCAAAATCGTCACTAAAACTGCGTGTAAAAATCCACGCCTCCGCCCGTTGCGGCACAAATCAATCTTCTTTGTCCTTGAGGACTTGCTCACCCCCCTGTTTACGCAAAGCCAGAAACAGGAAAAAGCCATCGCCGCACGCACCCTGTGGTCTTCCGTCCACGGGATTTATCTGATGGAAGAAACCAACAAAATCGGCATTATCGGCAACAATCCCGCCGCCGACATGGCAAACTGCCTGATCGATAACTTTATCGCTGGATTGCAACGGCGCTAAAACCAAACGCCAGCCCGTCACCTAAAACCATTTTTGCGATTTAAAGAATGCCACCTGCCCGGCAACCAGCACGGTTAAAATCGCGCAGAATACATAAAATGCCCCGCTATACTCCGCCCCCGGAATACCGCCGACATTAATCCCGAGCAAACCTGTCAAAAACCCGAGCGGCAGGAAAATGGCCGCAATAACCGACAAGATATACATGTTCCGGTTCATCTTATCGGCGAGCAAAGAACTCAGCTCTTCTTTGACAATCTGCGCGCGCTCGCGGATCGTATCCAGATCTTCGACATAACGGATCAGCCGATCCTGCGCCTCTTGTAAACGCCGCCGATGCCCTAAATCAAACCATTCCGCCTGCACGCTCTTCAAAGCGACAATCGCATCGCGTTGCGGCGCCAGATACCGCCGAAACTGAATGGCCTGACGCCGTACGGTGTTAATATGATGCCGTTCCACCGCGTCTGGCTCCTCAATTATCTTTTCCTCAATATCGTCCAGCGTATCGTCAAGCTGTGAGAACACCGGCTCCATATGCTCAATTAAACCGTTCGATAACGCCACGACAAAGTCAGCCGCATTTTTCGGCCCCTTACCGGCCAAAAGCTGGCCTTCCATATTTTGCACGGTTCTGAGGTTTCGTCGTTGCAAACTGATAATCCGGTGCGGATCGACCCACAAACGAATCGACACCATATCCTCAGGCTGGGCGTTTTCATTCATGTTGATCCCGCGCAGGATCAACAACACCCCCTCTTCAAGCTCCAACACCCGCGGACGGGTTTCTTCGGCGATCAACGCCTCAACAATCACCGGATCAAGATAGGAAATTTCACGGCGCAGCCACTGCCCGGCCTCTTCGAAATTCGCATCCAGATGAACCCAGGCCAGATGTTCATCTCGAATGGCTTGGGAAATATCATCCCCGACCAAAACGCTACCCGTTCCATCTCCGTTAATTTTGAAGGCTTTCAAAATCATATAAAAATATATCTCTCTCTTTGTCATCCCGAAAAGGCTGTTTATTTACCGTTTAAGGCCTTCTTTGTTTCCTAAAGAAAAACAAAGAGACGGGCATGGGAATAAACACCAACATAAGAGCATCAATAACAAGAAAATGCCACGAAAAGAAAGAGCACACGCCGTTTTCACACATTCCTCCAAAACTATAAAAAGGTAATGGAAAACCGTACACCCTGCTTCCATCACTGCCAGGCTGGCTCCACGTAAAAAGCGTCACAAGCACCCACAAAAGACTTATTACAGTAAACGTTATCCAGTAAGGCTTAGAGAAAACAATTCGCATTACTATGCTTACCTCTGCAGTTCAAATTAAGCCGCTTCCTGTTCCGCCTTTTCGTCCTTAAACGGCGTGCGCGGCCTCATGCCCAGATCATCCAACAGCGCGTGATCGAAATCTTTTTCCGGGTTCGGCGTCGTGAGCAACTTCTCCCCGGTAAAGATTGCATTTGCCCCGGCAAAAAACGCCAAAGCTTGGGCTTCTTTCGAAATCGTTAGCCGCCCAGCACTCAATCTGACCATTGATTTCGGCATCAAAATCCGTGCCACCGCAATCGCTCGAATCCACTCAAAAATATCGAGTTTCGGAGTATTTTCCAGCTTCGTCCCCTTCACCGGCACCAGCATATTGATCGGCACGCTTTCAGGCTGCGGATTGAGATTAGCCAAAGTGCACAGCAAGGAAATTCGGTCTTCTTCACTCTCGCCCATCCCCAAAATCCCGCCGCAACACGCCGAAATCCCAGCCTTGGCCACATTCGCCAGCGTCTCTAAACGATCGTCATATGTGCGCGTCGTAACAATTTTGTCGTAGAATTCCTCCGATGTATCGAGATTGTGGTTATAGGCTTTAAGGCCCGCCTCCGCCAAACGCTTGGCTTGATCCTCAGTGATCATCCCCAGCGTCACGCACGATTCCATACCCATATCGCTAACGCCTTTGACCATCTCGCATACCCGATCAAACGCCCGACCTTCAAGCACACGCGGCCAGGCCGCCCCCATGCAAAACCGCGTGGAACCGGCCTCTTTCGCCTTGCGTGCCTCTTCCAAGACCGCTTCGGTCTTCATCAGGATTTCTTTTTCGATTTCCGCATCATTATGCAAGCTCTGAGAACAATAGCCGCAATCCTCCGTACAGCCGCCAGTCTTGATCGACAGCAAAGTGCACATCTGCATTTCGTAATGATCGTGATTGGCGCGATGGACGCTCGCCGCATCATAAACCAAATCCATCAACGGGCGTTGATAGAGCGCCCGAACCTCTTCAATCGTATGTGTCATAATTTTGTTTTAAACGACAGAATGAAGAGAGTATATAATTTTTATATTAACATAACTAAAGGGCGTCTTTACAACCACAGTACTGAAAGCAATAGCGCTGTTTACCTTTCATCTTGCCGTATCTTCTTTACCGAAAACTGGATTGATTATCTAGGGTCAGGACCTATAAATTTTGTTTATTCTGCGCGAGACAAATTTTTGATGGATGGAAGGAAAAATCGCGCAGGGCATAGCCGAAGCTACGTTCAAGCGATTTTTCCAATCAGCCGCAAAAATTTGCCGCGCCCTTCGGGTTCACCATAAACACCCCATCTGCTGCGTCAAGCAAGAACCTCCTATGCTACGGCATGGCAGAACCTTGCTTTCCTTGCATCTGAAGTGTTTATGGTGAACAGAATTAATCACAATTTATAGGTCCTGACCCTATTTTAAGTTACCAATGTCAAAAAGGAGCCTCACGGCTCCTTTTCAAAAATCTTAAATAACGGAAGCTCTAATCGACGAGTTTGTTCCACCAGCCCTTCTTCTTGGCCTTCGGCGCTTCATTGACCGTTTCATAATCCTTCGGCTCATCCTTCTTCAGCGGCTTTTTCGGCTTATCGTCATTCGACGCTTTTACCTTTTTCACCGGCTTTTCAGACTTCTCATCTTTGGCCTCATCCTTGGATGATGCAGCACCCACCTCGTCATCCTTCTTGGCTTTTTTCGCCGGGGCCTTCTTGGCCGCAGGTTTTTTGTCCTCTTTCTCCTCGCCTGCATCTTTTTTCGCGGCAGGCTTCTTGGAAACCGCTTTTTTCACCGTCGGCTCTTCCTTATCTTCCGCTTTCGTATCCTCAGCCTCAGCTTTTTGCTCTAAAGCCTCCGACACATCGCCTTCGCCGTGCTGGTCATCGCTACGATTCTGATTGTACCCACCGCGATTTCGACCACCGCGTCGGCCGCGACGACGCCCGCCGCGACGGTTATTGCCATCCTGCTCGTCATCAGCACTGACATTGGCATCACCCTGATCGTCTTCATTCTGAGAAGATTTATCCACCGGTTTCGACACCTCAACCCGGAAAGCCGAAGCGCCGAGCGTATCATCAACGCGAATCAACACACTAAAGCCGTAGCGTTCCTCAATCTCGGCCATATTCTCGCGCTTGTTATTCAGGATATACAGCGCCACCGCATTGGCCACATGCACAATCACCTGTGACGCACGGCCCTTAACGCCCTCGGCTTCAATCGCGCGCAATACCATAATGCTCGCCGCATCGGCAGTGCGGACACGGCCCGACCCCCCACAGTGCGAACAAGTCTCAAACTGGCTCTCGGTCAAAGACGGGCTGAGGCGTTGCCGCGACAGCTCCATCAAACCAAAGGATGAAATCCGCCCCATCTGAATGCGTGCTCGATCACCCGACAACGCCTCACGCATTTTGCGCTCAACCTTGCCGTTATTTCGGCGATCTTCCATATCGATAAAGTCAATCACAACCAGCCCGCCAAGGTCGCGCAAGCGCAACTGGCGCGCCACTTCCTCGGCCGCTTCAAGGTTGGTTTTCAGCGCCGTCTCCTCGATATGGCGCTCTTTCGTCGCCTTACCGGAGTTCACATCAATCGACACCAAAGCTTCCGTCGGGTTAATTACCAGATACCCGCCGGATTTCAACCGGACTTCCGTTTCGCCGATCTCGGCAATTTGCTCTTCAACCTTAAATTTGTTGAACAGGGATTTATCCTCATCCTTATACTCTTTGACCTTTTTGACATGCGAAGGGATCATCATCTTCATGAAGTCTCTGGCCGTCTTAAAGCCTTCCTCACCGGAAACATGAATTTCTTCAACATCGCGGGTGTAAAGATCACGCACCGCGCGCTTAATCAGATCGGCCTCTTCATACACCAGAGCCGGCGCGCTGGATTCCAAGGTCGTCTCGCGGATCGTATTCCACAAGCGCAACAGATAATCCAGATCGCGCTTCACTTCTGCCTTGGTCCGCGTAACCCCGGCGGTGCGCAAAATCACGCTCATGCCCTTGGGCACTTCCAGCTCTTTCATCATTTCGCGCATCTTCGCACGATCTTTGTAATTAGAAATCTTGCGCGATACGCCGCCCGCGCGCGGAGAGTTTGGCATCAGCACACAATAACGTCCCGGCAGGGACAAATAGCTCCCCACAGCCGCACCCTTATTCCCGCGCTCTTCCTTTGAAACTTGCACCAGCATAATCTGCCCGCGCTTGATCACTTCCTGAATCTTGTACTTGCGGCGCAAATTAAAACGGAAACGTTGCTCTTCATCCATTTCCTCGCCACCAAAAGTTTCAACCCGTTTGGCACGGTGCGCCGCATTTCGGCCACCCCGGCCATTCCATCCGTTATTGCGCCCCCCCCGACGACCGCGCCCACGCC
This sequence comes from Rhodospirillales bacterium, assembly GCA_020638295.1. Lineage (GTDB taxonomy): Bacteria > Pseudomonadota > Alphaproteobacteria > Micavibrionales > Micavibrionaceae > TMED27. The sequence continues at coordinate 187,844 of JACKIU010000003.1, read as the reverse complement.
CGCCACGACGATTACGGCTGTTACCGTTGGCTTCCTCTTCCTCGTCATCGACAACATTGCCATCAATATCGTTTTCCAGCTCTTCCTTACGGTTGCCGATCGAATCCTCATCATATACAACGTCAACATCAGCCTTTTCATCAGCCATATCCGCCCCGTCGGCTTCACTATCCTTATCTTTCGATTTCCGCCCGCGCGCAGGCTTTTGGGCGGCTTTGGCCTCTTCGTCATCCTCTTCAGACGCCACAGCCAGATCACCACCCAACTCTTCAACCGCATCCTCTTCGACGTCATCTTCATCAGACTCAAGACTGACTTCATCTTCCGGCTCATCGTGATCGTCCAGAGCCTCTTCTTCATCATGCGCCTGCAAAGCAGCCTCTTGCTCTGCAATCAACGCCTTCCGGTCAGCCACCGGAATGCGGAAATAATCCGGATGAATTTCCGAAAACGGCAAAAAGCCATGACGGTTCCCGCCGAAATTCACAAAGGCCGCCTGCAAGGACGGCTCAACCCGCGTCACTTTCGCGAGATAAATATTGCCTTTAAGGGGCTTACGGAAAGAGCTCTCATAATCGAACTCTTCAAGGCGACCATCATCAACAATCGCCACCCGCGTTTCTTCAATATGGGTGGCATCAATCAACATCTTCTTTGACATCTTATTTCTCCATAGAACACGCGCACTCCGCCGCCCTTTCCCTCGGCCGAAGTGAGACTTCGAGTGTTCGCACAGGAGAAAGCGGCGCAAAAATGCGCGCTGGTTGTTACATCGATTTTGGGGAATGCAGTTCGCGAAACCTTTAAATACTTTTAAGCGCTAAAACCGCAATCCACTAAACACTTAAGTGCACACTACACACAGCCTGCCAACTAGACAAGATAAAAAAACACGTCTCATGCTTATAAATTGCTCTTTCGCCGTTGAGTGCGTTTTAAAACAAGTCGTTAACGCTTAAGAGCTTTACACATCCACATGAGTTTATGATATAAAGACAACAGATTAATCCAGACACCATTTTGAGTAACTATCTTGAACGCAAAATCTTCACTTTTATGGCTGATATATCTGCTGGCGCTGTTTTTTGCACCAACCCAGTCCCACGCGCTTGATATCGAATCCGTACGCTTTGGCCTGCATCAGGAAAAAACCCGCATGGTTCTTGATCTCGATAGTCCGGCGGATTTTCGCGCCTTCGTTCTCTCCGACCCCTACCGTATGGTCATCGACCTGCCCAGCTTTACATGGAAGGCCGGACAGGTCCAAAGCCCGGAAAGCGCAGGCGTACAGGCGACACGTTACGGCAACCTGCAACCGGGCATTTCGCGCATCGTCTTCGACCTCAACCGCCCCGTAAGCATTCACAAGGCCTTTATGCTACCCGCCGAACAAGGCAATTCCGACCGCCTCGTCGTTGATTTCAGCAATGTCCCGCCCAGCCTGTTCGAACAGGTCAAAAACACGGTGCACGGCTCGCTGGACCCGGATAAACCGCAAGTGCAAACCGCCAGCCTCAATACGATGGCGCCGCCACCCGCGCCCAAACCGCAAACCGGCGAACAAAAACCTCTGGTCATCATCGACCCCGGCCACGGCGGCATCGATCCCGGTGCAACAGGTCCCCACGGCCTGTATGAAAAAAAGGTTGTTCTGGCTCTGGCCAAAGAACTCAAAAAACAGCTTGAAGACTCCGGCAAATACCGCGTCAAACTCACCCGCGAAGGCAACAGCTTTATCAAGCTCTCCAATCGCGTTAAATATGCTCGTGACCACGATGGCAGCCTGTTTATCTCGATCCACGCTGATTCCATGGACAACAAAGAAGTCAACGGTGCATCTGTCTACACACTGTCGGAAAAGGCCTCTGACGAACAAACGGCCAAACTCGCCGCGCGTGAAAACAAGGCCGATCTGATCGCCGGAATTGACCTCAGCGTCGAAGACGAAGATGTCGTCAGCATCCTCATGGACCTGACCATGCGCGACACCATGAACCAGTCAAAATTCTTCGCCAACTCTCTGGTCGAAAGCTTCAATCAAAACGAGGTCAAAACCCTGCCCCGCACGCACCGTTCCGCTGGATTTGCCGTTCTCAAAGCCCCGGACATTCCATCCGTTTTGGTCGAAGCTGGTTTCATGTCGAATGAAAAAGAAGCCAATTTGCTCAATACCGATGCCCATCGCCAAAAAATCGCTGGCGCCCTCAAAAAAGGCATTGACCAGTACTTCGAACAGGTCCGCAAGAACCAGCGCATATAAAAAACCGCTAAGGCCAAGCCTTTGAGGCACAACAGATTTTATATAATACATTAACATTCGTAAGAATTATCTCCAAACCCGTAAAATTCTAAAAAAAGGCTTGAAAAACAGTGTGCAATACGTTTTCGTTTGTGTATATAAAGAGAGACTACGAAGCGACTGCTCAAAAAACGGAGCATAGTTTTTCTTGGTTTTAACATTGAAAATATGAAGAGGTTACAATGAAAAAATTTGCAGCAACTCTTTGCATCGCCGGAACAGCTATTGCTCTTTCCGCATGTGAAACAGGCTCAACACACCACTCAGGCGCAAGCTACGCTAACGAGCGCACAGCCGGTGAAGTAGAAACAATGGCTCCTGCACAGCCTGCTCCTGCTGAACGCGTATTCAGAGAATACCAAACAAAATAAGCTTTTTAAAAAGCCTAAAATGAATCAAGAGCTGCCTGAGCCTATCGGCAGCTCTTTTTCTTTGCATCCACACGCTGCATGAGATAGACCCGACATATAGCCTGCCTCAAACAAAACGGATCATGCGCCGGTGATCGTGGATTTTAAAGATGAATGCCCCAGTTGATATTCGCACCAGCCTGGCGGTTGACGCGGCTTCACTTGAAAATTTGTACCGGGAGGCATTTCCCGAAGAGGATTTGTTAGAGCTCGTTGATCGGCTGCTTAGAGAAAAGGATGGGGTGTTGTCACTTGTGGCGCTTGATCAGGGCGTAATTGTCGGGCATGCGATTTTTACGCTGTGTGGTATTACCGGCGGTTCGCAGAAAGTGGCGCTTTTGGGACCTGTTGCGGTTTCTCCTGTGTTACAAAAACGGGGAATAGGCAGTGCACTTATTCAGGATGGTTTGGCGCGTCTGAGCGATGATGACGTCCGGTTTGTTTATGTGCTTGGTGATCCGGTTTATTATGGCCGGTTTGGTTTTCAGGCCCAAAATACCGTGATGCCGCCATATACAATCCCTGAAGAATGGACGGGGGCATGGCAATCTCTTTGTCTTGGCGATGTGGCTGAGCTTCGGCCTGGATGTATGCTTGCAGTGCCGGGAGTTTGGCGTGACCCGGCGCTTTGGAGGCCGTAGTTTTTTCGGTTGTTCAATCCAATTTTATAGAAGTTTATCGGGTCTGGGTCGCGGCGATGATGCCGTCTTTATAGGTCTGGACAATCAGGGCGTAGGAAATACCCGGTTTTTGTTCGGCCGGAAAGGCCATATTGAGTTTTCGTCCGTCCCAGCGTAGCAGCTTGGTGATATTTTTGACCGCGTTGCGGTAGTGGGTATAGCCTTCGCCCTTGGGAATATTTTCGACCTCAAAGAGCCAGATGTCAGCCCCGGCAGCACTGGGCAAAGCAATGTGGGGCAGGCTGATATCGAGATATTGGCCGTTTCTTGAAAGTCCGACTGGATGGTATGTTTCATTATTGCGTTTGTTTCCAGTCTGTTGAATGGCGCCGTCTAGGTCGGTTTTTTCTATGCCGGTGATGACGGTCTGACCGTTAATAATGGTCATCGGGGTGTAGATGCCACCGGTGTTCAGGGCCAGTTTATAGACATTCTGGCGAGCATCGCAAAAAGGACGGGCGAGGTTGTCGCCGCGCGAGCCGCGGTTGAAATAGCTGACATGGCAAGCCAGAGCGATGATGTTCGGATTTTCATTCAGCAACTGGTTGAAATTGCGATCGGCAGACGGGCAGGCCGGACAGTATTTGCTGGTGAACATCTCGACGATGATGGGCGTGGCCGGATCGTTTGGCGGCGTATTTGGTGTGGCTAAGCTGGTCGAAGTGAGGCTTGCGAAAAGAGCTGCGCCGATAAAAAATAATTGGATATAATTGGCTAATATATTCATTTTATTTTTATTTTTTAAAAGTCGCTGCAGCGGCCTTTGACTTCCCAATCGCCAAATCTCGTCGGTTCGAGCAGGCCGGAATCGGCAAAACCGCCGATTTCCTTTTCGGTTTTTTCTTTATTTTTAGCAGAGGCGCGCGTTCCGGCGGCTCTTCCCTTGGTTTTTTCGCCAGACGGGATTTTCTCTTGGCCTAGCGTTTGAGGGCTTGGATTTTGTGTGCTCATATTCCATGATGTAGGACATTGAGCGTAATTTGAAAAGAGTTTTGATGATGAATTCCGAAACACCGTCCCCAACGCCGCCAGAGCTGGAGGCATTTCGCCGTGAAATTGACGCTTGCGACCGTGAATTAATTGAAATTTTGGCGCGGCGGTTTGGTGTGGTGCGCCGGGTCGGTCAATTTAAAATTGGCGCGCAAATGGAGGCGATTCAGCCAGCGCGCGCGCAGGCGGTGAAAGACCGGGCGGTACGATTGGGGCTGGAACAGGGGCTGGACCCCGATTTTATGCGTCGGCTCTATGAGGTAATGATCGATTATGCGCATGATCTGGAGCGTGACATTCTGGCCGGGGCGGCGGAAGACAAGGACGCATCATGAGCCAGCAAGGCGAGCCGGGCGTCGCGGCCGACATGTTCGAAGATCAGGAAGTTTCCAGTGACGGAATCGCGGCGCGGATAGCCGCGCTCGCGTTGCTGGAAGATGTTTTGGTACGCAAACAATCGCTGGATATCGCGCTGGACCAGCAGGCGGCGTTCAAGGCCTTGCCGACGCGGGATCGCTCTTTCGTGCGGATGATGGTGTCGACGACGCTACGGCGGTTGGGACAAATTGACGATATTTTGCGCCGGGCGATTGAGCGCGAAGTGCCGCGTAATTCGACTTTAGAGAATATTCTCCGTCTGGGCGTGGTGCAGATTTTGTTCATGGATGTGGCCGATCACGCAGCGGTTGATACGTCGGTGAGACTGACGGAAAAGCAAGGCATGGAAAAGCAAAAAGCGTTTGTGAACGCGGTTTTGCGGACTGTGACGCGTGAGGGGGTGGCCTGGCGTGAGGCTCAGGATGAGGTGCGGCTGAACACGCCGGAATGGCTGCTCAAAATCTGGATTGAGGATTATGGTCTGCGGGTGGCGGCGGAGATTGCCAAGGCGAATTTGTCTGAAGCGCCGTTGGATATTACCGTGCGCGATCCGGAAACCCGCAATTTCTGGGGTAGTAATTTCAAGGCGACGCAGATGACGACCGGCACTTTGCGCAAAACTTCGGGCGGGGCTGTGCATGAGTTGCAGGGCTTTGACGAGGGGTATTGGTGGGTGCAGGATGCGGCGGCGGCGATTCCGGCGCAACTTTTTGGCGATATTGAGGACGCTCAGGTTTATGATTTGTGCGCGGCGCCGGGGGGCAAGACGTTGCAGCTGGCCGCGCGGGGCGCGCGAGTCACGGCGCTGGACCGCTCGGCGAGCCGACTCAAAAAGCTGAGCCAGAATCTCGAGCGGATGCGCCTGAGCGAGCGGGTCCACGTGATCACGGCGGATGCGGGCAGCTGGCGACCGAAAGAACCGGCAGGATATGTTTTACTGGACGCGCCGTGTAGCGCGACAGGGACGATTCGCCGGCATCCTGACGCGCTGCATCTGAAATCGCCGAGGGATATTGAGCGTTTGAGCCATTTGCAGGCGGCACTTTTGGATAATGCGTTTGAGATGCTGATGGTCGGCGGCGTGCTGGTCTATTGCACATGTTCCTTGCAAAAAGAAGAGGGCGAGGCACAGATCGAGCGTTTTTTAGGCCGGCATCCCGATGCGCAGCGTCTGGCGATTACTGCGCGCGAGCTTGGCGGGTTTGATGAAGCGCTCACGCCGGATGGTGATTTGCGGATTTTGCCGTTCCACCAGGCGGCATTAGGGGGAATGGATGGGTTTTATATCGCGAGAGTGACTAAGAATTAGTTCCTATTTTTTCAAGGGTATGATTCTGTATGATAGAGTTGCGATAAGGAGAGATGGTAAATGCCAGCAATGATTAAATTGGCTAGAGGTAAAGCGCAGCTTGGCATTTTTATGCTTTGCATTTTTCTGTCCGTGCTTTTCGCTCTTCATGCAATCAGTAAAGAACTTGTAGCATCTTACAAAGCGACAACCGTTGATGAATGCATTCAGGAAAAGGAATGTGTTTGGTACCACTTTCTACTTGCTACGCAAGTTAAACAAAAAGACTCCAATCCAACGGAAGAAATTAACATCAAAAAATGGACTGAACCTCTTTTGGTTAGGCCAGTTGTTAAGGCGGGGCACACAGAGCCATCGGCCCTTACGTCATATTTGGAACAAATAATTCCGTTTATGATGACGGATGTAAAAATCTCGCAAAAATATAATTATCTGGTTCTTATTACAGATGATACGGATGCTGAATTACGCGGAGGTTTAAAAACGATTTTTGATTCCACTGTCGGAAGTGGGGTTGTTCAAAGTGTCTACGATAATTTACGTACAGATTATGAGAAAAAATGTTTTTATGTTCCGATCCAACATACTGAGGATCCTCAAAATTTAGCAAAATACGGCGCGCTTCAACGCTATGTGGCCGTCATTCAAAGCGATATTAGCGACATGAAAAAGTGCTTAAGAGAAGTTGTGTATGCGGGCACAGGATTGGTCGACATAGCTGATAGCGCACTCGTGAAAAAACACTATTCTTCCAGCGATTATAGCTTATTAGAGCTGATGCTCATCTTTATTTTCTATCAAGATTATTATCGCCCCGGAATGTCATATGACGAGATCAAAGTCGCGTTTGATTCAAACTTCGACTTTTATCGTAAAGAAATAACCAACTTTAAGGCGGGCGGAGGCGCCAACTGAATTGAGATTGCCCATTTGTTCGCATAGTATGAACAAAATCAAGAGATTCTATTTGCTTCATTCCCTCCTAGCTTTGCATATTCAATTCTGCTAAAACTATTATAAGTATTGTGTTTTTCGCGATACCCACAGTGTTATCCACGCGCTTTAAGAGTTTTCGAATATGCCGCAAAAAGACGTCAAAATTGCTCCCTCCATTCTTTCCGCCGATTTTTCGATTTTGGGGGAGGAAGTGGCCGCGATTGATAAGGCTGGCGCGGATTACATCCATATTGACGTGATGGACGGGCATTTTGTGCCGAACCTCACCTTTGGCGCGCCGGTGGTTAAGGCCATTCGCAAGGCCACGCAAAAGACATTTGATGTGCATTTGATGATTGCTCCTGTTGACCCGCTGATCGGCGATTTTGTCGATGCGGGGGCGGATATTATCACCGCCCATGTTGAGGCGGGGCCGCATTTGCACCGCACGTTACAGGCGATTAAGGGCCATGGCGTAAAAGCCGGGGTTTCGTTGAACCCGCATACGCCGATTGAATCTATTCAACATGTGATGGATATGGTGGACCTCATTTTGATTATGACGGTGAACCCGGGTTTTGGCGGGCAGAGCTTTATTCCGCTGACCGATAAAATTGCCAAGGCGCGGGCGATGATTGAGCAATCAGACCGGGCGATTGATTTACAGGTTGATGGCGGAGTCAATCCGCAAACGGCCAAAGAGTGCATCGCGGCCGGAGCCGATGTGCTGGTGGCCGGAACGTCTGTGTTTAAGGATGGCCCGGAAGCCTATGCTGTCAATATCAAAGCCCTCCGAGGTTAGTTTCCAACTGGGACACAATAACCATTGTGTCCCAATCGTTAACATGAGGTTTTAAAGAGAACGATGCCCGTTCATCTGTTGCAACATCTTAAGCGTCGTGCCAGCCATATGGCATACAATAGCATGCTGTATAACTGGAGCCTACAGGGCGAAGCGCCGGAGCGTATCGCCGTACGGCCGGTCGATCCGTGGGCGGGATCGATGGAGGCCGGGCATGCAATTTGCGAAGGACGGCTGTTGCATGAAGGTGCACAGATGCCGTTTGGCGAGGATGTGTGGTTTATGGATGCGCTGCCAAACGGGTGGATGGTGCGTCTGCACGGGTTTTCATGGCTGCGGGATTTGCGGGCGCTCAGCGGTGAGCGGGGCATGAGCGCGGTGGCGCGGACGCATGCGAAGATGCTGATCCGCAGTTGGTGCGCGGCGCATGAGCGCTGGGATGCGGGCAGCTGGCGAATGGATATTACCGGTGAGCGGCTGGCGATGTGGATTTCGGCTTATGAGTTTTTCAGCGCAGTGGAATTTATAGCGCCGGAGGAAGAAGAAGCGTTTCAGGATGTGTTTTTTGACAGCTGTATGCGTCAGGCACGGCATTTGTCGCGGGCCCTGGCGCATGAAGGCATCGATGAATGTTCCGGCGCGCGGCGTTTTCAGGCAGTAAAGGGCTTGCTGTATGCGGGCATCGCGTTTGAAGGGTATGAGGGCTGGCGAGAGCAGGCTCTGGAACAGCTTGAATTTGAGATTGATGCGCAGATCGCCGGGGATGGCGCGCATCGCTCGCGCTCTCCAGCGCAATTGCTCGATGTGTTGCAGATTTTGCTGGATATTCGAACAGCATTGCGAGCTGCAGATTTGCCGTTGCCGGAGAAGGTCCAGCATGCGATTGACCGGATGGGTCCGGCGCTGCGGTTCTTCCGTTACAACGATAAGCATTTGGCGCTGTTTCACGGGGCGCAAGAAGGGGACGCCGAGCGGATTGATGCGGTTTTGAGCCAAGCCGGTGTACGTGGTAAAACTTTGAGCGCATTGCCTTGTAGTGGTTATGAACGGCTAAGCCTCGGACGTACGTGCGTGATGATGGATTGTACGGGGACGGTTGAATGGCCCTACGGGAGTGAGGCGCACGCCTCGCCGCTGGCCTTTGAGATGACTTACGGGCGTTCGCGGTTGTTTGTCAATTGCGGCGCGCATCCTCTGGATGAGAACTGGCGCGATGCGTTGCGTTCTACTCCGGCGCATACGGCGCTCAGTCTGGATGCGCGTAATGCCTGTGAGGTGCGTGGACGCCGGGTTTGTAAAGGTAAGGCCGGGTCTGTGGTGCGTGAGGATCTTAAGCATGCGGCGTTTTTGGAGGCGGCGCATGAGGGCTATGTGCCGGTCAACGGCTTTACGCACAAACGACGGATTTATATTTGCGATCAGGGGCATGATGTGCGCGGGGAAGATGTCCTGAGCGCCGATGCGTTGCCTGCGCGCCCGGTTGATGTCGCGGTGCGGTTTCATTTGCACCCGCGGGTGATGGTTTCACTGATCCGTGACGGACAAGAGGCGTTGCTCAGATTGCCCGGCGGTGTGGGCTGGCGGTTCCATTTGGCCACGGATTTACATCAGTGTATGTTGTCGTTGGAAGACAGTGTGTATCTGGGAGAAGGCGTACAGCCTCGCAAAACAAAACAATTGGTTATTTATGGACAACTTCATGATAAAAAAGCAAAAATTAAATGGGCTGTTCAGCGTGAGGGCTGACGGAGGTTCGCGCATATGACGCAAAGATCGGGAGCGGAACAGGCCGGATGCAATGAATATGATACGGAGTTGTTGTCCCGTATCGAGGAACTGATTCGCGGTTTTCAGGCGCAGGTCAGCGATGCGCACGGCACTGCCCGTGAAGGATCGATGGTTTACGGGCTGCGGGTATTGGTGGCGCTGGCCAATATGGTTTTGCACAAGCAGGATGTGTTTGGGATTGAACCCTGGCATGCGATTGCCGAGAACGCGCCGCTGTCAATGCCCGGTGAGATGCTGCTGCGGGTGAAGGATTTTAAAGGCAATCCCCTCGCGCCGTATGACGCGGTTATGGCGTTTTATGAGAACGGCTATACCGCGCAGATTGACGGGATTTTGTTTTTGGCCGCTTTGGGGCAGTTTGATCGTATGCGTACGGCGGGACGCGAAAAGCAGGTGACGATTAATATTTCGGCGCGGTCGCTGCGCAATCCGGATTTTGTCAAGGCCACGCTGACGCGCTTGGAGAGCCTGGATCTGGCTTCGGATGAAAAAGTTCTGGTTGAGATTCACGAAAGCGCCCCGCATTTGAGCCTGAGCCGTCAGGTTCTGGAGCTTTATAAGATACTCGGCGTCGGGTTTGTCATCGATGATGTCGGAATGAATATGAATGACGTGCTGCGGCTGGCCGATTTTGAAGGACTCGCGGAGTATGTGAAGCTGGATCGGCAAACTGTATGCGCACCGAAAGGGAAGGCCTATGCGCTCGATCAGGTGATGTCGTTTGTCGAAACACTGATGCCGGGCAGCGTTTGCGTGGCCGAAGGAGTGCAAAGCGCCGAGCATGCGCTGGAAATTGCGCAGAAATACCCGTCGATTTTGTATGCACAGGGGCTGTATTTAACACATGATCGTGCGGCGTTTCAGGACGAATTTTCACAAGCCCGGGCCAGACAAGCCGTTAACACTCGGCAGGCACAGGCTTGAAGCTGTAAACCAACTGGTTGGTATGCAATTAATTGGTGACTTTTTTAAGTTACATGCAAATTTGTTCTTGAAATGTTCTAACTGTTCGTTATGGTGACTTCATGGGGAAGGCAAAAAAATCATACGTATGTCAGTCTTGTGGAGCGATATCGAGTCGCTGGGCGGGTAAGTGCGAATCGTGCGAGAAATGGAACACTATTGCCGAAGAGGTTGTGGAGGCCAGCGTACCGAAAGGACTGGGTACCGCCAAGGGGCGTAAAATCGATTTTGTTTCGTTGAGCGATCCGGCGCAGAGCGATTATCCCCGGCATGTGGCAGGAATTGAAGAATTCGACCGGGTGGTCGGTGGTGGTCTGGTGCCGGGCTCCGCTGTGCTGATTGGCGGCGATCCGGGAATTGGCAAGTCGACCCTGTTGTTACAGCTGGTCTGCACGCTTTCGAAAAAGAATGTCCGCTGCGTCTATGTCTCCGGCGAGGAGGCGGTGGATCAGGTGCGGATGCGGGCGCAGCGTCTGGGTTTGTCCGATGCGCCGGTGGATCTGGCGAGCGCAACGAATGTGCGCGATATTCTGGCCAGTGTTGAAGGTACGGGCAAGCCGGTTGATCTACTGATCATCGATTCAATCCAGACGATGTATATCGACAATATCGATTCGGCGCCGGGGACAGTGACGCAGGTCCGTACATCTGCGCAGGAAATTATTCGCCATGCCAAGGCACGCGGAATGGCGGTGATGTTCGTCGGGCACGTAACCAAAGATGGCCAGATTGCCGGGCCGCGGGTTCTCGAGCATATGGTTGATACGGTGCTGTATTTTGAAGGCGACCGGTCGCATCAATTCCGGATTTTGCGCGGGGTGAAAAACCGGTTCGGACCGACCGATGAGATCGGCGTGTTTGAAATGGCGGGTGCAGGGTTGCAGGAGGTTGAAAATCCGTCGGAAATTTTTCTCTCGCAGCGCGGAGAAAATGTTTCGGGCAGTGCGGTTCTGGCGGCGCTGGAAGGATCGCGGCCGATGTTGGTCGAGGTGCAGGCGCTGGTGGCGCCTTCGTCTTTGGCGTCCCCTAGGCGCAGCGTGATCGGCTGGGATCCGAACCGGCTGGCGATGATCGTGGCGGTGCTTGAGACGCGCTGCGGTTTGCAGATCGGCGGTTGTGACATTTTTCTCAATATTGCCGGCGGGATCCGGATCAATGAGCCGGCGGCGGATTTGGCAGTGGCGGCGGCATTGGTGAGCGCTTTGCAAAATAATCCGTTGCCGCCCGAGACGGTATTTTTCGGCGAGGTTGGGCTGGCAGGGGAAATCCGGCAGGTGGCGCAGCCGGATTTGCGCCTGAAGGAGGCGTCAAAGCTCGGCTTTCGTGAGGCTGTCGTGCCGAAGGGGAAAAAGAACGGCCAGCCGAAACGCGTGCGCGGAGATACAATCAGGGTGTCAGAGATCGACCATGTGCAAATGCTGGGAGATTTGTTTGGGGACAATAACGTGCCGAGGGCAATTGCCGTTTAAAGCAGCATTCCCGGTTTAATCGGGCGCATTCTTCAGGATGTTTTATGACCAGTGGCTTGCAGAGTGCTAACTTGGCGATTATGTCGGGGGATTGCCGAGGGATTGATTGTGCGAAGGCTTGCTTTTTGCAATGGTTTTGCCTAATTATGAGGCTTATCTGATCCAAAAAGGACCTGACATTTCCATGATCGTTGATATTCTTGTTCTTGTCGTTTTGCTGATTTCAGGGCTGGTGGCTTTTCTTCGCGGGTTTATTCGCGAAGTTTTGACAATTGCCGGGGTGGTCGGCGGTCTGGCGGCGGCTTATCTTGGCGGGCCGCTGCTGATGCCGTATATGCGCGGATGGTTTGGCATTGAGGACGGCGTCGAGCCTGAACGGCTGCTGGGGCTTTTGCCCTACGATATTGTCGCCAATGCGCTGTCTTACGGGGTGATTTTTATTGTCGTTGTGATCATTTTATCCATTCAGAGCCATCTTTTGGCGGAGTGGGCCAAGAAAATCGGTCTCGGTCCTGTGGATCGGAGCATGGGCTTTGTGTTTGGCCTTGCGCGCGGAATTATTTTGCTTGGATTGTTGTATTTACCGGTGCATTTTTTCGTCGATGAGGAGAGCAAGGACAGCTATTTCAGCGAGAGTAAAACGCATTTTTATCTGGAAAAAACTTCAGAGATCATTGCTGGTTTCATTCCTTCCGGCGCCTTTGAGGAGGCCAGAGAAAAGGTTGAAGGACTTGAGGAAGCGTCCGAAACGCGAAAAAAACTTGAGGAGATTAACCTGCTCAAGAGTGATGGAGAAAAAGGCGATGCTTCGGCGCAGGATGGTCGTGAATCCGGTGCGGAAGGGTATAGCGAAGATTTTAGAGAGAAGATGGACCAGCTTTTTGATGAAAAAAATCAGGATTTGAATGAATAAGGGATGATCAAGGTGCAAGAAATCATTCTCGATGACGATAAATTTCATGAAGAATGCGGCGTGTTTGGCGTGTTCGGCAGTGAGGATGCGGCGGCGCTGACGGCGCTTGGTTTGCATGCTTTGCAACACCGGGGTCAGGAGGCCTGCGGCATCGTATCTTATGACGGGCAGAATTACTACGCACACAAGGCGTTGGGGCTAGTTGATTCAACGTTTAGTGATGCAAGCGTAATTGACAAGCTCAAAGGGCATGCGGCGATCGGGCATAACCGTTATTCGACAAGCGGCGAGCCGGCCTTAAGAAACGTACAGCCGATGTATGGAGATATGGATTTCGGGGGCTTTGCCGTTGCGCATAACGGAAATTTGACCAACGCGCATATGCTGCGCAAGGAACTGGTCAAGCGCGGATCGATTTTTCAGTCGACCAGCGATACCGAAACGATCGTACATCTGGTGGCGGTCTCGCGCAAAAAAACAGTTACCGAACGCCTGATTGATGCGGTCAAGCAGATCAAGGGAGCGTATTCGCTTGTCGCGTGTGCACAGGGTAAAATTATGGGCGTACGCGACCCGTACGGCATTCGCCCGCTGGTTTTGGGCAAATTGGGGGATGCGCATATTCTGGCGTCGGAAACTTGTGCGCTAGATATCATCGGTGCGGAATTTGTTCGTGATATTGAAGCCGGAGAAATGGTGATTTTGGATGAAAGCGGCATACAATCTTTGTTTCCGTTTAAGACCGTATCCAAGCGTTTTTGCATTTTTGAATATATTTATTTTGCCCGGCCAGACAGTTTTATGGACGGCCACAGCGTGTATGAAATGCGCAAGAATATCGGCGCGGAGCTGGCGCGGGAAAATCCGGCCCCCGGCGCGGATTTGATAGTGCCCGTTCCTGATAGCGGCGTACCGGCGGCGATTGGCTATGCCGAGGCCAGCGGCGTACCGTTTGAGCTCGGGATTATCCGCAACCATTATGTTGGGCGTACGTTTATTGAACCGACCGACAAAATCCGGCATCTGGGCGTACGTTTAAAGCATAATGCCAACCGTAAATTTATCGAAGGCAAGAGCGTGGTGCTGGTTGATGATTCTATCGTGCGCGGAACAACCAGTAAAAAAATTGTCGAAATGATTAAGGACGCCGGCGCGCGCGAAGTACATATGCGGATTTCATCACCGCCAACGATCAAGAGTTGTTTTTACGGTATAGATACGCCGCGCAGTGAAGAATTGCTCGCCGGGCGCAAATCGGTTGAAGAGATTTGCAAATACATCAAGGCCGATTCACTGGCTTACATTTCGCTGGACGGGTTGTACCGCGCGGTTGGAGAGACCAAGCGCAACGCCAAAGTTCCGCAATATTGCGATGCGTGTTTTACTGGTGAGTATCCGGTTGAGCTCGTCGATCACAATAAAAATTGCGCCGATGAAAAAGTCACGGCGCTCAACGAACGCCGCGGTTAGCGCTTTACGCGGCTTTTTTCTCTGATTTTGAAGTTTTGCCCACGGCCAGTGCTTCGGCGATTTCTAGCGAAAGTTCCAATGTACGCGTCGGGAAGGGGATGGTGATCCCGGCCTTGTCGAGCGCTTCTTTGGTGGCCTTGGTCAGGTCCCAACGGACTTGCCAGTAGTCGGATGTTTCCACCCAAATGCGCGCGGTCACGTTAACCGAAGAATCAGCCAGAGCGTTCACAAAGTAGGTTGGTTCTTTTCCGGCTGTGGTAATCAGGCGTTTATCTTTGCCGATGGCCTTTTCAATCGCCTTCATGGCTTTGTCGATGTCATCGCCATAGCTGATGCCGTTGACGATGTCGATGCGGCGCTGCTTGTTGCGATTAAAATTATATATCTCGGCGTTCCAGACTTTGCTGTTGGGGGCGAAGATGTGGACGTTATCGGGGGTGTTGAGCTCGGTGGCGAATAGAGAGAGCGATTTGACGGTGCCTTTGACGTTGCCGCTTTCGATATAATCACCGACATTGAACGGACGCAGGATGAGCAGCATGACGCCTGCGGCGACATTGGACAGTGTGCCTTGCAAGGCCAGACCAATCGCCAGGCCGGCGGCGCCGAGGACCGCAAGCAAGCTGGCGGTTTGGACGCCCAGTTGCCCCAATACCGCGACAAAGGCAATGGCGAGGACAGCATATTTGGTCAATCCGCCGAGGAAAGATTTCAGCGTATCATCAAGTTTTTTGAGCGCTTCGACGCGTTGCGATAGCCAGTTACCGATCACATATCCCGCGACCAAGATGGCGACGGCGGTAAGCAAACGCATACCCCAAACTGTGATGAGGGAAATGCCGTTATCGATTGTGGTCGGATCAAGTTCCATTTTTTATGCTCCTTTTGTAAGGTATTGGTGTTTACGCATACGGGTTTTTTGATTTCCTGACAAGCAGGCGGATGGGAACGCCGGGAATATCATAATCGCGACGCAGGCCGTTGACGATAAACCGTTTATGCGATTCAGGCAGTTTATCAGGCCGGGCGGCCCACAGAGCAAAGGTGGGGGGGCGCGTTTTAATCTGGGTGATATATTTGAGCCGGTTAGAGCGGCCGGAGATCAGTGGCGCTGGGTTTTGGCTTTCCATTCTGGCGAGCCAGCGGTTGAGCCCGGCTGTTGGGATACGTTTGTTCCACAAGGCGTACGTGTCGAGGCAGCGATCGAGCAGCTTGTTGATATTCTTGCCGTTGAGCGCCGAGATGGTCTGGTAGGGAAGATGTTTGAGCTGGGCCAGAGATGTTTCGGCCTTGTAGGCCAGTTCTTCAAGGGCTTCATCACGGTTTTTAACGCTGTCCCATTTGTTGACGGCCAGAACGAGCGCGCGGCCTTCGTCGATGATATGTTCGGCGATTTGCAGATCCTGCTTTTCCAAAATCGCGCCTGCATCGATGACGAGGATAACAATCTGAGCCAGGCGGATAGCGCGAATGGCGTCTTCGACGCTCATTTTTTCGATCGTATCCTGAACCTTGCTTTTCCGGCGCATGCCTGCTGTATCGACGAGGCGGAATTTTCGGTCGTTATAATCCCAGTCCACGGCGATCGCATCACGGGTAATGCCGGCTTCCGGTCCGGTCATCACACGCTGATCCTGTACGATGGCATTGAGCAGAGTGGACTTGCCGACATTGGGGCGGCCGACGATGGCGATTTTCAACGGTTTTTCGGGATCGTCTTCGGCTTGTTCAAAGGTGAAATCTTCATTGCCTTCAAGATCGTCAAGATCATCCAGCATATCGATGTCGGCAGCGTCTTCGTCCTCGTGCTCCGATTCTTCCTCGGGCATCAGCGGTTCAAGCACATGGTAAAGCTCTTCCATGCCGGTGCCGTGCTCGGCGGAAACGGCGACCGGTTCGCCGAGACCGAGGCCGTACGCTTCGCCGATCGCGGATTGAATGGCTTTTTCATTTTCGCCTTTGTTGACGACGAGGATAACGGGTTTCTTTTGTTTGCGCAGCCACCCGGCGAAATGCTCATCAAGCGGCGTGACTCCGGCACGGCCGTCAATCATAAACAAAACGGCATCGGCATTTTTCAGGGCGTGTTCGGTTTGGCGGCGCATGCGCCCGGCAATGGAATCGTCAAAGCTTTCTTCAAGTCCAGCCGTATCGATGACGCGAAGATCAAGGTCGAAGAGATGGCCTTCGGCGCTGCGCCAGTCGCGGGTAATGCCCGGCGTGTCGTCTACAATCGCCAGCTTTTTCCCTGCCAGGCGATTGAAAAGAGTTGATTTGCCGACATTCGGACGGCCTACGAGTGCGAGGGTAAACATATTTGGTTATCGGTATTCGGTTATCGGTGTTCGGTTTGTATACCGTCAACCGTTCACCGTCAACTGTTCACCGTTAGCGATAAGCGCTGGAACCTATAGTATCGGCCCGCAGGACCCAAGCAGGAGTTTTTTATGAAAGGGATTGTGCGGTGTGAATGACAACTTTGCGGATATCCCGTTTTTGACCGTTTTCGTCAACGCGGATCATAAATGCGCTGCCGCTTTGTGGGATTGCCGCATCGATTTGCGGTGGAATTTTGAGCCCTAAAGTTTGCATTCTGCCTGAAACCGTTATCAAGGCCAGCGTGCGGTTTTCACGGTTATATTCCAACCATTCGACGGGTTCGTCCAATGGTTTGGAATAAAAAACATATAGAGGTCCATCCTGGCCAACGGCGACATCAAAGTCCATGACCGTTTTTAATTCCGGCAAAATGGGATCGATAATATCGTAAATATCAGATGTGTCGGTTTGCATGATGTTTTGCTCTTTGGTTCATTCGGGTTATGCCAGACGCATTGTTGGTTCAATCATATTCATGCTGCTTTGCATGGATGGCGCTTGCTGGATTTGCGGCGCTGTTTCGGTCAAAATCGGTTTGCCATCTTCGTTGACCGGAGTTATGGATTGTTCCAGCACAACATCGTTAACCAGACCTTTTCCGGTGCCCATGGTCGTCATGGGGCCAGAGGCGGCAAGACTTTGTTGCAAATCAATGTGCGCCTGCATTTGCCTCATAAATTCCGGGTTGATAATGCCGTTGGGTTCCACGCCCAACTGTTGTTGCATTTCCCTGACCGAAGCGGCCGTCGCCGGGCCGTGATATCCATCGGGCTGCCCGTCTTTTGATCCCAAATTACACTCTGGATCAATTTGGCGCATCAACGCTTGGGCGGCTTTGACATTGTCGGAGAATACACACGATCCTGCTGCTCTTGGTTCAATCGGGGCAAAGCTTGCGACCGGATAGATTTGACTTAATGCTGCGTAATCTGTGAAGGGTTTTTCAGATTTTGGAGGCGCTGTTTCGGCCTGAACGGGCTGTGTTTGCACTGCCTCTATGATTGGCGATTTTCCAATTACAGATGAGGTAGGTTGTTCAGGTTCCGCTTGTACTTGAATTTCTGCGGCTGGTGGCGGGGTTTCCTCTTTCGGCGGTTGTGCTTCTTTAATGCTCGGTGACTCTTGTGTCTCTAGAGACGGTGGTTTCACCGGCTCTGCTTTTGCTTCCACAGCAGTAGGCTTAGCAACTTTGGGAGAGGTTGCTGATTTCACCTGCTCTGCTTTTGACGGCGGCGCTTTTTGTACCGGAGGAGAGGTGCGTACAGCCGGCGCGTCTTCTAAATCTCTAACATCGTATTCAAGAGTTCGCTTTGACTGAAAAATGGCCTTGTGTGTTCCTGAGGTTGCAAGAGAGTTTAGACGCGATGTTGATCTGGATTATTGTCTAGGAAACTGGTGTTTGTTATGGCTTGTCCTCTGGGCGTGCCGGATAATTCTGCAGCCCGATTTAGTTGTTCACGAACCTCGTCAAGCTGCGCTGCATAGCTTGCGCCATTGGGGATTTTGCTGTAATCGCCATTACGGATATCATTGATGACACCTATCAGCTTCATTCTATCTGCCAATATTTCGGTCTGACTTTTTAATGTTATAGACACGCCCTCACCTCATTTTTTCGTGCATGCTTCTTGCGTGCGAAAAGATGTCTTAGCCTAAAAGTCTAAGGAGAAAAGGTTAAAATTTTATGTATTTTTAGTTGTCTAGTGTGTCCGTATGCAGTCTGCGAGATAGTGCTGTGCTTAACGATAGGCGCTCAGGCGGCCGTCACGAGTAAGCAAATACAGAGTATTTCCGGCAACAATCGGGGCAACGGTGACAGTGTTTCCAGCATCCCATTCACCGAGAATCTCGCCGTTTTCCGGAGCTATCTCAATGACGCGGCCATCGGTCCCGGTGAGAATAAGGCGTCCGCCGGCCAGAACGGGGCCGTTAAAGATTTGCGGCTCATCATCTTCATAGCGTGGCAGTTCGGTGGTCCAGCGGATTGAGCCGTTTTCACGCCCCAAAGCAATAAGTTGGTTATCTGAAGACAGAACGAAGATATGGTTGCCGGCCATCCACGGAGTTTGTGAGCCGCTGATTTCACGTTGCCAGATGCGTGCGCCGGTACGCTCGTCAATGGCGACAAGACGGCCGGAAAAGCTGATGGCAAAGACGACGCCTTTGTCAATGACGGGCAGCGCGCGGATGTCGGTGATGGTCGAAAGCCCTCCGAGACCGAGGACGTTGGAGAGGTTGTCAGACCAGGCGATGGAGCCGTTTTCGATGCGCAGGGCAGTGATTTCGCCGGAAGAAAAGACCGGGACGACGATGTCCTGATTGGCAGCCGGGCTGGCCGCACCAACGAGTGCGGCATCGTCACTGATGCCAGCATATTCCCACAGAACACCACCGTCAACAGCGCCCAGCGCCATGACGCGGCCATCAAGCGTGGTGACGAAAATGCGGCTATCCATGACTGTCGGGGCGGCGCGTGAGGGTGCGGGAATAGTTTTGCGCCAAAGAATTTGCCCGTCATCGGGTTTAACGGCGAGGATTTCGTTGTACCCGTTGGTGACGTACAGCACGCCGCCCGAGGAGGCGATTCCTCCAGCAATCACGGCGTCATCTTCATCTTCGGCCTGTACGTCTATGTGCCATAGCTCTTCCCCGTTTTCGATATTAAAAGCCGAAAGGCGGTTATCGGTATCGAGGGTAAAAATGCGCCCATCGACGACGACGGGCTCGGTGATGAGGGGAAGCTCATCTGTTGCGCCATCGCCGATATCGGCGCTCCATGCGCGCTTTAACGGGGTGGCGGACAGGGACAGATTCTGCATGGAATGGTTCGGGTAACCACCGACCTGCGGCCAGAATTCATTGGTCCATTCCGGCGGCATGATGAGCCCTTGCGTTTCCAGAACAGGATCGTCGGGCTCAAGGTTTTTTTGCATCTGCATAACACTGATGCGTTCGCCTTCCAACGGCGGTGGTTCGTCTTTACCAAAGAGCCCCGAGCCGCCGCATGCCGAAAGGCTGAGGGCAGTTAAAACGCCTAATAATGACAGATTCTTTTTAATCATGCTTACGACTCTGACTTGTCTTGTTTGGATTCGGTTTTTGGTTGTTTCAGGCTGTAGAGATGAACCAAGGCTACGGCACGTTCGGTCAGGCTGGCCGGAAGATCCGGCGTATCGATAACGGCATTGAGATGTTGCAGGGCTGCGGCATAGTTTTGCAATTTATCAGCTTGCAGCACGGCGGCTTCGATGCGGGCGTGATGGACCCATGGGCTCTTTGGGTTGTTCACAACCGGTTTGAGCTGGTCCAGCAGGGCCTGTGCATCTGCATCGTCCTGATCGCTGAGCAGGCGGACACTCATCAAGATCGCGAGCTCTTTGAATTCAGCCGGAAGGTCGATGTCTTGCGCAACGCGTTGATAGAGCGCCCCGGCTTCCTCGGTTTTATCTTGATCGAGAAAAACCGCAGCGGCCTTGAGCAGAGCCATAGCGCGGTGGCCTGCGCGCATATCCAGCTTTTCAGTCTCAAGAATGTTTTGCGGATAGTCTTCGGCCTCCTGCAGGGCGATGATCCGGGCGGTCTGCTTTTCTTTGACGCTGTTATCCCAACTGCGATAGCCCGAAATGAGCCCGGTCAACAGGATTGTGCCGAGAATAACGCTAACAATGTAGCTTTTATTCTCAGCCCAGAATTTTTCAATGCGCTCTTGACGCATCACCTCGTCAACTTCTCTAAACAGGTCGGCCATTTTCGTCGTTCCTCTAAATATATTCGTCACTGCGAGCGTAGCGAAGCAATCCAGTATTTTAAAGCCCTAATTTATGAATTGCCTCGTCGTCATACACCTCGCAATGACAGTTTATGTTATCTCCATTTAATCGAGCAGCCCATCGAGGGGGATTGTTCGGACGGGCCGACGCTTGTTTTTGCGATGCTGCTCATGGCTTCGACCAGTTCCCTGACCGTATCGGCGGTGGCTTCGTTTGGTCCGGCGGAATCAAGGCGGCCGCGATATTGGAGCTGACCTTCGGCGTTAAAGCCGTAAATGTCCGGTGTGCATACGGCGCCATAGCTTTTCGCGACTTTCTGTGTTTCGTCGATCAGGTAGGGAAAGGTGAAGCCGTTTTCTTCGGCAAAGATCACCATATTTTCCAGTGAATCCGCCGGATAATTGCCGATATCGTTGGGCATGATCGCAACAACGCCGATGCCTTGGTCCTGCAGCGTTTTGGCATCTGCGACGAAGCGGTCAATGATGGCCTGCACATAGGGGCAGTGATTGCAGATAAAGGCTACAACCGTGCCGTTTTCGCCCTTAATATCATTGTAGGACAGCTTCTCGCCGTCGATATTTTCGAGAGTGAAATCGGGCGCGTAGAAATTTTCGTCTTTGAGCGGTGTTTTGAGTAGAACCATGATTATTCTCTCCTAGTCTACTTTACAAGTTTTGTTTCTTAAGAGGTGAAGCAAGTCTATCATAAAGTCAACATTTTGAAATGTAATTGACAATCATTCGCAATAAGATTAGCTCTTGTTGCTCTTAGTCATTTACAAAATCATGAAGGAATTTTTTACATGCCCCTATTTGTTTCCCGGCAAAATTTTAAATTTGCTCTTTTGTTATCGGTGATAACGTTTGCACCCGAACAGGCGCAGGCCGGAAAGTTCATTTATGCGCCCTATGTAAGTGAAGGAGAAGTCGAAGTCGAATCTCGTACTGAGTACCTGATAGACGATAATAATAACGTCGATGGAAGCTGGAAAGAATCGATTGGTATCGGTTATGGTCTGACGAATTACATGGCTGTTGAAAGCTATGTGGAATTTGAAGATGAGCCGGGAGAAGATATCGAGGCAACGAACCTTGAGTTCGAGGCGCGCTTTCAGTTTTCGGAACGCGGACAGTATTTCGTCGATAGCGGGCTGTTGCTCGAATACAAGCATAATTTATCCGGAAACGCCGATAAGCTCGAGGCGAAAGGTTTGCTGGCCAGGGAAATCGGCAAAACGCAGCATCTTGTAAATCTGGTTGTGGAGAAGGAGGTCGGTAAGGATGCGTCCGATCGTGAGGAACTCGGGTTTTTATGGAGCGGTCGGTATATGTATTCGAAAACTTTTGATCCGGGCATAGAATATTATGCCGATTTTGGTGATACGACCGATGAATATGAGGATCAGAAACACCGTATAGGGCCTGTAGCCTACGGAAGTTTAGGCGATATCGGATATGATTTCGGCGTTTTACTTGGAATTTCCAAAGCCACGCCGGATGCGACGTTGAAGCTCAATCTCGAATATGAATTTTAAGTTTGTTTTGGATATTCGGAACTATGGGCCGTCATTAATGTGACGGCCTTTTTCTTTTTTGATACAATAATCGTATGTCTGAGATTATCCCCTTTTCCAAGGCGTCTCATCCTTCCGGTTTTACCAATGCGCAGTTTAAAAAGCTCGATGGGCTGTATTTGCGTGCGGCGGCAAACGGAATTTTAACCTATCGCAGTATTGAGTGCGATTTCGATGAAGGTGTAGCCAGCTATACCTATTACAAATCCGAGCATATGGCCCCGTATTTGCAATTTGTTATCCGCAAGGTTGGGCCGCGCAGCACGATGTATGAGCTGTATTTACAGGATAAAGGGCGTATCGCAAAAAGCGGGGTGTTTGAAAAAGCCTATGATCGCTTGGCCGATGAAGTGGAACGACTTTTGAGCTAGTCAAATTCCAGATTCAGGCTGCTTAAATCTTCCTTACTGTAGCGGACGCCGGAAAATACCGAGGCGATGTGCGGAGTGTTGTTGTATTGCTCGCCGTCGCGGCTTTCCTTGACGATTAAGCGTTTGGGATTCCAGAATTCCCAGACGATTTCCTTGTCACGGGTGACTTCGAAAATCCGGCCGGCATGGGACTCGGTGACCAAAACATTATCGTTGGGAAGAATCTGGATTGATGAATTATAGTCGCTGAACAACGGGCTTTCTTTTGTGCCGCCATATTCCCAGACGATAGAGAGGTCATTCAGATCGATTTGCAGGACACGTGAAGCGCCTTGGTCTGGCTTTAAATTTCCCTGATTGTCGAACATCATGACCGTGCCGTCATTCTGGATTTCCGGATCATGCTGACCTTTCCAGGGACCGTAAGACGCCCATGTCACCTGCTCCGTTTCAGGATCCATGACAATCAGCAAATCAAGGTTTCTAAAAGACAGCATCAAATGGCCTTTCTTAAGCATTGGAGCTTTACCGACGGCTTCATCGGGTATGACCTCAATGGTATTGGTGTGCAGAATATCACCGGCGAAGAATGTCGGATCGGCGGGCATAGTGGAGAGTTTGTCGAGAATAATTTTTAGCTGCGAATTTGTGAAAAGCTTGAGCAGAGATATTTTCTTTAGTTCTTCTCCCTTGTCATTCAGGACGATGATTTCTTCGTCCAGATATGGCGGCTCCATATGTTCCAGATTTTCCATTTTGCTATATACAGGGGTCTTGCCGAGAACATAAATGCGTTTTTTGTCCGGTGAAAACGCGACATCGTGATGAACCCCGCCATCATATTTCCAAACAACCTGATTGTTTTTGTCAAATTTGACGAGACCTAATCCGAATACTGGTCGTAATCGGCTTCCGAATGTTAGATAAGCATCGCCAGTTTCAGGGGAGAGAAAAGCTCTGGAAGAACTAAAGTGGTAATCTTTACTTTTCTGAGCAATATGATTTGGGTCTGTCCAAATTTCTTTTGGGTTTTTACCCCAAGTGTGAACGATGTTGCCGTTTTCGTCCCTCAGGAGAGCCTGAAGTTTATCTATGCCAATATAAAACGTGTATCCAGCATAGCTTTTTGTCTGATTGTTAACGACCAACCCCTTGAGGTCGTTGCGCTGTGGGGTGTAGTAAGAAATAGCATAGCGCCTTTGCGCATCTATGAACATTTTACGGGTTTGTTCTATGTGGGAAATGGGAACAGTCAATAAGGACTTATATAAATTGGGCGCGAATCCTCCTGTAAAAATTATTGTAAGGTATGTCATCAGAAAAGTAAGGGCGGCTGTAATTGCAGGTTTCATGAGTGGCCTTATTAATCCGGGATATTATAGTGTTCTTCTGAAAAAAGTTTAGAGATAAGCTTTTCTTGAGTAAAACGTTTTTACAGCATATAGATGTATATTCGTTGTGTGGCCCTGCTGGCCCTCTTGTTCATTTCAGATTAGTCAGGTGTGTTGATGTCGAAGATTAAAGTTCAAAATCCAATCGTAGAAATCGATGGCGATGAGATGACGCGCATTATCTGGACGTTTATCAAAGATAAGCTGATCCTGCCTTATCTGGATGTTGATTTGAAATATTTTGACCTCTCGATCCAGAACCGTGATGCCACGAATGACCAGATTACGATTGAGGCGGCCAATGCGATTAAGGAGCATGGTGTGGGCGTGAAATGCGCGACCATTACGCCCGATGAAGCGCGGGTTGAGGAATTCGGTCTCAAAAAAATGTGGAAGTCCCCCAACGGGACGATCCGCAATATCCTGAACGGGACGGTTTTCCGCGAGCCGATTACCACCAAGAACGTGCCGAAATATGTGCCGGGATGGGAAAAGCCGATCGTGATCGGCCGGCATGCGTTTGGCGATCAGTATAAGGCTACGGATATTAAGGTGCCGGGACCGGGCAAGCTGGCGCTGGTTTACACGCCAGAAGGCGGTGAGCCGGAGGTACATGAAGTTTTTGATTTCCCGGCGGCCGGTGTAGGAATGGCGATGTATAACCTTGATGAAAGCATTGAGGGGTTTGCGCGCAGTTCGTTTAATTACGGTTTGCAGCGGGGATACCCCGTCTATATGTCAACGAAAAATACAATCCTCAAACAATATGACGGCAAGTTTATCGAGATCTTCCAGCGGATTTATGATGAGGAATTTAAAGCCGAGTTCGAAAAGCTCGATCTGTGGTATGAGCATCGCCTGATTGACGACATGGTGGCGCAGGCGATTAAGTCCAAAGGCGGGTTTGTGTGGGCCTGTAAGAATTATGACGGAGACGTACAATCGGATATTGTCGCGCAGGGGTTTGGGTCGCTGGGGCTGATGACCTCGGTGCTGTTGACGCCCGATGGAAAAACGGTGGAGGCGGAAGCGGCGCATGGAACCGTGACGCGGCATTACCGCGAGCATCAAAAAGGCAAGCCGACATCGACGAACCCGATTGCCAGTATTTTTGCGTGGACGCGCGGGCTTAAATATCGTGGCGGGTTTGACGGTACGCCGGAGGTGGTGGACTTTGCCGAAACGCTGGAACGGGTGTGTATTGAAACGGTTGAGGCTGGCTATATGACCAAAGATTTGGCGTTGTTGATTGGTGAACAACAAAAATGGCTGACGACACAGGAATATCTCGATAAAGTTGTCGCAGGTCTGGAAGAAGCGATGGTGTAGGGGCTGTAAACGGGATATAATGGCTCCATGAGTGATGATGTTGTGAACATAGTCAACGAGCGTTTGAATCGCATGGAGAAGTTCATGCGTAAGGAGTTTGGCGTTATGAAAGAAGCTATCCGCCGGATTGATGCGCGAATGAGTCATGTCGATTCTTATCTCGCGGGTCTTCATTCGCAAACGCGCTGGCAGCAGGATGAACTTGACGATCATCGCGGGCGGTTAGAGCATCTTGAGCAGTCTTTAAAAGATAATGACCAAGATCCTTTGGATGAATGAAGCAAGAATTACGCATGTTTAAATTTTTCATTTTTATCGTTGTCTTAACAATACCTGTGGGCGCATTTGCAGGCTATGATAAGCCGTATGTCGGCGACATGATCAGTTATGATGCGAAGTATGAAGACACATTTATTCATCTGGCGCGGGATTACGGCCTTGGTTTTACCGAACTGCGTGCGGCCAACCCGTACGTTGATCCGTGGCTGCCCGGTTCCGGGACGGATTTGATTTTGCCAACGCGACACTTGCTTCCCGATGCGCCGCATGAGGGAATTATCATTAACCTTGCCGATATGCGGCTCTACGCTTTTATCAATGGTGATGAGGCGCCGTATCATACGCCGATCGGCATCGGTCGTGAAGGCTTGAGCACGCCGGAGGGGACAACTAAGATTGTTCGCAAAGTTGACGGGCCTGTATGGCGACCAACCCCGCGGATGCGCCGCGAAAATCCGGAATTGAAGGAAGCGTATTTCCAAGGACCGGATAACCCAATGGGGACGCATGCGCTGTATCTGGGCTGGCCGCAATATGCCCTGCACGGCACCAATAAACCTTTCGGAATCGGTCGTCGGGTGAGTTCGGGCTGCATTCGTCTGTACCCTGAAAAAATTTCCGAGCTGTTCGAGCTGATTCCGGTCGGCATGAAAGTCACGGTGGTCAATCAGCCGATTAAGGTCGCGTGGATTGATGATGAACTGTTTTTAGAAGCCAACCCGTCTCTGGCTCAGTCCGTAGCGATGGAAGAGTATGGCGAGGTGCCGGAAGAAAAGATCAGCAATGATGAAATGCGCCAGATTGTAAAAACGGCCGGAGAATGGCAGGACCGCCTGCGCTGGCCGGCGATTCGTAAAGCGCTGAAGGAACGCAACGGATATCCGGTGGCGATTGCCCGGCGTCCTTCGTTGGAAGTTAAAGGCGATGCGGTGATTGAGCATGAGGGACCTGAAACCGTTCAGATCCCGGAAGAATCTC
Source organism: Rhodospirillales bacterium (assembly GCA_020638295.1). Lineage (GTDB taxonomy): Bacteria > Pseudomonadota > Alphaproteobacteria > Micavibrionales > Micavibrionaceae > TMED27. Next base: position 161,364 of record JACKIU010000003.1, on the reverse strand, counting down.
AGGATTTGATTGAAGGGTATGAACCGCCGCCTGAGAAGCGCGACGAAATACAAGAGGCCCGAAAACCGAAGTCAAGTCTGGATCAGGATGAAGAGCAAAAGATTAAAGTTGCGGACGATCAAAGCTCTGAAACTTATCAGGATAAGCCGTTTAGAACGCTGAATCCGTAAAGCAGCGGCAAAACCTCCGGAAAAAGCAGGAACGCTATCGTATTTAAAATAGCTTTATCCCCTCACCCATCAAAATCTCTCCGAATTTAAAACCGAAAATCCACAATCACCGGGGCATGATCTGACGGTTTTTCCCAGTCCCGCGCCTCGGACAGCACATTAAACCCATCCAGCGCATCGCCGAGCCCCTGCGTCACCCATACATGGTCCAGCCGCCGCCCGCGATTGGATTTTTTCCAATCCCTATTACGATAGCTCCACCACGTATAGCATTTCTCATCCTCCGGAATAAAACGCCGCGCCACATCGATCCAGTCCAGCGAATCCTTCATCTTGGCCAGCCGTTCGGTCTCCGGCGGCGTATGTGAAACCACGTTCAACAACTGCTTATGCGACCACACATCATGCTCATACGGCGCAATGTTAAAATCCCCCACTGCGATCAACCTCTGATCGGCGCTATAACGATCCTTAAACCAGCCGGTCATCTCATCAACAAAATCCAGTTTATGCGCAAATTTATCATTCACCTCGACATCCGGTTCATCTCCCCCTGCAGGAATATACAGATTATGGAGCTCAAACCCATTGATAGAGGCCGCGATATGACGGCAATCCTCGCGCCCAACCCGGTGGTGCACATCCCGCGCTTCCATCGGCAGGCGCGACAAAATCGCCACGCCGTTATAACTCTTCATGCCGTGAAAATGCTGATGCGCATAACCCATCTCGGCCAGCGCTTCTACCGGAAAATGCTCATCCGGACACTTGGTTTCCTGCAAACACAAAATATCGGGACGTACAGCCTCGCTCAGCTTCTTCACCAGCGGCAAGCGCAACCGTACAGAATTAATATTCCATGTCACCAGACGCATCAACTCAATCCCGATCAACCGCCAACGGCCCCGGCGCCTGACGCGTCGGCATCAGCTCAATCCGATTGATATTGACATGGCTGGGCTGGCTCGCCGCCCAGAACACGCTTTCCGCCACGTCATCGGCCAGCAGCGGCGTTGTATTCGCATACACCGCATCCGCAGCCTGTTGATCGCCTTTATACCGCACCAGTGAAAACTGCGTCTCAACCATGCCCGGTTCAATATTGGTCACCCGGACATTTTTACTGTACGTATCGGCGCGCAACGCAAGGCTGAACTGCTTAACGAACGCTTTCACCGCGCAATAGACATGCCCGCCGGGATAAGGGTAGCTCCCCGCCGTCGACCCAATATTGATGATATGCCCACTTCCCCGCGCAACCATTGTTTTGAGAATCGGATGCGTAATCGCCACCAGCGCCGCATTGTTAATCTCAATCATCGCCAGCCAATCGTCCAGCGGGCTTTCATCAGCCGCCGCCGCGCCCAATGCCCCGCCCGCATTATTAATCAACACATCAACCGGCTTTCCTAGCCCAGCCATTGCTCTAGCAATCGCTTTCCGATCGGTCACGTCAAAACACAGCGTCCGTGCCCCGGGAAATTCGCTTTGCATTATCGCCAACTTGTCCGCATTGCGCCCGTGCAAAACCAACTGCGCCCCGGCCATCTGAAACCGCCGCGCAAACGCCCGACCAAAATCACCGGTCGCCCCGGTAATCAAAACAGTTTTGTCAGAAAAATCATTCATATCCTAAAAAGGCAGCTTGGTCCCGGCAGGCAAACCCATGCCTTCCATCATGCTCTGGGTTTCGGTTTTAATCCGCTCGTCCTTAGTCTCATTGGCGTTATTGATCGCCGCGACAATCAGATCCTCAAGCGTTTCCTTGTCATCCGCATTAATCAGCGACGAATCAATACTGAGCCCCTGCACCACACCGGAACACGACATGCGCACCTTGACCAGCCCACCGCCGGATTGAGCCTCAACCTCGATATCCTTCATTTTTTCCTGCAGCTCTTCCAGCTTGAATTGCATTTGCTGCGCCTGCTTCATCATATCTTTAAAATTTAACATCGATTTTTACGATCCTTTTTTAGTCTCACCATGAATTTTTTCAATAGACAGTATCTCAGCCTCGGGAAATGCGCCAAGAATTTCGCGCATGATCGGCAATTGAATAACCTCCGCCCGCTCAGTCTCCAAAATCGCCTGCGCTTTTTGCGCCAAAGTCGGCCGCCCGGCCGCATTCGATACGCTCACCACCCAGCGCTCACCCGTAATCCGGCCCAGCGCCGCCCCCAGATCAGGCGCGAGCTTCACCGGCGCTTCATCCGAAAGCCGCACTTCCAACCGCCCGCCATTGGTGCGCGCCTCCAGCTTCACAAGATGCACATATTGATACACCTGCGAAGCCAGCAAAATCTCTTTTCGCGCCTCCAGAGCCGCCACCACATCTTCCAGACTGGAGAGCGACAAAATGTCTTTTGGAACGGGCTGTGAGGCCACCACCGCCAGCGCCGCCCGCTCCCCCGAAGAACCAATAGCAACAGGGCTTTGATCAAAAGACCGACCGGTCGGTGCACCGGCTTGAGAAAGCGCCACCCCCGCCACTGGCGCACCCGGCGATGATCCCGATGCCGCCGCATGAGCACCGGAAGAAAGCGCGCTCGCACCGCCCTGCCCTTGCAAGCTTTTGATCAAATCGGCCGGGTCCGGCAAATCCGAAGCATAAGCCAAACGAATCAAAACCATCTCCGCCGCGCTCTGCGGATTCGGCGCGTCCCTCACCTCGGCCAGCCCTTTCAGCAAAACCTGCCACGTCTTGCCCAATGTCGGCATAGATAGCTTCGCGGCCAGATCCGCCGCGCGCGCAACCTCATCCGCCGCCATCGCATGGCTCATCTCTTTGGTTTCCGGCACCGCGCGCAGCCGCGTCAGCACATGCGTCAAATCCAGCAAATCTTGCACCAACACGATCGGGTCCGCCCCGGCGCGATACAAATCACCCATAATCTCCAGCGCTTCGGGCATGTCCCCGGTCAGCGACCGCTCCAACAAATCCAGCGATCGCGCCCGATCGGCCAGCCCGAGCATATCTTCGACGCCTTGCGCGGTAATCCCCTCGCCACTCAAGGCCATCGCCTGATCGAGAATACTCAGACCGTCCCGCACCGACCCGTCCGCCGCCCGCGCGATCATCGCAATAGCCTCGGGTTCCGCCTTCACGCCTTCTTTCTCACAAATCGATGCAAAATGCGCAGACAAAGTCGGCACATCGACACGGCGCAGATCAAAGCGCTGACAGCGCGACAGCACCGTAATCGGCACCTTGCGAATTTCCGTCGTCGCAAAAATAAATTTCACGTGTTCCGGCGGCTCTTCCAGCGTTTTCAGCAAAGCATTAAACGCATTTTTCGAGAGCATATGCACCTCGTCGATCACATAGACCTTATAGCGTGCCTCAGACGGCGCATAGCGCACACCGTCGAGAATTTCACGAATATCATCGACGCCGGTGCGGCTCGCCGCATCCATCTCGATCACGTCCGGATGCCGGTCCTCGGCAATTGCCTGACATATCTTGCAATCCTGCGTCGGCCCCGTCGTTGGACCGGCCTTACCATCCGGCCCTGCATAATTCAGCGCCTTGGCGATAATCCGCGCCGTCGTCGTCTTCCCCACACCACGCACACCGGTCAACATAAACGCATGCGCAATCCGCCCAGATTCAATCGCATTGGTCAACGTGCGCACCAAGGCATCCTGACCAATCAACTCATCAAAACTTTGCGGACGGTATTTCCGCGCCAGAACGCGGTATGGAACTTGAGTCTCAGACATAATTAATAAATAAGGCGATTCCCTTACCAGAACAACACCAAACAGCTTTTCATTTAGACAGGAAAAAACATTAAGTGGAAGACGGACACGACCCGAAAAAATCACTTACGGCTGCTGGCTCTCGCCCCTGACCGGGTTGGGCAATATCTCGCCCGCGCCGCCTTCCGGGGTTTGTATAGAAAACCTGATGCGAAAAGGCAAGGGTTTGATGCATTTTTCCTTTAAACCGCGACGAACACAACGAGCGCAACGGTTTTTATATTTCGTAGCGCCCGTGGCGGACTTTGCGGTTTTTTAAAACACGCCTACCCGGAATAGGGTGAATTTTCTTCGGCCAGCATATTTCACTTCGCATCACTTTATGCTTTAACAGCATCCATGAAAATTCTGGTCACACTCCTCTACCGTCTCGCCAAAGCCGACATGGTCTTTTGGCTGATGCCGCCGCTGATGGCCTTGCTGGTCGCCGGAACGCTCGCCCAGCGCTGGATGGGGCTATGGCCGGCCATGGAGATGTTCTTTTCCGGCTTCGTCATTTGGGCAGGCCCTGTTCCTTTACCCGGCGCCTATACATTGCTCGGCATCCTCAGCATCAATGTAACGCTCAAATTTTTGCTCAAAAGCCAATGGCGCATGCGCAAGATCGGCATCCACCTCTCGCACCTTGGCACAATCATTCTGCTGCTGGGCGGCCTGCTCACCGCTATGACCGCACATGAATATTACATGATCATTCCGGAAAGGCAGGAAACTCCGTTTATTTATGATTACCACGAGCGCGCTTTGAATATTTTCGAGAACAACCGCCAAATCGCGCGTCTTGATTTCGATGACATTAAGAGCTGGAATCTTTCCACCTTGCCCTTCCGGTTAAACGTCCAAAGCCATTGCCAGAATTGCGAAATTAAAAAACGTCAGGAACAGCCCGGTTACGATCCCGATCAGCCTTGGCAAGGCATGGCCCGCTTTATGATTTTTGAAGCCAAGCCGCCGGAAAAAGATCCCGAAGCCGATCTTTCGGCCCTCGAATTCACCGTCACCGGCACCGAGGCCGACGGCATTTACGTGGCCTTCGACGCCATGCCGGGGCCGATTGAATTCATAGTCGGTGAAAAACACTACACCCTGATGTTCGGCAAACGCCAGAGCATCCTGCCCTTCTCCATCGCCCTCAAAGATTTCGTTAAGGACGACTACGGCGGCACTGCCATGGCCCGCAGCTACCACTCCGACGTCATCATCAAAGACGGCTCCCTCGAATGGCCCGTACGTATCGAAATGAACCAACCTCTTCGTTATCGCGGCTATACCTTTTTTCAATCCTCTTTCGAACAAAGCATGGATTCTGAAACCACCATTTTGGCCGTTGTCGAAAACAAAGGCCGCCTCTTCCCTTATATTGGCAGCATCGTGCTGAGCCTCGGCCTGATCCTGCACTTCATTTTATCTCTAACATCCCGTCCAAAGGAGAACCGTGCATGAGGCATCTCCTGACACTGATCTCCGTTTTATGCCTGTTGATAATCACGCACCCGGCTCAAGCACAAAATCACCTCGACATGGGTATATTCGAAGTGCTGCCCATCCAGCACGAAGGGCGCATCAAGCCGCTCTCCGGCTTCGCCCGCACATCGCTGCACCAGATTTCAGGAAAAAACCGCATCGAAAACATGAACGCCGGCCAATGGCTCGCCGCGACCATTTTCGATCCGCAAACCGCAGCAGACATGCCGGTTTTTAACGTGACTGATAAAGCGCTCATTCAAAAACTCGAACTGAAAACCGGGCAAAAACTCTACAGCTACAACGAACTGCAACCGGCCCTGCAAAAAATCCGCGCGGAGGCCATGCCGCTCTTTTCAAAAGATGAAAAACAACTCACGGGACAGGAAAAAGCTTTACTGCGCCTGTACGAAAACACAGCCCTGATAACCGCGCTGTTGCGCAGTTTCACCGCGCTGTTGCCGCTTGATATTATCCTCCCCGCCGCTTACCAAAAAAGCATCACCGGACCGCTCAATTTTACTGAGCTCTTAAAGATAGAAAAACAGCTCGAAACCGATCTCGCGCAAATAATTGCCGACAAGGGCCGCGACCCGGCAAAATACAGCGCCGAAGAACTCGCTATCGCCAAAACCTCTTTCCACCTTAACACCCTCAGAGCCGGAGGAGACGGTAACGATCTTCTGCGAATCATCCCGGTGCAGTGGGAAAGCAGTAAAGAAAACTGGGCCTCCCCCTGGACAATCGTCCTGCAAGGGCAAGGCAGCCCGGCCACAGGATTTCTGCTGTCTCAATGGAGCGACCTGGCCGATGCGTACCGCCAAAACGACAAAGAACGCTGGGCCGCCATCACCGTTGACATTCTGACGGAAACACAGGCGCAAAGCCCAGAGCAGGTCAATACAACCCGCCTTAAAATAGAACGCGCCTACCGCGCGCTTCACCTTTACGGCTGGGTCATTACGCTTTATCTTTTAGGCGCGGTTTTCGCCGCATTTATTGTAATGCGCAGCGCCGCACCCCTGCCGCCAGCCGTACAATTCATACCGTTTATCCTGACCCTTGCAGGCCTTGCGCTTCACGCCATCGCTATCGCCGCGCGCATTTATATCCTCGCCCGCCCCCCGGTCGGCACGCTCTATGAATCAATCCTGTTCGTCGCACTCATCATCGCAGGTCTCGGCGCTGCGATGAGCCGCGCCCGGCCCGGCCCGGCCCTCATTATCGCAGGCCTGACCGCCAGCGCCATTCTGTTCTGCGCCCCTGTTTTCGGCGGAGAAAAAGACAATCTTGAAGTCCTCAGCGCCGTGCTCAATACAAATTTCTGGCTCACCACTCACGTCCTGTGCATCACGGCGGGCTACGGCGTCTGTATTCTGGCCGCAGGATTGGCGCACACTGCCCTTTATGTGCACGGTTTCAAAAACAACGTCGCGCTCTGGGAAAAATTGCAGAAAACCGCATACCGCTTGTCGATCGCCGCCCTTCTGCTCACCGCCATCGGCACGACGTTGGGCGGCATCTGGGCGGATCAGTCCTGGGGACGGTTTTGGGGCTGGGACCCGAAAGAAAACGGCGCGTTGCTCATCGTGTTATGGCTGATCTGGGCGCAGCATGGGCGCATCGCAAAGAAATTAAACCCGCCCTCTTTCATGGCGATGATCGCCGCGCTCAACATCATTGTCGCCCTGTCGTGGTTCGGCGTAAATCTGCTCAATGTCGGCCTGCATTCCTACGGTTTTACCAGCGGCCTTTTAAGCGGGTTGATTATCTTTTGCTGCGCCGAAACCATTCTGACAACCATACTATACACCGCAGCAAAAAAAGCGGAGAAGGCGCCGTGAAACCTGCCATCATCATCAACATTTTCATTCTGGTCTGTGTTGTTGCACTGGGCTATTTCGCCACCCTGTATTTTGACCGGCAATCGCCCCCCGTCCAGACTGCCCCAAAATCAGTCAGCGAAACGCTTGATAACGGACAAACAGTGCCTGCATTTTCCTTTACGGACACCAACGGCCAAACCCGCACCATTCAAAACTTCACAGGAAAAACAATTATTCTGAATTTCTGGGCGTCATGGTGCGCACCCTGCATCAAAGAAATGCCAAGCCTGATAAAGGCGGCGCAAGCCGACCCGGACAACATCGTTTTCATTGGCCTGTCTTCCGACCTTGAAGAAGAAACAATGCTGCGCTTTATCAATAAACTCGCAGATTCACAAACCAAGCCGTCCGGTAACACTATTGTCTTTGCCCTCGACACGGAAAACATCACCCAAAACCTGTTCCAGACCTTCCGCCTGCCGGAAACCATCCTGATCGACCAAAACCAGATCATGCGTACCAAATTCATTGGTGCGGACTGGACGGATGAGGAACTGGCCGCAGCCATCAAAAACATTCAAGATACACAACAATAAGTTGTTAAGCATATATCCGTATTCCCCCTTTCTCTGTAATGTATTTCAAAAAATATGTGTTATGCTGTGAATTCGTGTGTATCGCCTTAAGCATTTTAAAGGGGGAAATTGACTATGCAGAATGCAGCCGCCAACCTTGTACCATTCATGAGTTCGAAATCCGAAGCCGCAACGATCCTTGATATGGTTCCGGTCAATATTATGACCTGTAATCCAAGCACATTCGTTATTGAGTACGCGAACCAGCAAAGTATCGAAACGCTGAATACCATCCAGCACCTTCTCCCCGCCGGTGTTTCCGGTGACAACATCATTGGCCAATGCATTGATATTTTCCACAAAGCGCCAGCGCACCAGCGCAAATTGCTGGCCAATCCATCGAACTTCCCGCACAAGGCCATCATCCGCCTCGGCCCTGAAATGCTGGATCTGCACGTTGATGCCATTATGTCCGGCTCAAAAATCAAGAAACTGGTTCTAAGCTGGAGCGTCTGTACCGATCGAGAACGGCTGAAAATCATGATCGATAATATGCCGATCAATATCATGATGTGCGATCCGCAAACTCTGGAACTAACCTTCCTGAATAAAACCAGTATTGAAACACTGCGCTCTATTGAGCACGCACTGCCCGTAAAAGCGGATAATATGATGGGGACCTGCATCGACGTGTTCCACAAAAACCCGCAAATGCAGCGTCAGCTTTTGGGCGACCCCAAAAACCTCCCGCACAAAGCCAAAATCAAAGTCGGCAATGATATTCTCGATTTGAATGTCGCAGCAATCATGGATGATTCGGGCCACTATATCGGCCCGATGGTCAGCTGGTCCGTCATCACCGCACAGGAAAACCTGTCCAGATCGGTGCTTGAAGTTGCCGAAGGCGTGTCCTCATCCTCATCTCAGGTTCAACATACAGCCCAGGCGCTCTCCGCTGCGGCTGAAGAATCTTCGGCTCAGGCCACATCCGTGGCCGCCGCCTCCGAGGAAGCATCAACCAACGTGCAAACCGTAGCCGCCGCGACGGAGGAAATGACCGCTTCGATCAAGGAAATCGCTTCGCAAATCGCCAAGTCGAACGAAACCGCGTCCGAAGCCGTGAAAAAGGCCGAACAGACCAACAATACCGTAGAAGCGCTGCATGCGGCCTCAAACCAGATCGGAGAGGTCGTCAACCTGATCAACGACATTGCCGAGCAAACCAATCTGCTGGCCCTCAACGCCACGATCGAAGCCGCCCGCGCCGGTGAGGCGGGTAAAGGCTTTGCCGTTGTCGCCTCGGAAGTCAAATCGCTCGCCGCACAAACGGCAAAAGCGACCGAGGAAATCCGCGCCCAGATCGATAAAATGCAATCGACCACATCCGACGCGGTCACCGCCATCGGTTCAATCCGCGAAACGATTTCTACGATCAGCGATGCAACAAACTCGATTGCCGCCGCTATCGAAGAGCAAACCGCAACCACGTCGGAAATTTCACGCAATGTTCAGGAAGCCTCCCGCGCCACAGCAGAGGTGACCTCCAACATCGCCGGGGTCCAACAGGCCGCTTCCGAAACAGGCTCGGCCTCAACGCAACTTTTGGAATTAGCCATCCAGCTTTCCGAACGCTCAAACGACATGAACCGTCAGGTGACAAGCTTTATGAACGGCGGAAAAAGCGACAAAGAATAATACACACTCCTTGTTAAATGCCCAAAACGCCCCCCTATAAAAAGGGGGCGTTTTCTTACGGTGTTAGCCTGTCGAAATGATAAGGCCGCCCCCCGCGAAAAAAACAAATAATGATTCTTGATTTCCCCGAGCTAGTGTATCATACGTAGGCTTAATTTATTACGGCAACCACCGAGAACACAATACAAAGCGGTAACCATGTCAAACGCGCTCATAAAAAACACGCTCAAAGCATTACCCGGCAAACCCACCCCGAACCAGATAGAGTTTCTTGAAGAACTGGCTCAAAGCATGACCAAAGAAGACCAGGATCACTTTGATCCGGAACTCCTCGCAAAAGTCGTGCAAACCCATTGGAAACTGGGGCAAAAGCGCGAAGACGGCGAACCCAAACTCAAAATCTGCACGGTCACCGGCCCGGCCATGGGCCCACGCAAAACCATCATTGACGTCGTCAGCGATGATAAGGCTTTTCTCGTCGATTCGGTCGTCGCCGAAGTTAACAAACATTCCTTCCTGATCGATCTGCTTTTACACCCGATCATCTACGCGAAATATGACGCGAATGGAAAACTGCTCGAAACCGCCCTTGAAAATAAGGAAGGCTTCATCCGCCAGTCCCACATTCATTTACAGATCAAGGACACACCGCCCGAAGAAGCCCTTAAGGCGCTTGAAGACGGCCTGTACGAAGCCCTCAATGACGTCCACATCGCCAATAAAGACTGGCCGGTCATGCTGCAAAAGCTTAAAGATGCGCGCCGCGATCTTGAAAACGCCAAAACCCGCCGCCCTTTAAAAGAAGTGCAGCAATACTGCGCCTTCCTCGACTACCTGCATAACAACAATTTCACCTTGCTCGGTTATCGTGAATATTCGTTCGTTGAAAAAGACGGCAACCTGAAAAGCCGGACCGTACCCAATTCCGGCCTCGGCCTGCTGCACAAAGACGTACGCCCGGCCTATATTAACGATCATGATGAAGGCCTGCCGCGCAATTTGCAGGAAATGCGCCGACGCCTGCCGCCCCTGTCGATCTCGAAAACCAACCGCTTTTCGACTGTGCATCGCCGCGTCCCGATGGATGCCGTTGCCATCAAAATCTACGATGAAGACGGCAATGTCACCGGCGAAAAGCTTTTTCTCGGCCTGTTCACATCGGTAACATACTCCCGCAGCGTCGGCGACGTCCCGTACTTGCGCGAAAAGGTTAACGAAGTTCTCGAAATGGCCGGCTTCACCTCAGGCTCGCACGATCGCAAGGCCCTGCGCCATATCCTTGAAAAATACCCGCGCGATGAGCTGTTCCAGATCACGCCGAAAGAACTGCTCAAAATCGCCACAAACATCCTGAAACTTCAGGAGCGCCAGCGCATCGCCTTGTTTTTGCGTAAAGATCCCTTCCGCCGCTACGTCTCGTGTCTGGTTTACATCCCGCGTGATCGTTTCGGCACATCTTTGCGCAAAACCATGTGCGCCATTTTGGAAGAACAGCTCAACGGCAAATGCGAAACGTTTTACACGTCGCTGGACGACTCCGTCTTCGCGCGCGTCATGTTCATCATCAACGTCCACCAGACCGACGAACCGGACCTTGATGTTAAACGCATCGAAAAAATGCTGCAGGAAGCCGGACAAACCTGGCCCGAATTGCTGGCCCAGGCCCTAAGCGAAACGGCAAGTGACGAAGCGGGCATCACTGAAACCTGTCATAAATACGGCGAAGCTTTCCCGGTCGGCTACACGACGCGCTATCGCGCGCGGCAGGCCATTTTTGATATCGAAAAAATCGAACAGGTCCTCAGCACCGACAAGCTCGAACTCGATCTCTACCGCCCCGACGATGTCGATCTCAAACAGGTCCGCGTCAAGGTCTACAGCCCGGATCGCCCGCTGACCCTTTCCGATGTGATGCCGATCCTTGAAAATCTCGGCCTCAAAGCGATTTCTGAGCTCCCTTTTGAAGTAAAACCCTATAGAGCCAAAAAATCGGTCTGGATTCACGACTTCCTGCTCGAAACACCGGGGGTCAGCGATATCATCGACATCGCCAGAGTCAAAAAGAACTTCGAACGCGGCTTTTCGAAAATCTGGACCGGCGAGATGGAAAATGACGGCCTCAACCGTCTGATCCTCTCGGCCAACATGAACTGGCACGAAATCACCATCCTGCGCACCTATGTGCGTTATATGAGACAAATCCGCTATCCGTTCAGCCGCCCCTACACGGAAAAAGCCCTGACAGCCCACTACAAGATCGCCCGGCTGATTGTCGATCTGTTCAAAGCTTTCCATGATCCGAAAAACGGCAACAACGCGCAAAGTCTGGCCGCCGGATGCGCCGTCGCCATTGACCACGCACTCGAAGCCGTTGAATCCCTCGACCACGACCGCATTCTGCGCATGCTGACCCGTCTGGTTGAAGCCACGCTGCGCACCAACTACTATCAGCGCACCGGCGACGACAACGCCAAAGCCTATCTCTCTATGAAAATCGACAGCGCAAAAGTGCCCGAAATGCCACAACCGCGCCCTTATCGAGAAATTTTCGTTTACTCGCCGCGCGTTGAGGGAATTCACCTGCGCGGCGATAAGATCGCCCGCGGCGGCCTGCGCTGGTCGGACCGTCACGAGGACTTCCGCACCGAGGTTCTCGGCCTGATGAAAGCGCAAATGGTGAAAAACGCCGTCATCGTCCCGATGGGTTCAAAAGGCGGCTTCGTCGTCAAACGCCCCACCAAAACCCGCGACGAATTCATGGCCGAAGGCATTGAATGTTACAAAACCTTCATCCGCGGCCTGCTCGACCTGACCGACAACCGCAAGGGCGCCAAAATCATCCCGCCCAAAGGTATCGTCTGCCGGGATGAAGAAGACCCCTATCTCGTCGTCGCCGCCGATAAAGGCACAGCCAGCTTCTCCGATATCGCCAACGGCATCGCCCGCGAATACGGCTTCTGGCTCGACGATGCCTTTGCCTCGGGCGGCAGCGCCGGTTACGACCACAAAAAAATGGGGATCACCGCCCGCGGCGCCTGGGAATCGATCAAGCTGCATTTCCGCCAGCTCAACCACGACACCCAGACCAAGGACTTCGATGTCGTCGGCATCGGTGATATGAGCGGGGATGTATTCGGCAACGGCATGCTGCTCTCCCAACACATCCGGCTGATCGGCGCCTTCAACCACCTGCATATTTTCTGTGACCCTGATCCCGATCCGGCTGTCACATGGAAAGAACGCAAACGCCTGTTCGACGCCGTACAGGGCTGGGGCGAATACGACACCAAAAAACTCTCCAAAGGCGGACGCATTTACAATCGCTCGGAAAAAACCCTGACCCTCACACCTGAAATCCAGAAACGCTTCGACATCCAGAAAGACAAAGTCACGCCGAATGAGCTGATGCGCGCCCTGTTGACGGCCCGCGTAGACCTGCTGTGGTTCGGCGGTATCGGCACCTATATCAAGTCAAGCAAGGAAAGCCACGCCGACGCAGGCGATAAAGCCAGCGACGCCATCCGCATCGATGCCCCGCTTGTCCGCGCCAAAGTCATCGGCGAAGGCGCAAACCTCGCCGTCACCCAATTGGGCCGCATTGAATTCTGCGAAAACGGCGGCAAGATGAACACCGACTTCATCGATAACTCCGGCGGCGTGAACTCCTCCGACCTTGAGGTCAACATCAAAATCCTGATGACCGATGTCATGAGCGGCAAGGACCACAAAATGGACATGGCCGCACGCAACAAATTGCTCGGAAAAATGACCGACGACGTGGCTGGGCTGGTCTTGCGCAATAACTACCAGCAAGCTCAGGCGATCAGTCTCGCCGAACTTCAGGCCCGCGAAAATCTTCAGCTCCAGGACGACTTCATGAAAGATCTGGAGCGTGAAAAAGGCCTCAACCGCGCCCTCGAAGGCCTGCCCGATGAAGAAAAAATCGAACGACGGCTGCGTGCCGGCAAAGGCCTGACCCGGCCGGAACTCGCCATACTGGTGTCTTATGCCAAAATCGCCTTTACGCAGGAATTGATGGCCTCCGATATCCCCGAAAGCAAGGATATGGAAGACTGGATCATCAAGTACTTCCCGGCCGATTTACGCAAAAAATACATCAAGGAAATCAAACGCCACCGCCTGGCCCGCGAAATCGTCGCCACCTCGATGGCCAACTCGCTGGTCAACCGTATGGGCCCGACCTTCCTCAAAGCCAAAATGAACAAAACCGGCGCCAGCGCCGCTGAAATCGCCAAGGCTTACATTGTTGTACGTGACGCGTACAACCTGCGCGCCCTGTGGGACCAGGTCGAAGCGCTGGATAACAAAGTCCCGGCAGAAGTCCAGCTCAAAGCCATGCGTGAAATGGCGCTGCTCTCGGAACACGCCATCAACTGGTTCCTCACCCGCCTCGGCCACGATCTTGATATCGGACGCGAAATCGACAATTTCGGCAAAGGCATCGAAAAACTCAGCAGCAATCTCGGCAAACTGCTGACCGATGATCTGAGAACCAGCATCAATATGCGTATCAGCGCAAGTGAACGCGACGGCCTGCCCAAGGAGCTGGCCGAACAGATCGCCCTGATGCCGGTATTGTCCTCAGCCTGCGATATCATCCGCATCGCCCTTGAACAGGGCAGCGACCTGCTGCAAACCGCCCGCACCTATTTTGAAGTCGGCGAGGAATTCCACATGGACTGGCTGCGCCAACAGGCCCGCTACCTGCCTTCCGACGACCACTGGCAGGCCGAAGCCACGCGCGGCCTTGTCGATCAGCTCTTCGGCTGTCAGGCCGCTCTGACTATACGCATCCTGAATGATACGGCAGGAAAAGCGGCAAAAGGCCAAACCCTGTCAAAAACCTGGATGGACGATCACGCCCATAAAGTCTCGCAGCTCACCCCGCTCTTTGCCGATCTGCGCCGCGCCGGAACGATTGAGCTTTCGATGCTGATCATCGCCGAACAACGCCTGCGCAATCTCGCAGGGAGTTAAAATCCGCCGATCAGGATAACGAGCAACACTAACAGCCCAAGATCGCGGTTGGATTTAAACACAGCCAGAGCGCTGGCCGGATCGTCAAGATCCAGCCGCGCAATCTGCCAGAATAAATGCGCCCCGACCAGCGCCAGCCCCGGAAACGCCAATACATTCAGTGACGACAAAGCAAAGACACAAGCGAGACACACCAGCATCCCGGCATAAAACCCGCTCAGCCATTTCTTGCTATCCGCTCCGAATTTAAGCGCCGTCGATTTCACCCCGATCAACGCATCGTCGTCCTTGTCCTGATAGGCATAAATCGTGTCATAGCCCAGCGTCCACAAAATCCCGGCCATATACAACAACACCGCCGAAAGGCTAACCCCATCCATCACAGCCGCCCAACCCATAAGGGCACCGAAATTAAACGTCAGCCCCAAAAACGCCTGCGGCCAGAACGTCACCCGCTTCATCAACGGATACACCGCCACCAACGGTACGCTGAGCAGCCCCAGCAAAATGGTTGTGCCGTTCAACGAAATGAGAATGCAAAAACCGACCGTTAAAAGCCCGGCCAAAAACACCAAAGCCTGCTGAACAGAAATTTCACCCGAAGCCAACGGGCGCGTACGCGTACGCTCAACCTGCGCATCCAGCTTGCGGTCCCATAAATCATTAATCACGCACCCTGCAGAACGCATCACCACCGCCCCCAGAGCAAACGCAATAATCAAAAATACGACTTTAAAACTAAACCCCTGCAACTGCATCGCCGCCAGCACGATCCCCCATAATGAGGGCAACAACAACAACCAGATCCCGATCGGCCGGTCCAGCCGCGCCAGATACACGTACGGCCTCGCACCTTCAGGCAGTTTCTCAATCCAGTCCCATGATCGTATATCCGTAAACATGGTCCCATGATGCCTGCCCGCCTGCCCGCGCACAATCTTAAAATCACAAAATTCGGATGCAGCCCCGGCCCTCATGTGCTTTATTACTCCCCATGAAAGCAATCCATAAAACCCCGCGACTTCACATTGACACCGCGCTCGACAAAAACGCGCCGGTCGAACTGCCGACCGATCAGACGCATTACCTGAAATCGGTTCTGCGTCTGGAGGATGGGCAAAGCGTACGGCTCTTTAACGGCCGCGATGGCGAGTGGCTGTGCAGGGTTGAAACCCTCGGGAAAAAGACCGGAACGCTGATCCCTGAACACCGCCTGAAATCGCAACCCGCACCTTCGCGCACCTTGCACCTGCTCTTCGCCCCGATCAAAAAACACCGCATGGATTTTCTTATCGAAAAAGCCGTCGAACTCGGCGTCACCGACCTCCACCCGGTTATCACAGACCACACCCAGACACACAAACTCAACGAACAGCGCCTCCACGCCCAAATCATCGAAGCCGCAGAACAATGCGAACGTATGTCCCTGCCGAAATTACACCCTCTGGCAAAGCTTGATAATAAATTGAACGACTGGCACGTTGCACATCCCATCTACTGGGCCGCAGAACGCATCGAAAACATCCGGCCACTCACTGAAATTGAATCGCCACAAACCTTTCTCATCGGCCCGGAAGGGGGCTTTAGCCAGAATGAGTTTACATTTTTGTCCAATAACAAAAATATCATCCCGGTTTCTCTGGGAAACAACATCTTGCGCGCCGAAACAGCAGCCCTGTACTGTTTATCAAACGCCAAGCCATGAAACAGCCTTATATATTTGACTCCCATCAATTCTCTATATTGACCTGATGTCGCTGAACCGATATTTTTATCCGTCAGCTTCACATATTTTATGCGTCCCTGATTCCGAAAAACCCTGATAATTTAAAGCAGTAGATTAAAGACAATGATCAACAAAATCCTGACCCTTGCCTTGGCCGTATTTGTAGCAACGACAAGC
Organism: Rhodospirillales bacterium; assembly: GCA_020638295.1. Classification (GTDB taxonomy): domain Bacteria; phylum Pseudomonadota; class Alphaproteobacteria; order Micavibrionales; family Micavibrionaceae; genus TMED27. The sequence continues at coordinate 144,971 of JACKIU010000003.1, read as the reverse complement.
GCTCCGTCCTTCGCAGACGGTCTGGCCAAACCCTGGCAGCTCGGCATGCAAGATGCGGCCTCTCCTTCCGCCCTGCGGATCCATGAGTTCCACGATATGCTGCTCTGGATCATCATTTCCGTAGCGATTTTCGTCCTGCTGCTGCTCATCTGGGTCGTGCTGCGCTACAACTCAAAAGCCAACCCTGAGCCAGCACAATTCTCACACAATGTTTTAATCGAAGTTTTATGGACCGCCATTCCAATCATAATCCTGATCGTCATCGCGATTCCCTCTTTCAAAGTCCTGTATTACAACGACCATGTCGAAAATCCGGATATGACCCTGAAAATTACCGGTTACCAATGGTACTGGGCATACGAATATCCCGACCATGAAGGCATTAGCTTTTCTTCATACATGCTGGCCGATAATGAAATCGATGAAGCAAAGGGACAAAAACGCCTGCTTTCAACCGACAATCCGGTCGTCCTGCCGATCGACACCAATATCCAGCTTCTCATCACCGCCGGACCGCAGGATGTCATCCACTCTTGGGCTGTGCCTTCCTTCGGCGTCAAGCTTGATGCCGTACCGGGACGCCTGAACGAAACCTGGGTCCGTATTGAAAAACCCGGCACATATTACGGTCAATGCTCCGAGCTTTGCGGCAAGGATCACGCCTTCATGCCGATCGAAATCCACGCCGTAACTAAAGAAGAGTTTGAACAATGGCTGGTCACCGCCAAGGAAGAATTCGCCGCACTCGATAGCGGCGATTCGCTCATCCGCATGGCGGCCTTCGCCCAATAACAGATAGTAATAAACAGCAAGTATCAAAAGATTAAACAAGGAAGACGATAACAATGGCTGATCACAAACCTGGATTTTTCGCCCGCTGGTTCATGTCCACGAACCATAAAGACATCGGAACGCTCTATATTATCTTCTCAATTTTTGCCGGTCTGATCGGCGGTCTGTTTTCAGTCTACATGCGCATGGAACTGCAAGACCCCGGCGTGCAATTCATGACCAATTCCGACGGCAGCCCCAACGGCCACCTGTGGAATGTCATCATCACCGCTCACGGCCTGATCATGGTCTTCTTCGTCGTCATGCCCGGCCTGATCGGCGGTTTCGGCAACTGGTTTGTCCCGCTCATGATCGGCGCACCGGACATGGCCTTCCCGCGCCTCAATAACATTTCCTTCTGGCTGATCGTCCCGGCCTTCCTGCTTTTGCTCTCTTCCGCGCTCATCGGCGGCGGAGCCGGAACCGGTTGGACAGTCTATCCGCCGCTCTCCAGCCTTGTCGGCCATCCGGGACTGGGCGTAGATATGGCGATTTTCGCGCTGCACCTGGCCGGAGCCAGTTCCATTCTCGGCGCGGCCAACTTCATCACCACCATCTTTAACATGCGCGCACCGGGCATGACGCTGCACAAAATGCCGCTCTTTTGTTGGGGCATGCTGGTCACCGCCTTCCTGCTGGTTCTGTCTGTCCCCGTACTGGGCGGCGCCATCACCATGCTGCTGACCGACCGTAACTTCGGCACGACGTTCTTTAATCCTGAAGGCGGCGGCGACCCGTTGCTTTATCAGCATTTGTTCTGGTTCTTCGGCCACCCTGAAGTGTATATCATGATCCTGCCGGCCTTCGGCATCATCAGCCACATCGTCTCAACCTTCTCGAAAAAGCCGATCTTTGGCTATCTCGGCATGGCCTACGCCATGGTCGCCATCGGCTTTGTCGGCTTCATCGTCTGGGCTCACCACATGTATACCGTGGGTATGGATGTCGATGTCCGCGCCTACTTCACCGCCGCCACACTCATCATCGCCGTTCCGACCGGCATTAAGATCTTTTCTTGGATTGCCACCATGTGGGGCGGTTCGATCGAATTTAAAACCCCGATGCTCTTTGCCATCGGCTTTATCTTCCTGTTCACGGTCGGCGGAGTCACTGGCGTCGTCCTCGCCAATGGCGGGATGGATGTCGCCCTGCACGACACCTACTACGTCGTTGCGCACTTCCACTATGTTCTGTCTCTGGGCGCGGTCTTCGCCCTGTTCGCCGGGTTCTACTACTGGATCGGCAAGATGTCGGGCCGCCAATATCCCGAATGGATGGGCGTACTCCACTTCTGGACCACCTTTATCGGGGTGAACCTGATCTTCTTCCCGCAGCATTTCCTCGGCCTCGCCGGAATGCCGCGCCGTTACATCGACTACCCGGACGCCTATGCGGGCTGGAACGAAATTTCCTCATACGGCGCTTACATCGCCGGGGCGAGCACGGTCTTCTTTATCTTTATCGTGTTCTACACCCTGCTGGCCGGACGCCGCGTCGGTGATAATTACTGGGATGTACAGCCGCAAAGCATGACGCTCGAATGGACGGTGTCCTCACCACCGCCATTCCACCAGTTTGAGATCCAGCCCGCTGTAAAGTAAGGCATTGAAAAACAATCAACCCCCCCCGGATTTTCTATCCGGGGGGGTTCTGTATTCCGGCAAATACGCCACAGCGATCACTTCAATATGGTATTAAATTTGCAATTTTTGCCATAAAGTGCTAATAAGAGCTCATGTACGGAAAAGCGGCAGCAATAATCGACCATGAACGGGGCAACCGTCACCCTATCGGGCAAATGCGCCTCGATACGAGTTTTGCCCGCGCTGTAAACGAATCGGCCATCACTCTACCTAAAGATATCGCTTCGCAAAACGCCGCCAGTCAAGAGGCCCTCGCCGACACCGATGCACTGTTTCTCAACCCTTGGCAAAAAACCTTAACACAGCGCATTTTGAACAAAATCAACGCGGGAACCCCCGGTGAAGCCTTTGATTTACTGCTCGAAAAACTCGAAAATCAAAATCCCGAGAGTATAGAACCGGTATTAAAAACCGTATTTGATCGCCTCGACAGTGAAACGACCAACACATGGGCCGCACAATATTTCGCCACCGAGCTAGGAAGCTTCCTGTCCTTTGACGATATAGACCCCTTAAGCCTTGCTGCCGAAACAAATGACCTTTTCTCGAGTCTCGCCGACCTTGTGAGCTTGTCACTAAGCGGTGGTGAGGAAGAAAACGAAAATGGCCTACCCGATGGCGCGGTAAACGCCAGAATAACGCAAATGCAAAATCTTCTCCGAGAAGCCCAGGAATCTGAGCTGGCACAACCCGCATACACGCCACCGGAATCGAACCTATCCTCACCCGCACCGCGATTCTTCTAAAAAACCCCTGCTTGCTGAAAATCCGCTTTGGCGCTATACAAAAACCATGAGCAATACCATTGCGTCTGATGTCATGACCAATATCTCCGAAGCCACCGTTTCGGACTATTTTTCCCTGCTTAAACCCAAAGTGATGAGCCTGGTCATCTTCACCGGCTTTGCCGGTATGTGGGTTGCGCCCGGCATGGCCCAAACCCATCCTTTCTTGCTGGCTGTCGCTATGCTCTGCCTCGCTATCAATGCCGGGGCCGCCGGAGCCATCAATATGTGGTATGACCGCGACATCGACGCGGTGATGAAACGCACCCAAGGCCGCCCCCTGCCTTTAGGCCGTATGCACCCAAGCGAAGCATTGGCCTTTGGCATTGTGCTCTCGATTTTCTCAGTCATGGTGATGGGCCTTGCCCTCAACTGGGTCGCCGCGGGTCTGCTTGCCGCCGCAAACCTCTTCTACATTTTCATCTACACGATGTGGCTTAAGCGCCTAACCCCGCAAAATATCGTCATCGGCGGCGCCGCCGGAGCCTTCCCCCCGATGATCGGATGGGCCGCGGTCACCGACGATATCACGCTCTACCCGTTCATCATGTTCCTCATCGTCTTTATGTGGACCCCGCCGCACTTCTGGGCGCTCTCGCTGTTTGCCAATGAAGACTACAAACGCGCAGGCATCCCGATGCTCAGCGTCACCGCCGGCGCCCGTAAAACCAAAATCCAGATGCTCATCTACACATTAGTTTTGGTCCCGCTCACCATATCCCCGGCTTTTTTAGGACTGGCCAGCATCCAATACGGCCTCATCGCCGCCGTGCTTGGTGCCCTGTTCCTCATCGCCGCCCTGCGGGTTTTATCCAGCGACGACCTCAAACACGCCAAAATCATGTTCGGCTATTCGATTTTTTATCTCTTCGCCCTGTTTCTCGCCATCATGATCGGATAAGATGCGCCATATGAAACCCTTGCACCAAACAGAAGTTCACAAAAAAAAGCTCAAGAAAAACCTGGCCATCCTCGCCATGATTTTAGGATTTTGCGCCCTGATCTGGACCATCACCATGATCCGCATTGCCGGGGGCTAACACCGATTGCGCTTTGCCCTGTTGCCGCAAATCATGTACACTAAAACATGAGTTTATACCTCCTTTCATAAGGTTTATCGTATGCGCTTTATCATATCCGTCTTCTTTGTGATCATTCTGTCTTTTGCATCCACCCCGGCCCAGGCCGGAGACGTGTACGCCTGCGGTGTTCCTGATAGTGTGAATGTACCCTCTGAAACAGAAGGCTTCTGCGATATTCACCAACGCCGCTTCGCATATCGAGAGGAATACCTCAAAATGCGAGAGCAAATGCAAGTGCGCGCCGAGAACTTTGCCGCCCCGCGCCGCGAAGCGTTGGAACAATATAAAAAAGATCTTCAGGTTCTGGATGAAATTCGAACATCTGAAAACACCGACTAGAATTTTCTGATAAACGCTCGACAGCGCACTACCCTCATGCAAGGGTACTCACACCGGCACACTCATGACAGATCAACATCCAAGCCACGATCCACACGCCGCCATGGCTCGGAAAAATGCCCGCCTTGGTCTGGGGATTCTGGCCGTGGTCATCGGCATGGCCGGTTTAGCCTACGCGTCCGTCCCGCTCTATAACCTGTTTTGCCGCGTCACCGGTTTTGGCGGAACGCCCCAGCTTTCCGGCCAGTTTCCCGATCAAATCATCGACCGCGATATAACGATTAATTTTGACGCCGATACTGCCTCCAACCTGCCTTGGGACTTTGACCCCGAACAACGCACAATCACCGTAAAAATCGGCCAAAAAGGATTGATGGCCTTCCACGCCAAAAACAAAGCGGATAAGCCTGTAGCCGGATCGGCGATCTATAATGTCACCCCGTTAAAGGTCGGAAAATACTTTCATAAGGTCCAATGTTTTTGCTTTGACGAACAAATTCTCAAACCCGGCGAAGCCGTGGCGATGCCCGTCATGTTCTATATCGACCCGAAAATGCACGAAGACCGGAATATGGATGATGTCCAGACCATCACCCTGTCGTATACTTTTTTCAAAAGTGAATCCGAAGAGCTTGAACAAGCCCTCGAAGACTTTTACAATCAGTAACTGAGTTTATAAACCGAAGAACACATTTAATTATTACAAAGAATTTAGTCGCTTGATTTTGCTTTTTCAGTAGACGCAAGCGACGACGAATAGAAAATCTATTTTAGGAGCGCAGCAACGCCCTGAAAAAGCAAAAGGAAGTGACTAAGACATGGCAGGAAATATCGAATACACCACAACCGGAAAGCCGCACCCCTACCACCTCGTGCGCCCCAATATCTGGCCGCTGATCAGCGCCTTTGCCGGTGGGTTCTTTGCCACGATGATGCTCATGTACTTCCCCGGCTACCGCGAAGCTCTGGCCGCCGGTGGTACAGACCTGCCATTCCCTTGGGGACCGCTGCTCGGCGTCGTCGCCATCCTTATCTGCATGTTCTTCTGGTGGAAAGATGTCATTTACGAATCTGTCGTCGAAAAAGCCCACACCAAAATCGCCGAACTGGGTCTGCGCTTTGGTATGGCCCTGTTTATTGCGTCCGAAGTCATGTTCTTTGTCGCCTTCTTCTGGGCGTTTTTCAGCTCGGCCCTGTTCCCGGGCCAAGCCATCGGCTTTGTCTGGCCGCCGGCCAACATCCACACCGTCCCGGCTTTTGAACTCCCCTTCATGATGACCATGATTCTGCTGCTTTCCGGCTGCACGGTGACCTGGGCGCACCATGCCGTTTTACACGGGGATCAAAAAAACGCGGTCAAAGCCCTCGGCGTGACCGTATTTCTCGGCCTCGCTTTCCTGTGCTTCCAGATTTATGAATATGCCCATGCCCATTTCGGCTTTACCGAAGGCATCTTCCCTTCAACCTTCTTCATGGCGACCGGTTTCCACGGTTTCCACGTTTTTGTCGGAACGATCTTCCTGATCGTCTGTTGGGCCCGCGCCGCCAAAGGTCATTTCACCGCCGACCGCCATTTCGGCTTCGAAGCCGCCGCCTGGTACTGGCACTTCGTTGACGTTGTCTGGCTCTTTCTCTTCGTCGCCGTGTACTGGTGGGGCGGAGAAATCGGCATGGATCACACCGCCTATCATCCGGCTGTCGAATCCGCTGCCGCCGCGCATTAATCGATAAAGCCCATGCTGGTTGATCCTCAATTGATAAAAACCGGCTGGGCCTGTAAATGTCCGAAATGCCAAAAAGGCAATCTGTATAAACCCGGCTTCACGATGGATTTGCGCGACCGGTGCGCTGAGTGCGAGCTGGACTTCACCAAAAACGACAGCGCCGACGGACCGGCCGTCTTCTTGATTTTCATTCTCGGCTTTTTGCTCGTTCCCATCGCACTCATCGTCGATGCGCATTACGGCTGGCCTGTGTGGCTTCACGCTCTCATATGGGGCGTCCTCACCATCGCCTTGACTGTCGGTAGCCTGCGCCCGCTCAAGGCCTATATCATCGCCTTGCAATACAAACACCGCCCCGGCGATTGGGAATAACCATGAGTAAGACCGAAAAAGCCACCGACAAAACAACCCCAATCCCTTTTTGGGCAACATTGCTCACCCTGCTCGGACTCTGCATTTTGATCGCTCTGGGCACGTGGCAGCTTCAGCGCCTGACATGGAAAAAAGACATCATCGCCAAAATCGAAACCGCCTATGCAACCGAAACCCCCTCTCCGATAGAAGTCTGGACCAAATTAGCAATAGATTATGAATACGGTACGCTTACAGGCCACCTCATCCCCGATAAAGCTTTCCTCCTCGGCCCACCAACAATCAGGAACGACATACAAGGCTACGATTTAATTGTCCCGCTTCAGGTGTATGGGCAAATCGTGCTCATAAATTTTGGATGGACTGATAAACCGATAAGCGAACAGCCCATAAATCACCTGAAAAATAAAAAAATAACCTTCACCGGTCTTATGAAACAGCCAACATGGAATTATTTCACCCCGCACAACCAACCGGAAAAAAACATCTGGTATCGCCTTGATATTAAACAAATAGAACAGGCAAAGAGCCTGGAACTGATCCCCGGTATTTTTTTAGCCGAATCATCTGACCATAAATTCGACGACGCCTTCTTTAATGACGAGGCCCAAAATCGCCCATTGCCGAACAATAATCACCTGCAATACGCCTTCTTCTGGTTCGCCATGGCCTTAGGCCTGCTCACCATATACGTCCTACGATTTATGATATAGTCGTTTAAATTAAGGATTATACAGAGGCGAAAACGACCGGCTTTTGAAAAAATCGACGACAACGTACATACAGGTACTTTGAGGAGATTTTTTCACTTGTGCCCCAGAGGGTAAAAACGGCTTCGTTTGCAGGCCTGTGTAATTCTTAAGTTGAATGACTATTGGATACTGGTCGTCGGCTCTTCGTCGTCTTCCCCGGCAATCAGACTTTGAGCAAACTTGAAGTCCTGCTTCAAGGATACATATTGCTGACGGGTTTCCCCAAGCTTTTGCTTGAAACGCTTAAGCTGCTGCCCGGTCAGCTGCTCGCCGGTCGGCAAATTCACACTGCGCGGATCAACCTGCTTGCTGTTCAGCAACACTTCATAATGCAAATGCGGCCCCGTCGAACGCCCGGTCGTGCCGACATAGCCGATCACCTGCCCCTGCTTAACCCGATCGCCCTTCTTCACACTGGATTTAATCTTGTGCAAATGCGCATAGGCCGTCTTCAACTTGGAATTATGCCGAATGCGGATATAGTTCCCGAATGACCCGTTACGCCCGGCATGTTCAATCACCCCGTCACCAGCCGCATAAATCGGCGTCCCTGTCGGGGCGGCAAAATCCATACCCTTATGCATTTTGGAATAGCCCAAAACCGGATGCTTGCGCATACCAAAGCCTGAAGAAATCCGCGCACCATCAACCGGCGTCTTCATCAAGGTCTTGCGAATGCTGATCCCGTCCGGCTCAAAATAATCAACCCGGCCGTCATCCATCTCAAACCGGTAAATCGGATACTCGCGGTTACCGACATTCAAACTGGCAAACAGCACATTACCATAGCGCGCAAATTCGCCGTCTTCGGTCTCAAACGCTTCATACAGCACCTCAATCTGGTCGCCGGAGCGGATATCGCGCTGGAAATCAACATTCCACGAATAAATCCGAATCATCTCGGCAATCACCGCTGAAGGAATATTCGCCCGTGCCGCAGAACCGTACAAAGAGGTCTGGATCCGCGCTTTGCGAGCATACAGCTTGGGAAACAGTTCTTTTTCATTGAGCTCGGACTTAAACTCCTCCGGACCGGTCTTGGCAACGCTGACCTCTTTAACCGGATCAAGCTTCATCGCCAGCCGGTTAAATTCAAGAGCCCCATCATCAGCAGGCCTAAAATGAACACCGATCTTCTGACCGGATTTCACCCTGCGTACATCATAATATTCACCCAAAGCCTTCACGACCTGATATGCGTCGGGTCCACTCAAGCCAGCTTCTTGCAACAACCCGGCCACCGTATCACCGGATTGCACAACCAACTCTTTATAACGCGGCTGTTCCGGTTTCTGAATCGCTTGCGAAGCCCGGCGAATAGCACTGGAAACCCCCGCCTGCAGATGCGCATCAATCGGATCAACCTGCTGAACCTGTGCAGGCAGCGGCGCGGGAAGAACCTCCTCAGACTGATAAGCAACTTTAAAATCATCGGCAATCCGCAACGCCATCGACGAAGTCGGTGCGCCGCCCAACGTGCTAACCAGCGCCAAAACCGCCACCGCCGCACAACTGGCGACATAGCGCATGCGCAAACGGTTATCGCGCGTCACCAGATAACGCTGGCGCACAGGAATCATACGATAAAGCGAGAATTTAGATTTAACAGATGCACACTGCCGCATCAAAAACCACTCCATGGTGTTTTTAAGTCCGACCGGGCTTAAGAGCTGCTTACGGCTGCAAGCGGCGAACCAAAAGTTATTTCTTATTGTTTTGCGTACCATAGTCTGTTTTGAAAACCAATTACTCGCAGTGTGAAAGCTACAAAAGACTTCTGGATAAAAAGAGTCAAGTGAGAACTTATGTGAGATAAAGCGCACAAACACAGGTGTTTTGGAGATTTAAAACACCCAAGTACCATTATATGTCAAAAATACACGATAAATCAAGTAGCTAGACGCAAAACACTTCCGGAAAAGGCCAACAGAATGATTTGAAAATTTTTCAATAAAGAACTCAGCGACACTCACTGGACATGCGCTCATACGCTTTGCCTGAACCTGTCAGGCTAAACGTATCCGTTGTCAAAGTCCCACGCAAAGACGTGCCTTTAACCGTCATTTTGCTACCTTCACGAATCGCCTGCGCCAGCTTTTTATCAGTTTCCGAATCCGGCGCCCAGGCTGTTTCATCCTGCGTAAACAAGGCAAAATCAGTGCCGTCAATCGTCACGATCGCTTCGCTTCCGGCTTTATAGCCATAACCGGTGATATAGCTAAACACATCGCGGGTATTTTCCGCCGGGCGATGCGTAATCAGGGCAAACGGCTCACCACGTTTGCTATAATTCCCTTGTTTGAGCTTGGGTTGGCTGGCCATATAACAAACCTTGTTGCCGTCTTCAAAAAACACATACACCTCCCAGTCACCATAGGTCGCCATCAAGCGCGGCTGACCGGCAACCGCCTGAAGAGGTGAAAGGAAAATAAAAAGCGCAAAAAGCGTCAGGACAATCTGTTTCATCGTTCTCGTTATCTCTTGTTGAACAACCAAGCTCCATGTCCGGAGCAAAACGTAAACAGCATCATATAGTGCATTTCAAAAATATCCAACTCATGATGATCGAAAAAATTACGGCGCCTTCGGCGTCCGCACCTTGCGCCGATGCCCGGTCGGTTTTTCCGGTAAATCTTCCGTCGGCCCGCCGGCGCGTACAGGCCGATCGGCAAACCGCCCCATCGAGAGCAACCGGTCATACATCACCAGCGCCCCGGCCACCCCGACATTGACGCAAAATTTCATCGGAATTTGAATGATATGATCGCAGCGCCGGGCCAATGCGGGCGACAAACTCCCCATCTCCGGGCCTAATACATACGCTGCACGTAAGGGATGACGAAAACTGGGCAGCTCGATCGCCCCGTCCAGAAGTTCCACCCCCACCAAAGCGCATTTGTCAGGCAGCTCCAGCTCCGCCGGGCTGGCATACTCATAATACGGCACATGATCGAACGCATCCGACGTATCGGAAATCCGCAGCAATTCGACATCGACCTGCGGATCAATCGTAAAGAAAAAATTTGCACCGAAAGAATGCGCCGACCGGGCAATTGTTCCGACATTTTGCTCTTTGCTAATGCCTTCAACGCCTATCCCGAAATATCCGCGCGCATTCCTGATCATAACCCTACGACTTCAGCACCTTCTCCATGCGATCAAGCGCCTCGGTCAATCGCCGTTCCGACACCGCAAAACACATGCGGATATAGCCCTTCGCCGTCTTGCCAAACGCACAACCCGGGGACAGCAGTACGCCCGCCTCATCGACAAAGCGCTTGGTCAACTCCTTACAATCATCAAAGCCATCAACCTTAAAAAACGCGTAAAACGTCGCATTCGGATACGCCATATGAACATTGCCAAGCTTTTTGAACCGCTCAACCAGCAAATCCCGGTTCGAACGCCACAGATCAATCTGACTTTTCAGAAAATCCTCGCCTTTCTCCAGCGCAGCAATCGCGCCATATTGCGTAAAGGTCGGCGGACACAGATTGTTATACAGCGCCACATCACGGATCTTATCCTCTGCCGCCGCCGGCCCGACAATCCAGCCCAAACGCCAGCCGGTCATCGCCCAGCTTTTGGAAAAACTATTCACCACCAGCAAATGATCGTCTGGCTCGGCCACGTCCAAAAAGCTGTCGGCACGCATGTGCCTGTGCTGGCTTTCATAGACAATCCGGCCATAAACCTCATCAGCCAACACCCAAATCCCACGCTCACGAGCAAATTCCAAAATGGCGCGCATTTCCTCTTGCGAAGCGCTCCACCCCGTCGGGTTTGATGGCGTCACCACCAAAATCACCTTGGTCTTGTCGGTACAGGCGGCAAACAATTTCTCCAGATCCAGCGTCCAGCCCTTTTCGTCACTATAATCCAGCGACACCTGCACATTCTCGGCCTGCGTCAACTCAATCGCCCCGATCAGATTCTTCCAGATCGGCGTAATCGCCACAACCTCATCGCCTTTATCCAGCAACGCCGCCAGCGATAAATGCATCGCCGTAGAACCCGAAGCCGTCACAAAAAACCGGCTCGAAGGAATATCCAGCTCGTAAATCCGTTTATAATAATCCGACAAGGCCGCGCGCAACTTGGTCTGACCCAAAGTCGGCCCGTAAACCGTATGACCGTCCTGCATCGCAGTAAAGGCCGCGCGGGCAATGAAATCCGGCGTCGGGGAATCGCCCTCACCTTGCGCCAGCGTAATCATATTGTCCTTCCCGGCCGCATAATTCATCATCTCGACGCCGGGATTGGAGGTCAAAGCATGCAACACAGGACGAAATTTCGGCCCTTGACGAACCTCATTCACCGTTTCGTCGTTGTTCAAATGCTCGTTATTGGTCGTTTTAATGCTCATATAATCTAAAACTTTCATGTCTAAACTTCTCGCTTCGCTCGCACGCATATACATGCGATCAAGCTGCTATTCAATTCTTTTTAAAGGGAAGATGGGGCGTACGCGTTCGTACTATGGGCTTAAATACATGCGGGCCTAGCCCGCCGCAGTCGCTGCGGCCGCTGCTGCTGCGATGATCGCGAACGGGCGGCTGTCCATACTCATACGCCCATTAAAACCTTTTTAAACCATATAACGCAAGGTTTTTGTGACGATCCGCTTTTAAAAAAACCTTGACATAAAAGGAATAAAATCCTATCATCGTCGTGGTTAGGGATTTCGCGCATCAAAAACCCAAAATGTTATTGCGAGGAGTGTAAGTAACAAAGCAATCCATCTCTTACACAAATTTTAACGATTGGGACACAATAACCATTGTGTCCCGGTTGCCCACACTTTGCGCATTTTGTGTTTAAAAACCTTCGTGGCTTCGTGCCTTCCTGTGAAAAATCTATAAAAAACGAACACCCCCCCGGCTCAAAACACCGAACGAAAAGAAGGATCCGGACTTTATAAAACAAAAACAGAGCGTTATTCAGCATTTCCTATTAAAAAACAAGACACGTCAAACAGCGATGCCTCCTGACGAAAGTCAGGATCTCTGCCCTCAAACAAAGAAGGTCCCAATTGTCACCCGGATGCAAGATTGCCTTATTCCTTTACGCCGCCAAAAACCCATAAACCGCCTTGGCCCGTAAATCCGCGCCTATCTGCCCGAACAACGCGGTTTTCAAGGCTCCGCTCTCCGGATCATGCCCGTAAGTCTCCGGCGCCTTGGTATCCTTGCCGTTCAGCAATTGCGAGGTCGGCTTTTCCGCCTTTTTCCCATTCGGCGTTTTCAGGACATACGGCACGGCCAGCACCTCATGCGGACAGGACAACCGCCCGACAGAATCCGAAATCACGCTTTTAATCTGCTTTTGCAAACCCTCATCCAGCGCCCGATCCTTCAAAACCACAAACAGCGCCGTATGATCGCCCCCTTGCGCGTCCTTAAAGCTCGCCGCCAGCGCATCTTCGATCACACCGGCCAGCGAAGGATGCGCCAAAGCGTCGTAAAGCTGCTGCGTCCCGATTCGCACCCCGCCCTGATTGAGTGTCGTATCGCTACGCCCTTCCACCACCAACTGCCCGCCCTCGCATTTCTTCACCGCATCGCCATGCCGCCACACCGGCGGATTGCATTTAAAATGCTCGAAATACTCCCCGCGAAACCGCGTACCGTCCCCATCATTCCAGAAATACAGGGGCCGCGAGGCAAAACCGGATTTCACCACCAGTTCCCCGGCCTGTCCCACCGGCATCACGGCGCCTGTATCATCCCAAACATCAATATCCATCCCGAGAACCGGTCCTTTAAGCTGACCAGCCACCGTTGGCACAAACGGATTACCGGCCGCATAGCATCCGACAAAATCCGTCCCGCCGCACACACCGTTAATGCTTAAGCCTTTTTTGATATGCTGATCGACATAAACAAAACCCTGATCCGAAAGCACCGAACCCGTATACATCAAACTCCGTAAAGCCGATAAATCCATCCCGCGCGCATCCACCCCGCCCTTCGCCCAAACATCCTGAATGATTGCTGCGGCGGTTCCCAAATGCGTACATCGATATTCCGCAGCAAACTGAAGCTGCGCATCCGCCCCCGGATAGGCCGGATTCCCGTCATAAATCATGATTGTTGCACCCTGCGCCAACCCGCTTGCCAGCCAGTTAAACATCATCCAGCTTGTCGTTGAATGAAAAAACACGCGGTCACCGGGGCGCACATCGGACTGCAATTGGTGCTCAATCGCATGTTTCAGTAACGTTCCGCCGACCCCGTGCACAAAGCACTTCGGTTTGCCCGTACTGCCTGAGGAAAACAAAATCGCCAGCGGCTGATTAAAATCCCGCCGCACAAATTCCAGCTTCCTCGCAGAAAATTGCTGCAGCAAATCCGCCGCCAAAACCGCATTCTTTAAGCCCGAAATATCGGGCTTTTGATGCAGATTCTCAACCACCACTGTGCGCTCAATACTCACAACATCTTTTTGTAATTCCGCAATCAGCTCCATCCGGTCCTCAGCCTTGCCCGGCTCACCCGCACGTTTCATATGCATATACCCGTCCGCAGCAACCAGCACCTTGGGCCGGATCTGTGCGAATCGCGCCGCGCTGGCCTGCGCGCCCATTTCCGTCCCCACCGAGGAAAACACCGCCCCGCGCTGGGCCGCCGCCATCATCACAATATAAGCCTCCGGCCCGTGCGGCAGATACGTCGCCACCCGGTCGCCTTCGCCCACACCGAGGCTTCCCAGTGCCTGCTCCCATACGCTCACCGCATCGCACAACTCCGCCCAACTTAAAATCCGGTCCTGCTCGATCCCGGCCGTGCGTGAAATGATTGCCGCATCATCCGGGTGTGTTTCCGCCCGCGCCAGCATATTTTCCGCAAAACAAATTTTGGAATCCGGAAAAAACTTGGCCTCCAGAATCGAATGCGGATTATCAATCGCGCGCTGGCCCTGATCACCGATAATTCCGCAAAAATCCCAAACGCAGCGGTGAAAATCCTCCAAATGCTCGGCCGACCAACGATGCAGCGCCGCATACCCATCCGGGCCCGGCGCGCCAAAATCCACGCCCATTTGCGTCTGGGCAAACGCCTTAAACGCCCCGAGCCGCGAATTTTGCATCTCATCCATGCTCGGCACGTGCAACGCCCCGCTTGCGCCAGCCATAGCCTGCTTTCCAGTTAAAATATGTGCCAAAAACGTAAACATCATCGCCCCTTTTGTAACCTCATCACCACAATACCCGAATAGAGCAGTAGCATTAAAGTGATAATTGATTATCATGAAGTAGGTTTAAAACCCAAAACAAGTGGGACGTTCATTCATGCGCATTCTGTTCTTGGCTTTGACACTGCTTTTGGCCGCTCTGACCGGCCAGCTGTCCGCACAGGCCGCGGACCGGCAACAAAGCCCGCTGGTCAAAATCCGCCTGCTGCCGGAAAAAGCCGCTGTAAAAGGCGGGGACGCACTCTGGATCGCCGCTGAACAATCCATCGCCGAGCATTGGCATACCTATTGGCAAAACCCCGGCGACTCGGGCACCTCACCTTCAATTAAATGGATAATGCCCGCAGGCTTCGAAATCGGTGAAATCAACTGGCCCACCCCGCATAAACTCCCCTACGGACCGTTACTGAATTACGGCTATGAAAATCAAGTCGTCCTGCTCCAGCAACTACAAGTTCCCGCCGAAATACCCGCCGGCCCGATCACTCTCAGCGCCAATATAGAACTGCTGGTTTGCAAGGAAGAATGCATCCCCGAATATGGCACTTACAACATCACTCTCAACGGCCCGAACGCAAGCCTTGAGGACAACAGCGCCTATATCCATGCTGTGCAAAATAAACTGCCCCGGATCGCCGAATGGCCCGCCATCTATAATGAAAACGATGGCAAGCTCATACTCAAACTCACCCCGCCACAGAACATACTGGACTCTATCAATCTGGCCAGTATTGAATTTTTTCCCGAAAACTGGGGCCTTGTGCACAACCCGGCCAAAGCCGAAAGCTTCATTCAGGACGGCGCATTGATTATCAAACAACCCCGCGGTGAGCGGCCCTTAACAGAGATTGACCAAACATCCGGCGTACTGACCTTCGAAACCAATGACGGCCAGCCACAAAGCTACAGTTTCACAGCCACCCAAGGCCCGCTCAAAACAAGCTCTCCCAGACAAGCAACATCAAAAACCGCCGGATTAAACTTCTTCTCCGCCTTCATCTTCGCCCTGCTTGGCGGGATCATCCTCAACCTGATGCCCTGCGTCTTTCCCGTGCTTTCGATCAAAGCCTTAAGCCTCGTCAAAATATCGGAAAAACATCCTAAGCTAGCCCGCATGCACGGCCTGTCCTACACGGCCGGAGTTGTTCTCAGCTTCCTCGCCATCGCCATCACGCTCATTTTGCTGCAGGCCGGAGGCGCACAAATCGGCTGGGGATTCCAACTGCAAAACCCGTGGATTGTCGGTATTCTCGGCTATCTTCTCTTTATCATCGGCCTCAACTTGATCGGCTTTTTTGAATTCTCAAGCCGTTTTGCCAATATCGGCTCCGGGCTTACGCAAAATCAGGACCTCTCCGGCTCATTCTTCACCGGCATTCTGGCCACGCTGGTCGCCACACCGTGCACAGCGCCCTTTATGGCCGGAGCCATCGGCTATGCGTTTTTACAACCGCCCGTCATCTCGCTCCTCATTTTCACCGCGCTGGCACTAGGCCTCGCCTTGCCCTACCTGATTCTGTCCTTCATTCCCGCCCTGCAACAAATCATGCCTAAACCCGGCGCATGGATGGAAGTTTTCAAACAAGCCCTCGCCTTCCCGATGTTTGGCGCGGCGCTCTGGCTGCTCTGGGTGTTGGCCCAACAAACCGATGCATACGGCGTCACCGCCGCCCTGCTCGGCGCTATTTTAATCGCCTTTGGCCTGTGGCTGCTACGCCATAGCCCCAAAAACCAAAAAACGCGCATCACCCTGCGCATCGCCGCTGGGCTGGCTTTCCTTGGCGCATTGGCCCTGCTGCCTGTGTGCGCCCGCCCCTGTTCGCAGCCGTTGGGCCAGGATTTAACCCATTCACTCATCAGCCTGCCCTACTCTGAAGAAACCCTGCAAAGCGCCCTTGAGAGTGACGATCCGGTCTTGACCGAAATGACCGCCGCCTGGTGCATCACCTGTAAGGTCAACCACGCCGTAGCTATCAATGTCGATTCCACCAAAAACCTGATAACCAAGCACAATATCCGCTACATCGTCGGTGACTGGACCAACGAAGACCCGGAAATCACAAAATATCTGGAAAGCTATGGACGCAACGGCGTACCGCTCTACGTTTACTATGGTCCGCGCGACCCTGTAACCAAACAGCGTGCCAGTGCGAAAATACTCCCGCAGGTTCTAACACCTGCCATCGTAAAGAGCTTTATTGAAGACAACACCTAAACCTTAAAAGGAGAAAACCCCATGACTAGAATTTTAGCCTACAGTCTGGCCGCCATCGTGCTGGTCTTTGCCGCAATGCCGGTGAACGCTTCGGTAGAAATCGGCCAGCCCGCCCCGGAAATCGAGGCCACAGACACCAATGACAACGCCTTTAAGCTCAGTGACCACAAAGGCAAAATCGTTGTCCTCGAATGGACCAACAATGAATGCCCGTTCGTTAAAAAGCACTATGATTCCGGCAATATGCAAGCCACCCAGAAAGCCGCAGCCGAAAAGGGCGTTGAATGGGTTTCCATCGTATCCTCTGCGCCGGGCAAACAAGGCCATGTCGATGCCGAAGAAGCCAACAAAATCGTCAGTGACGCTGGCGCAACCGTAACCGCCAAAATCCTTGATGAAGATGGAACAATTGGCAAAGCCTACGACGCCAAAACCACCCCGCACATGTTTGTGATTGATGCCGAAGGCAACGTCGCCTACGCCGGGGCCATCGACAGCAATTCAAGCCCCAACCCGGCCACCATCGAAGGCGCAACAAACTATGTCAGCGCCGCCATTGATGCGCTGGTTACAGGCCAGCCGGTTGAAACTTCACAAACTCAGCCCTATGGCTGCGGCGTGAAATACTAGGGGCAATTACATAGATATGCGCTGTCCGATTTTTAAAACAACGGGGACACAATGCTATTGTGTCCCCCATGCTTTTGATCCCTCTCCTTATAGAGTGGAAATGCTCGTTTAACCACAAA
Organism: Rhodospirillales bacterium; assembly: GCA_020638295.1. Lineage (GTDB taxonomy): Bacteria > Pseudomonadota > Alphaproteobacteria > Micavibrionales > Micavibrionaceae > TMED27. Next base: position 127,285 of record JACKIU010000003.1, on the reverse strand, counting down.
TTTCGAAACGTCGCGAAGCGCTTGTCAGAATCCCGGAATTGCCGTAAGCTGATACGCAGATTGTGTCCTCTTTTAAGCGTATCCTCAACAGATGTTCGCCAAACAAAATATTTTCTCGCGTCTTTCCGAGTCTGCAAAAACCGACGCAGATACGAATCTCGCCCGCATCGCCATTACGGAAGACGGCCGCATTGCCTATGCCAGTAGCGCCTTTTCCGAGCTGGCCGACATGAACAACAAACTGACCCTGACCGGACGCCCGGCCAGCGCCCTGATAAGCTTTTCCGAACTGGCAGAAACCGGCCCCGATTTCAAAGCCGTAACCCCCGGCCGGCACAAAATTTTTATCAAAGGGCACACCAACGGTTTTGAATTTCATTTCGACTGGCTGACCACGCCGGATAATAAACGTTTCCTGATCGGCTCTCAGGCCGGCGACAATAAAAAACCGTCCAAGGCGCAAATGAAAACTTTTGTGCGCAAACTGGAAAATGCCGCCGATACCCAGGACTCACCAAACGATCTCACCCCCGATGAAACGCAGCATTTTTTAAACCTCTCCCACGAAGTCATGCTGATCGTCACCGATCTGGGCGAAATCACTAAAGCCAACCAGACTTTTTACGACCTGACCGGCTACACGCTCAGAGAAATACAATCGATCCCCTTCATCGAACTCTTCGATGAAGCCGACCGCCCCTATATCCGCGACACCGTTCAGGCCTTCGACCCCGCCGGTTTTACAGATACGCAAGGCACACCACAGGATTTCGAAGCCCGCGTCATCACCAAAAACGGCGAGCATCTCTGGCTGGAATGGCGTCAATATCTCGAAGGCGCCACCCTCTATTGCACCGGCCGTGATATCACCGCGATTAAACAGCAGGAAAAAGCGCTTCTCCGCCGTGAAAAACAACTCTCCCAGGCCGAAAGCATCGGTCGCATGGGCCACTGGAACTGGGTTATCGGCGATGAAACTATGGACTGGTCGGATGAAATCTACCGCATCTTCGGCGTCGAAAACACGGACTTCATCCCCACCCTGCAAAACATGGAAGATATGGTCCACCGCGAAGACATCGCCCGCGTCAATCAGGCCTTCCAGCGCGCCATCATCGCCGAAAACGACTATGACATGGAATTCCGCATCATCCGTCCGGGCGGCGAAACCTGTTTCATCCGTTGCGAAGGCCGCTGCGTTTTCGATTCCGAAGGTGAAGTCATTGCGCTTTACGGCATTATGCAGAACATGACCGAACGCATACTCTATGAACGCGACCTGCGCAAGGCCAAAGAACAGGCCGAAGCCGCCTACGCCTCGCGCACCCAGTTCCTCGCCAACATGAGCCACGAACTGCGCACCCCGCTCAACGCCATCATCGGCTTTTCCGAAATGATGCATCGCCAGCTCCTCGGCCCTATTGGGACGGAAAAATATCTTGAATACATTTCCGGCATCCGCGACAGCGGACAACATCTCCTCGACCTCATCAGCGACATTCTCGATATGTCTAAAATCGAAGCGGGGAAATATGAACTCAGCCTCGAAGAAATCAACGTCGTGAAAATCATGCAGCTCAGCCTCCATATGATGGAAGGCCGCGCCCATGAAGCGGGTGTGAAGATCACTCTTAACCAGACCTTGGATGAAGACTTCAAAATCATCGCCGACCGCCGCGCCGTCCTGCAAATCATCCTGAACCTGCTCTCAAACGCCGTGAAATTCACGCCTGAAGGCGGGGAGGTCATCCTCACCAGCCTCGAGCGCGAAAACTACCTGTCACTAAAAGTCATTGATAACGGCATCGGCATCCCGGCCAACAAACTGGCCAGCGTCACCAAGCCGTTCGAACAAGTCTCCTCATCCTATGCCCGCGATCATGAAGGCTCAGGCCTCGGTCTGGCGATCAGCAAGGAACTGGCGGAAATGCACGGCGGCGCCCTGTTCATCGAATCGGTCGTCGGTCAAGGCACCACCGTCACTGTACGTCTGCCGTTCGACGCCTCAAAAAATGTAAAAAACAATGCTAGGTGTCGCTGACGCAGGGAGATTCTAAAACAATTTGCCGCCAGCCTTAAAAATCGACAACGCATATTCTTCCGCCTCCAGGCATCCCTGAAGACCTTCCCTGTACGTCTTGTATTTCAGTACCACCCCCAGCTCATTCTTAATCCGCTCATTTTTCACGCGCTTATTATCGTAATAAAAGCTCCGCGCCATCGGCGAAAGATCCGCCTCATCAAACGGCTCTAAAGGCGGCACAGGCCGCCCGAGCAACTCACACGCATGCTCAATCACCTTATGACTGGGCGAGGCCTCATCATCCGCGACATTATAAATCGCCCCCGGATTCGGTCGAGCCATAGAAGCCTCCAGCACCTGAACGATATCCTCAACATGGATACGGCTAAAGGCGTGGCCCGGCTTGTCAATACGCCGCGCCTTACCGGCCCGAATCGAATCCAGCGCACTACGACCGGGGCCGTAAATTCCGGCTAAACGAAAAATATGCAACGGCAAACCACGTTGTTTATACAATGACATCCATTGATCCTCAGCCTTTTCTCGCCGCGACCCGCGCTGAGAACTCGGCTGCCGCGCCGAAACTTCATTCACCCAGTCCCCGCCCCGATCGCCGTAAACTCCGGTCGTCGATAAATACCCGACCCACTGCAAATGCTCCAAATCCAGTATATCCTGCGCATGCGCCAAAAACGCCGGATCGCCGTCATTGCCCGGAGGCGTAGAAATCAACAAATGCGTCGTATCTTTCAATACCTGATAGGGGTCGGCCAGCGGCGCACCGGCATCAAAAACATACGCCTCCACGCCGCGCGCCCTCAGTGTGTCACGTTTTTCAGGGTCCCGCGTCGTCCCGACCACCTGCCAGCCGTCCCGGCCCAGCAAATCGTGACCGAGATAATCGCAGCAATATCCATAGCCAAAACAAAACAGCCGATAGGGTTTTGCACTCAAAGACAAGAAAGCCTCACAATATCCATAAATTATACACTCTGGCTGATTTTAAGTCCCGACATCGGCCAGATCAGCCACCGGCGTAAAACCGGGAATACACTCATCCAGTAAATCTTTGAAACTGGGCCGTGATGTGACTTTGTCATACCAGTTGCGCGCAGCACTGTGCTCTTCCCAAGGCACATCCCCGATATAATCGATGGCCGACAAATGCGCCGCAGCGGCAATATCGGCCAGAGAGAACTTGTCGCCGGCCAGCCACGCGCGCTTCTCCGTCAAAAATCCGATATAATCGAGATGATAATGGATATTGGCATGCCCGGCCCGAATCGCCGGCCCGTGAGGTTCCCCGACCTTTAACATGCGCTTCATAACTTTTTCACCAACGATATTGTCGGTGACTTCCCGGTTGAATTTCACATCAAACCAACTCACCAGCCGCCGCGTTTCGGAACGCTGCACCGGGTCATGACCCAGCAAATTGACCTCCGGATACACCTCTTCCAGATACTCGCAAATCACCTGCGAGTTCGCCAGTGTCGTCCCGTCCTTTTCGATCAGCACCGGCACATCACCGGCCGGGTTCAGTGCCAGAAACTCAGTCCGTCGCTCCCACACTTTCTCAATCTGCGGCGTAAAGTCGAGACTCTTCTCCGCCAGCACGATCCGAACCTTGCGTGAAAAAGGATGCAGCCACAAATGATACAATGTCCTCATGGAAAAATCTTACCCCGGTTTTCCGAATCAGTGCAATCGCCATAATCAAAGAAAAAACGAAAAAACCTCACACCCACACACACATACACCACAAAAACCCCGCAAACCCGCCCAAGCCCGCGTGCATTAGACGTAAATGCCCGAATCGGAAATCTCATCGACAATCTGAAAAATCAAACGCTGCGGTACGCTCTTCCTGTAAATCCTGACCAAAAGCCTTTGTCTGGAGTGATTCGATTCGCGCGCCCGTACGCGTCGAAACAAACTCCGGAAAACTACGCTCTTAAAATCGCCTATTCTGCCGGAGGTTGAACCGCTGACGTTTCCACAGGAACTTCAGGAGCACCTTCAAACAACAGTTCGGCTAACCCTTCTACGCCAAAATACAAAACCGTCAGCGTCAATAAAATGCCAATGACGCCAAAAACCGGATTACCTCCCATCCGTGCCACAGTCGTATCACGATCGATAAAATGATGCTTCAATGCACCGGCGACATGCAACCCCAATGCACCGACCAGAATCAACGCACAGGCCTCATGCACCTCTTCTGCAACCTCAGAAAGCTCAGGATTTTTACCAACGAATTGCGGGAACTTAAAAAGACCGAAGAAACCCACATCATGCCCGCCAGCCATACTCATAACCAAACCGGACAGCGGCATAACAAAAATAGAGATATACAAAACGATATGGATCGTTTTTGCTAAAAACTTCTCCCATTGCGCATGCGTTGGCAGGCTCGCAGGATAGGCGCCCATGAACCGCCAGATCAGGCGCATGAACCCAAGCGTCAAAATCAAAACACCGACGGATTTATGCACTCCGTATATCTCAAACTTGGTCGGACTACGCGGCATATCCGTCATGATAAAACCGGCGATTAACGCCCCGAAAATCAACAGCGCCATCCCCCAATGAAACACGCGCGCCGCTAAATTATACTGATCAGAATTCTCACTCATGAAACACTCTCCTCATCTTTCTATGAAACAGGAAAATACTGTTTATAAATCTCAACAAATGAATATGCGCCCAAGGCCGCGCATCCCCAACCCAATAAGCCGTACTTAATCTTCAACCACCGGTCATTGAGCAATTCTTCATTCGTTTTATGGCGCAACAGGAAATACAGCACCATCTGCCCGAATATAAACCCGCCAATAAAACCAACAATGCCAACACCATAAATCATACCCGATATTTTGCTTTAACCGGCATAAAAATCAAGCTAAGCCTATAGGTATGACAATGCTTCCCCTGATCATTTTAGCGCTCACCCAAGGCATCACCGAATTCCTCCCCATAAGCTCCAGTGGACACCTCATCCTCGTCCACCAGCTTTTTGGCGATCTTAAAAGCTGGGAAAACCGCCTTGTTCTTGACGTCGCGGTCCATATAGGAACACTGCTATCCGTTCTGGTCTATTTTCGCAAAGATATCTACAAGATGCTTTTGGGGATCAAAAACATCCTGCGCGGCGACACAACCTCACAAGATGCCCGGCTTAATTTCTACATTATCGCCGCTTCAATCCCCGTGATCATCGCCGGTCTTATCCTCCATCTGACCCAACCTTCATGGCTGTTGCTGCTCAATATCGTGGCCCTCACAACATTAATCTTCGGCGTCCTTCTCTGGGTCGCCGACCGTCGCTCCGCCGCAAGCAAAACACTTGAAGAACTCACATTCAAAGACGCCCTGCTCATCGGCCTTGCGCAAATGCTCGCCCTTATTCCCGGCACCAGCCGTTCCGGCATCACCATGACAGCTGCCCGTTTTTTGGGGTATTCCCGCACAGAAAGCGCCCACTTCTCTTTGCTTCTGGCAATTATCGCCATCGCCGGGGCCGGCACCATCGCTGGACTGGAACTCTATCAATCCGGCGATATGGTTTTAGGGTTAGACGCCCTCATCGCTGCAACCATCTCTTTCATCGCTGGCTGGCTCTCCATCAGCCTGATGATGAAATGGCTTGAGCGCGCCAGCTTCAAGCCATTTGCCATTTATCGTATCATTTTAGGAATCGCCCTGTTGATCATCATCAACGCCGGCACATTTTAGGTATAGCGTAGGAACAGAACCTGCGTATCCCCATAGATTTTCGTCGATTGAACCGTATATGAACCACTCAAATTCGGTTCATAACCCTTCTCACTTTCGGCCACAATCACCGCCCCCTCTTCCAAAAGGGCCTTTTCACTAAGGTGCTGCAAAACAACATCAATTAAACATTTTCGATACGGAGGATCCAGAAATACAAGGTCGTATTTATCACCTTTTCTGAACACGGTGAACCTGCCTGCATCACCCAAAATAAATCCACATTGATCCAGCGCACCCAGACATTCGGCATTGCCTTTAGCCAGCGCCAGAGACTTCGGATCCTTATCGATAAAGGTACAAAATGCCGCCCCGCGCGACAGCGCCTCCAGACCCAGCGCGCCGGTCCCGCAAAAACAATCGACCGACCGCGCACCGTCTACCACGCCTTGCGCCTGCAACGCATTAAAAATCGCCCCGCGCACCTTGTCACCGGTCGGACGAATATCCCGACCCTTGGGCTGTTCCAGCCGCCGCCTGCCATATTTCCCAGCGACAATGCGCATTACGCTTTATCCTTGAAATAGCCGGCCACCTGCGCCTTCAAGACGCGCGGTTCCACCTCCTGCACGACCCCCTCCGCCAGCTTGCCCAGTTCAAATGGACCGTATCCGACCCGGATCAACCGGTTCACCTGCAACCCCAACGCCTCCATCACCCGGCGAATCTCGCGATTTTTGCCCTCGCGCAGGGTCACACTGACCCATTGGTTTGCCTTGCCTTTCCCCGCCTCTTTTTTAACTGCGGCCTCCAGTGTCGCCTCAATACCTTTATACTGCACACCCTCAACCGTAATGCCGTGCTTTAAATCCGCCAGCTGCGCTTCGTCGACCTTACCCATCACGCGCACCCGATAACGCCGACTCCACGCCGTGCTCGGCAATTCCAAATACCGCGACAACCCACCGTCATTGGTCAGCAGCAATAACCCCTCACTATTCAAATCCAGCCGCCCGACACTAATCAATCGCGGCAAGCCTTCCGGCAAAGCCTCAAACACCGTCCTGCGCCCCTGTTCATCCTTATGGCTGGTCACCAGCCCGACCGGTTTGTGATACAAAAACAGCCGCGTTTCATCGGCCCCGCCCAAAACCTTCCCGTCAACCTCAACCCGGTCACCCGGCCTCACCACACATGCCGCGCTGTGTAAACGCGTCCCGTTCACCACCACCCGGCCCGCCTCAATCCAGCGCTCGGCCTCACGCCGCGAACACAGCCCCGCCCGCGCCATAACTTTTGCAATTCTCTCGCCTTTGTGGTTTTCTTCATTCATGACAGATGACCTTATCTATATGCGCGCCGCTTTGGAAGAGGCAAAAACAGCTGAAGCCTTGGGCGAAGTGCCCATCGGTGCCGTGTTGGTCAGTGCCGAAAGCGGCGAGATTATTGCCGCCCACGGCAACCGCACCCGCACCATGTGCGACCCGACCGCCCATGCCGAAATTCTCTGCATCCGTGAAATTTGCTCTTTCGAAAAAGCCCAGCGTGCACCGGGCTATGACCTCTACGTAACCCTTGAGCCCTGCGCAATGTGCGCCGCCGCGATTTCATTTGCACGCCTGAATCGGGTCATATTTGGTGCACATGACCCAAAAGGCGGCGGCATCCTGCATGGCGGGAAATTCTACGACCAGCCGACATGCCACCACCGCCCGCACGTACACCAAGGCATACTCGCCGATGAATGCGGGCAGATCCTCAAAGAGTTCTTTAAATCCAAACGCTGAAATTTTTTCCGCAGCGAAGCCGCAATATTTTTAACCACAGAGCACACAGAAGACGCGCAGGAGCATCCCTTCGCAAAGTACGCCCCTGTGTATTCACTGTGATCCCTGCGGTTTATAGTTTTCAAGCAGCCTGCTCAGCTTCGAGCGCTCTCCAACCAATATCCCGACGACAAAACCCGTTCGGCCAGTTAATCTTGTTCACCGCCATATAGGCCCGGCGCTGCGCTTCGGCAATGCTCTCGCCAACCGCCGTGACGCCAAGAACGCGCCCGCCCGTGCTCACAATTTGTCCGTCCGCATCGCGCGCCGTCCCGGCATGAAACACCGTCACATCCTTAATCTCGGCCGTATCATCCAGACCCGAAATCGGCGTATTTTTCGGATAGGATCCCGGATAACCCTTGGTCGCCATCACCACACACAGCGCCACTTTCTCGCTCCACGACACCTGATCGGCAATCTCGGCCAAACGCCCATGCGCCGCAGCATCCAGAATTTCCAGCAAATCACCCTGCAGCCGCATCATCAGCGGCTGACACTCAGGATCGCCAAACCGTACGTTATATTCGAGCAGCTTCGGCCGCCCGTCCACCACCATAATCCCGGCATACAAAACGCCGGTAAACGGACATCCTTCCGCCGCCATCCCTTTAATCGTCGGCTCGATAATCCGTTCAAGAATTTCCGCTTCCATCTCCGGCGTCATCAAATGCGCGGGGGAATACGCTCCCATCCCGCCGGTATTCGGCCCTTCATCGCCATCAAAGGCGCGTTTATGATCCTGCGCGGAGCTCAGCGGCAAAACGCTCCTGCCATCGGCCAGCGCAAAATAGCTCAGTTCCTCGCCATCCATAAATTCTTCAATCACAATTTCCGCGCCCGCCGCACCAAAAGAACCACCGGAAAGCATCTCACGCGCCGCCTCAATGGCCTCGGCCTTGTTATTGCACATGATCACGCCCTTACCGGCCGCCAGCCCGTCAGCCTTCACCACAACATTACCCGGCTGGTCCTCGATAAATTTTTGCGCAGCATGAAAATCCGTAAACCGGCCATAGCCGGCCGTCGGAATAGCGTATTTCGCACACAAATCCTTCATAAAACCTTTCGAGCCCTCAAGCTGTGCCGCTTTTTTATCTGGTCCAAACACAGCAATTCCTGCCGCTTTTAACGCATCAACCAGCCCGACAACCAGCGGCCCTTCCGGCCCCACAACGACCAGATCAATCGCCTGATCCTTGGCAAAATCCACGAGTGCCTCAACATCATCCACCTTGATATCCACGCATTCGGCACAACTCTCAATGCCTGCATTCCCCGGCGCACAATAGAGCGCATCACAACGCTCCGACGCCGCCAGCCCCCAAGCCAAAGCATGTTCACGCCCACCGGAACCGACCAATAAAACTTTCATCGTCTTACCCTTTTCATCAAATAAAGTGCTACGGATAATAAACTAGGGATTGTTAACAAACAAAGAGAAATGTGGCGAAAATGATGGTTTTCGAGAACCGGAACGGAACATACATACAGGTATTTGAGTACCGGAAGCGCAGAAAACCATCATTTGCAGACCATTTATCGAAGTTTGTAAGCAATCCCTATTCACCTAAGGATACAAGGCTGGCATTACCTCCGGCCGCTGTCGTATCGGTGCTCATCACCCGCTCAATCGCAAAGCGCTGCAGATAACCCGGCCCGCCGGCCTTCGGCCCCGTCCCCGAAAGCCCGCTGCCGCCAAACGGCTGCGATCCGACCACTGCACCGATCATCGACCGGTTCACATAGACATTCCCGGCACGTACACCCGCCGCAACCCGCGCGTGAAACCGCTCAATGCGGCTATGAACACCGAGCGTCAACCCATATCCGGTCCCGCTGATATCGCCCAGAAGGTCATCCAGATCATCGCGCCGATAACGAATCACGTGTAATATCGGCCCGAAGACCTCTTTTACGAGTGCCCCCATACTCTGAATTTCATAGGCGCACGGCCCGAAGAAATGCCCTTTACGCGCCAGATCTGGCGGAACATCCATCTCATAAATGCGCTGACCAAATCCTTTCAGATTTTCATGATGGTGGATTAGGTTCGCGTAGGCCTCTTCGTCAATCACCGGCCCGACATCGGTCGAAAGCAGGCGCGGGTCACCCAACTTCAGCTCAGCCATCGCCCCGCCGAGCATCCGAATTACCGAAGGCGCAATCTCATCCTGCAAACAAAGAACCCGCAGCGCGCTGCAGCGCTGCCCGGCCGAACCAAACGCGCTCAAAACCACATCATCGACCACTTGTTCAGGCAGCGCCGAACTGTCAACAATCATCGCATTCTGCCCGCCGGTTTCCGCAATCAACGGTACAATCGGCCCGTTTTTAGCCGCCAGTGCCCGATTGATAATCCGCGCCACCTCGGTTGATCCGGTAAAGGCCACACCTGCGCAGGTCTCATGCTCCACAGCCCATGCACCAACCCGCCCGTCACCGGGAAGCAAATGCAATGCTGCAACATGAACTCCCGCTCCATGCAGCAATTTAACCATTTCCGCAGCGATCAGCGGCGTCTGTTCCGCCGGTTTAGCCAACACCGCATTGCCCGCCATCAGGGCCGCCGCCACCTGCCCGGTAAAAATTGCCAGCGGGAAGTTCCACGGAGAAATACACACAAAAACACCGCGCCCCTGATGATACAGCCGATTGCGTTCACCCGTCGGCCCCGGCAGGCTTAATCCTTGCACATCAAACACGCACCGCCCCTGCCCGGCATAATAACGCAGGAAATCAACCGTTTCGCGCACTTCCGAAACCGCATCGGCCCAAGTCTTCCCGGCCTCACGAATCAGCAAGTCCATAAACGCCGCCCGCCGTAATTCCAGCAAATCCGCCGCCCGTTCGAGCGCTTGCGCCCGCACCTCGGCATCCAACCCGTTCCATGCGCCAAAACCTGCCTGCGCCGCCTCATATGCCCGCGCGACATGAACAAAATCGCTCCCATGAACCCGGCCGACAATATCCGCCCGATCGGCCGGATTAACAACATCTTCAGACGCGCGGCTCTCATGCGCCTTACCATTGATGAACACACGCGCCTCAACGCCTTTCCGCGCCGCATCAATCGCCTGACCCAATCGCGCCACCTGCTCCGGCGCATCCAGATCCACCCCTTGCGAATTGGCCCGGCTCTGCGGCATCTCCTCAAAAAACAGCGCAGACGGCAAAGCAATTTTAGGATGTCTGTACATGTTACGATTTTTAGACTTATCCACAGGATCGCTCACAAGACTTTCCACCGGCGCATCCGGGTCCAGCAGCTGGTTCACAAAAGAGCTATTGGCTCCATTCTCCAGCAACCGCCGCACCAGATAAGGCAACAGGTCCTTATGCGGCCCGACCGGCGCATAAATGCTGACCGGCACCTCGCGCTTAAGAATTTCATCGAACAAGGCCCTGCCCATACCAAACAACCGCTGAAACTCGTAAGCTGGCGCTCCGGCATCCTTGGCCAGCGCCATCACCGCCGCCGCGCTGTACGCATTATGCGTCCCAAACATAGGATAAATCACATCCGCCTGACGCAGCATCTTCTCGGCGCAGACCAGATACGACGCATCACTATGACCTTTACGCGTATAAACCGGAAAATCAGGCAAACCGCCAACTTGCGCTTTCTTGATCTCGCTATCCCAATATGCGCCTTTCACCAGCCGCATCTGCACACGCCGCCCCATCGACCGTGCCAGCTGGGCAATATGATCAATCACCGCCGGGGCGGCCTTGTGATACGCCTGCACCGCCAGCCCGAATCCCTCCCATTGCCGCAAGGATGAAACAGCCAGCACCTGCTCGAAAATCTCCAGCGACAGATTAAGCCGCGCACATTCTTCCGCATCGATCATCATAGCCAAATCGGCATCCGCGCACACCCGCGCCAGCTCCAGCAAACGCGCTGCCATCTCCGGAACACAGGTTTCTTTTTGTGCAAATTCATAACGTGGATGCAGCGCCGAAAGCTTCACAGAAATCCCTGGACACCGCGCAGCCTTTGGATCAGCACGCTGCCCGATATATTCAATCGCGTGGGCGTACGCATCGAAATAATGCTGCGCATCTGCTGCAGTCCTCGCCCCCTCGCCGAGCATATCATAAGACATGCGATAACCAGCATCACGATATTTCAGAGCCTTTTGCATCGCCTCTTCAATATCCTGACCGAGCACAAACTGCCCGCCGAGCATTTGCATCGCCCGTACCATCGCCTCGCGCACGACAGGTTCGCCGATTCGGCCCAAGGCCCCGTCCAGCGTCCTGGATGTCATGAACAGCCCGACCCCGGCCGCTTTCACCACCCAATCCTTCGAACTCCCTGCCCCATCAAGCCAGTTCGCCGCCGCGACTTTATCGCGAATCAGCGCCGCTCGCGTTTCTTTATCCGGAATCCGCAGCAAAGCCTCGGCCAGCGTCATCAACGCCAGCCCCTCTTCCGTATCCAGCGCAAAATCCCGCATGAAGGATTCGATCTGCCCGGCCTCAGGCCCGCGCCCCCGCACCGCCTCAATCAATTGCGTCGCATCTTTGACAATGCGCCGCGCCCGTGGACGCTCCCACGAAAAATCCTCTAATAAAGCCCTGACGGCCTGTTCTTCACTCAACGCAAAATAAGATGAAAAGGACTGCGACATACGTTGAAATCTCTACGGTTGTTTTTTCGTCCATCAATCCTATCATGAAACCATGTCCGAATCCGAAGCTTCGAAACCAGAAACCCACAGATCCAACGTCCCGGAATTTTCCGTCGGCGATCTCGCCCTGTCGCTTAAACGCACACTGGAAGAAAATTTCGCCCACGTCCGCGTGCGCGGCGAACTTTCACGCATCTCCATCGCCGGATCCGGCCATATGTATTCCTCTCTCAAGGATGACAGGGCCGTCATCGACGCCGTCTGCTGGAAAGGAACTCTCTCAAAACTGTCCGTCAAACCGGAAGAAGGCCTCGAAGTCATCTGCACCGGACGCATTTCCAGCTACCCCAAAAGCTCGAAATACCAGCTGATCATCGAATCGATGGAACTGGCCGGCGAAGGCGCACTATTGAAAATGCTTGAAGAACGAAAGAAAAAGCTTGGCAAGGAAGGCCTCTTCGCGCCCGAACGCAAAAAACAGCTCCCCTTTCTCCCCGCCACCATCGGCGTGATTACCTCACCCACCGGCGCGGTGATCCGCGATATCCTCCACCGCCTCGCCGACCGTTTCCCACGCCATGTCCTGCTCTGGCCCGTCCTCGTTCAGGGCGAAGACGCCGCCCGGCAGATTGCCGCGGCGATCAACGGCTTTCAAACGATCCACGAGCGCGGCCAGCCCCGGCCCGACCTGCTCATCGTTGCGCGCGGAGGCGGCTCACTCGAAGACCTCATGGCCTTTAACGAAGAAGAAGTCGTACGTGCCATCGCCGCCAGCGACATCCCTGTCATATCCGCCGTCGGCCATGAAACCGACACCACACTGGCCGATTACGCGGCCGATGTTCGCGCGCCAACCCCGACCGGCGCCGCCGAAATCGCCGTGCCTGTACGGGCCGATCTCATCGCTCAAATATTGGATGATGAACAACGTCTGGTCTCCGGCATGGGCCGCCTGCTCACCGAACAACGTCAGAAAACCGAAAGCTTAAGCGCCCGCCTCGGCGATCCGGCGCGTCTGCTTGAAACCCAGACCCAGAGACTCGATCATCTTTCGGACAAACTCGCCGGGCTCTTTACCCGCTTCCTCAACACCAAAAAACATGCGCTCATTGAAAATGCCGTGCGTCTGCGCCACCCGAAAGACCGCATAGCCGAAGCCACGCAAAAACTTGAGCGTTGGAACGAACAACTCGAAAACCTTGCCCCCAAACTCACCAGGGACAAAAGCCAAAAACTTGAGCATCTCGGCAAGATGCTGAACGCGTACAGCTTTGAAAACGTTCTCCAGAGAGGCTTCTGCGTTGTCCGCGACGAAAAGGGCAAGCTCATCCCCGATGCTCACACCATCGCCGCCAACCAGCGTCTTGATATTCAATTCCGTGGAAAAAAACACGTACAGGCCATCGCAACCCCCGACCCAAAACCACCTGCCAAAAAAGCGCGAGCCGCAAAAGCTCCGAACGCATCACAAACCAGCCTGTTCGATTAAACCGGCTCTTCTTCGTCTTCTTCCTCAAGACCGTGCCCGCCGCGCTCAAACAAATCAATCAGCCGATCCGAAATTTTATCAAGCCGCTGCGCGCGCTGATACGCCCCTTCAACAATATCCCGCACATCCTCAACCGGCATCTCGGGTTCAAGATTGATATAATCCGGCTTACTCTTTATCCGTGCATAAAAATGGATCACCTCACTGGACAGTCGGTCCCCCAGAATATCAAGCTTGTCCGTATTCCGGTCAAACACGGAACGCTCCAAAGCCGGTTGTTCCTGAACGATATCCCCGACCTTCTTATATTTCGGCGTTTTTTCCGGGTCTTTTAAATTTTTAAGCATCTCGTCATACACAACCAGATACGCCTCAATCTTGGCCTTATTCGCTTTAATCTCGGAATCCAGCATAGTCGCAAAAATCGCCCGTTCCTTATCACGCAGCACTCGCTCACGCGCCATCATATCCATACTCTGGGTCTGAACGTCGGTGACTTTTTGAAAGCCCTTCATAATAATCAAAGTCAAAACCGAAAACACCCCGAGCAAGCACAAAATCAGAACCGCCCCGACAATCATCATAAAAGAGCCGCTATCCTCGGAACCGCCGCCATCTTCCCGCGACCAAACGCCAAGCCCTTGTTTTTGCGCATCTTTCTCAGCCTGAATATACGGCTCTTCAAAAACACTGCCGAACACCGCCGAACGATCGACAACGGCATACCCGCGCTGGATCATATAAAGCCCCAGATCTTGATCGAAACTATTGGTACACTGCGCCACCACAGCCGATTTATCACGGCTCTTCATCTCGCAGCGTACCTTAGCCGTCCCCAAAGCATTATCCAAAGCGCTACGGACATTGACGCTAAACTGCGCCGGCATGCCGTCTATCGGCTGAACCCCCCACAGCCGAATAGGAGTCTTTCCCGCCATCAGGCTCGCCCCGTCAACCGCCCGGGCCTGAGCCTCAAAAAAGCGCGACGCGGATTGTGAGGAAGATTGCCCGCCACCCTCCGCGTGCGCGAAAGAAGACGTAAAAACACCAACCGCCAAAACTGCTAAAACAATGCCGAACTTGAATTTCACGCTTTTCGCCTCAAAATCTTCGAACCCTCAAAAATCATAGCATCCTTTTATTAAAAAAATGAATGCTTTCTCTGAAGCGAAAAACCTCATTCCCATCAAGCAATTCTTGATCAAGTCTGATAAAATTATGTATGGTGCGCGAGCAACCTATCAATAACCCCTAACGCGGCAGTCTATATGCGCCTAGAGCTGGAAAAATTTTTACAAAAACTCGGCGTCAGCCACACCCTGTCTCCCTATGAAACACAGCCATGGCTGGTTTACAGCGAAGAAAAGACCCTGACCTGTAGCGCCGAAGTCCGCATGGGCCCCGACGGTCATGACATCGAAGCCGAAATCCAGTTCCTGCATGATGAAAAAGACGATGACGATGACGATGAAGACGGCGCCGAAAGCGCCGGTGGCCGTGAACAAATCCTGTGGATGCGCGCAGAACCGACCGGCGAAAACCAATGGGGGCCCAAATATTTGCGCATTAAAGACAAGGACTACACAAACGATTTTCACGGCTGGGAAGAAAAGGGTTGCGAAGTTTTCCTCTCCTGCGTCGAAGCCCTGCAAATGAACGAGATACCGGATATCGATATGCTGATCGAAGACAAAATGAAAGATGACAGCTGGGGCGGTGGTGGACGCCGAGGAAAAATCGGTCGCAAATCCCCGAAGGTCAAACCCGCCGCCCTCATGGGCATGAAAAAACCTTAAGGTAACAGATCAGTCAAACTTAGAATCTTCTAGTCAAAAGAATTTCTTGCCTGACGAGGCGCAAGGCGCGCCGCGTATCAAAGCATACGCAAGCGACGAAGCAACAAAGTCAGGGGAAAAAGAAGACTAAATTATTCTTGGTTGATGATGAGCCCATACCGCTTGCCAAGCTCGCTTAGACCGCCGGGCACAAAATCCGCCTCCGGCTTGAAATGCCATTTAGGCCCCTCACGATTAAGATGTGCAATGACAACCCCTATCTCGCTGCGATCTTCCAAAACCTTATCAATCACATACCGACACAACTCATGATTGGTATCCGCATTGACAATCCGGACATAGGCATTACGAAGCGAGCCAAGATCTTGCTGCTTTTCATAACCCTTATAGATCGTGATGCTGATCGCCATCGACATGATATCAAACGGCACGGCATGTAAATCGACGAGAATATTTTCATCATCACCATCCCCCGCCCCGGTCCGGCTATCGCCTCTATGCTTAACCCCGCCATCCAGCGTTTCAGGCTGGTTATAAAAGACAAAATCGCTGTCAACGCGCGTAACATTCTCTTTGTTGAGCAAAAACACCGACAAATCGAGATCAAGAGTATCGGCGTTAAAGGCATTCACATCCCAGCCCGCCCCGATCGCCAAACGGCGCAAAGTCGGATCAATCTGATTTAAATTTAAATCATCGCCCAGAAAAACCTGATTATCGGCCAGTTCGACCTTCTTCCCCTCAAACCGCGTGTCTAAAATATCATCGGCCATATATTCCTGATCCCCTTACTTAAAAACGCAAACTCTCCGCCCAGTATAACACAAATAAACACATCTACGCGCCCACATTAATCGCATAAATATAAATCGTATAAAGCACATAAGCCCCCACAAAAATTCCGCCAATCACCGGCGTAATCTTGCGATAACCGGCAACCAGCACCGCAAACACCAGACTCACCGCCAGCATAACCCAGATATCAAATTCAAGAAGCTGCGCGGCATAGGACCCTTGCGCGATGGGTTTAACCATCGCCGTAATTCCGATAATCACCAAAATATTAAACACATTCGACCCCACAACATTGCCCAGCGCCATTTCCGAATGCCCGCGCCGCGCACCGATAATGCTCGTCGACAGCTCGGGCAAAGATGTTCCGAGCGCAATAATGCTCAGCGCGATCACATCTTCCGGAACCCCGAGAATTTCCGCTGACTGGCTCGCCCCGCGCACCAGAAATTCTGCCCCCGCCGCCACGCCGATCAACCCCAAAAACAAAAACACGTACGGCTGGGCCGGATGACGAAATTCAGGCACCTCTTCGCCATCGACATCGATCTCGCCGTTTTGCGCCATCCGATATTGCACAAACACATACGCCAACAAGACAACGATCATAACCACTCCGGCAACCCGGCCAATCTCGCCATACAGCATCATCGCCATGAGCAAAAATGCCGACAGGACCATCATCACCAGATCTTTAATCAGGCCTTTTGACATCGAAATATGCATGGTGACCAGCATGGCCGAACAGCCGATCACCAGCAAAATATTGGCGATATTCGATCCGATCACATTGCCCATCGCAATCCCTTCTGACCCGCGCAACACCGCCAGAATAGAAACGACCAGTTCAGGCAAAGACGTCCCGAACGCCAGAATCGTAAAACCGACCACCATCGGCGACAGCCCAAAACGCCGCGCAATAAACACGGCCGAATCAATAGTCCAGTTTCCACCCTTAATCAGCAAGGCAATCCCGAACATCATCAAACCCAGCGGAACGACAAGCGCCTGCAATGTCAAAACATCCATTATTGTGCTTTCTAAAATTGACGAGCCTTTTGAGAACCGGCAAGAACGCCAAAGACCATGAAAAATCTTTTACTCTTTTTGTCCATCACCCCACTCTAACCCGAAACCAAAGGCGCGGTCCATCTCGTAATGACCGGGAAAATATTCCGTATAATTGGTCAACTTAATCCCGCCGCGTACGCTTTCCAGACCGCCAACCGCGCACAGCGCCAAAGCATCGTCATGCGCCCCCAGCGTAACAATCAGGTCATCCTCACCAGGAACATCAACAATAATCTGCGGATTAATCTCACTCCAGCGCGGCGCGCCTTCATAAATGTAGATATAGACCAGCACCCGCTTGATCTCATCCCAATGCACACCGTTGACATGAATAACTTCATCCTGCCCGTCGGCGTCGCCTGTACGCTCATCCCCGGACAATTTCATGTAAGGCGGCTGCTCAAAACTGCCAAATTTTTCACCGAAGGCCTGAATGGCCCCGCGGGTCCCATCGCGCAACTCGTACAAACACCCCAGATCCAGATCCACGCCGACATTTCGCGCTTTTTTAAACAGCTTGCCGAAAAAATTTTTCTCCTGCGCGATCTGGATATTATCCCAGGCTACGGCGATATCGATCGTTTTAAACCCTTCAGGCCCGGGGCTAACCGCAATCGTCGCACCCGGCTCATTTAAAAATTCGCAATTATCCGGATGGCTCGAAACTTCACGATACCCGGCCGCGCCCAAAGAACCGCGATGCCCGGAAAACTGCGCCCGGCCGCGCGTGGCTTCGGCAAGAGAATCAATGGAAGTTTTCGTTTTTTTCATCGCGGCAATCACCTTCTAAAAACATCTTCAAACCATAGCATCCCCAGTGAAAAAAACCAAAATAATGCTGCCTGTTAGCAGTTTTTTTGAAGGTCACTAAACAACTAGGGTCTTTGAAATCTCCGGCGCTGATCCTCAACAGCCGCGCAAATATCACATCCCTCCAGATGATCGTTAACCATTCCCATCGCCTGCATGTGCGCATACATCGTTGTTGGCCCGACAAACTTAAAGCCGCGCTGTTTCAACGCCTTTGAAATCGCTTCAGATTCTGGGCTGGTTGCCTGGACATCCCTGCGCAATTTCGGGCTGCTGTGTTTCTGCGGCTCATAGCGCCAGAAAAATTTCCCCAGCCCGCCGATATCATCGATAAGCTCGCAGGTTTTTTGCGCGTTGTTAATGGCTGCCTCAATCTTGCCGCGGTGACGGATAATGCCTTCATCAGACATTAGACGCCCGACATCCTTGTCAGTAAAGCGTGCAACCTTTTCAAAATCAAATCCGGCAAACGCCCTGCGAAAATTTTCCCGCTTGCGCAAAATCGTAATCCAGCTGAGGCCCGCCTGAAACCCTTCCAGGCATATTTTTTCAAACAGCCCGGTATCGTCGCCGACCGGCCGACCCCACTCCTCGTCGTGATAACGAACATACAGCGGATCATCCCCACACCACCAACACCGGCGCAGACCGTCATCACCTTGAATTAAGCCCTCATCCATGAAAAACCAACCAGCCGGATTCTGCTCACAATTAACCGGTAACCATCCGTTCTATGAGTTCCGCAAAAGCCTGAAACTCACGGCCCGCGCGGTTCCGATCTTTATGCACCTTGGTCGTCATCGTAATCCCCTGCAAGGTCGCAATCAACAAACGTGCAAACTGTCGCGGCTCCATCACAATTTCGCCCTGACGCGCCGGATCCTTAAAATAACGCGTCAGCTGATTTTCCCAATCGAGAAAAATCCGCGCCATTTCATGGCGCACCACCTCATCCTGATCGGACAGCTCCAGCGCCAGATTGCCGAGCAAACACCCGCCGCGATATTCATCCTGCGCATAACTCTGATAAATCTCCATCGCCCAGCCGAGCAACGCTTCTTTCGTGTTTGGCGTTTGTGAAAAATGCCGTTCCAGCATACCAAACACTTTCTCACTGGCATATTTTTCGAGCACCTGCGAGGTAATATCCTTCTTGTTGCGAAAATAATGGAACAGCGCCCCCTTGCTCTGCCCGGCGTCATTGGCAATTTTGTCCAAAGAACTGGCATGATGGCCGTAATGCCAAAAACGCTGCTGTGCACTGTCAAGAATCTTACGGTCTGTGGCTTTTTTCATGATCGAATCCTCCTTAACGCCCTACAAAGATACCGACTAGTCGGACTCACCGCAAGAGCGCATCTACGAGTTCCCCCCCATTGATTTTATCGCCGCTTTAGGCTAACTGTTTCGCTCTGAATAAAACTAAGGAAACGATGCCCATGTCGACCCAATATGTTTACGTCATGAACGGTCTGTCCAAGGCCTACGACAACAAAAAAATCCTCGAAAACGTCACACTCAGCTTCCTGCCCGGCGCGAAAATCGGCGTGCTCGGCCCCAACGGCGCGGGAAAATCGACCCTGCTGAAAATCATGGGCGGCGTCGACAAAGACTTCACCGGCGAAGCATGGGCGGCGCAAGGCGTGCGCGTCGGTTATCTCGAACAGGAACCCCACCTCGACCCGAAAAAAACCGTCGAAGAAAACGTCATGGAAGCGCTCAGCGAAACCAAAGCCATGATCGAACGCTTCAACGCCATCGGTCTCGAAATGGCCGAGCCCGATGCGGATTACGACGCGCTGATGACCGAAATGGGCGATTTGCAGGAAAAAATTGACGCCGTCGACGGCTGGGAACTGGAACGGACGATCCAAATCGCCATGGATGCCCTGCGCTGTCCGCCCGGAGATGCCGATGTCACGAAACTCTCCGGCGGGGAACGCCGCCGCGTTGCCCTATGCCGCCTGCTGCTTGAAAAACCCGACCTTTTACTGCTCGACGAGCCAACCAACCACCTCGATGCCGAGAGCGTCGCCTGGCTCCAGCGTTTCTTGGGCGAATACACCGGCACAGTCGTCATGGTCACCCACGATAGATACTTCCTCGATAACGTCACGGGCTGGATTCTCGAAATCGACCGCGGCCGCGCCATTCCTTACGAAGGCAATTATTCCGCTTATCTCGAGGCCAAACGCAAACGCCTTGAGCAGGAATCGCGTGAAGAAGACACCCGCCAGAAAACGCTTCTGCGCGAACAGGAATGGATGGGGCAAAGCCCCTCCGCCCGCCGCTCGAAATCCAAAGCGCGGATCAGCGCCTATCAAGACCTGCTCGCCGAGAGCCAGAAACTCGACAAGCGCGGCTGCCAGATCGTCATCCCGACCCCGCCGCGCCTCGGCGATCTGGTCATCGAAGCCAAAAACATCAAAAAAGGCTTCGGCGATCGCCTGCTGATCGATGATTTGTCCTTCAAACTCCCCCCCGGCGGCATTGTAGGCGTGATCGGCCCCAACGGCGCGGGAAAATCGACCCTGTTCAAAATGATCACCGGTCAGGAAACGCCGGATGAAGGCGAGTTCGTCGTCGGCGACACCGTCCGGCTCGGCTATGTCGACCAATCTCGCGACGCCCTTAATGGCGGCAAAACCGTCTGGGAAGAAATCTCCGGCGGCACCGATATCATTAAACTCGGTAAAATCGAGATGCAATCAAGGGCGTACGTGTCGGCCTTTAACTTCCGCAAAAGTGACCAGCAACAATTGGTCAAGGATCTATCCGGCGGTCAACGCAACCGCGTACACCTTGCCAAGATGTTGAAATCAGAAGCAAATGTCATCCTGCTCGACGAACCGACCAACGACCTCGACACCGAAACCCTCGCCGCACTTGAAGAAGCCATCGAGCGTTTCCCGGGCTGCGCGGTGATCATTTCCCACGACCGCTGGTTCCTCGACCGCCTGTGTACGCATATCCTGGCCTTTGAAGGCGACTCCCACGTCGAATGGTTCGAAGGCAACTATCAGGACTACGAAGCCGACTATAAACGCCGCGTAGGATTAGAGGCCGACCAGCCGCACAGAATCAAATACAAACCGCTCCGCAAAGCTGTCTAGCAACGAAAAACACACAAAACCACGCCAAAACAAAGCCTTATACAAAATAAGACCAAATTATGGTTGCCTGTGTTACACCGGCTAACCATATAAAATAAAAAGATTTTTTAGCAAAAATCGCAAAGATAGAACAAAATTAACTAAAATTTTAAGTATTTTCGCGTTACACTACAGAGAGTGGTGAGTGTTTTATTGTGAGCGGTATTAAAACAACAAAAGTGATCAAATACGCAGTCATGCCGGAGGTCTTTCCCCGGTTCAGGGCGCTGTTTGCGTCCGGCTTCGGATACATCGCCTACCTGATGGCGCAGATTTATTTCATGGTCCGCCTCCTGCCGCCTCACCATCCTTACCTGAAATCTGAAAATATCGGCCAATACGGCGTCCGCCATGTCATCGCCGAAGCCGCCAACGGGCTGGTCGTCAACCGCAAAAACCTCGATCAACTGCTGGTCTTCACGCTCATGCTCACCGGAGTCGTGCTTTTGGCCGTACAAATCGTCATGGTTCTGGCCGGTCTGCTGTTAAATACAGCCATGGCCGCTTCAATTTTTGTAACGCCGAACCCGGATATCGACATCGCCTATATGCTGCTTGATCAGGTTTTCGGCGTTGGTGATGGCGTAAATAACTTCTTCAATTCCTGTGTTTCCTCGGCTGTGTTGTGTCCCGGCGAAACGGTTAATCCGGCCTTCCCGTGGCCGTTTCATCTTTCGATGCATAATTTGTTTAGATTCTATTCAATCGGAATATTGCTCATCGGAACGATTATTTTCTCATACTACATCGTCGTCGTCATCGTTGAAACGGCAACCACCGGCTCACCCTTCGGCCAGCGTTTTAAAAATCTCTGGGTCCCTGTCCGTTTAGTCGTCGCCGTTGGCCTGTTGCTGCCTTTAGGACTAGGATACAACTCCGGACAATACATCACCTTCGGCGCGGCAAAATTCGGCTCAAGCATGGCGACCAATGGCTGGATCCGGTTTAACCAAGCCGTTGCCGGAGCCATGCCCGGCGGCGGTGTTGCCGGTGAAGCGCAAAACCTCATCGCCATGCCCAAACCCCCCGATGCTGCGCCCATAGCAGAAGCGTTGTCAATCGTTCACGGCTGCGCCTTTGCCCATTATCTACATCATCCTTTTACCCTCAAAAACACAGGGGCGCCCGCCCTCCCGAAAATACGCGTAGATTACCCGGAAACCCCGGCCCTTATCACAACATATCTGGGTAATGCACACCGCTACGGTATTAAGCCCTATCTGATAAAATCACCGACCGCTTGGCAAGCCGGGATCGATGCGAATGAGTCCCTCGAAGTCCTGCCCGGCACAACATACGAAGATGCTCTAAAATTCTATACCAGCGGCGATATCGTTATCCGCTTTGGTCGCAAAGGCAATGTCGATATCGACGGCGTTGGAGGAATAACAGACAAAGAAAGAGAAATGTACAAAGACGAACCCGGTCAGGTTCAACCAACCTGCGGCGAAATCCGCATACCAATCACCGACCGCCGCCCGACAGATGCCGCCAACATCCACGCAACAGACGGCTATCTGGGCTCCGTGGCCGTCCAGCGCATGTATTTCGAACTGATTCGCGATCACTGGCACGATGTTAATCTCAATGAAAACTACATCGACTTTGCCGGACGCATGGCCCTGCTCAAACAAAACCCGGGAAAGGGCACGTCTGCAGATTCAGCCTGCAATATGGGCTGCACCGGCGGCGGATTATTTACCCCGAATTTAGATCTGCCGAATAACGATTGCGGGGCTGCGCCGCCGGCTCCACCGGCTGCAGACAATCGTGACTGTGCAACGGAAAACATTCCGGCGGACTGGAAACAGGAAGCGATCAACGATTTACAAGTCACCCTGAATACCGACCTCACGCAAATCTGGGTAGACTATAATCAGGGCACCAACGAATTTGACGTTGACGGAGCTTTGCTCGCCCGCGGCTGGGGCGGCGCCGGCATCTGGTTCAACAAAATCGCCCAGGCCAACGGTGCCTTTATGAATACGCTCTTTAATCCTCCGGTCATGAACCTCTACCCGCTCATGATGGAATTCGTCAAAAAAGACAAAGAAAAGGCTGACAACGATCCCAGCGGAATTCAAGCCTTTAATCCCAACCTCGGACAGAATAAGAACCTGCTCAAACTCAGCCAGATTGAATCAGGGGCAAAACCGATCGCTATGATTGAATTCAATGTCTTTGAATACTGGAACAAAGAAAACAAAAATGCCGCCCAAAGCAAAAAAACCCACACGCCCAACGCTTTTGAAAAAGGCATGAACCTCGTGTTCGGCACTCACGGACTCTTCGCCATGACCGATGAAAACGCCAACATCCATCCGCTGGCTCAATTGGTCGCTCTGGGCAAAGGTCTTGTTGAAGCCGCAGTGCGCAACGTCGCCGGCGCCTCGATGAGTGCGGCTGGCGGTGGACTGTCAAAGGCCTTGTCTGAAGCCGCGGGGCCAATGATCAACGCCGTCAGCGGCATGATCATGTCAACCGCCTTTGTCGGCCTCACCGCCGGGTTCGTCCTCTTTTATGTTCTGCCTTTCCTGCCCTTTGTTTATTTCTATTTTGCTGTCGCCTCATGGATCAAAACAATTTTCGAAGCCATGGTCGGTGTTCCGCTTTGGGCTCTGGCGCATTTGCGCATTGACGGTGACGGCCTGCCCGGTGAATCCGCGCTCAACGGCTATTTCCTGATTTTTGAAATCTTTATCCGCCCGATTTTGTCTGTTGCCGGTCTGGTCGCGGCCATACTGATCTTCACCGCGCAGGTTCGCGTCTTAAACTTCATCTGGTCTCTGGTTACCGACAATGTCGGCGGCCATAACAGCGACCCGACAATTGCGATTGCACCGAACATTCAATTTAAACGCGAAATCGTCGACGAATTTTTCTACACGGTCCTTTACGCCATCATCGTTTACATGTTGGCCACAGCATCGTTCAAGTTGATCGACAAAATCCCGGATCACATTCTGCGCTGGATGGGTCAGGGCGTTTCGTCCTTTGGCGACATTAACCAGGACCCGACCGAGAGCCTGACCCGCTACGCCGCACTGGGCGGCATGACCGCAGGCCGCAATGTGGCCGAAGCTGTTCATGAGGCTGCTGGCGGCATAGGCGGTGTAGCGGGTCAGGCTCTCGCAAAATTACCAAACATACACGGCAAGACATAGTGACAAAAATGGAGAGACTGGACAGCAAAAAAGTTCACTAAGGTAAATTAAGATGCAGAGCATAACACGAAAAAATTTTATCAGATATGCGGTCTTGCCGGGCTTCCGGCAACGCTTCCGCGATCTTTTCGCCTCCGGCCTGCAATATGTCCCCTACTTCATCGCCCTTGTCTATGGGTCTGTCAGGCTTCTCCCGGCCAGCCACCCTTATTTAAACCCTGCAAATATGGGCCGTTTCGGCGTCCGCCACGTCATCGCCGAAGCTGCGAATAATATTGTTTTTTCGACTCGCAACATTGATCAGATCTTGCTGTTTATCTGTATTTTATTTGGTCTGATCTTGGCGACGCTCCAAATCGGCTTGCTCGGCATGGCCGTGTTTATGCAACCGGCTCTAGCTGCTATGCCGGCAACCTTCCCGGGCTTTTTCTCAACCGCCGCCTCCGGGAACGAAACCCAGGACCTGGCCCACATCATGATGGACATGGTCTTTGGTGTCCCGGGTATCTTTAATTCCTGTGTTTCCCAACCGGGCGTTGCATGCACGAACATACAGGGAAACGCCATCGCCACCGCTGCTGGTGCTCCAGGATTGGCCTGGTCCTACAGCGCCGACTCGCCTTTCCCGTTCGCCATTCACCGCGGACTGCATCAACTCTTCCAGCTCTACAATATCGGCTTGACCGTGGTCGCCGCATTTATTGGCATCTATTTCCTCTTTACAGTAGCCTTGGAAACCGCCGAGAGCGGAACGCCGATGGGCAGACGCTTTAACAAGGTCTGGGCGCCTGTGCGTTTCGTCGTCGCCTTTGGCCTGCTCTTTCCGATCGGCTATGGCTATAACTCCTCACAATATATCGTTCTATATGCGGCAAAATTCGGCTCAGGCTTTGCGACAAACGGCTGGAATCTGTTTAACGACACACTCAACAACGCCTTCGGCGCAGCCTTCGAAAACCTGCTCAGCGACGACACAGCCAGCGCCGCCAGCCTGATCGGCGTACCGGAAATCCCGGAAATGGCTGAATTGCTGAAATTCTTATACTCAGCCAAAGTTTGCGAATATGCCTATCTGGCCTCATCAGACGGTGCAACACCGATAATAGAACCTTGGCTGGTCGCTGACCCTGTGCGTGTGCCTCCCGCGTTTAAAGTGACTTCGGATACCACTTACGCAGATTTAATCAACTTCGCCGACGGCGAAGACCGCGTCGTCATGCGTTTCGGCATCCAAGACCAAGACAAATTCGGCCACCTGATGGGCTATGTCCAGCCGACCTGCGGGGAAATGCTCATCAAACTCACCGACCCCCGCCCCATCGCCGATCAGGAAGCGGGGATTAGACTCCTGCAGCAATTTTATTTCGAAAACACAATCCGGGATTCATGGTTTACCACGATAACAATGGGCGTCCCTCACCACGTTGTCAAAAAACACCTGAAAACCACGTATAATACTGGAGACGGTCACCCTGTAAGTTACGACCCGGACATCTTTCAACCCCATTCGATAGTTTTCCGGGCTCTATATGACTTTCTAAAAATTTCACTCAAAGACCACATTGATACCGTCGTCGTCGACGCAATGACTCAGTCCGGCCGATGGAAGACAGATGAAACCCTGCGCGACAAAGGCTGGGCCGGTGCGGCCATCTGGTACAACCGCATCGCTGAAATGAACGGCGCAATGACCTCGGCAGTCCTGAATATCCCAACGCCTGTGCGCTACCCAAAGGTCATGGAACAGGTGTACGCCAAAAAACGCCAGAGCGAAGCCAACGTCGAATTTGACAAACGCTTCGATCCGTCATCGACCACCGGATCGGCGACCGCCGGCCTCAGTGAACCAGAAAAACTCATTGCCACTGTCCTGTGGATCGCCTTTGATTTTGCGCAAAACGCCGTGGGAACCGGCACGTCCCACGCCGACCCAACCGGCAACATGGTCGTTGACACTCTAAATGCGGTCTTTGGGACCAACGGCTTTTTCAGCATGCGCGACAACTCGGACATTCATCCGCTGGCCCAACTCACCGCCCTCGGTCGCGGCCTGATCGAAGCCTCCGTGCGCAATCTGGGAATTGCCGGTTTAGGCGGTGCTGCCGGCTCTCTGACAAGATATATCGATCCGGGCTTTGGAAATGCCGCAAAAATCTCGGCAGGGTTTATCGTTTCATTTTCAACCATCACCATGACGGCCGGGTTTGTCCTGTTTTATGTCGTGCCCTTCCTGCCCTTCATCTACTTTTTCTTCGCCGTTGGGGGCTGGGTAAAGGGCATTTTTGAAGCGATGGTCGGCGCCCCGCTTTGGGCATTGGCCCACTTAAGAATTGATGGCAACGGTCTGGCCGGTCCGGCTGCAGTCGGCGGCTACTTCCTGATCTTCGAAGTGTTCCTGCGCCCAATCTTGATTATCTTCGGATTGCTGGCCAGTATTTCAACCTTTTCCGCACTGGTTTACGTTCTCAATCAAATCTTTGATCTGGTCGTTGCCAACGTTGGCGGTTTCGATGCCGAACTCGAATTAACCGGCCCCCCGGTTTCAAAAATCGCCGAATGGCGTTCGGCGATTGATGAATTCTTTTTCACAGTAATTTACGTAATTATCGTTTACTTGATGGGCATGTCGTCTTTCAAATTGGTCGACCTCATCCCCAACAACATTTTGCGCTGGATGGGCCAGTCCGTCGCCTCATTCGGCGACCAAAGCGAAGATTCTGGTCAAGCGCTGGTCGGTACGGCAACAGTCGGCTCACAACAAACACTGAGCTCGGTTGGCGGTGGCCTGAAAGGCTTGCTCAAATAACGAGGCGCAAATTTTATTTTATAAGACACAATGGATAAATGGGCACACGAAACGAAATTCTGAAATACACGCTTCTCCCCGGGTTTATTCCCCGGCTGGTCGCACTTTTCAGAACCGGGTTCACAAACATGGCCTATATCATGGCCGTTATCTACGGCAATGTCCGCCTTTTGCCCCCGGATCACGCCTATCTGCAGCCGCAAAATATCGGGCGCTTCGGCATGCGCCACGTCATGGCCGAGGCCGCCAACAATCTGGTTTTTGACCGCAAACACATTGACCAGATCATTATTTATTTCACGATTCTCACCGGTCTTATTTTACTCGGCCTGCAATTTGTTCTTCTCATCCTTGCGATTCTAGCCCAACAACCGGCTTACGCATTGGGCGTCACCGACCTGTTTCCCAACCCGAATGTCAAGACCGGATCCTTAGGTCCCGAACAAGACATCGCCTTCATGATTCTTGACCGTGTTTTCGGCCTGACCGGGTTTTTCAACTCCTGTATTTCAAACTTGGGCGTAGCTTGCACAGATTTACAAGGAAACAACCTTGCCAGCACGCCTCTTGCCTATCCGTTCCCGTTTCACATTGCCTTACACCGAATCCTGCAATTTTATTCCTATGGTATTTTTTGGATTGGCGCGATGGTCATCATTTACCTCTTCATCGCCATAGTCGCCGAAACGGCGCAATCCGGAACCCCCTTCGGCCAGCGTTTCAACAGAGCTTGGGCTCCGGTCAGACTCATCATCTATCTGGCATTGATTATTCCGCTAAACTGGGCTGGCGGACCTAACCAAGGCCTGAACGGAGCGCAACTCATTACCTTTAAAATTGTCCAACTCGGCTCAAACATGGCAACCAACGCCTGGGGCGTATTCAACGGTGCCGGTGTAGCACTTCCGGCCATATCGGCAAGTTACATGAGCCAGCAATATGATATTGTCGCCCAGCCCAATATTCCCGAAGTCAATGAGCTCCTGCAAACCATGTATCTCGCCCACACATGCAAATCGGCATATCATTTACAAGAAGGGCCCGAGAAAAAAATCGATGCCTATCTTGTGCGCCCCCGGCCTCCCGCAGGCGTCGTACCGGCAGTTAACGGCGACAATCCGGCACTAACAAACGACGCAAGACTATTCGCGACAACAGACTACAACCAAGCCCTCGACTTTTTCTCTCGCGGCTCCATAACGGTAAGATTTGGTAATCTTGGTGAAGAAGATCCGGCAAGCCCGGGAAGTTTTAAAGACAAAAAATACGTAAACTACCGTGGTAATGTAAAACCCTATTGCGGCGAAGTCCAAATCCAGATTCAAGGCGTGGCAGAACCGGGGGCCAACGACATTTTTCGAGGCTATTATAACATGCTTCAAGGATTATGGGCCGACCCGAACATGATCAACCGCTCCAATTGCTTCGTAAAACGTAAAATCACCAACAAAAATCGCGCCCCCGGCTGCGGACCCATTCACGAGGAAGCCTGGGCCAAGGCTTCAATAACCGATTCCACCGCGCTTGTTCAGGCAAATGTACAAAACGCCATCCAAAATCAACGCGCAGGCGGAGATTTCTCCATCCCCAATGAAATCCTCGAACGCGGCTGGGGCGGCGCAGCCATTTGGTATAACCGCATTGCCGCAATGAACGGCGCCGTAACAACCGCGACCCTGAACATTCCAAAATCAACGCGCATGCCTCTGCTCATGGATATCGCCGCAAAAAGCAATTCCCAGCAAAACCAGTTCGTCAGCTCCAGCAAAATCTTTAACCAGAACATGGCAGATGCTCTGGGAGTCAACGTCCTCATCGATATACACGACGACGAGCGCAATATGCTGACCGCCATGACAGAAGCCTATGAATTCTGGACACAGGGCGGTGCCGGCCGACAAACAAACTTCAGCCAGACAACCGGTAACATCATCATCGATTTTGCAAATTCTTTACTAGGCACCAGCGGCCTGTTCGAAATGCGAAAAAACGCCAACGTCCACCCGCTGGCCCAGCTCTCGGCGCTCGGCAAAGGCATGATGGAAGCCGTCGCCCGCAACGCCGCCTACGGCGCCGCTGCAAAAGGCGTCGGCTCTGTTGGATTTAAAGTCGACGAACTCTTCGGCAGCACAGGAGAGCATGTCAGCGCCTTCTTCTTCACAATGGTCATCACGACCATTGGAATTGCCGTTGTTCTCTACTACGTTCTCCCCTTCCTGCCGTTTATCTACTTCATGTTCGCCATCAGCGGCTGGATCAAAAGCATATTCGAAGCCATCGTTGCCATGCCCCTCTGGGCCCTCGCACATTTACGCATCGACGGCGAAGGGCTGGCCGGACCCGGCGCGACGAACGGCTACTTCTTACTACTGGAGATCTTTCTGCGTCCGATTTTGATCGTCTTTGGCTTCGTCGCCAGCATCAACATCTTTTCGGCGCTGGTCAACGTCCTGAACCAGATTTTCGATTTGGTCATCGCCAACTTGGGCGGACTCGATGAAGAACTCGAGGCGAACATAGCCACCGGCGCCGTCGCCGGCGTTGCCTCAGTATCCAATATGTCTCGCGGCCCGCTTGACGAATTCTTCTTCACCGCCATGTATGCGATTATCTGCTATCTGATGGGTCTGGCCTGCTTCAAACTGGTTGACCTAATTCCAAACAACATCCTGCGCTGGATGGGCGTCTCCGTCTCAACCTTCCAGGAAAATGCCGGCGACCCGGCCGGACAGCTAACCGGCAACGTCTACAAAGGCGCCCTGCTTATCGGAAACCAGGCGCGCGGCACCGCAAAAGGCGATTTCCCCATTCTGGCCGGTTAGAATCACTTATCGACGAAACAAATGAAAGAGTATTCCCTGAACCCTAATTCTGGCGCAAATGCACCAGCAACGCCTCTATATCGCCACCGCCGCGTTGCACGACAGAAGAAAAATCGGAACGCTGCGTCATCGCCATGCTTACGCCCTCAACAATGACATCAATCACCTTGTAATCGCCATTGCGGCTACGCACGCGCCAATCGACCTTCACATCCGGACCGCTTGATTGCTTAAGCACCGAATGCACCAGAATATCTTTTGCGCCTTCCTCACGTGAACCGACAATCTCAACTGTCTGGCCCTGATACTCGCTAAAACGCGAAGAATAGACATCGACAATCATTGTCTTGAACAACGTCATATATTCATCACGCTGTGCATCAGTTGCATCGCGCCAATACCGCCCGAGAGAAAAACGTGCGATCGTCTTCATATCAAAATTTTTAGTGAGCAGCGTACGAAACTTTTCCTTTTGCACATCTGGCGACAACTGACCGTTCGACAAAAATCCGATACCCTCGTCGGTCAGCTTAAGGACAAACTTCTCCGCCCCGATTGCAACCTCATCGCCATGAGAATCGGCGCTAACGACAAAAGCGCTTAACGGCCGATTATGCTCGCCCGCAGAAAAGAGCGGCATAGCCTGCGCTGCGCCGCTCAAAACCATTAAACTGACACCTGAAACCAAAGACGAAAGCAAAACTGTTCGTTTCATAAATATCTCACCTTCAAACCTTGTACGGCTTAGTAATCGTCATAATCAGGAATAGCCGGTGCAGTAATCACATCAGACCCCTGATCATTCACCAAAGCCTCACGACGCTGATAATATGCACTACGCGTAGCAGCATAATAGTCAATCGAGCTTCTCTCAAGATCTTCGAGAACGTCAACCAAAGACGCGCGCAAATTCAGATAATCCATGCCAACTTTGCCGTAGTAAATACCTTCCTCTTCAATATTGAAGAGATACCAGCGCAACGGATCGGCGAAAGAATCAACGGCATAACCGATATAATCACGCGTCGAGGACGGCCCTAAAATCGGTACGACCAGATACGGACCATGACCAACGCCCCACGTAGCGAGCGTTTGACCGAAATCTTCGCCTTCATATTCAATACCTTCATGTCCGGCCAGATCGACCAGACCGCCAAGCCCCAGCAACGTATTGACCACAGCACGCACAACAACATCGCCTGCGCCCTCTAAGTCGCCCTGCAACAACTGGTTTGCCAGAGTGACCGGCGAACGCAGGTTTTTGAGTGCGTTATCAACCCCGGTGCGTGCAGGCTCGGGAACAACCGCATTATACCCTTTGGCAACCGGGTGAATAACCGCTTTGTCAACCGCAGTGTTAAAAGAGAAAATCGCCCGGTTCACATCCTCGAACGGGTCGCTGACCTCAATGCCGCCTGCCATAACATTGCTCTCATTATTTGAGGCGCAACCGCCCACAAGCAGAACCGTCGCTGATAAAGCTATCAGTGCTTTGTATTTAAACATAATATTGCTCATACCTACCGCTTCAGATTTAAACATGAATCCGACCTTCTATAAGTGATTGAAAGATGTACGCAAGTCAAGAAAGGAAAGTTATTTTCCACTATTTAACCAACAGAGGATTATTAAAAAGTTAACAGCGGCAAAAAATTTTTGAAATTGACAAAAAAATATTAAAAATCATTAATAATCAATATATTAGACTACCCCTCCTCCAGATGCATCATCGCGCTCAGCCCATATAAAAAGCACACAACCGCTGGTGACCACGCCGCCAATAGCGGCGGAATCTGGTTCGAAGAGCCCAGCGCCTGCAAATAACTTGAGATAAAAAACACGACAAAACCGAGAAACACCCCAAGGACAAACAGCATCAACCCGCCGCCCATACGCGGCGGACGAATGGACACGCTCGCCGCCAGCAACACCATCGCCGCAAAAAATAGCGGCTGTGACAAAAGGCCGTAAAAATACACACGCAACCGGCTCGCATCAAAACCGGTTTGTTCCAGAGTTTGTATATGTGAAGGCAGCGCCCAGAACGGAATGGTTTCCGCCGAAGAAAAACTTTCTTCAATGTCTTTAAGGCTCAAAGAGGTCGGCAAAACCATGTCAGACTTAACATCCGCCTCAACGCCGCTTCGGTGCGCCCGCACATTCTCAAACACCCAGCGCCCGGGCTCGAGATGGGCTTTTTCCGCATCAACCCGCATCCGCACCGCGTCATTATGCCCGAAATAAAACAACGTCACCCTCTGCAAATCCCATTGCGGCGGCACAACTTTGCGCGCATGAAAAATGACATACCCTTTTTGCACATCGTCATCACCTTCAAACACCCGTCCATCCGTACTCTGACGCAACCACAACCCCTCCTTGAACAGCGCAATCTGACTGTCTTCTCTATTGAGATATTCGTTTTCCAGCCGTTCGTATTTGGCAATCAGCATCGCTCCGACCGGATTAAGCGCACTGACCTGAAAAACGCCGATCAATGCCGCAACAAACACGACCGGGGTCAAAAACTGCCAGACTGAAAACCCTGCCGAACGCAACACCACCAGCTCGGAACGCCGATTAAGCTGCCAGAACGTCAACATCGCACTGAACAACACGGCAAAGGGAAACAACATCTGCCCCACTTCCGGTAACTTCAGCAGCCCCATCTGCAACACCAGCATCAAAGGCACGTCCTGCCCCTTACTTGCCCGGCGGATCAATTCCACCGTATCAAACAGGTAAATCACCCCGAGCAGAGCGAACAAAAACATCATCATGTTCAAAAAATAATTTCGTGCCAGATAACGGCTTAGGGTCATCGTCGCGCTCATACCGCACCCCTGCGCCACTGATACAAAAAGCGCCGCCGCCAGGCATCGCTCACCCCGCTTAAAGCAAAAATGCAGGTCCCCATAGGCAAAAGCACCAGCATATACATGAAAACCAACCCTGCATTACTCTGACGCGCCATATTATAAGCCGCAATATACAGCCCCTGAATAACCACCACACTGACCGCCGCCATAACAATCCTTTGCGTCTGGCCGCGACGGCCAACCGGCCCGATCAGCAGGAATGCACAGGCAATCAACGTAAATACAACCGCCAGCAGCGGACTGACAACACGCCGATGAACCTCAACCTGAAAATCGCGTATACTCTCCAAATCGCGCTTAACTTGCCGATCGGGGTTCAACAATTCACCAATGGTCCGTTCATCCGGCTCAGCCCAACGCTGACGGACCGGATCGCTCTCCGGCAGATCAATCGTATAGCGATTAAAATCCAGCCGCTTTAAAACGCCTTTATCCGAGTCATATTCCTGCCGCGATCCTTCATAAACAACAACCTGATATCCTTGCGCAGTCGAAACCAGAGCCCCACGCTGCGCCAAAATCGTTGAAGGAGGAACCTTCGGATCGCGGCTATCGTGAATCATCAACCCGGACAAAGCCCCATCTTGACCCCGTGCGCGGACATACACCGTCAACCCGTTACCAACCTTGTTAAACACCCCCTCGCGAAACAACAGCGTCGAAAATTGCGCCTTAATCATCTCGCGCTTTTCCTGCATCATACTGATTGACTTCGGCGCCACCCAAAGCGTAACCGCCAACAAAAACAACGCCGCCATCATCGACAACATCAAAGCAGGCCGCGCCAAAGCAAACGGCGCATATCCCGTCGCCCGTACAACAACCAGCTCTGAATCGCTGGTCATCCGATTATAAATAAACAACGTCGCCGCCATCAGCGATAACGGCAAAATAATTTCAAAAAACCGCGGCAAAGCCAGCAGGGTCAAAACCCAAAACGCGCCGCTCGATGCGCCCGATTCAATCACCAGCTCCAAAAACCGCAGGGACTGCGTCAGAAAAATCACCACCGCCAACGTCACGGCAATGAAGAACGTCGCGATAAAAAGATTTTTAAAAATGTAACGATCGAAAATATTCATTTACGCTCAAGATCAAAACTTTATAGTCTTTATAGCCTGCACGTAAGAATCTGAGAAGCCCTAATAGAGGAAGATAAAACCCATGAGCCTGAAAGTCACATTCCCCAAAACCGATACAAAACTGGCCGGTGCACTCATCGCCCTGACTTTCGAAGACGCCGGCCTCAGCCCGCAGGCGGAAAAACTGGATAAAACGCTAGATGGTAGCATCACCGGCGCCCTGAAACGCAATCAAAGCTTCAAAGGCAAAGTCGGCGAAACGCTCGAACTCTACCCCGCAGGAAAAAACGAAATCGACCGCATCATTGTTTTGGGTCTGGGCAAATATGACGAACTCGACGCACTCAAAACCGAAACCGCCGGCGGTACGCTCGCCGCCAAATTCTCAAAGGCCGACATAGACACGCTGGACATTCTGACCACACACAGCAAAAAACTCAAAAGCGAAGATCTTGCCGCCCACCTCGCCAATGGCTTTGTCCTGCGCCACTACAATTTTGATCGTTACAAATCGAAAAAGAAAACCGAAGACGCGCCCAAAGACATCTCAGCCCTGCGCACCGTCGACGCTCATCCGGCCAAGGCCAAAAGCGCCTACGAAGCCCTCAGTCATGTCACTCAAGGTGCCTTCCTCGCCCGCGATCTGGTCAATACCGCGCCGAACGAGCTCTACCCCGACAGCTACGCCAAAATCATTGAAAAAGAGCTGAAACCGCTCGGCGTCGAGATCGAAATTTTTGACGATAAAAAACTTCTCAAACTCGGCATGGGCGGCATTTCCGCCGTCGGCCAAGGCTCTTCCCGCAAACCGCGCATGGTCATCATGCGCTATAACGGCGCCCCGTCTTCATCAAAAAGCAAAGCCAAAAACGCCCCGCGCCTCGGCTTTGTCGGCAAGGGCGTCACCTTTGATACGGGCGGTATCTCGCTCAAACCCGGCCCGAACATGGACGAAATGAAAATGGATATGGGCGGCTCGGCCGCCGTGGTCGGCTTGATCAAAACCCTCGCCCTGCGCGGGGCGAAATGCAACGCCGTCGGCATTGTCGGCTTGGCCGAAAATATGCCCTCCTCCATAGCCTACCGCCCCGGCGATGTCATCACCACCTATGCCGGCAAAACTATCGAAGTCCTCAACACCGACGCCGAAGGCCGCCTCGTTCTCGCCGACTGCCTCAGCTATATGCAAGAAACGTACAGCCCGGAATTCGTCATCGATCTGGCCACCCTCACCGGCGCCATTCTCGTCGCCTTGGGCCATGAATATTGCGGCACCTTTGTCAATGACGACACACTGTGGAAACAAATGGAAAAGGCCAGCGCGGCCAGCGGCGAAAAACTCTGGCGCATGCCCTTGGATGAGGTCTGGACTAAAGAAGTCGAAAGCGAAGTCGCCGATCTGCAAAACACGGGTAAGAGCCGCAATGCCGGCTCCTGCACCGCCGCCGCCTTCCTCGGCCATTTCATCAATGAAGGCACACGCTGGGCACATATGGATATCGCCGGCACCGCCTGGCGCAAATCCGATCAACCGACCGTACCCAAATTCGGCTCCGGCTTCGGTGTACGTGTCCTCAACGACCTCGTTGCAAAATATTATGAAGGCTGATGACATCCACATCCGCCAATTCTCCGAAGAAGACTGGCAACAGTTCCGCGATATACGCCTCGCAGCGCTTAAAGACTGCGAAGGCGTTTATCTCGCCTCTTACAAAAATGCGCTCAACCACTCTCAAAGCTATTGGAAAGAAACACTGCGCGGCGGCGACCGCGCGCTTTTCGGACTGTTTGATGCCGATAAGAATATCGGTCTGGGCAGCATTTTTACGTGGAAAGATGACCCGTCAGGCAAAACCGGCATCCTCGCCATGGGCTACATCGTCCCCGCATATCGAGGCCAAGGCTTCTCGAAAATGCTCTACGAAGCCCGCATAAACTGGGCACAAAACCACCCGCTTATCGAAAAAATTGTGGTTTCCCACCGTAAAGGCAACGAAGTTTCACGCCGCGCCAACCAAGCCTACGGCTTTCAACCCACCGGGCAACAAACCCTGACCTTTGGCAACGGCCAGAAAGATATTGATTACACCTATGTCCTCCATCTCAAAAAATAGAGGTTGCTTAACAAAGATATATAATAAATGCAGAAACGTTTTATTTTACGCGGAGTTTCGGAGATTCGGAGGTGAATGTTAAAAACTCCGAAACTCCGCTTCTCCGCGTTGATTTTTAAAGGTTTTTTATTTTCACTTCCCTATATGTATGCACCAATGCCAAACAATAAACAAAAACCGTACGCATCCAACATGCTTCCACCTCCTCCCACCTCCTCACATCTTTCTTCCTTGGAATTAGATTATGTAAAATCAAAGGGTGGAGATACAGGAAGTACCCTGCTCAAAAAATACGCGTACAGAATCACGCAAAACATTAAACGTACCATATCCGGTGATGTCACCAACGATCCCGTAGCAAAGCAATATCTGCCGCAAAATTGTGAACTCAAAATCCTGCCCGAAGAACGCCTCGACCCGATCGGCGATGAAATGCACAGCCCCGTCAAAGGCATCGTCCATCGCTATCCCGACCGCGTATTGTTCAAACCCGCAAATGTCTGCGCTGTCTATTGCCGCTATTGCTTCCGCCGCGAACAGGTCGGCCCGAAAGGAGAAAAAGCCCCGGACATCCTGAGCGCCAACGAACGCACCGCCGCTCTCGATTACATCCGCGCTCACCCCGAAATCTGGGAAGTCATCCTCACCGGCGGTGATCCGCTGGTTCTTTCCCCGCGTCACCTCGGAGAACTCATGAGCGCCCTGCACGCCATCGATCACGTGAAAGTCATCCGTATTCATACCCGCCTGCCCATCGCCGACCCGGCTCGCGTCACGCCGGAACTCATCAGCGCCATCACTACCCAAACCAACCGGTCGGATTCCGGCGAAAAAGCCCTCTACATAGCGCTGCATATCAATCACGCTCAGGAACTTACTGCCGAAAATCGCGCCGCCATCATCGCCCTACACAAAGCCGGAATCTCTCTCCTCTCCCAGTCTGTATTGCTCAAGGACATCAACAATGACGCCGACATACTGACCGGTTTGTACCGCGAACTGGTCGCCCTGCATGTCAAACCCTACTACCTGCACCATCCGGATCTGGCCCCCGGCACCGGCCATTTCCGCCTCTCCATCGCCGAAGGCCAGACCATCATGCAAAAACTGCGTGGCCGCCTGTCCGGTCTATGCCAGCCTACCTACATGCTCGATATCCCCGGCGGCTTTGGCAAAGTGCCCCTCACCCCTTGCGCCCTTGAACCGCTGGCCGATGGCGGCTACGCTGTCACCGATTATCAGGGACACAAACACACCTACGCCCCGGCAGTGGAAAGAAAATCTTAGAAATCTTTCTAACGGAGATATTTTGTGACAAGGTAACATGAAAATAACGATGAGCAGCGCAGTGTATATGCGATACATGAGCATGCGAAGAGGCATTTTCATGTTGATTTGGCGCAAAATAGCCCGTTAAGGAAGATTTCTAATGACAGAAATAAGATTTTACCACCTCGAACGCTCCGGCCTCGACCAAGCCCTGCCGCAATTGCTGGCCAAAGCGTTCCAAAACGGCCGCCGCATCCTCATCAAAACACCGAACGACCAAGAGGCCGAGCGTCTTAACGCCCATCTCTGGACCTATAACCCGGACAGCTTCCTGCCCCACGGAACCAAAAAAGATGGCCATGCATCCGACCAGCCGGTTTTTATCACAAGCAAAGACGAAAACCCGAATGCCAGCGACCTCCTCATCCTCACTCACAGCCAAAATGCCCCGGAAACCCACGACTTCCAACTCATCTGCGATATGTTTGACGGCAACAATCCGGAAATGCTCAGCGCCGCGCGCACGCGTTGGAAAGCCCTGAAAAACTCCGGCGATCATACCCTTTCTTACTGGCAACAAAGCCCTGAAGGTCGCTGGGAACAAAAAGCCTGACACAAACAAGAAAGCCGCCCGGTCTCAGGCGGCTTTCTTACAAAATCTTAAAACCTGCGCCTAATGAGCAGCCGGTTCAGCCGCCTCTTCAACTGCCTCGCTGGCTTCTTCGGCAGCTTCAGGCGCAGAGGCCTCAGCTTCCGCAGCAATATCGGCATCGCTCGGCATCGCTGCCGGGCTAGCAGCCTGTGTCCGCAACCAGGCAATCATCGCCGCCCGGTCTTCCGGTTTTTTCAACCCGTTAAAATTCATCTTGGTGCCGTTAATATAGGCTTTAGGCTTCCACAAAAACTCATTCAACTCGGCATAACCCCAGGAACCGCCTTTTTCAGCCATCCCGGCAGAATAAGAAAACCCGGCCTTGCCACCCTTCGACGAGCCAACCACACCATACAGGTTCGGCCCAACCTTGTTCGGTCCGCCCTGATCGAACGAATGACAAGCCGCACAGGCTTTTGACAATTTCTCGCCCTTGGCCACATCCGCCGAAGCAATCATGCCCAAAATCGGCTCAGGTCCGCTCGGCTTGTCAGCCTCGGCGGCATTTGCCGAACCGATAACAGCCACGTCAATGCTGACCGCATCGCGCTCGGGATATTCAGGGGATACGGCATTATCCGCGATAAAGCCGCTGAGCATCGCAACAATACCGGCAACCAGAATCGCTGCGAAAATTTTATTTTGTTCCATATTCATGAGATCTAAGACCTTTGTTTTTGTGATATTTTTTCAGAACTATAACAGTTTAACGCGCAGTTTAAAACCGTTTGTCGACACAGATAAACACTTTGCGTATAGTCTTCAACTATAATTTAGCAAAAACAAATCCTGAGATGAATATGGATCTTAAAAACATTAAAAAAATCGCGTTTCAAGGAGCCAAGGGTGCCTTTTCAGACCTCGCCTGCCGCACCGTGTTTCCAACGCTTGAAACCGTACCGTGCAATTCCTTTGACGATGCCTTCGCCGCCGTCAACGAAAGCAAGGCTGATCTGGCGATGATCCCGATCGACAATACCATTGCAGGGCGTGTCGCCGACGTCCATCACCTGATGCCTGAAGGCAACCTGTACATTATCGGTGAACATTTTCAACCCATCCGTCATGCGCTGTTGGGCATAAAAGGCACAAAACTCAAAGACATCAAACATGTCCACAGCCACGTTCATGCCTTGCCGCAATGTAAAAAATTTATTCAAAAACACAAACTGACCGCCCACGTTCATGCCGACACCGCCGGCGCGGCTGAGGAAATTGCCCGGCGCAAAGATCCCCTGCACAGCGCTATCGCCTCGGAACTCGCCGCCGAAATCTACGGCCTCGAAATCCTCGAAAAACATATTCAGGACGAACATCATAACACCACACGCTTTTTAATTTTGGGCAAAGAACCGGAAATCCCCGACGAATCCGTTCCGACCATCACCTCGCTGATCTTCAAGGCTCGTAATATTCCCGCCGCGCTCTACAAATGCCTCGGCGGATTCGCCACCAACGGCCTCAGCCTGTCAAAACTCGAATCCTACGTCGATCCGAACTTCCAGGCCGCCAGCTTCTATTGCGATGTCGAAGGCCATCCGGACAGCGACGAATTCAAACTCGCCCTCGAAGAACTCGGCTTTTACGCCACAGATGTGAAATTCCTCGGCGCCTATCCGGCCGACCCGTTTCGGGCCAATAACAATAAAGGCGCCAGCATCAACTGATAAAAGCACACCGGCACAAAAGCGCGGAATTAAGCCTTGCTTTACCCCCGCGCCGGCATGTTAGGTTAGACCAACTGAAAAACAGGAGTTCTTATATTATGCCCACCCATGCCGAACTGGCCTCAAAATTACTAACCGATGCCGCCGACTTCTTCCTCACACTGGGGGAACAAAACCCGCCGCTCAAAGACCAGATGGAAGAAAACGCCACCGTCTTCAGACAAATGGGCGCTTTGCTCGCCCAGGAACCGCAGGGTGCGCTCAACGGCACACCGCATAATGAACTGGCCGGAAAGCTCCTGATCGATGCCGCCACGTTCTTCACCACGCTGGCCGAACAAAACGAACCGATCAAAGAACAAATGCTCGAAAACGCCAATGTCTACAGGCAAATCGGCGAAATGGTCTTGAAAGACCCGCTCGGC
This sequence comes from Rhodospirillales bacterium, assembly GCA_020638295.1. Classification (GTDB taxonomy): domain Bacteria; phylum Pseudomonadota; class Alphaproteobacteria; order Micavibrionales; family Micavibrionaceae; genus TMED27. The sequence continues at coordinate 87,095 of JACKIU010000003.1, read as the reverse complement.
ATTCTGGATTAATTCAACAACAAAGACGCCATAAAGGCCGCCGCCGCGCTAAACGCCGCACCAAGCGCGATTTTGGCACTTGGTCCCTGCTCATCGCTTTGGCAATCAAACACCTTAAAGGTCTGATCCTGCACACGCGCCGTGCGCTGGTTAAGCGCGCGTTTTTTAACCTCAACCATCCGGTATCCCCGACTTTCATGCAAACACCGCGCCTCATCCAGCGCGTCTTGCAAACTGGTTGTACGTGTACGCATTTCCCAGTCATTCTGACCTTCCAGCCGATTTTCGGGATGATGATAAATATAAACCGCATATTCCGGCTCTGCAGATAACGCAGAGTGAGCATGAGCATGAGCATAGACCTGAGACATACAAACCTCCCGGAAACTGGTTTTTTTAAGACTAAATTTTCAGTGTGGAACGCAGAACGATAATCTATACATAACACCAAAAAAGTTAATGAAAGCTTAAGATTCTTCGAATCCCGCTCATCACAACACTTTCAAAGATATAAAAAATCCTGCCCCGCCAATTCACTTAACTTGTATTCAACCCTGCTTTTCTGTAAACTTTAGGCTCATCAAGGCTTGTGCGTAAACAAACGAGGCGAGCCACCCCTCTAACTTTTTTAACCACCCTGTTACAACGACTGAGCACATCTTATGGCCCGTACCCGTACCATCCGCCGCGCCCCCAAACGCCGCAACACGAAAAACAAACAATCACTCCTGATGAAATTCCTGCCCGAAAGCTTGCAGGCTTTCATCGCCCGGCGTTTTGTCGATGGCTTTGCCTTAACCTCCATACTGGGTGGTTTGTTTATTCTGCTCGCCCTGCTCAGCTATAATCCCGCCGATCCGTCATGGAACACCGCTGCGGGAACAACTGACAACACCACGATCGCCAACTGGATGGGCACGAGTGGAGCATGGTTGTCCGACTTGCTTCTTCAAACGCTGGGTATCGGCAGCGCGCTATTCAGCCTCGTCCTCATCTCATGGGGCATCCGCAGCTTTAATCGCCAAAGCCTCAGGCCCATTTGGCTGCGCTCCATCGCCCTCTGCGCCGCGGCCCTGTTCACCGCGATTGCCTTTGCTCAAAACGCCTCCGAAGGCTGGGGCCCGCATACATATTTGGGCGGCGCATTCGGCACGCTCATCTTGAACAAAATCGGCCTGAGCGGACAGGGGCTTTCCGCGCTTGCAGGACCGACCAGCATCACAACCGTCGCCGGATTGATCGCCCTGCCTCTGGCGCTCTACGCCAGCGCGACAAAATTGGCTGAAATTGGCTATATATTTCAAAAGACTTGGAATTTAATCAAGCATGCCGCACTGTTTATTATCGGCTTGGTCTATAGTTTTCAGCAATGGATCGCCCATCACAACGACACGGATTACCGGCCCGACCCGCTGGCCGCCATCAAGGCGCTCCCCTTCAAAATACCCGCACATACGCCGGTCCGCATCGCCCCGCAAATCACCACCGGAGCAACTCAGCCTGTGCAGGCGCCAGCCCCCGCGCCACAATCCGCCTTACCGACGGCGGCAAAACCTTCAGCACCCATTCCCGTCGTCACGCCACAAACCTCCGGCACACAGCCCACGCCGAGCCCGCAGCAACGCTTTAGCCTTTCAGACATAGAGGACTGGGAACTGCCCGGCCTCGAACTGCTTCAGACGCCCCCCTCCGATGAGTACGGCCCGCAACTCAACGAAAACGCCCTGCGCCGCAATGCCGAACTGCTGCAAAACGTCCTGGCCGACTTTAACATCGAAGGCGAAATCACCTCAATCCACCCCGGACCCGTCGTCACGCTCTATGAACTTGAACCCGCCCCCGGCACCAAATCCGCCAAGGTCATCAGCCTTGCCGACGATATCGCGCGTTCGATGTCCGCCATCTCCGTACGTGTCGCCGTCGTCCCGGGCCGCAACGTTATCGGAATCGAGCTGCCCAATAAAAACCGCCAGATTGTCTACATGCAGGACCTGCTCACCACCGCGCTCTACGACAAATCAAACGCCAGCCTGCCTCTGGCTCTGGGTAAGGATATCGGCGGCCAGCCGATCGTCGCCGATCTGGCCAAAATGCCCCACCTGCTGGTCGCCGGGACCACCGGTTCAGGGAAATCTGTCGCGGTCAACACGATGATTCTTTCGCTGCTGTACCGCCTGCCGCCGGAAAAATGCCGCTTCATCATGATTGATCCGAAAATGCTCGAACTCTCCGTCTATGACGGCATCCCGCACCTCCTCGCCCCCGTCGTCACTGAACCCGGCAAAGCCGTGGTGGCTCTGAAATGGACCGTCGCCGAAATGGAAGAACGCTACCGCGCCATGTCCAAGCTCGGCGTGCGCAACATCGCCGGATACAACGAACGCGTCCGCGAAGCCGCCAGAAAAGGCGAAACCCTCATGCAAAAAGTCCAGACCGGCTTCGAAGCCGATACCGGCAAACCGATCTTCGAAGACCGGTCAATGGACCTCTCCGAACTCCCTTATATCGTCGTCATCGTCGATGAATTTGCCGATCTGATGCTGGTCGCTGGCAAAGACGTTGAAAGCGCCATCCAGCGCCTCGCCCAGATGGCCCGCGCCGCCGGTATTCACCTCATCATGGCCACCCAGCGCCCCTCGGTCGATGTCATCACCGGCGTCATCAAAGCCAACTTCCCGACCCGCATTTCCTTTCAGGTCACCTCAAAGGTCGATTCCAGAACCATCCTCGGTGAAGGCGGCGCAGAACAACTCCTCGGCATGGGCGACATGCTCTATATGGCCCCCGGCGGACGCATCACCCGCGTCCACGGCCCGTTCGTCAGCGACGATGAAGTCGAATCGGTCGTCGGCGATCTGAAATCAAAGGCCGCGCCGTCCTATATCGATTCCATCACCGATAACGATTTCTCCGACGCCAGCGAAGTCATGCAGGCCATCTTCGACGACCGCATGGGCGGCGGTGAAAAAGTCGATGAACTCTACGACGAAGCCGTTGCTCTGGTCGCGCGCGAAGGCAAAGCCTCCACCAGCTTTATCCAGCGTTACCTGCAAATCGGCTATAACCGCGCCGCCCGCATCATTGAGGAAATGGAACGCCAGGGCGTGGTTTCAAAAGCCAACGCAACCGGCAAGCGTGAAGTCCTGATCTCCGATTTCTCGGATGTCGGCTAACCATCAGGCTTAAGTGGGCCCGCTCATCGGGCCCACACCTGACAAGCGCCCCCTCATTACCCCGTTGATTTAGTACATTCTGGCCCGCTCACTGGGCCCAGTAGCGCTTTTTAAGCCGCCTGCTCTTTGAGAACCTTCTTCGCTTCTTTTATATCAATTTTTGCTTTGTGACCGTGCTTTTCAAGCAAATGAAGCAAGTTTGAACCGTTAAGCAGCGTAAGCGGTTTGTCCTTTGCAAAATTATATGAATCAGAGCCGTAATCTGACGTTGTTACAAGAATGCCCTTTGTCGCCCCTTCATTCATAACAGTGCCATAGAGATCACGCACTGCTGCGACACCGACAACATTCGTGTAACGCTTTGCTTGAATAACAATCTTACCACCTCTTAACGGGTCAGGATCGAAAGCGATTGCATCAACACCACCATCTGCTGATGCCTGTGTAACCCTTACTTCACCACCATTTTCAGTAAATTCTTTTTGAAAGATTTCTCTGACAAGATGCTCAAAATCTTCCCAATCCATAGCAGCAATGTTGACTTCATCATTGAGACTGTCAGCAACTTCATAATGATCTCTGAAACGTCTATCTGATTTGTTGAGTTCAAGAAGAGGTTTGACTGCTGTCATTGTACTGAGTTTTGCACTACCCACGCCTTTAAGTGATTTGAAGCATTCTTTGTATGTCTGACTGCTTACAATTCCTTCAAGATTAATCGCTTCAAATGCTTCTTTTGTTGTTTGCACCGTAACAATACAACTCGTTTCTTCGTGACCTGTCGCTGGATTAACTGCTGTTACAAGTCCGTTCAAATTAATTGATGAGATAGCGTCAATTGTATCTGCTTCAAATAATTCGTGAAGCGTTCTAAGCACGATCTGATAGATTGCTTCATCATATAATTTTGCTAATGCTGACTGACTAATCGTTTTTTCTTCAATTTCATCACGAGATTTAACGTAGCGCACATTGTTAATCGTGGGCATCTCATTAATTGATGGAAGTTGATAATCAACAAGCAGCATACCGTTCGTATCATTGTATTGCAGATCAAACTCCTGCGGGAAATTGTCCAGATATTCTGAATTATTCAAAACCATCTCGCAGTATTCTATAATCGCAGCGACGTCCTTCTTTTGATACTGACCTTCAAGTTCTTCAACTTTTGCATTGTGTTCGTTTTGAGCCTTTTCAAACTCAACTTTCTCTTTTTCCCACTGATTTTGCTTTGCTTCTAACTCGGCTTCACGCTCGATATTATCTTTACGAATTTCTTCATTTTCGACTTTTCTAACAGCAATTGCTTTATCAAATTCTTCTTGTTGCTTTGCTCTGATTTTTTCTTCCTGTCCTAGCACTTTTTGAAAGAAACCAATCTTTGTAAAAAAGTTCTCTTGCTTCGGCATCGCCTTTTGCATCTTGAGCGTAACTTCCTTAGGAAAACCGTTCTTCTTATCAAATATAATATAGTCAACATATGCATTTGATTTTGGGTTCAGACAGAACTCATCTTTGTGCTTTAGCGTTTCCCAGTCTATTGCATCATCAATGCTAAGTGTGTGTTTTAGAATGTTCTCAACTTGCTTGATCTTCGCCTGAGCCTTCTCAGTGCGCTCTCTAGCATTTTCTTCTTTTGACTGCTGCTCTTGCTTATGTAGTTCTTTTTCCCACTTTGCTTGCCAAGAAATCGTCTGATTGTGAACTTTCCCCAGAAGCGCGCTGTGTTCAACTGCTGAAAGATGTTTATGCTCGTCTAGTCCCGAATGATAAAGATCAACTTGATAGCCAGAATGCCTGCCGGTTGATGTGTATTTGTTTCTTACGCCGCTGCTTTCAATTAGATCGTCCATCTCTTAATCCCCTAATTTTCAATTATCCAATACCTTAGGGCAATTATAGACAAATTTACAAGAAGGGTTTCCTTCGCGCTCCGCGTATACTATCTGTATGAAATAAGAATAAAGGACTTTTGAAATATGCGATTGATTGCGCTTGCCCTGCTGGCCCTTGGCCTACTCCTCTCACCGCTGCCCGGCGCGGCCGAAAAAACCGAGAGCTTTAACAAAGATGTCAAAATGGTCGAGCATTATCTGCAAAACCTCGAATCGGCGCGCGCCCGCTTTGTCCAGACCACCCATGACGGCACGCAACTGGTCGGCACGTTTTATCTGCAGCGTCCGGGAAAACTGCGTTTTGAATATGACGAACCGATCAAGGATTTCGTCGTCGCCGACGGCTTTTTTATCTATTTCTATGATGCGGAATTGGGCGAGCAAACCAACGCGCCGATCGGCCAGACACTGGCCGATTTTTTCCTGCGCAAGGATTTATCTTTGGAAGGAGATATCATGGTGCAAAGCGTCCGGCGCAAAGGCGGCTTTTTACAGATCGAACTCGTCCAGAGCTCTGACCCCGAAGCCGGCTCAATCACGCTGGGCTTTAAAGAAGACCCGCTGACGCTGAGTAAATGGCGGGTTGTCGATGCGCAAGGCCTGATTACCGAAGTCGAGCTCTTTTACCTCAAAACCGATATCAAGCACCCGGCCGATCTGTTCGTCTATGCCGACCCGGAAGGACGTACAAAAGGCCTTAACGATTAAAAGACCTACACATGCAGGACGGCCCGCTTCAACATTTGATCAAAACACTCTCCGGCCTGCCTGGTCTCGGCAACCGTTCAGCCCGGCGCATTGCCCTGCATATGCTGGCGCATAAAAATCAAACCATGTTGCCTTTGGCGGACCTTCTCAAACGTACAGCCGAAGAAATTCGTACCTGTTCTGTGTGCGGCAATCTCGACATGCACGACCCGTGCGCTATTTGTCAGGACGTAAAACGCAGCGAAAGTCAGATTTGTGTTGTTGCCCAGATCAGTGACCTCTGGGCAATTGAGCGTACCTCAGCCTATAAAGGGCGTTATCATGTTCTTGGCGGATTGCTCTCCGCTCTCGATGGCATCGGCCCCGATCAACTCAATCTCAGCAGCCTGATCCGGCGCGCGACCAATCCGGATGTCAGTGAAATTATTCTGGCCCTCAGCGCCACCGTCGACGGACAAAGCACCGCGCATATGATCGCCGATCATATCAACCGCCCCGGTCTGGAGGTCACGCATCTGGCCCACGGAGTCCCTGTCGGCGGCGAACTGGATTACCTCGATGACGGCACCATCACCACCGCCCTCAGGTCCCGTAAGGCCAGCGCTTAAGCATACCAAGCGGTATGGATTATACTTTCTCGGAAATATAGAGCTGACCGTTCGTACTCACACGTAAGGCCGCCACATGCGTATCATGCGCTGTCGCCCCGCCACCCAAGGCCACGTCATAATAAACCCCGGCCGGGAAAAAGTGATCTGACGTGCCAGCGCTCACCGATGAATCTCCAAAATTCAAATAGACATCTTCGGTCGCATAAACACTGATCACCCGCGTATCCGCATCAAAGGCGGTGCTGTTGCGTGCGCTAGTCCCGGAAGTGGCCACCACATGCGCACCGTTATCTTTCAACCGCAACGCCGGGATGGGGTTATCGTTAGAATCCAAAGGAAGCTTCGTTGTCATTTTTAAAATCTCCTGTAATTAAGCTCAACCAGCACAAACAAATACATACCAACTAGTCGGTATGTTCTATAGAGGCTGCGTGGAGGAATAGGTTAAAGATACAATAGGGGTATTGATACGCCTAGGCTGCCCGAAACACGAGCACCTGTCAAGGAATTTTTTCCTAATTTATGGACTTTAACCTTGAACGGCTTCTTCTGCGTGCTCACCGGGCTTAAACACATGCTCAACCATCTGCGCACCACTCGGCACCGCTAACAACGAAACGGTGATCTCGGCAGGCTCCGCGCGCCCGGAATCAATGTCTTTAAGCGCGCCCAGTTCCTGCGCAAAACGATTGGCCGCCTCCAGCGGCTCGGTTTCATAAACCGGACGCTGCAGTAACAAGCTATACTCATTCTTGCCCGTCTGACCGATAACATCGCTTTGTCGACGCAACAGCACCAGATACTGGCAAAGCTTGGCCACCGCAAATTCCGCAGCATAGGGGCCGCTACCTTCCAGTAACTGCCTATAATTACTTAAGGAAATCTGCAGAATATATGTCCGTTCACCGTAACGATCGGCACGATCAATCGCTGAAAGAAACAACTGGTTAAAAGCCGATTTCGCAATCACCCCGCCAGCACTGGGGAAATCCTCAGACTCATCGCCAATCCGCCGCACAACATCAATAAGACGCCTGGCATTGGCAATTTTTTTCTGCAAGGCTTCCGGATCAATGGGTTTGGCCAGCATTTCGTTCACCCCGCTTTTCAGCGCTTCTTCTTCAGACAGGCTCTGGGACATAATAACGATATAAGGATAATTCTTAACCACGCGTCGTGCGTTCAAAATCAACGGCCGTGGGTTGGTCAACGGACTGGGATCCAGCAAAACGACATCAAAATCATCCCCGGCCATCCTGTCGACGGCATTATTTTTGACTTTTTCTTCAACAACTTGGTGACCTTGGGCCTCGAGCTTTGAACGGATAAGCTGTGCAGACATGCTATCCTGATCAACGACCAAAATTTTCATAGCGCTTGTGTTCCCCTGCTATAATAACTTACTTAAACATTATGATCGGTGAAAATTAATAAAAAGCAAAGGTCTAATTAAAAGATTTAGTCAAAAAACGGCGTTTGACATCCCGCCCGGAGTAGGATAGACAATCTTTCTCTTTGTACGAAGTTATAAAGACAGGCATGCCCAGGTGGCGGAATTGGTAGACGCGCTAGCTTCAGGTGCTAGTTCCCTTTATGGGAGTGAAGGTTCAAGTCCTTTCCTGGGCACCATCCGCATAAAAACACGGATATTGATCAATGAGCATAACCCTGCATAAAGGCGACCTTCCCGGAGATATACACTTTGGTAAAATGGTGGCTGTCGATACGGAGACTCTGGGCCTCAATCCTGAACGCGATCCGCTCTGTCTGGTCCAGCTCTCAGCCGGTGATGGCAACGCGCACATCGTACAGCTCGACCGCGCCAATTACGAGGCCCCCAACCTTAAGGCATTAATTTCAAATGAAAATGCCCTGAAAATTTTCCATTTTGCCCGCTTTGACATCACGATAATGAAAAAATATCTCGAAGTCGACTGCACCCCGGTTTACTGCACGCGTACAGCCTCGCGTCTCGCACGGACATACACCGACCGTCACGGCCTGCGCGAATGCTGCCGCGAACTTCTTGGCGTCGAACTCAACAAGCAGCAACAATCCTCAGACTGGGGCGCCGAGGAAATCAACGACGCGCAATTGCAATACGCCGCTAACGATGTTCTGCATCTGCATGCGCTAAAAGACAAACTCGATATCATGCTTGAACGCGAAGACCGCATGGCCCTGGCTCAAAAATGTTTCGACTTCCTGCCTGTACGTGCCGATCTTGATCTGGCTGGCTGGAGCGCTGATGATATTTTTGCCCACACCTGAAAAGGCCTTGGCGATGACCACCCCAACCAATGATCACAAAGCCGATCAAGGCACCGCCCGTCAGGTTCTCCAAACTGAAATCGAAGGGCTTCAAGCCCTCAAGGAGTCACTCGACGCGCACTTCGACAAAGCCGTTGAAACCATCCATAAAATGAAACAATCCGCCAGCCACGGCCGCCTGATCGTCGCCGGCATTGGCAAAAGCGGCCATGTCAGCCGCAAAATCGCCGCCACCCTCGCCTCCACCGGCACCCCTGCCTTTTTCGTCCACCCGGGCGAGGCCAGCCACGGCGACATGGGCATGATCACAGAACAAGATGTCGTGCTAATGCTCTCCAATTCCGGTGAAAACACCGAACTTTCCGACCTCATTCACTACACACGGCGCTATAACATCCCGCTCATCGCGATGACATCCAACCCTGAAAGCACGCTGGCCGCGCACGCCGACATTTGTTTGCAACTGCCCAAAGTCCCCGAAGCCTGCCCCAACGGCTTGGCCCCAACCACATCAACGACCATGATGATCGCCTTGGGCGATGCACTGGCCGTCTCCCTGCTCCATCGCATGGGTCTGACGCCCGAGCAATATAAAGTCTTCCACCCGGGCGGTAAACTCGGTCAGAAACTGATGTTGATTTCCGAACTGATGATCCCCTATGAAGGCCTGCCGCTTGTCGGTGAAGACGCCAAAATGGATCAGGCCATCCTCATGCTCAGCGAAAAAAATCTCGGCGCCGTTATCGTCACCGACGATACAGACAACATCAAAGGCATCATCACCGATGGCGACCTCAAACGTCACATGGCGGCAGACCTGCTGCAAAAACCGGTCACCCAAATCATGAGCACAAATCCCAAAACGATTGAGGCCTCATCTCTGGCTGTTGAAGCCGTCAAGGTGATGACCGCCAATCCCGGCCATTATATTTCCAGCCTGCTGGTCATGAACAAAGGCCGTCTCACCGGCATGATCCGCCTGCAGGATTGTATTCAGGCCGGGCTTCTGTAATATATCGCAAACACGATCAGAGCGATAAAGGCAATCAGGATGGATGACATCCCCGAAAATAAAAACAAAAAGGGCGCGGGAGCAAAGCCGGTGAAATTCAGCCAGCTTACCCGCGACAATAACGAACGTACGCCCGAAGACGTACAGCGCCACTCCGCATTCATTCGCCGAATGCGCATCGCTTTGCCGTTGATCGCCCTGGCCATCACGGCCATTGTTTTTTCCTGGAATTTTTTATCGCCCGATGACATCGCCCCAGCCAAACCGCAAGCGCAAAGCGCCCGCACCATCGGCAAAAACGAACTGCTCAACCCGCAGTTTGAAAGCATTGATGATAAGGGCCAGCCCTACACCATCACCGCTACCCGGGCATTGCAGGACACCGATGATGCGCTGATGCTGCTCGAAGAGCCGATGGCCGATATCCTGCTGAAAAACGGTAACTGGCTGGCCCTCAGTGCGCGTCAAGGCGCTTACCGACAAGAAACCCAACGCCTGTTGCTCAAAGACAATGTTACGCTGTTCCATGATGCCGGCTACAAAGTCAAAACGCAGGAATTAGACGCCGATATGAACACCGGGACAGCGCAGACCGACACCGGCATTTCCGGCCACGGCCCGCTCGGTACACTCGATGCCAAAGGCATGCGCGCCGATTCACAAAAACAAACATTGATCTTTACAGGCCCGGCCCGGCTTGTCATTTATGATGCTGGAGCCCCCAGCGGAACGGAGTTGCTCAGCCCATGAGACAAAACATAAAATACGCACGCTTCCTGATTGCGCTGGGCATGTTTGTTCTCTGCCCCTCGGTGCTAAGCGCACAAGGTCTGAGCACCAATTCGAAAGATCCGCTCGAAATCACCGCCGACGGCACGCTGGAATGGCACCGCGCCGATAAAACATTTATCGCCGCTGGGAACGCGAAAGCCAAACAAGGCGATGCGTCCATCACTGCCGATCGCCTCAGCGCCCTTTACCGCGAAAGTGCAAAGGGCAGCGACATGCAAATCTGGAAAGTCACCGCCACCGGTAATGTCATTCTTAAAAACAGGGATAGCGCCGCCTACGGCCAGAACGCCGTTTACAATCTCGATGAAGGGCTGGCCACGATGACCGGCGATACTTTGAAAATGGTTTCCCCCGACCAGACCGTCACCGCACGCGATAAGTTCGAATACTGGGTTACCGATGGCCGTATTAACGCCTTGGGCGATGCACAAATCATCCGCCCGAAAATCGGTGGCGGCAGCGACACGCTGAAAGCCAACAAAATCTCTGCCGTTCTCAAAAAGAACGCACAAGGCCAACAGGTCCTGCATTCGTTAGAAGCCATCGGCAATGTCGTTATCGTGACTCCGACCGAGACCGTCACCGGCGCGTACGGCATCTATAAAGCAGACACCAACATTGCTGAACTGACCGGCGGGGTTAAAATTTTGCGCGGCCCCAATACGCTGGAAGGCGACCGGGCGGTGGTCGATCTGGGCACCAATATCAGCACCATTCATGGCGGAGCTGACCAAACCGCAGCCCCCGGCACCGGCCGTGTCCGCGCCACCTTCTACCCCGGTTCGGAAGAAAAGCCTGACAAACCTTAATAAGTAGGCTATTCTCACGCGATGGAACCTTTCATCGCATGGCTTATATTCGCATCCGTCCAGCTAGCGGCAACGATGTCGCCAGGACCGGCTTTTGCCATGCAAATGCGCAATATAGTCAAATATGGACGCCATGGCGGCATATATACCGCCATAGGGCTAGGTGCGGGAGTCGGAGCACACGTCGCATTCGTACTATGCGGACTGGCCGCAATTATGGCGCAATCCGTCACCGCCTTTATGCTCATAAAATATGTCGGCGCCGCTTACCTGATTTATATCGGCATTAAGGCGATAAGAGCAAAACCCGACACCTCGCAAATTCCAGACACACAAGCATTGGAAAATTATGAGAACATATCAGCATTGAAAGCCTTTCAAATCGGGCTTTGGACAAACCTGCTAAACCCAAAGGCTATTGTGTTTTTTACAGCGGTCTTCACCCAATTTATTGCACCAAACGCAAGCGTGAGCACCCTCATTCTATACGGCTTCACATCGATAACCATTGAAACCCTGTGGTTTAGCGGACTTACGATAGTCCTAACCTTTTCAGTTGTGCGCCGGACATTTCGCCGCTTACAGCACTGGATCGAGCGCGTCTGTGGTGGACTTCTCATGGCGCTTGGTGTACGTTTAGCCTTAAGTAAAATGCATTAAGATCAAGCAACCCACGCATGACCGCCACACCAAGAAAGAAAGCCAGGCTCAAAGAAGTACCCAAAGGTCTGTGTGTCCAGCACCTTTCCAAAGCCTATAAAAAACGCCCGGTCCTGCGCGATGTCTCTTTTTGTCTCAAGCGCGGCGAAGCCGTCGCCCTGCTCGGCCCCAACGGCGCAGGCAAAACCACCTGCTTTTACATTACCACAGGACTAATCGCCCCTGATGGCGGCAATATTTTACTCGACGGGCAAGACATTACCGCCCTTCCGATGTATCGCCGCGCCCGCCTCGGCATTGGCTATCTGCCTCAGGAATCCTCAATCTTTCGCGGCCTCAATGTTGAAGACAATCTGCGCGCCGTTTTGGAATCCCAAAACCTGTCCAAGCCTGACCAGAACCTTCTTCTCGAAGAACTTTTGAGTGAATTCGGCATCGAACATTTAAGACGTACACCCTCCCCGGCCTTGTCTGGAGGAGAACGCCGCCGCGTCGAAATTGCCCGCGCACTGGCCGCCCGTCCCGATTTTATTTTGCTCGATGAACCCTTGGCCGGAATCGACCCGATCGCCGTCGGTGAAATCCGCAATCTGATCTCACACCTCAAAGACCGCGGTATCGGCGTACTCATCACCGATCACAATGTCCGCGATTGTCTCGGCATCGTCGATCGCGCCTATATCCTGCATGATGGTAAAGTCCTGATGGAAGGCAGTGCCGATGAGATCATTAACGACAAAAAAGTCCGCAAAGTCTATCTCGGCGAAGGGTTTAAGCTATAAAAATTCTCACTACTCATTTCCCCCACTCATGCTAAAATGAAGATATGAGTAAACTCTCCCAAAGCCTCAAACTCGGCCAGTTCCAGCAGCTTGTTATGACCCCGCAACTCCAGCAGGCGATCAAGCTGCTGCAGCTCAGCAACGTCGAACTGGCCGAAGTCGTCGAGGAAGAACTGGCGACCAACCCGCTGCTCGAAAAAGACGAACGCGAACCGGACAACGCTGGCAACAACGATACGCCCGCCAGTGAAACCGGCAAAGACGAAATCGACGAAGCCTTCGAAGGCTCCAACACCAACGATGATTTCGACCCCGGCTCATCAATGGCCGATATCGGCGCAGGCGGCAATTCAAAATTCGAAGATATCGAAGACTCCTTCGAAAACCGCATGTCCGAAGACAAAACCCTGCGCCAACATTTAATCGACCAGCTCCACATCGCCTTTAACGACAACCGCGACCGCATGATCGGCGCGATGCTGATCGACCGTCTCGACGAAAGCGGTTACTTACGCGAAGATGCAGCTGAACTCGCCGAAACGCTGGGCTGTTCCCTCCAGCGGATCTATAATTTACTCAAGGAAATGAAAGGGTTCGACCCTACTGGGATTTTCGCCCACGACCTCGCCGATTGTATGGCCCTGCAACTCGCCGAGCGAGGCCAGCTCGACGGCCCGATGATCCTGCTGCTCGATCACCTGAACCTGCTCGCCGATCACGATTTCAAAGGACTGGCCGAAATTTGCGGCGTCAACGAAACCTATTTAGCCGATATGATCGCTGAAATCCGTAGCCTCAACCCCAAACCTGCCGCAGAGTTTGATCATCTGGTCGTCCAGACCGCCATCCCCGATGTGTTGATGCGGCGCCTGCCCAAAAACCTTGGCGGCGGCTGGCGCGTCGAGCTCAACACCGAGACCCTGCCGCGCGTTCTGGTCAATAACGAGTACTATACCGAGGTCGCAAAATCCGCCGTTCAAAAGAAAGATAAGGAATACCTGACCACCCAGTTGCAAAACGCCAACTGGCTTGTCCGCGCCATGGACCAGCGCGCCCAGACCATCCTCAAAGTCGCCGGAGAAATCGTCGAACAACAGGACGCCTTTTTCAATTACGGCATCGAATTCCTCAAACCCCTGAAACTCTCCGACATCGCCGAAGAAATCGATATGCATGAAAGCACGGTCTCCCGCGTCACCACCAATAAATATATCGGCACGCCGCGCGGCATTTTCGAGCTGAAATATTTCTTCTCCACCGCGCTGGTTTCGGAAAGCGGCGCCGCCCACAGCGCCGAAGCCGTCAAGGCCCGTATCAAGACCCTGATCGATGAAGAAGACCCGAAGAAGATTCTGTCCGATGATAAAATCGTCGCCCTCCTGAAAGGCGAAGGAATCGATCTGGCCCGCCGCACGGTGGCCAAATACCGTGAAGCCCTGCATATCGGCTCCTCGGTCCAGCGCCGCAAACAAAAGAAAAATTTAACGTCATAAAAAGGCCGAAACGCGTTGCATCTCTAGGCCCGAAGGTGTTAACTAGAGCCAGTAAAAACATCTAACATAGAGGATACCCAAAATGGAACTCAACGTTCATGGAAAACAGATCGATGTGGGCGACGCCCTGCGGACTCATGTCGAGGACAAGTTGGAAGACCTCAACCAGAAATATTTCAACCATGCCACTTTCGCGACTGTGACATTTTCGAAAGAGGGCCACGGCAAAGCGGACACCAAAGCCCATATTTCGATCCAGCTTGGCAAAAACATTATGGTCGTGGCCGATGCGACAGACCCCGACCCGTACGCCTGTTTCGAAGCAGCGGCGGAAAAAGTCGGCAAACAAATGCGCCGCTATAAACGCAAATTGCGCGACCACCATGACCGTCTCGAACAAACGCCGGAAAGCGAAGTCTTTAAGGCCCGTGATTACATTCTGGCCGCAGCGCCTGAACAGGATGACGAACAGGAAGAAAGTGATGCCACAGAAGAGCCTCTGGTCATCGCAGAAACCACCAAGGACATCCAAACCATGACCGTATCCGAAGCCGTCATGCGTCTGGACCTGTCCGGCGAACCGTTCCTTGTCTTTTTCAACGCCAAGAACAGCGGGCTGAATATCGTCCATTCCCGTGAAGACGGCAATGTCGGTTGGATCGACCCGGAAAACGGAAACAAATAAACCAAAGACAGGTTTGTGAAAAAATTTAACCAATCCACAAAATTTAAAAAATTTTTTCAGGGGCTTCAAAAAGCCCCTGAATGCATTTTTGATGCCCTGTCGGATATCAATCTTGTAACCTGACAAAAATTCGTCAACAAATTGATATTCTTTAGAAAAATCTAATGCTGCACCGCAGCTTATTTTCCTCTGGACGCCCTATTATCTTTAGGGTTAAAGCTTCACCGCGAAAGTCAAAAAACAGTAAAAAACATCGCAAAAATTAAGATCGTGTCTGGAGAAAACAATGAACGACTATGCAAAAGACCTGCATTTCGATATCATCCTGCCCCGTCTGAAGATGGTCAGCTATAAACAAGTCCTGATGACCTGCGCCAAAGAGGCGCAAAAACATTGCGGCATCTCCGCACAGAGCCTTTACGAGATATTGCTCAATAAAGAAAACGAGGCCAGCTCGGGCATTGGTGAAAATATCGCCATCCCGCATCTTCAAATTCTCGGTCCGCAACGACCCTTCACTTTACTGGCGACTTTGGAGCATCCGATCGATTTCAATGCATTGGACAATCAGCCGGTCGATCTGGTCGGATTTGTCCTCTCTCCACAAGCCGACGGACCGTGCCATCTGCGCCGCCTTTCGCGCATTTCACGTCTGCTGAAATGCCCTGAACTGCGCCAGAAACTTCACGAAACCCCAGACGAAATCGCCATGCATGCCTTGCTCGTAAACCCCAATGGCTGGCTTCTAGCCGCTTAAAACAAAAACCGCCCAAGAAAGGCGGTTTCCCTTTTAAAAAACAACCCCGGCCAATCAGTGCAACAGCGCCGAATCCATATCGTTGTGATGAATCAGATACAGGGCCTCTTGCAAAGAGTCCATCACCGACAACGGCGTCCCGTCAGCCGCATGGACAGCGAACCCTTCGCGCTCATCAACCTGAATTTTACGCACATACGCAACACCCTGCATCCCGTAGGATAGGAAATCCTGCGGTGAAATATTGCGCAAATTTTGTGGTAATGTTTTTTGATTTTCGATCATTTTTTACCCTCGCTGAAAATTTAAGTATAACGTGCCTGCATTTTAAACACACGAAAAATCGTCCGCACGCACCGTAAAACACCTAACGATCTTTCTTCGTCTTGCCTCCATCCTTCGGCGCTTCATCACTGGATTCAACATCAATCGCTCTCGGCGGCAAAGCGCCGTTTTTCTTTCTAGCGCCCTGAATTTCAATCTTGCGCGCACTCGATTCCGGCGCCACCCGCTCCAAATCGATGTGCAACAAGCCGTTATCCAGCACTGCGCCGCGCACCTCAATGCCGTCTGCCAGCACAAAGCTGCGCTGGAACTGGCGTCCGGCAATCCCGCGATGCAGATAAACCCGATCTTCATCCTCGGCCTGACGCCCGCGGATCGCCAATTGGTTGCTTTCAACCTCAACATCGAGATCATCCATGGTAAACCCAGCGACCGCCAACGTAATCCGTAGTCCGCTTTCGCCAATTTGTTCAATATTATAAGGGGGATAGCCTTCTGCGCCAGCTTTGCGCATCCGATCAAAAGTCTTTTCAAACTCATCAAAGCCCAAAAATAACGGGCTATCAAACAACGTCAAACGTCCCGTACTCATATCACATCTCCTCAATTGAGCGAGTTAAAAACATATGTGCGGCCCTGCACGAGGCGCCGCGCATTAATTATATAGGGTTTTGCGCTATTCTCAACTTCGTTTTCGGAATAAAAACCGAAACCCCGCATTCAATGCGGGGTCTATGAGGATTTGCAGTCGATACGATGGACCCCGTTTTAAAAAACGGGGTTTCGTTTCTTCTTGTTTTTCAGGGTGTTGAAAAAAGTTGAGAATTGGGTAGGATTTTTTAAATTTGAATCAAGAACCGCCGTCATAGCGGCCAAGCGCATGCTCTTTGACAAACAACCGGTCACAATAACTACACTCCACGGCCGTCCCGCCGTCAAAGCCGTACCAGACCTTTGGATGGCCCAACGCGCCGCCACCGCCGTCACAGGATACCCCATCGGCATCATTGGGAACCGGAATAATTTCAGACGTAGAAAAAACGGCAGTCTTGGGCATATTTTCGTAATCCTTTTACGGTTTATGAACCATTCTCAGGCTATAACATGATAAGTTTTAAGGACCATGCCCTTCATTAAACCATATTCAACGCATCTGACAATCATCAAATGAACACAACCAAAGATATTCAGTTCATCGACAACAAAGCGGCCCAAACCAAACCGGATTATTACATGGAAATAACCGTCGATCTGGCGCGCGTGCTGAAAAGCTGGAAAAACTCGCTCTACAGCTTTGAATGGCTGAACAGCGACGGCAAGATTAAACCGCTATGCGATCTGAGCCCGCCCGAACAAGCCAAACGCCAGGAGGTTGAAGACGCCCTTAAAACCGCCCGACCCCTTGAAAGACCCGTACTCGGTATTGGCTTGCAAGATAACGTCGAGATTGGCTCAGGCCGTGCGATAGTATTAACCCTCGCCGCCAACGGCTGGACACATATACCCGTTCATATCCCAAAATCCTGCGAAAGCGATTTCAAACCCTTTCACGCTTAAGCCGAATTCGGCTATAATGAAAAGATGAACGAAAAACCCCACAATCGCCAAAATGAACGCGGCAATGTCCTGTTTTACATCTTGATCGCCGTTGCGCTTCTGATAGCTTTGTCCTTGGCTGTAGCCAATTCCACCCGCGGCAACGTCCAGCAACTCACCGCCGAACGGGCCCGGCTTTACGCCACGGAAATCATAGAATTTTCCAACATCATGACCAATGCCGTGGCGCAGGTGCGACTGCGCGGCACGGATCTTAGCGCCATGTGCTTCGACCATACCAGTTGGGGCGCAAATGATTACGACCATGCCGGATGCACGGATGATTTTAACAAGATCTTCCACCCGAGCGGGGCGGGACTAATCTGGAGCGAAGCGCCATCCGAAGCCATGGATGCTACCGCTACGCCGGATAATCTCTGGCACATTTATGGCGATAATGAAATCGAAAATATCGGCAGCACCTGCGGCGGCGCCGGTTGCAGCGATCTCATCCTCGTTGTCGACGAACTCCATCCCGTCGTTTGCCAGCAACTCAACGACCTGCTCGGCGTCACCGATGCCAGCACTTCACCCCCAACTGACAGTACCTTTGGCGAAACCCGCTATGTTGGCAGCTTTGGATATAGCGAAACCATAGGCGACGAAGTCGGCGGGGAACCGTTAGACGGAAAAGTCTCCGGGTGCTTCCAAAAAACCAACGCCCCGGCTGAATACGTCTTCTATAAAGTCCTCGTCGCGCGTTAAATTTAAACATTTGAAACGATTTAAATCCAAATTATGACAGCCTGCCGCCCCGTCCTCATCCTCCAGCTCCGCCCTGAAGATGCCACCGCCGACAGCGAATATGCCTGCATCCTCAGATATGGGGACCTAACGACCGATGACACCCACAGGCTACGCATTGAAAAATCAGGAATCCCCGAAGGCCTCAACCCCGATGACTACGCCGCGATCATCGTCGGCGGCAGCCCGTTCGATATTTCCACCCCGCAAGATGATAAATCTGCCGTCCAGAAGAAAATCGAAGACGATTTTAACCGGCTTTTAGATCAGGTCGTTCCGTACGACATCCCCTTTCTCGGAGCCTGTTCCGGCAACGGCCTGCTCGGCAATTATCTTGGCGGCACAATCTCCAGGAAATACGGCGAATCGGTTTGCCTTGCCTCATTGGAAATCACCGACGAGGGGAAACAGGACAAATTGCTGCGCGGGTTCCCGGACCGCATTGATGCCCTGCTCGGTCACAAGGAAGCCGTCGAAGACACGCCTGAAGGCGCAACATTGCTAGTGCGCGGACAAGCATGCCCGGTGCAAATGTTCCGCGTCGGGGAAAATGTCTATGCAACGCAGTTTCACCCGGAGGGCGACGCCGAAGAATTCAGACTCCGCATTGAAATTTATAAGAATCACGGCTATTTCCAGCCGCATGAAGCCGACGCGCTAAAGGAAGATGTCTCTCAAAGACCCACGCCGCATGCACAAGAAATACTCCGGCGCTTCGTTGAGTATTATTATCGAGATCAAGACAGGGCCGCGTAATTAAACCCGGGAGAGATTAAACCCGACGCCATTTGGCCCCTTTGGGTGTATCGAGAATTTCAAACCCCATGGCTGTCAATTGATCGCGAATTTCATCGGCCCGCGCAAAATTTTTGTCCGCTTTTGCTGCAGCCCGTTCTTGCAGCAAAGCCTCAATAGAGTCATTGTCGCCACTCTCGACATCACCCCCAAAGCCCAACCACTCCTGCGGATTTTGCTGCAATATCCCGATCAAATTCCCCGCAGCAAGAATCTCACCTTTGAGTTCCGGCGAATTCTCTTTCTTCAACAACGCATTCATCTCCGCCATCGCCTGCGGTGTATTCAAATCATCGCACAAAGCATCCATAACACCCTGCGGCACACCCATTTCAGCCACCTCCATCATCGCCATTTCATCCAGACGGGTATAAAACCGGTCGAGCTGTTTCTGACTTTGCTGCACCTTATCCTCCGACCAGTCTAGCGGCTGCCGGTAATGCGCCGAGAGGAGTGTCAGGCGCAGCGCCTCCCCCGGATAATGCTCAATTAAATCATGCACCAGCAGGAAATTGCCCAGCGATTTCGACATTTTCTCGCCTTCAACAGTCACAAACCCGTTATGCACCCAGACTTTCGCAAAAGCGCTCAGATCATTCTCATGCCCCGAAGCGCAGCAACTTTGCGCAATCTCGTTTTCGTGATGCGGGAATTTCAAATCCGCCCCGCCGCCGTGAATGTCAAACGGCAAGCCCAAATGCTTCTCCGCCATCGCCGAACATTCAATATGCCAGCCCGGCCGGCCACGCCCCCACGGAGACTCCCAACCCGGTTCGTCATCGGCGGAAGGCTTCCACAACACAAAATCAGCAGGATCTTTTTTATAAGAGGCCACCTCAACCCGTGCCCCGGCAATCTGCTCATCGCGGCTGCGCCCCGATAAACCGCCATAGGCCGGAAAAGACGGCACGTTAAACAACACATGCCCATCCACCGCATAGGCATGCCCGCGCTCAATCAACGCTTCGATCATCTGGGTCATCTCGCCGATATGCTGCGTCGCCTTGGGTTGAATGTCCGGCGCGGCGCAGCCCAGCGCAGCCATATCAGCATTATAAATCTCCTCATATTTCCGGGTAATCGCCTCAATAGACTCCCCGGTTTGCTGATGTGCAGCGATAATCTTGTCATCCACATCCGTAATATTGGAAACATAGGTCACATTCGGATAGAGACTTTTGAGCACACGGGTAAGCAAGTCAAACACTACCGCCATACGCGCATTGCCTATATGTGCATAATTATAAACCGTCGGCCCGCATGCATACAGGCGCACATGGGCCGGGTCTAGAGGCTCAAAAACCTCTTTTTGGCGGGTCAGACTATTGAAAAGCTGGAACTGCGACATAGTTAAATTCTACTCTTTGCGCGTTTTTTACTGGAAAATCGGCCTTCAAGGCGCTAGAAGACACCAAACACAAGGATTTTTCAAATGGTTTCATCCAAAATCGTCGAAATGGCTAACGACGGAAAACCAAGCCGCAAAGAGGCAGAAGAAGCAGTCAGAACCCTGTTGCGCTATATCGGCGAAGACCCGAAGCGCGAAGGGCTGATCGAAACACCGGCCCGCGTCGTACGCGCCTATGATGAATTTTTCGAAGGCTATAATCAGGACCCGGCCAAAGAACTCTCCAAAACCTTTGAAGACATCGAAGGCTTCGACGACATCGTGCTGGTCAAGGATATCGAGTTTACCTCACACTGCGAACACCACATGGTTCCCATTAACGGTGTAGCGCACATAGCTTACTGGCCGGATGAAAAAGTTGTCGGCATCTCCAAGCTCGCCCGCATCGTCGATATCCTAGCCAGCCGCCTGATATCCCAGGAAAACATGACCGGACGGCTGGCCGAATGTATTGAAAAAACACTCAAACCGAAAGGTGTGGCCGTTTACATCGATGCCGATCATCAATGCATGTCGATCCGCGGCGTCAAAAAACGCAAATCTTCAACGGTGACATCGACATTCACCGGAAAATTCAAGGAAGACGAAACCGTCCAGACCCGTTTCCTGCGCATGATCGGCGAAACGAAATAATCCCTTAGTGGAACATAGTCTCTGTGCCCGCACGATCGCTGCGGGTCAATTCGCGCACATAGGGCGAATTTTTCACCACCTCGATCATCCGTTCCTTGGTAAACGGCTTTTTAAGAAAATTCCGCGCGCCCATTTTGCTGGCCCGCACAATATTATCCTGCACACTATCGACACTAAGCATCACGACAAATCCACGCGGATCAATCGCATGAATGGATTGCAACACATCATGGCCGCTCATCCCCGGAAGGTGAATATCCAAAAACACAATATCGGGCGCATGCTCGATATAAGCCTGCACCGCTTCTTCCCCGTCTTTGCAGACAACCAGATCAAAATCCGTGCTGAGGATTGTCG
Source organism: Rhodospirillales bacterium (assembly GCA_020638295.1). GTDB lineage: Bacteria > Pseudomonadota > Alphaproteobacteria > Micavibrionales > Micavibrionaceae > TMED27. Next base: position 65,629 of record JACKIU010000003.1, on the reverse strand, counting down.
AAGCGTAATGCGCAGTAAAACGATCATCCTCCACCACCATCACCAGCGGCGCATCCCGGCGCTTGCGGCGTACGGCAATGCTCGAAACTTTATGCGTATCCGCCATAACGCCGTAAGCTTCAAACTTACGCGCGCTTAAAACCTTATCGTCAGCCAACTTCTGATAATTGCGCAAACAATTCGCCAGCCCTTCCATATTGGCAAAACCACTGGGTAATTTAGCCTTCATCTTTTTATAGGCTTCATCCAGATGCTTCACATCCATCTTGTCGCGCACCCGCACCAGCGCAAAAACGTCCAGATCCTCAAAAACGCAGACCGAACCTTTAAAATGGTCTTTCAAAACCGCAAAAAGCTCCTCAGCAAAAACATCGCTACGCGCCCGCGCCGCATCGATTTTCTCGCTCATTTTCGACAGATCGGAAATCAAATCGGCATGATCCAGTATTTTAGATAACGAAAAATACAAACCATACCAATGGCTTGACTGCTCTTTCAGATCATCCAGCATTTTCATGAAATAATGTTCGGCGCTTCCCCGTATAAGTTCCATTGCTCTTCACCCCTGCCCATACCTAATGACGGGCTTTTTATAATCCCAACATTAATTCTAGGAGAAAAAACTTAATTTTTTGTATATATATGAGTACGTTACGATATACGCCAGAGCAATGAATCCTGCCCCAAACCCAGTGGTAACGGGATAATCGGCCCTTCCGGCGTGTCCAGCATTTCGAGCGATTGAGCAGCCTTTTCCAGCGTAAATGTCTCACGCGCCGCTTCCAGCCCGTAAAATGCGCGACCGTTATGGCATAAAAACGCCTCAAACGCTGCCTGCCCGGCTTCCAAACCCAGATCCACCCCGGCCTCTTCAAACGCCATCGCATACAACTGCGGAGCAATGCCGCCTGTAAAGCATCCGGCGGCGCACCCGCAATCGGTGGCCTTCACCGCATGCGGCGCACTATCCGTGCCAGCATAGAACTTTGTATTGCCCGACTGGGCCACCGCCGCACGCAAAGCCGCCCGATCCTCTTCAAATTTCAACAACGGCAAACAGTACAGATGATATTTCAACCCCTGCAGCAAATGCCCGACCGTATAGAGCAAATGCTGCGGCGTAATCGAGGCCGCCACATTAGCCCCGCACCTTTGCACAAACTCGACCGCCGTGGCCGTCGTCACATGCTCACATGCCACTTTCAATTCCGGGAAAGTCTCAGTCAGCTTGGGCATCCGCTCACGGTAAAGAAATCTTCCGCATTCGTATCCGCAGCAAAATAATCTTCCGCCTTCATGTGGTGCTCTTCACCGTGAATGCACAAAACCACGCCATGCTCCTCCATCGCTGCGAACACACCATTGTCAAAGAAATTCATAAACGGATAACCGAAATTCGCCCCGGTCGTCCCATGCGGCGGATAATATTTACACGCCCGCAAAACCCCGGCCTTAGCGCCCTCTTCGATCATCTGTGGCGTTGTATCCTTGGTCAGATATAGCGGCACGATGATATCCTGAAACGCCTCCCCGCCGGATTCTTTGATCAGATCGACATAGCCCTCAATGCACCAATACTCCAAAGGATCATCACGAAAAACCTTAGCCACCGGCGGTTTCGTATTCGGCATAGCCAGCACACCACAACAGCCCATATCAATCTGCGACTGAACAATCGGCGCGATCAGCGCGTCCTGACGCAAATGCATGTGAAGGTCGTACCATTTCGGGAGTGTCATTTTCATGAGTAATGATTTACCCTAACTGATATGTCTTGGCAAAACCTTTTACAGCCGGAAATCCGCGAATTCATCATAGCGCACGAAAATGATGACGTGGCTGCGCTGGCCCTGAAAAAGTCCCCCGAGGCAAGCTGGGATTACAAAGCGATCCTCGATCAAATCAAGTCGCGCCAAAAAGCCAAACGTAAAATTCCCTCTTGGCTAGAGGCACACCCGGATATCATCCTGCCCGCCCCGGACCTGCTCGAACAGGCTTCCTCCAGCGCCACCGCGCACTACAAAGCCGCCCTGTTCAAAGCCGAAAGCTTTGCCGATCTCACCGGCGGCTGCGGCGTCGATAGCTGGGCACTGGCCCAAAATACCCAATCAGGCTATTGCATCGAACATAACGGACAGGCCGCCGCCCTGCTCGCTCACAACCTGCCGCTACTCTGCCCTATCCCAATCGAGGTGCGCACTCAAACGGCTGAAGATTTCGCGCAGGAAATGCCGTCTGTCGAACTCGTCCTCATCGACCCACAGCGCCGCGATGACCGCCGCAAAGGCAAGTTCCGCTTCGAAGATTGCAGCCCCAATATTCTCGAATTGCTGCCCACACTTTTGCAAAAAGCCCAACACGTCATGATTAAAACCTCACCGATGCTCGACATCACCGAAGGCATCAAAATCCTTGAAAATGTCGGCGCACACGTACAGGAAGTTCATTGCGTTGAATGGCAAGGCGAATGCAAAGAACTGCTGTTCATTCTTTCAAACCAAACGCAAAACACCCCTGAAATCACCGCTGCCAGCCTGAATGATGAAGGCACGCCCATCCACGAAATAACCTTCACCCAAAGCGAAGAAGGCGCCTGTACGTCCGAATACGCCGACCCGCTGCGCAATCTCTACGAACCCGGCCCGGCCTTCCAGAAATCCGGCGGCTATAGTGTGATCGCGGAAAAGTACGGCGTTAAAAAACTGGGAGCTCAAACCCATCTCTATACATCAGAAACGCTCATTGAAAACTTCCCCGGCCGCAGCTTTGAAATCATCGGCCAATACCCGCCAAAAACCGAAAAAATCCCTTTAAAACAGGCCCATATCACGGTACGAAATTTCCCGATGAACGCTGCGGGCCTGCGCAAAAAACTCAAGATCAAAGATGGTGGAGAAGACTATCTCTTTGCCTGCACCTTGAAAAACAACAAAAAAATCATGCTGCACGGCCGCAAAGCAAACGACGGAACCAAAGTCAAAATTTGAAATAAATTGACACCAAATACGTCTAAAAAGCACGAAAATAAAGGCGTTTTTAACGTTTTTCAGACCATAATAGTAGAAAATATGAATGTGTGATTCACATATAAAAAAATAATCAATAAAATGGCTTTTGCTGATACAAAAGCCAATGTAGAATGTTTTGGTCTGGATGATACCTGCAAACACACAAATACAGTCCTTTCTGCCCCTCAAAAACGTGAGCGATCAAGAGTTGAGCTTCGAGCAACACGATAAGTCCAAAGCAAAAAAAGCGGCCTTTCTTTCGTCTTCTGCGCAAATTTGGAAAAGCCGTTTAAGCTGGCGCATCGCCGCAGCTGTTTTCATGACGATTTTGCTCGTACAGACCATGATCATGAACTTTGGAACCGTGCCGACCTTCCGCCAGCGCTTACTCACAGATTTAAGAGAAACCAACAGCATCGCCATAGCGGCCATGATCGATCCTACGGCGGGATACAACAAAGCGCCTTTCACCCGCGAACAAGTTGAACGTCTCTTAAACATCAGCAACGTCACAGGCCTGACCGTATATTCGTACCAAAGTGAACCGATCGCGACTTTCGGTTCAGCCCCGGCCATGGCCGAAAAAAATATCAGAACAACAGGATATAACCGTTACGACTCCCAAACCGGATTGTACGAACTTGTCCTTAATGCCGCCGATCTTAAGCGCCCCTATTACATAGCGATAAAAATAGACGCCAGCGACATTCAGGACAAAGTTGCCTTCTTCATCACCGACACCATTAAAATTATGCTGACCATGTCACTGTTCGTGACAAGCGTTCTCATGATCGCTCTGGGACGCTGGTTGCTTGAACCCATGCTATTCATGCGTTCAAACCTGCTCGCCGCTTTTAAATCCCCGGAAGAACCCAATATCCCGGAATCACCCTTTGATACCCGCGATGAAGTCGGCAGCGCTATCGAGTTAACCCAGAAACTCATCCACCAAAACGCCGACAACCTCACCCGCATCAAAAGCGCGGCAGAAGATAAAATTCACAAACTGGCCTATTACGACACTCTCACCGGACTACCCAACCGGACTTTATTTATCCAAAGCCTAAACGAACAGGCACGTCAGAAACAAGACGGCACCGCCGACCGCTTCGCCGTTGTCGCCATAGATTTGGACCATTTCAAGGACATCAACGATTCCATGGGCCATAATATTGGCGATGCCATTTTGCGCAGCGTCGCCCGGCGCCTGCGATCGGCCATGCCGGAAAGCGCGGTCGTTTCCCGGTCGGGAGAGGATGAATACGCCATCATGATGCCACTCTCGGCCGACATCAACACCGCGCGCGATGTTGCAGAAAAAGTGCACCATGTTATTCGCTCAGAACCGTTCAAAGTATTCAACGAAGCCTTTCAGGTCCGCGCGTCCATCGGCGTGGCCACCTTCCCCGACGATGCCATCGATCCCGACCAGGTGCTGAAAAACGCCGATATCGCCCTGAACCGCGCCAAGGAAGAAGGCCGCGACACCATCAAGGAATATTCCGAAGATTTCGACCGCGCTGTTCAGGCGCGCTTCCAAATGCTGCGCGATTTACGCGACGCCATGGAACACGACCAGCTCGATCTGCATTACCAGCCGCAACTGGACTTGAAAACTGGCAAACTCATCGGCGCCGAAGCTTTGCTGCGCTGGTTCAAACCGGACAATTCGAAAGAAGGCGGCACGTTCGTCTCCCCAGCTGATTTCATTCCCGTCGCCGAACAATCCGGCCTGATCGTACCGATTGGCGAATGGGTTATGCGCACCGCCTGTGAAAACGCCAAGGGCTGGCATGATGAACATGGTATCGATATTCGCATCGCGATCAACGTCTCAGCACATCAATTCTCACAAAGCGACATCTGCGCCTTCACCCAAAAGACCATCAAAGACATTGGAATTGACGCCCACAAAGTCGAACTGGAAGTCACCGAAAGCGTCTTTATGGATGATATTTCCCACACCATTCAGACCTTGCAAAACCTCCACGCCATAGGCGTCGAACTGGCCATTGACGACTTTGGTACGGGCTATTCATCCCTGTCTTACCTGCGCCAGTTCCCGATCGACCGCCTGAAAATTGACCAGAGCTTTATCCGCAACGCGCTAAATGATCAGGACGATGCCTCCATCGCCCGCACCATCATTGCGCTGGGCCGTGCGCTGAACCTCAAAGTCATTGCCGAAGGCGTCGAGACCATCGAACACGAGCAATTCCTGATTAAAGAAGGCTGTGACGAAGTCCAGGGTTTCCGTTACTCACGCCCTGTTCCGGCCAAAGATTTTCTGGCCTTCGCCAAGGCTTATAACAACGATCTCAAACCACTCGATTAAAACCAGTTGAACCGCCGCGCGCGAAACTGTATCTCTAAGCGCATGAGCGAACTGATCTCCCGCAAAACCACCACCGCCCTAAAAGGCCGCCCGCGCATTCCGGGCGATAAATCGATTTCCCACCGTGCCCTCATGTTCGGCGCGCTGTCCATCGGTGAAACCATGATTTCCGGCCTGCTTGAAGGGGAAGATGTCCTCTGCACCGCCCAGGCTATGCGCCAGCTCGGCGCAAAAATTGAAAAAGGCACAGACGGTCTATGGCGCACCTGGGGCGTGGGTATCGGCAATTTGCAAACACCTGATGCCCCGCTCGACATGGGCAATTCGGGTACATCAACGCGTTTGCTCATCGGCTTGGTCGGTGGTCATCCGATCAAGGCCACCTTTATCGGCGATGCCTCACTGTCAAAGCGCCCGATGCGCCGCGTCATCACGCCACTCGAAATGATGGGCGCAACCTTCGAAGCTACCGACGGGGATAAACTCCCCCTCGCCGTACAAGGTCCGGAAGATACGCTTTCAATAGAATACCGCTTGCCCGTGGCCAGCGCGCAAGTCAAATCCGCCATCTTGCTCGCCGGGCTCAACGCGCGAGGCACCACCACGGTCATCGAGGAAAAACCCACCCGCGATCACACCGAAAAAATGCTTTCGGCTTTCGGCATCGACGTACAAATCGAAACATTGGAAGACGGCGCGAGCGCAATCAGCGTCACCGGACAGCAAGACCTCCAGCCCGGCGCGATCGATGTCCCGGCCGACCCTTCCTCCGCCGCCTTCCCGGCCGTTGCTGCCGTCTTGCATGATGGTTCGGAAATCACGCTGGCCAATATCGCGATCAGCGATCGCCGCAACGGCCTGTATCTCACACTTCAGGAAATGGGAGCTGATATTGAATTCACCAATAAGCGCACCCAGGCAGGAGAAGAGGTTGCCGATATTATTGTGCGAGGAAACGGCCCCCTCAAAAGCATCGACGTCGACCCGGCCCGCGTCCCATCAATGATTGACGAATTCCCGATTCTGGCCATGGCGGCAAGCTGCGCCGAAGGCACCACAAAAATGACCGGACTGGCCGAACTCCGCGTCAAGGAAAGCGACCGCCTGCTCATGGTCGCCGAGGGCCTCAAAGCCTGCGGGGTAAACCTTGAAATGGGTGAAGACTGGCTCACTATTCATGGCACCGGCAAACCGCCCAAAGGCGGGGCAACCATTCAAACCGCACTCGATCACCGCATCGCGATGAGCTTCCTCATCTTGGGCAGCGTCACCGATGAACCCATCTCCATCGACGATGGCGCCCCCATCGCCACCAGCTTCCCCAACTTCGTCAAACTGGTGAACGAGCTAGGCTGCGATATTGGAAACCATAATGTCTAAAAACATCATCGCCATCGACGGCCCGGCCGCCAGTGGAAAAGGCACATTGGCCCGCAGCCTTGCCGAGCTTCTCGGCTTTGCCCATATGGATACCGGCGCGCTCTATCGCGCCACCGCTTTGGAAGTTCACGACGCGGGCCTCAGCGCCCAGGACGAAAACGATGCGCGCGACGGCGCGCAAATCCTCGCTAAAAAGATTGCCCACGCCACCCGGCCATCCGACGTGCTTGACAATCCGGCTCTGCGTACAGACCAAATCGGCCAGCAGGCCTCAAAAATCGCCGCTTACCCGCGCGTACGCGAAGTGCTCAACAAAATTCAGACCGACTTTGCTGAAAACCCCGGAGGCGGCTTTAAAGGCGCAGTTTTGGATGGCCGTGACATCGGCACGGTCATCACCCCCAACGCCCCGCTCAAGCTCTATATCACCGCATCAAGGGAAGTCCGCGCAAAAAGACGCTTAAAAGAGTTGCAATCCCGAGGCATTTCCGCTACCTATGAGGCCGTTTTGAAGGATATGCGTGAAAGAGACACGCGGGATGCGGAGCGAAAAACCGCCCCCATGAAACCGGCAGACGACGCAATCGTTATAGATTCTTCCGATCTTGATGCCAGTCAAATGCTTGAAAAAGCAGTGTCTCTAGCCAAAGAGCGCCTAACGCTCTAGCGCATTCACCCATCGCTTTCAAAACGTGCATATCGCCCCTTTTTTAAGAACAAAGGATGATAAGGGGCGGTGAGATGCACAGTTTAACCCGAACCAAAAGGAAAACGAAATATGGCCAGTGTTGCCGCAACTCTACAAGACAAAACCGATTCCAAGGACTTTGAAGCCCTCTTAAATGAGTCTCTCAAAGGTCAGGAAAATTTCACAGGCTCCGTTGTTAACGGAACTGTCATCGCCGTCACTTCAGACTTCGCCATCATTGACGTCGGTCTGAAATCTGAGGGCCGCATCCCCTTGCAGGAATTCTCACGCCCCGGCGAAGATCCTGAAATCAAAGCCGGCGATGTCGTCGAAGTCTTTGTTGAGAAAATGGAAAACCGTGACGGTGAATCCGTTCTCTCTCGTGAAAAAGCCCGCCGTGAAGAAGCATGGGTTGAACTTGAAGAATCTCATAAGAAAGAAGAGCGCGTCACCGGCGTGATCTTCGGCCGCGTCAAAGGCGGCTTTACCGTTGATCTCGGCGGCGCCGTAGCCTTCCTGCCAGGCTCTCAGGTCGATATCCGTCCCGTGCGCGATGTCACCCCGCTGATGGGTACGCCGCAACCGTTCCTGATCCTGAAAATGGACCGCGCCCGCGGCAACATCGTAGTTTCACGCCGCGCCGTTCTTGAAGAAAGCCGCGCCGAAGCCCGCTCCGATCTGATGGATACGCTGAAAGAAGGTCAGGTCCTGCAAGGCGTTGTCAAAAACATCACCGATTACGGCGCCTTCGTGGATCTCGGCGGTGTCGACGGGCTGTTGCACGTCACCGACATTTCATGGAAACGCGTCAACCATCCTTCAGAGAGCTTGCAGGTCGGCCAGACCATCGACGTTCAGGTTATCCGCTTCAACGAAGAAAACCAGCGCATCTCTCTGGGCATGAAACAACTCGAAGACGATCCGTGGAAAAACATCAACGCTCGCTTCCCGGTTGGCAACAAACTCAAAGGCCGCATCACTAACATTGCTGATTACGGTGCGTTTGTTGAACTGGAAGATGGTATCGAAGGTCTGGTCCACGTATCTGAAATGTCTTGGACCAAGAAAAACGTCCACCCGGGCAAAATCGTTTCAACATCTGAAGAAGTCGAAGTCATGGTTCTGGAAGTCGACGAAGACAAACGCCGCATCTCTCTGGGTCTGAAACAATGTCAGGAAAACCCGTGGACAGCCTACGCCGCCAGCCATAAAGAAGGCGATGAGTTCGAAGGCGAAGTGCGCAACGTCACTGAATTCGGCCTGTTCGTGGCTCTGGATGATGAAATCGACGGCATGGTTCACCTGTCTGACATTTCTTGGGAAGACGAGAGCGAAGAAGCCCTCAAAGCCTACAAAACCGGCGACAAAGTCAAGGTTAAAATCCTTGAAATCGACGCCGACAAGGAGCGCGTGGCACTGGGGATCAAGCAACTCACCAACGATCCGTTCGAAGGCGCAATGGATGGCGTGAAAAAAGGTGCTGTTGTCACCTGTACCGTCACCGAAATCACCTCCGGCGGCATCGAGGTCTCCGTCAATGACAATATCAAGGGCTTCATCAAGAAGGCCGACCTGTCACGCGAACGCTCCGAGCAACGCCCGGACCGCTTTGCTGTCGGTGAAAAAGTCGATGCCAAAATCACCACGCTCGACAAAAAATCCCGCAAGATCGGCTTGTCGATCAAGGCCCGCGAAGTGGACGAAGACAAACAGGCGATGAAAGAATTCGGTTCAACCGAATCCGGCGCCTCTTTGGGTGACATCCTTGGCGCAGCCCTGCAGGAAAATGCTAAAGGTACGGAAGAGAAAAAAGAAGAAAAGGCGAAAAAACCGGCAGCCAAGAAAGCTCCGGCAAAAAAAACCGCCAAAAAAGATGAAGATGCCAAAGCTGATAAGGCTGAAGAGAAAAAAGAAGACTAAGCGCTTCACAATAAAATCAAACGAAAGCCGGGCGCCCATGCCCGGCTTTTTTTACAAGTACTACATTGCATCAATCAAAAAGTGAACTTTGCCGTTACACCGACATTACAACCCTGACCGCCAAATCCTGCGCCAAATCCCTGATCCTGAGAACTCACCAAAGCATTATCGCCGCTGTTGCACTGCACGCCGACCTCAACGCGCCCCAGCCCGGCACCCAGAACAGACTTACCGATTGGCTCAGAAAAATCATGCCCAACCCCAACGCGTACGGACTGCCCTTCAGGTCCCACCGCCGCACGCGCAAAAACATCGGTCATCCCGCTTGTGCCTTCACGAATATCAACTTGCAAAGCCACATAAGCAACGCCACCAAGTTGGTTATCAGCATACCCGCCGGAAACACCCATTTTCCAATTATCAACTTTTCCAGCTTCAGGAGTTGGGTTCTGATAGACCGCCTCCACCCCCACGAGTGCGCGCGACCCGCCGCCAGTCCGAAGTTCCATAACCCCGGTAACGCCTCGGCTGAAACCATCGACATCACTCTGAGAATAATGAATTTTTCCTCCCGCATATGCTTCAGAGTTCAGGCCAGCCTGAGCCCCTGCATAAACATTCGTCTCTAAACATCCATCATTCTGACAATCCGTACCTTCAAGGGAAACTTCGCCATAAGCACTAACGTTTGTCACATTAACACCGGCCTCGGCAGCCAACTCACTTCCGTCGACAGCATCCGAAACCCGCTCGAAAAATTTATAACCATCCGTCGCGCGATCAATTTCCGTTTCGCCATTTACAAAAAAACCGTTCTTGGACACCGTTTTATCCTTCCTAGCATATACTTTAGCGAAAATTAATTAAAATTTTATGAAAAAAAGATTCGGCGAAGAAGCGCACATTTCAAGATATTGGAACATTTGAGTCTTGTTTTACTTGACGTTGGACCTGAGAATAAGGCACTGTAGAATCATTCAAGTTTGAATAAATGCTTTTTAAAGCAAAGATTTATCGCTTCATACCCAAAGCGAAAAGGATGAAAGCACGATGACGAAATCAGACCTCATTCAACGTTTAGCCGAACGCAACCCGCATCTGTATTTGCGCGACATCGAAAAAATCGTCGACACCATTTTTGAGGAAATCACGCAAGCGCTCGTTGACGGCAACCGCGTTGAACTTCGCGGATTTGGCGCATTTTCGGTGAAAAGCCGCGATGCGCGCATGGGCCGCAACCCACGCACCGGCGAATCTGTCCATGTTGAAGCCAAACGCCTACCCTTCTTCAAAACCGGCAAAGGCCTACGCGAACGACTCAACGGCGAGAGCGGCAGCGATGATTCGTCCTCAAGCGAAGATTCCTGGTATTAATCGCGGCCAACAAACCGGCATAAGAAACGACATAAGATATGGGCTTCATCCGCACCATTTTCGGATTCATCATCGCCATCACCCTTGTGGCCTTTGCCGTTTCCAACCGCCAGACTATACCGCTGAACTACAGCCCCGTTCACGAGCCGCTTGAACTGCCGCTTTATTTTCTAACCCTTGTCTTTATGGCCGCAGGGTTTCTCCTCGGCGCTGTCGCCATGTGGTTGAATACCGCCCCAACCCGCCGCCGGGGACGCCAGCAACGCAAAACCATCAAGGCGCTGGAAAAAGAAATCGCTACGCTGGGACACAAGAGCGAAAAAACCGCCCCAAATCCTCCGGCTCAGGAACTCTTCCCCGCGCTTTCGTCTAGGGACGGCAAAAACACCGCCTTGCCTGAAGACCGGAATTCCTCCATAACATAGCGTATGGAAAACCAAACACGTATCTTCTGTGCGCTGGACACCAGCGATCTGGAACAAGCCAAAAACTGGGCCGCCCAAATCGGACCTGTCACCGGCGCTTTAAAACTCGGACTGGAATTCGCAGGCAGCTTCGGCCCCCAGGGGATCGAAGCCGTCCAAAACGCCGCCCCTGATGCAGCCCTGTTCATCGACCTCAAATTCCACGATATCCCCAATACGGTCGCCGGCGCCGTACACACCATCTGCACCAATTTCGCCCCTTCCTACCTGAACGTCCATGCCGCCGGAGGCCAAGCCATGATGGAAGCCGCCAAAGCGGCATGTGAAACCGCTTCGCCTCAGACAAAGCTCCTCGCAGTAACAATTCTCACCTCTCTTTCCGAAGAGGAATTGTATAAAATAGGTTATAGGGAAGGACTTCCTGACCGGGTCATTCAGATGGCCCTTCTGGCCGAAACGTGCGGCCTCGACGGCGTGGTATGCTCGTCGCACGAAATCAGTCTCATCCGGCAAAGCTGCGCCGATTCATTTGAAACCATGGTGCCGGGCATTCGCCCCTTGGGGAGTGCAAAAGGGGATCAAAACCGGATCATGACCCCCAAAGAAGCGGTGCAAATTGGCGCCACCCATCTGGTCATCGGCCGCCCCATAACAGCTGCGCCTGATCCAGCCAAAGCCGCACAAGAGATTATTGACTCACTGAATGCACTATAAACTAGAAAAATCGCCTCATGGAATTCACCCCTACCCTCAAAGTCAAAGACACCGTCAGTAACGTTCGGGACTTCATTGCGGAATACCAATATGAATTTTGGAACCTTGTCGGAAGCATCGCTCCTTACCTGATCATCTGCCTGATCGCAACATTGGCACTCACCTACGTTGAAGGCGGAAATCTCGAACAGGAAATCACGGCGTTTTCTGAAGAATCGCGCCAGAACATCAAAGACCTCGAAGCCTCCCGCGGCGCAGACCTTTCCAAAGAAGAGAAAAAAGAACACGCCCAAACCGTGATTTCTAACATTATCAAAATGTCATTATCAAGCCCGATTGTCTGGGGGCAGCTTCTCATACAGCTCTTCATCGGCTATCTTTACGCAACAATGGCCATCAGCTGGCATCGACTGGTCTTGCTCGGATCACGCCAATACGAACCAATGCAGGTCTTAAACCCACAGCGCCACGAAATCGAATTCATGGCCATGTTGATACTAATGAATGTTATCTTCCCGCTTATCGGCTGGTATCTGGGCTTTCAGGCTGGACTAAAAGCCAGTATGGCCTTGGTGATATTCTCACTGGTCGCCTTCACCGGCATGATCTACATTTTTTACAAAATTTGCTTTTTCTTTCCAGCCAAGGCCGTCAATGCGAATATCAGCTTCAAAAAATCCTTCCGACTTACCACCGGCTATTTCTGGAAGATCTTCTTCGGATGTATCAGAGCGAGCCTAAAAACCATTCTGTTCTTGCTGCTCTATTCGTTTGTTGTCGGCTTTATAAGCACAGCTGTCATCGCGGCCTATGATTTAGGCAGCACAACGCAACATATTACAGAAACTCTGATCAATATTCCCGTGATGTTTTACTTCCAACCGCTTCTGACCATCATCGGCGTGACGGTCCTGTCAAATTACTACCAACACGCCCTGCAAAACAAAAGCGTGCCATAAATGACGAACGTAAAAATTTGCGGCATCAAGACCCAGAAAAGCCTGGAAGCCGCCGTGCAGGCCGGCGCGCGCTATGTCGGCTTCGTGTTCTATCCGCCTTCCCCACGCAACATTGCCCCGTACAGCGCCAAGGAACTGAGCCTCACCCTGCCCACAGGGGTGAAAGCCGTCGGCCTGTTCGTCGACCCGACAGACGAAGAACTGGAACATATCCTCGGCATCGTCCCACTCGATATGCTGCAACTCCACGGCAGCGAAAGCCCAAAGCGCGTACAGCAAATTAAAGACAAATTCGCCATGCCGGTGATGAAAGCCATCAAAATCCACGAAGCTGGTGATTTCGAATCTGTCAAAGACTACGAACCCGTCGTTGATTGGCTGCTTTTTGACAGCCGCCCTGAAAATGCCGCCCTGCCCGGCGGCACCGGCCAGCGCTTCGACTGGTCCCTGCTTGAAGACCGGACCTTCGCTAAACCATGGATGCTTTCCGGCGGCCTCACCCCCGAAAATGTGGCTGAAGCTCTGTCCCAGCTCTCCCCTACGGCCGTTGATGTCTCCTCCGGCGTCGAAAGCGCCCCCGGCATCAAGGACCCCGACAAAATTAAAGCCTTTATTGACGCCGTCAAAAACGCTATATAAGCGCCCATGAGCGTAAATTCATACAAAAACCAACCGGATGAACGCGGCCATTTCGGCCCCTATGGCGGGCGCTATGTCGCCGAAACCCTCATGCCGCTCATCCTCGAGGTGGAAAAGACGTACAACGAAGCCAAAGCCGACCCCGCCTTTTGGGCCCAGCTCGAAACCCTCCAGCGCGATTATGTCGGCCGCCCCTCCCCGCTCTATTACGCCAAAAGCGCCACGGAAACACTGGGCGGCGCAAAAATCTACCTCAAGCGCGACGAACTCAACCACACAGGCGCACACAAAATCAATCACTGCCTCGGCCAGATTCTCGTCGCCCGGCGTATGGGCAAAACCCGCATCATTTGCGAAACAGGCGCGGGTCAGCACGGCGTGGCCACGGCCACCGTCTGCGCGCTGTTCGACCTGCCCTGCACCGTCTTTATGGGCGCCAAGGATATCGAGCGCCAAAAACCCAACGTCTTTCGCATGAAATTGCTCGGTGCCGAAGTCATATCCGTTGAATCCGGCTCGCGCAGCCTCAAAGACGCCATCAACGAAGCCCTGCGCGACTGGGTCACCAACGTCCACGACACCTATTACCTGATCGGCACCGTCAACGGCCCGCATCCGTTCCCGATGATGGTCCGCGACTTCCAGTCGATCATCGGCACAGAAACCCGCGAACAGATCATGAAAAAAGAAGGCCGCCTGCCCGATACGCTGGTCGCGTGCATCGGCGGCGGATCCAATGCCATGGGCCTGTTCCACCCGTTCCTCGACGACCCTGAGGTCAGGATGATCGGCGTTGAAGCCGCCGGGCTGGGAGTGAACACCGACAAACACGCCGCAAGTCTGGCGGGCGGGCGGCCCGGCGTCATGCACGGCATGAACTCCTATTTCCTGCAAAATGAGGACGGCCAAATCCAGGAGGCCCATTCCATCTCCGCCGGGCTGGACTATCCCGGCATTGGCCCTGAGCACGCCTGGCTGTTCGACCAGCGGCGCGTCGATTACGTCGCCGTCACCGATGACGAAGCCTTGGAGGCCTTCCAGTTTCTCTCCAAAACTGAAGGCATTATCCCGGCGCTTGAATCCTCGCATGCGCTGGCCCATATCATGAAAATCGCCCCCACTTTGCCCAAAGACCACATCATCGTGATGAATCTCAGCGGCCGCGGCGATAAAGACATCTTCACCATCGCTGAAAAACTCGGAGTCAAGATCTAATGACCGCAACGCCCGTCAAACAAGACTACGAAATCCGCGCTGGATTGGCCGAAGTCATGGCCTTCGACGTTGTCGGCATTTCCATTATCACGGATAGCGCCCGCGCCACCGATGACATCAACGCGCTGTGGGAACGCTTTTTCACCGAAAGCATCGGCCAGAAAATCCCGGGTAAAACCGATGACGCCATCTATGCGGTCTATAGCGATTATCAAGGCGACCACGAAGCCCCATACCGCCTGACTATTGGCTATCGCATCGCCAAAAATAATACCCCTCCCCCCACCGGGGGGAGGGAAGGGGTGGGGGGGCAAACCACCCTTCACCATGTCACCGTAAAACCCGGACAATACGCACTCATGAGCGCCGCCGGAAAGCAGCCCACAGCGCTTATAGAAACCTGGGAAGCCATCTGGTCCTCCGACTTAAGCCGCGCCTATCAAACCGATTTCGAAGTCTACGGCCCCCGCTTTTTCGAAACCGGCGTCAACGAGGTGCTAATTCATGTGGGAGTAAAATCATGAGCCGTATCGAAGCCACATTTAAAGCCCTGAACCGCCCCGCCCTGATCACCTTCATCATGGCGGGCGACCCGGATGTCCAGACCTCGATGGACGTGCTCAAGGCCTTGCCCGATGCCGGCGCGGATATTATCGAGCTGGGCATGCCCTTTTCCGACCCGATGGCCGATGGCCCGACCATCCAGCTTGCCGGGCAGCGCGCGCTCAAGGCCGGAGCGAACATGCACCGGACCCTGCAAATGGTCCGGAATTTCCGCGCTGAAAACACCCAAACTCCGCTGGTGCTGATGGGCTATTACAACCCCATTCTGCAATATGGCGTTGAGAAATTTATGAACGAGGCCGCCGAAGCGGGCGTCGATGGCCTGATCATCGTCGATCTGCCTCCTGAAGAAGCCTCCGAAGCCCAAACGCTGGCCAAAGCCAAAGGCCTCGACATCATCCGCCTGCTCACCCCCACAACGACCGAAGAAAGGCTCCCCAAAATCTTGGAAGGTGCCAGCGGCTTTCTCTATTACGTCTCGATCACCGGCGTCACCGGCGCGGCCCAAGCCGATTTAAACAAAATCAAACCCCATATCGAACAGATCAAAACCCACACCGACCTGCCCATCGCCATTGGTTTTGGCATCAAAACCCCCGCAGACGCCGCTGAAATGGCAGCCGTAGGCGACGCCATCGTCGTCGGGTCCTCCATTGTCCAGACCATCGCCGAAGGGCAAAGCGCTGGGGCCGTATCCCAGCAGGTTTCGGCACTGGCCAAAGCCATTGCCTAAAACCGCTTTAACTTGACTTTTGAGGCCCAAAAGCCGATAAAACGGGTAAATTTGATAAGAATAAAAGGGTATTTTTCATGAATTGGCTTAGTGATTTCATCCGCCCCCGCGTCCGCTCTCTGGTTGGCGAGCAAAAAGAAGTGCCGGACAATCTGTGGACCAAATGCCCGTCCTGCGAAGGCATGCTGTTCCAGCGCGATCTCGAAGAAAATCACAATGTTTGCACCCATTGTAACCACCACTTGCGCATCACGGTTAAGGAACGCCTCGCGCTGATCTTCGACGACGGCAAATACGAAACGGTGTCCATCCCGTCAGTCGCCCACGACCCGCTCAAATTCAAAGACCGCAAGAAATATGCCGATCGCCTGAAAGAAACCCAGTCCAAAACCGGCCTGAAAGACGCCATCACCATCGCCAAAGGCAAAATCGGCGGCCAGAAGGCCGTCATCGCCGCCTTTAACTTCCGCTTCATGGGTGGCTCTATGGGTACGGCAGTCGGTGAAGGCATCGTCAAGGCCGCTGAAGAAGCCGTCAAAAACAAAGCCGCCTTCATCACCATCCCCTCTTCCGGCGGCGCGCGGATGCAAGAAGGCGTATTGTCCCTGATGCAAATGCCGCGCTCCATCATTGCCGTGGAAATGGTCAAGGATGCACGGCTGCCTTACATCGTACTGCTCACAGACCCGACCACAGGCGGTGTATCGGCCTCTTTCGCCATGGTTGGTGACATCCATCTGGCCGAACCCGGCTCAATGATCGGCTTTGCAGGCCGCCGCGTCATCGAGGAAACCGTGCGCGAAACCCTGCCTGATGATTTCCAGACTGCCGAATATCTGCAAGAACACGGCATGGTCGATATGGTCGTTGGGCGTAAAGACTTGCATGAAACCCTCGCCCGTCTTTTGGGTCTGCTGATGAACGCCCCGGCAAAAAAGGCCGCTTAAAACCCACAAAAGGGCAAGAGGATATAATGCGACCATCTTTGTACTTACATCCTCACCCTCTGAGAAAGCAGTGCCAAAAATTCATTACAGGAAAAATCTCTGAATCTTCAACAGAGCATTTTGAACATATAGCGACTTTTATTCGTCACAACAAAGCTCAAAGCGATGTTTACGGCGCTGGCGGGTTTGTTGAAGATTTCGAGCATAAAATGGCAACGCATCTTGGCAAAGAAGCCGCTATTTTTATGCCCACAGGCGCAATGGCACAACTGATTGCTTGCCGGATATGGTGCGAACAAACTGAGCGCAACACGATTGCGATGCACCCGACATGCCAAATAGCTTTAAATGAACATGACGCCTATGCCGTTCTACATGGTATGAAACCGACCTTTATCGGTGAATATCAGCGCCCCTTTGATGTAAAAGATTTTAATGAGCTCACCTCCGAAGCTGTCTTCGTATACGAACTGCCGATGCGTCAATTGGGCTGCATAGCTCCTGATTATGACGAATTACTTGCACACCTTAAAACCATAAAAGAAAAAGGAATAAAACTGCATCTGGACGGTGCCAGACTTTGGGAAATCGCACCATATTACGATCTAAGTCCATCACAAGTCTGTACATTATTCGACAGTGTTTACGTTTCTTTTTATAAAGGGCTAGGCGCTTTCGGCGGCGCCTTACTCGCCGGCGATAATGCCTTTATTGAACAAACAAAAATTTGGCGTCGGCGCCACGGTGGAGATATTAAAACATTTTTACCTTTTGCCGTAAGCGCCGCTATGAATTTTGAAAATGCATGCGCTGAACTCAAAAAAGATAAAGACAGAGCGATCCGGCTTGCAAAGTTTATTAACAACACGCGCTCCATGGCAACACAACCCACAGTGCCACAATGCAATACCTTCCACATAGAATTTGATGCCTCGATTGAATCTTTAACACAGATACGCGATGAGATAGCGAAAACAAACGGCATCTGGACATTTGACTATTTCTTCCAACCCTTTCCAGATATGAAGCCTCGGTTTGAATACGTGGCAGGCAATCATCTGGACCAGTTTGAAGATCAAGACCTTGAAAAGGTATTGAAGCTGTTCGACAATGTATCAAAGCGATCTTAAGCATCCAACGCCGGGCCTCGAAGATAAACTTCGCCAACTTTACACGCTCAATCGCGACAAAAAGATCGATCTGTCTTTCCGTCCGCCTTATCTCAGCCTGCTGGAAAAGCTTGGAAATCCGCACTTGCATCTGCCGCCCGTCATCCATGTCGCAGGCACCAACGGTAAAGGCTCGACCATAGCCATGCTCCGCGCCATACTGGAGGCTGCCGGGTATAAAGTCCACGCGTACACCTCTCCGCATCTCATCCGCTTTAACGAACGTATCGTCCTAGCAGGCCGTGAAATCGACGATACAACCCTCGAATCCCTGATCGACGAAGCCCTGAGCCTGAATGACGGCGGCGACCTGACCTTTTTCGAAATCACCACCGCCATCGCCTTTACCGCCTTCGCCCGCGCGCCCGCCGATATTTGCTTGCTCGAAGTTGGCATGGGCGGAAGGCTGGATTGCACCAATATCATTACGGACCCGCTGGCCACCATCATCACATCCATTGGCATCGACCACGCCGAGCATCTTGGCGATACCTATACACAAATTGCTGCCGAAAAAGCCGGAATCATAAAACCGAGCACGCCCTGCATCATCACCCCGCAAAGCAATGAGGCCATAACAGCCGGTGTCATCGACGTTTTTAAAACCACAGCCGAACAATGCGGCGCGCCCCTTCATATCGTTGAAAAGCCGTCCGAAATGATCGTACCTACCCTTATCGGTCCACATCAAAACGCCAATCTCGCAGGCGTTCTCAAAACCCTTGCATGCATCCATGGTCGCTTCCCTGTTACGCCTGAGCAAATTCAGACCGGCCTGCAGGGCGTCCATTGGCCAGCCCGCCTGCAACCGTTACCGGCAAAAACCTTCGGCCTCGGTGACGACTGGGAAGTTTATCTAGATGGCGGGCATAACCCCGATGCTGGACGCGCCCTTGCCGTCCAAGCCAGACGTTGGCAAGAACAAGACAACAAGCCGCTCCATATCATTCTCGCCATGCTTCAAGGCAAAGATACACCTGCTTACTACGCGCCGTTACGCCCGTTTGTCGAAAGCCTTTCGCTCATTCCCATTCCCAGTGAGCCCAAAGCCCAAAGCCCGCAGGATTTACAAAAAGCCCTCGGCGAAGGGAAGATTTTCACCGATGTCAAAGCCGCCCTGACTCACATACAAAAAACGGCCCACCCGCCGGGACGTATCCTGATCGCCGGATCGCTTTATCTCGCCGGACACATCTTGCAAGACATGAGCAAATCAGCGCATACTTAAGGCATGAGTTCTGCCGCCAAAATCACACTTGTCGACGATGACCGCAATATCCTGACCTCCGTTTCCATGGCGCTGGAGGCCGAAGGCTATGACATCGCCACTTTTAATGACGGCGAAGCCGGCCTCAAAGGCATCCTCGAAGGCGCGCCCGATCTCGTTGTCCTCGATATTAAAATGCCGCGCATGAACGGCATGGAAGTTCTGGAAAAACTGCGCCAGACATCAAACATCCCGGTGATTTTCCTCACCTCAAAAGATGACGAGATTGACGAAGTCCTCGGCCTGCGCATGGGCGCCGACGATTACATCACCAAACCCTTTTCCCAGCGCCTGCTCATTGAACGCATCCGCTCACTCCTGCGTCGCCACAAACTCATGCAATCAAACGGCACTCTGGACACGATACAAAATACCGGCGAAAAATACGTCTACGGCCCGTTGCAAATGGATGATGAACGCCATCTCTGCACCTGGAATGATCAGCCTGTAAATCTCACCGTCACCGAATATCTTTTGCTCAAATCCCTCGCCCAGCGCCCCGGCATCGTCCGCAACCGCGACCAACTCATCGATATGGCCTATGGCGAAAATATCTATGTCGACGACCGCACTGTTGATTCCCACATCAAACGCGTACGCAAAAAATTTAAAAACACTGACCCTGATTTTAACCAGATAGAAACGCTCTATGGCGTCGGATACAGATACAAAGAACACTGATAACCACACGAATAACGGCAAAGGCCGCTGGTTCAGGCTTGCCCCTGTGCGACCGGATTTGCCGGAATTCGATTGCCTGCTCGACCTGTATTGGGGCGGACCGGAACGCCGCATCACCGGTATCACACTACGTATTTTCGCTGTAAACGCCATCGCGTTACTCACGCTAATGTTAGGTATTTTGTATCTGGGACAATATCAAAACAACCTCATCAACGCCCGCCTGCAAACATTTGAAACCGAACTCAAACTGATTTCTGCAGTCCTTTCGGAATCTCCAATCCCCTTAGATATCGATACTGACCGTTTTGTTTTTAAAAAACTGGAAGATTCTGTATCGCGCTTGGCTTCCACAACCCGGCAACGTATTCAGATTTTCAATACGGACAAGACTCTAATTGTGGATTCCCGAACTTTACCAGAGCATGACGACAGACTTTGGGCTACACAAGACAGGCTCTCTCACGATTATCACAGCATTCAGGTCTTAAAAAAGATGATGCGTTGGATTTTAACTCTTCTACCCGAGCGACAGTCTTTACCCACATATCCTGACAATGATCGATACCCGCCCGACCTTAACGATGCTCTCAAGCGACAAATCGCGCTCTCAGCCTGGCAAAACGATCAGGACCGCATCATCCTTTCCGCATCAGCACCCTTGGTTATGAATGGCCGACTAAACGGTGCTGTGGTCTTGACCCATGAAAGCACGGAAATCGAAAAAGATATCGGACGGGTGTGGATTGATGTGCTGAAAGTCTTTTTAGGCGCCTTGGCCCTGACGATCCTTCTTTCAATTTACTTATCCGGTGCCATTGCCCGGCCCCTTAAAAAACTGGCCAAAGCCACAGAAAGCGTTCGCCGCGGCCAGGCCCGAGCTGACAATATCCCTAACCTATCCTACCGCCATGACGAAATTGGCGAACTCTCGCTCGCTCTGCGCCAAATGACCCAAGCTCTATGGGAGCGCATGGACTCGATTGAACGCTTTGCCGCCGATGTCGCTCACGAACTAAAAAACCCCCTGACCTCATTATCCAGCGCGATAGAAACCGCGGCCATCGTTAAAAAACCGGCCGACCAGCAAAGGCTCATGAACATCATCAAACACGATGTTCAGCGCCTTGACCGCCTCATTTCCGATATTTCAAACGCCTCGCGCATCGATTCCGAACTCTCGCGCGAAACCTTTAAAAAGATCAGCCTGCACACAATATTGACAACTCTGCTGGAGGCCTACGCCGCCAACCCGCTCGATCGCACAACCCAAACCGGCAAGGATTGGACACGCAATATTAAAACAGATAAAACAACCATTGCGCTCAACAATGCCAAACCCGAAGACATTATGATTTGGGGACTGGAAGGACGCCTGGCCCAAGTCTTCCAAAACTTGCTATCGAACGCCTTGTCCTTCTCGCCCGATGGCGGCACCATCACCGTCACCGTCATCCCCATGGCCACGAAAGTCCGCATCACTGTTGATGATGAAGGTCCCGGCATCCCGGAAAACAAGATCAAGGCGATCTTTGAGCGCTTTTACTCCGAACGCCCGCAGCACGAACATTACGGACAGCATTCCGGCCTTGGCCTGTCAATTTGTCGCCAAATCATCGAAGCCCATGGCGGGCAAATCTTTGCAGAAAACATTTACGGCCCCGAAAAAAATCCACGCGGCGCCCGCTTCACTGTGATACTGAATAAGGCATGACCGCGCAACCTGAACACCGCAACCCGCTCATCATTACCGGTCTGTCCGGCGCAGGCCTGTCTTCGGTCCTCAAAAACCTTGAAGATTTGGGTTACGAAGTTTTTGATAATTTCCCGTTAAGCCTCGTCCCCGCGCTCATCAAAGACACCCAAGCCCCCGCAAGGCTGGCCATCGGCATCGACACACGCACCCGGGGCTTTTCCCCCGACAAGGTCTTGGAAACCGTCAAAGATATTGAGGCCTTATTGGTATATATCACCTGCGATAACG
Source organism: Rhodospirillales bacterium (assembly GCA_020638295.1). Lineage (GTDB taxonomy): Bacteria > Pseudomonadota > Alphaproteobacteria > Micavibrionales > Micavibrionaceae > TMED27. The sequence continues at coordinate 43,627 of JACKIU010000003.1, read as the reverse complement.
CCGTGTTGCAAACCCGCTTCACCGAAACCCGCCGCCGTCACCCTCTGGCCGACGGTGCGCCTGTCACCATCGGCATCGCACGCGAACGCGACCTCCTCCACACGCTTGAAGCCGCAGCCGACCTCACCATCGACAGCTCGGATCTGTCTATCCATGATTTACGCCACATCCTTGAAGGCCATTTTGGTGCGCATCATGACCAGAGCCTCAGCATCTCGCTGATATCTTTCGGTTATCGCCACGGCTTGCCGCGCGAAGCCGACATCGTCATGGATGTACGCTTCTTAAAAAACCCGCATTGGAATGCAAATTTACGACCCCAAACCGGACGCGATAAAGATGTCGGAATCTACATCGAAAGCGATCTGGAATTTGCAGGATTCTTACGCCATTTTCAGGATCTCATCGAACCGCTCATCCCGCGTTATAAAGCCGAAGGCAAACACTATCTCACCATCGCCATCGGCTGTACCGGCGGTCGCCACCGTTCGGTCTTTATCACAGAAAAATTAGGAAAATGGCTGGCCTCAATCGGCCACAGCGCCCACATCACGCATCGGGATTTACCGGGTTAAAAAACTTCTATTGCGGAGCAGCGTCAAAATCAAGTGTGCAAACCTGCGCACCCACCCACTCCGTCACATCTGCTGCCTGTTCATTGAAACATGTTAACAACTCGGTTTTCGGAGACAATCCAACCATAGTCTACACCCTTTCTATTTATAGTTTTTGCGATACGCAGCTATGCGTGCATTTCCGGCCCGGGGGCTGGAGCAGCAGACATTGTAGGAGCCTCTGATCGTGGATCACAGACACTCTCACCTACAAAATGACACCAATCACTCTGAAGATTTAGCCCTGACATAAATCACACCTTTCTCTATTTTTAACACCGCATTTTCTTTGGATACGCCCTTGCCGTCATGGGTACGAAACATAATCGTAATATGCTCGTCCGCATCCAGCGTATCTTTGTTCACTATATTAAACAGCAGCCGGTCGGACGTCATTTTCTGCAAATTTAAAAGCTTGTCTTTGCGTCCGTTCAGGCCGGAAATAATGTTCATCACCGTTTTTTCCGTCAATTCCGGATTTTCTTCGGTATCGAGCAGCGTATAATCGCCGACAGGTTCGTAATCACCCTTTTCATCTTTCCATTGAAAAATCTGAAAAGCGTGCTGTACCAACGGATTACGTCGGTATGTAAAAGGAACTTTCTCGCTTTCGGTGTTGAACTTCATAACCATGGCCCTATTCTAACACGTACAGTGGTTAAAAAAATATTAATTCACCCTTGATTATTGTTGATTAAAGGTGAAAATTCCCAAACAAAGAAAAACCCACCACTTAAATACAAGGACCTATATAAAATGAGCGCCGTACCACAAGCTTTAGAAAATGACTACTGGGTCGCCAACATTTCACTGGCCGAATGGGGCCGCAAGGAAATCGAACTGGCCGAAATTGAAATGCCAGGCCTCATGGCCTTGCGCGAAGAATACGGTGCGCAGCAACCGCTGAAAGATGCACGCATCGCCGGATGCCTTCATATGACCATCCAGACCGCCGTCCTCATTGAAACCCTACAGGCTCTCGGCGCAACCATCCGCTGGAGCTCCTGCAACATTTTCTCCACACAGGACCACGCCGCTGCCGCCATCGCCGCCACCGGCACCCCCGTCTTTGCCAAAAAAGGCATGAGCGACGAGGAATTCTGGTGGGCCATCGACCAGACGATCGAAGGCCCTGATGGCTGGGTTCCCAATATGATCCTCGATGACGGCGGCGACCTGACCGTCCGTATGCATGAAAATTTCCCGAAACTGCTCAATGACGTTAAAGGCATCTCCGAAGAAACCACAACCGGCGTTCTGCGCCTGTACGAAATGGAGAAAAAAGGCCAGTTGCGCTGCCCGGCCATCAACGTCAATGACTCGGTCACCAAATCCAAATTCGACAATAAATACGGATGCCGTGAATCCGCCGTCGATGCAATCCGCCGCGCCACCGATATCATGATGGCCGGAAAAGTCGCTATGGTCTGTGGCTTTGGCGATGTCGGCAAAGGCACCGCCGATTCCCTGCGCAATGCCGGCTGCCGCGTTATGGTGTCCGAAATCGACCCGATCTGCGCCCTGCAGGCCGCCATGGAAGGTTTCGAAGTCGTCACCATGGAAAATGCCGCCCCGCGCGCCGATATCTTTATCACCACCACCGGCAATAAAGACATCATCACACTCGATCATATGCGCGAAATGAAAGACAACGCGATCGTCTGCAATATCGGCCACTTCGATAATGAAATTCAGGTCCAGCCGCTGCGCAACATGAAATGGACCAACATCAAACCGCAAGTCGACCAGATCGAATTTCCAGACGGCAAGCGCATCTTGCTGCTCGCCGAAGGGCGTCTGGTGAACCTGGGTTGCGCCACCGGCCACCCCTCTTTCGTGATGAGCGCCTCCTTCACCAACCAGACCCTCGCACAGATCGAACTGTGGCAAAACCATAGCGCCTACGACAACAAGGTCTACGTCCTGCCCAAACATCTGGATGAAAAGGTCGCCGCCTTGCATCTTGAAAAAGTCGGCGCCATCCTGACCCAACTGAGCAATGAACAGGCCGAATATATCGGCGTTTCACCGCAAGGCCCGTTCAAAAAAGATGAATACCGCTACTAAAAAACTGAACCGTCATGCCCGCCTTGCGCGGGCATCCGGTTTTAAAACAGCTTAATCCGCGCTTAACTCTCGCGCTGTTTGTGCTATGGTGAACCCGGACATCAATATCTGGAGGCGCGCCATGCATAAAATTCTCACCGGCTTCATCCTGACCGCTTTGGTTTTCATACCGTTCACAAACGCCGCGCGCGCGGATGAAATCCCGGCAACCTCAACCCTTAAGGCCGCGACCGTCTTTGCCGATCGCGCCACACTGACCCGCAGCGCAACAGTGAATATCCCGGCGGGCAAACATGTCGTCATCTTCGAAAACCTGCCCGCTAACCTCTTCGCCGACTCGCTACGCGTTTTAGGTCAAGGCAGTGCCAAAGCCACCCTTGGCGCGCTCTCGCACAAAACCGTCAACAGCGTTGAACTCACCTCTGAACGCGAACAGGAACTCACCGCCAATCTCGAAACCCTCGAAAATCAGAAAAAACTGATCGCGGCTGAGAAACAGGCCCTCGGCCAAAAACGTCAATTCCTCGAATCGCTCGCCGCGCGGGCGGTTGAAAAAGAGGATGAAGCAATCGCCGAATTCAATCTCAATACGGAAAACTGGCTGGCCGGAGCCGAGACAATTTACACCGGAATTGGCGAGATCCTGAGAGCCGATCTGGAAAAGAACAAACAGATTGAGAATCTGCAAAAACAAATCAACAAGATCCAGCAAGACCTCAATCAATCGCGCACCGGCCAAAAACAAACCACCGAAGTCCGCCTGCCGGTTGAGGTCACCAGCGCCGGCAGCCTCACCCTCGCGCTGGACTACCAGATCTCTGGCGTAGGCTGGCATCCGGTTTATGATGCCCGCCTCGACACCAAAACCGCCGGGCTTGAGCTGATCCAATACGGCGCCGTGTCCCAACGCACCGGCGAGGACTGGAGCAATATCGCCCTGACCCTGTCCACCGCCCAACCGCACCGCGGAAGCGCAGCCCCCAACCTCCCCCCGATGTGGGTCAGCCTGTATGATGAACGCCAAACCATGCGCAAAAGCGTCGGCAATCTTGCAAGCGGCATGGCTCAAATGGCTGCCCCGGCTTACGATAGGTTAGAAGAAAAAGAAATGGACGCCATGGCTGATAAAATGGCCATCAGCGCCCCTGTCCCGATGCGCACTGCCACCATCGATACCGGCGGCTTCACGGCGGAATATAAAATCCCCGGCCTCTCATCCATTCCTGCCGACGGCACTCAGACCAAAGTCCTGATCGCCCCGTTTGAAACCGAAACCAAGCTGGAAACCCACATCAAACCGCAAATCAACACCAATGCTTATTTGATCGCCAAAACCACCCTGAAGGGCGAAGCCCCGATCCTGCCCGGCCCCGTCAGCCTGTTCCGCGATGGCGCTTTTGTCGGCAACACCCAACTGCCTTTGCTGCGCGCCGGAAGCGAATATGATCTGTCCTTCGGCATCGACGATCAGATTGAAATCGCCTTTAAAACCCTCAAAGACGAACGCGATGAAGAAGGCATCATCATGAACAAAACCAAAAGCGTTGAGCGCGTCGCCGTCACCGAAATCCACAATCTGCGCTCAAAACCCGTCTATATCGTTCTCATGCAAATGCTGCCCAGCGCAAAAGACAAGGATATCAGGCTCGACATCCTCGAAGGCCAAACCACGAACGGGTTTGAAACCGACCATGATAAAATCAAAGGCCTGACCGTGTGGAATTTTGAGCTTGCTCCGGACGCCCGAAATGACGTCAAACTCGGCTGGAAACTGACCTGGCCGCAGGATAAAACCCTCACCGGCCTGCGATAAACAAAAGAACCGAACAACATGAACGACACCCAACACGTCCTGTGCCTGAATTGCAAAGACCAGCCCGGCATCGTCGCCGCCGTTGCAACAACGCTGCGCGATCAAAATTGCAACATCGAAGAATCCGCACAATTCCACGACCCGTTCTCCGAACAGTTTTTTATGCGCGTGGTTTTCACCCCTTTAAGCGACGAGGCCAAATACAATTTCGCGCAAAACTTTACCGAACAAGCGCAAAAACTCTCGATTAGTTGGAAAATCCACGACCTCGTCCAGCCCGTCAAAACCCTGCTGCTGGTTTCAAAGGCCGATCACTGCCTCAACGACCTGCTCTATCGTTGGCGCACCCACTATCTCAACATTGACATCACCGGCATTGTCTCCAACCATGATCGCCACCGCAAACTGGCCGAAGACCGCGACCTGACATTTCATCACCTGCCAGTCAACCCCGAAAACAAGGCAGAGCAGGAAGCCGCCATCCAAAAGCTGATCGAAGATAAAAACGCCGAACTCATCGTTCTGGCCCGCTACATGCAAATCCTCTCCCCCGAAATGTGCGAAAAATACACCGGCCGCATCATCAACATCCACCACTCGTTCCTGCCCGGCTTTAAAGGCGCAAAGCCTTACCATCAGGCCTATGAACGCGGCGTAAAAATCATCGGCGCCACCGCGCATTTCGCAACCGGCGATCTCGACGAAGGCCCGATTATCGAACAGGAAACCGTCCGCATCACCCATGCCGACACCCCCAAACGCTTACAGCTCATCGGCCGCGACACCGAAAGCAAAGTGCTGGCCCGCGCCATTGCGCTCTACACCGAACGCCGCATCTTCCTTCACGGACAAAGAACGATTGTCCTTTAGCCTGCTTTTCCTTACACTTCTTCATTGTGACAAAGACCACACCAAAACAATCCCCGTCCTTTATGAACCGCATGCGCGCCGCATTCGGCCATGGGCCGCTGGTTGAGGAAAAATCCCGGCTCGAAGCTTTTCTGAACGCCTATCCCGGCGAATATTGCGGCTGGAGCGAAGACAAGAGCGTGGCCTATTCGCAAGGCTTTTGCGATATGCTCGGCCTTAAATCCGTCGATAAACTGATCGATATACAGGGCAAGCTCGCCCCCAGCGACGCCGCCGCGCTTGAAGGGCTGTTCGAACGGCTTGAAACCGAAGCCATCCCCTTCACCGCCCATATCAAGAACCACGATTCCAGCCGCATCTTCAAAATCACCGGCGCGCAGGGACGCGACACCGAAAATCAAAAAAGCGTCAACATCCTCTGGCTTGAGGACGTCACCCGCGAACAAACCGCCCGCGAACAGTTTGAACATGACACAGAGATCAAGGCTCACCAGCTTGCCCAACTCCAGGCAGCGTTTGACGCCCTGCCGCAGCCGCGCTGGCTGCGCGATGAAACCGGCGAGATTCTCTGGGTCAACCAAGCCTACAGCAATGCAGCCGGGATTACCGTCACCACCATTTTGAATGAACAAAAAGAACTCCCCGCCTCCACCCGCAAGCTCAAAACCAAAGACAAAAAAGACCCGTCCCCGCCCGGTCCCGAACTCGCCGCCAAGGCCTTAAAAACAGGTGAAAAACAGGAAACGCAAGCCCATATCAATATCGGTGGCCAGCGTCTGCTCATGAAAATTATCGAAATGCCGCTCAGCGAACTCAATATGACGCTCGGCCTGTGCGAAGACATTTCCCGCACCGAAGAACTGGAAACCACGCTCAAACGCTATCAGGCTTCCAACATCGAACTCCTCGAACAGCTGCGCACCGCCATCGCGATTTATAATCAGGACGAACAAATCGAGTTTTACAACTCCGCCTTTACCCAGCTCTGGGGACTGGAAGACGGCTGGCTCAACACCAAACCGCGCCTTGGCGAGATCATGGAAAAACTACGCGAAACCCGCCGTCTGCCGGAACAAGCCGATTTCCGCAAATTCAAACACAGCTGGCTCGATATGTTTACCTCGCTCATCGGCCCGCATGATGAAATGCTCTATCTCCCCGACGGCACCGCCCTGCGCATGCTGGTCGTACCGCATTCCATGGGCGGCATCATGATGACTTTCGAGGATGTCACAAGCCGCCTCGAACTCGAATCCTCATACAACACGCTGATCGCCGTACAAAAAGAGACTCTCGACAATCTCGGTGAGGCCGTCGCGGTGTATGGCGGGGACGGGCGTCTCAAACTTTGGAACCCGGCCTTTGGCAGATTGTGGAACCTCAACCCCGAAGATCTCGATGGCGAACCGCATGTTTCAAAAATCGTGGAAAAGCTTGACAGCTTTTTTACGCCAGAGGAATGGCCCAAACGCAAAGAAGAACTCGCCGCCAAAGCGCTCGACCGCATGATGCATGAAGGACGCCTCCGGCGCGCCGATGATACGCTGGTCGATTTCACCACCGTCCCGCTGCCCGATGGTGGTGTGCTCATCACCTACGTCGATGTCACCGACACCGTGCGCGTCGAAAATGCCCTGCGCGAGAAAAACGCCGCGCTCGAAGCTGCCGAGCAGCTCAAACTCGACTTCCTCGCCAATGTTTCCTATCAGCTCCGCACCCCGCTTAACGCCATCATGGGCTTTAACGAAATCCTCGATCAGGAATATTTCGGCCCGCTCAATGACAAGCAAAAAGAATATACGCGCGACACCCGCAAGGCCAGCGAACAGCTCCTCGACCTCATCAACGACATTCTCGATCTGGCCACGCTCGAGGCCGGTTACATGACCCTGCAACGCAGCGACATCAGCGTTCATAATTTCATATTCGCCATCCATGAACGCGTTGGCGACTGGGCCCGCAAAGCGGATATCGAAGTTCATGTCAAATGCCCGAAAAATATCGGACAGATCAACGTCGACGAAAAACGCCTGAAACAGGCCATCATCAACGTCATCCGCAACGCCATCAACTTCACGCCCGCCGGGGGCAAAATCACGCTCACCGCCAGCCGCAAAAAAGAAGGCATCGAATTCACCGTTGAAGACACCGGCATCGGCATCCGCAAAGAAGACAAATTACGGGTCTTTGAACCCTTTGAACGCGCCGGAATCGGCGATGGAGACACCAAAAAAGTGCGCGCCGGGGCCGGATTGGGCCTCTCATTGGTTAAGAACATCATCGCCCTGCATGGCGGAAATGTCAGCATCGACAGTACGCCGGGCAAGGGCACCTGCGTCACCCTGTTCATTCCCTTTACATCGATTGAAACCGGCCTGAAACTCCCGATCGGCAACGCCAAAACCGCAGTAAAGAATTAAGACTTATATATAGTCATTTGAATATTTAATTATACGCTTTAATAATTTCGTCGATAGTTTTTTCATGGTTGTATTGCCTAATTTTCTTGAGGGCTCCGAAGTCTTGCTCGATAGGGTTGCGTTCGGGAGAGTAGCCTTGTCTCGTGTTGCGCGGGCGTCGGCCAGCGTGATAATGGGGTATTCTCCAATGCAAAGCTTCTTTTCTTTGCCTAGATAACGGTATTTTAGCCGCCAAAGTTTGCTGCCTTTGCTCGTGACTTCAAGGTAAAGGCCCCCACCATCGGCAAGTTTATAGGACTTGGATTCGGGCTTTGCGGTCTTGCAGGCTATATCCGTAAGCTTCATTTTGGGGGCCTCCAAATTTCATATTTTTTCAAAAGCCCCCTGAAGGGCCCCCAAATTTTTTAGATTTCAGGAGAAATTCTCGGAAGCTCTTAGACAGAGTATAGTCTAAAAGCTTTGTAATTTCTATGTTTTTTGGATTTCTTTAGAAGTTCTCAGAAGAGAACTTGGAGCAGTGAAGGGATTCATAAATGAATCTCAATGACTTGATATAGTTCACAAAGTTTTAATTCGAACTATACAAAGTCCCCCATTTGTGCCCCCAAGCAAACTTTTAATTCATTTTTTCAGCTTGGGCTAACCGATATTTTGCAGCTTTTTTGATAAGGTTAAGCTTAGAATATTTATCACTGCTTATAATTGGATAAGTTGAGTAGACCAGTTTTATAAACTCATCCCAATTAAGCTTAGACGTATTGTTTATAATATGCTCAATAGATTCAATTTCACCAGTTTCTAATGACGGTTCGTACTGTTCATTCAAAAGTCTTACTACTCTTTTAAGCTTTCCAAACATATTACGCGTTTCTTCTATTTCAAATAACGCTGGGTTTTCAAGGGCTGTGTTTTGAACGTCGCTTACATATGGTCCAAAATTATCAAAGTACCAGTCTATAGGGCTTATTTGCTTCTTATAATTAAGGCACTGATGCCAATCAGACAAATAAACAAGCTTTGTTAAACGCGCATTGGACAGATCATCCTTATTAGGATAGCGCTTAAGGATGTAAACCATTATGTCTTTGAGTTTATTCATGCCTTACAACCCCAAAGATTCAGCGGCATTAGGCTCTGGAATATAATTACGAAGAACGCATACTATATGGCCGAGATAATCGCTTTGCTCTTCTAATGCCACCTTGAGAATATCTTCTGAAAAACGGTCCATCTCTAATGATTCTACCACAATAACGGCAAAAGATTCCTCATTTTTCTTTACACAAGACACAGCATATAGGCGAGATTTCATTTTAATTCGCCTTGTCGTATTTCTTGGTACTGAATATTCATTCAAACAATAGTCTATATATCCTGCCTTGTCAGTGTCTGGGCAGGGGAATGAAGCATCGAAGTGCCATCCATTTTCCCAACCTTTAGCAATACATCCTTCTGTATCGGGATAGTTCGTTCTGTTTACCCCTCGATACTGAGGATTGGCCGAATACCGGCCACATTGAATAAAAGAGCCATTTTTATCGTGTATGTATAGTGTTATGCGTTCGCAGTTAGCGGTTTGGGTTCCGAAGCCGAGTTTTGTGGCCAATCTATATAAATAACCGTCAAAAAGCTCACTTACATTCTCTGATATAACGCGGCTTTTATCGTTTGCTTCCGACAGCTCGTTCAAAAGTTTTTCAATCTTGGGCTTGGCGCTTTGCTCTACTATTAACAGTGCGATATACAAAACTATGGAAACGATTAAAACCCATAACAACGATGGTAAAATCCAATCATTCAATAGTGCGTAGCGCAAAGGATGATCGTTTTTTAAGTGCTCGGGGCTGTAGTCTAAAAATGAGCCGCTGACACCAATAAGCGCGGGCAGAGAGACTTGCATCCATATGCTGTGTTTCAGCACCCATTTATTAAATTTGTTTATCTCTATATCCATCTTTTATAAGGCTACCTGAGAATGTACACCGTTATGGTTATATATTTTTGATTGCGTTGCCTTCATATAAGCACAAACCATGAAAGCTAACAGAAAGACGCTACACGAGTCTTCTATAAATTATTCAAAATCCACTTTTGAACGAGTTTTTCGTCTGGGGGGTAGGGGAGGGGTAAAATCGTAGGCCTCTTCATATCTCGCCTTAGCCCGGTTTTCCTTGAAAATATCCCGGAAAAAAATCTGTAAAAAATTCTGCTATTTGGCCGATCCGTTAGCATTTGATTGACGGACTCTGCGCTTTTGCTTACTTTCGTGAGTGGAGCTTCTAAGTCGAAGTTCTGGGGCGTGATAACCCCTCGCAAGCGGCCAATAAGCATCTGGCCGTTATCAACGATGCCTTCTCGACCATGTGTCGGGGAGGCGGCGGAATATAAAAGCGCCTAGCGTAAATACGCTGCGCCGCCCTTGCGACGGTTATCAACTCCCCGGCTGCCAGAGAAATCTGGTGGCCGTTTTGATTTTGTATTCGTAACAGGAGACATGATGTTCGGCTATTTTAAATTTAGACGAGATTTAAAGGTTTGCATAAAAGCCGTATCAGACTTAATAGCACCGTCAATAATGGCGGCAAAGTTCAGTGGAAGCCCTTTTCCTAATCAAGTTTTTGCTGACGCATATATTGTTGGTTTTATCCAAAGTTTTCTTGTTTTTGTCGCTCACTGCAACCGTGGAAAAGTCATTTCCTCACAAGAACAGCTTGCTCTGTTTATGGCCACGCTGGATCACTTTGTTCCGGGATGCTCTAAGAATATTGTAAAATCATTGTGTGAAGTGAATAATCCTGAACATACTGCTTTTGAAAATTATAAAACGGGGAAAAGAGAAGGGGACGAATACGCTACAGCTCTAAAAAATTACGATAGCGAAACGTCAGAACAAGCCATCCAAAATTTTACGTCATTTATCAAAAAGAACTATCTGAACCTATGAAGGGAAATATCATGCCGAAACTTGTTTTGTGCTTTTCTATTTTATTTTTACTCTCAGCGTGTGCCTCTAATATTCAACATTATGGCCAGATAGATCATAATCAAAAGACCGTTACCGTCCCTGCGGGGGCGCAAGGCTTAAAAGGCGATATTAAAAAGGCTTTAAATGCAGAGGGCTGGAAAATGGTTGTTTATAAAGGGCCAAGCGTTATGCAGGGGAGCTTGGGTGAAAACACTCGTTTAGAGAAATTTGACACCTTTAATACGCGTTATACCCTCGTGATGGACTCTAACCAGTTTGATTATTGCCTGACATTCTCGCCAATGATTCGTTACGAAATTTCTCTGATTGATAACGAAACGGGGTCAGAAGTTATTACAATGGACGGGCAAGGCTGCGAGGATCAAGTTGCCAAGCAATTTGCACAAGCTCTAAAAGGCCAATAGAATTTCCCAACACTCCCCATACACTACATACACGTGGGGCGCAGACTTAAGCCCACGTGTGTGTGTAGGGTGTCGGGAAGGAAAAAGGCGTTATGATCTGTGAGATGGATTCCGTGTTGTGGCCGGATAGTGCTCACAAGTTTTCCCCTTTCCAAACCCGCCTCTTTTTCTCAACGCGCACGCGCTAGAGAAAACTGACCTTAGCAAAATTGATAGACGGGAATTTTGCTTTTAGCAGGGTTGGCATTTCCTCCCAAGGTTTGGCCGGATAGTAAAAAAGCTCATCATCCTCTAGCTGATCTGATAAAATTAACTCAGCTTCTGAAAGCCGTTTCAATGCTCTTGTTATACGGTTTCCTATGGCGCTGTCACCTACTGGCTTTTGCTTTTCCTTCGTAGCCTCTTCCGTATGTTTCTGTTTGAGGATTGTATGCACGTCATTTCGCGTAACGCTTTGCGTGCATATTTCTTCATGAAAAGGGTCTACATAGCCGTATGCATCGTAGGCCAGCTCCATAGCTTTCAATACCCCTACGTCATTAAGTGTAAGCTCTATATCGCTTTCATCATTACTTTTGTGTTTTTTGTCCGGCGGGGTTCAGGATACACGCCAAAGGCAATGCGCTTCTCTTTGAGTTTTCCATCGGCCTTGATTCTATATTTCATGCGCCAATATTTAGAACCGTTGGGCATGATCTCGAGATATAGACCACGTCCGGCGGAAAGCTTATAGGGTTTCTCTTTTGGCTTGGCGTTTTTGCATTGAATGTTCGTTAGTGTCATTGGGGGCACATTTTTCTCTAAGCTTTCCCGATGCCCCCTCTGGTGCCCCCAAAAGTCTTAGATGTGGGGGCATATCCTGAGACGGCCTTAGATAAAAGGCTGGCACAAAAAGCCCTGAAAATCAAGGCTTTTAGACGTCTTTAGAAATTTTTAGAAGCAATAATGGAGCGAGTGAAGGGATTCGAACCCTCGACTTCAACCTTGGCAAGGTTGCGCTCTACCCCTGAGCTACACTCGCATCTTTGAGGACAGATTGGGCAATTTATAGAGATTTTGACGGCCAGTGCAAGCCTAAAAATTAAAAAAGCTCGCCAACTTTGATTAATGGCACTTTATAACCCAGCGGGTCTAGGTCTTTAAACAATGTGAAGATAATCACATTCGGGCTTTTTTCGACCGGTACGGTCAGATGTTCGGGAATTTCACATTCCATCAGATGATCTTCAAGACCTTCATTGTCATAAACCAACTGGAACAGGCGTTGTTCGCGGTAATATTCAACCCGGCGTACAATATCAGGGAGAGGCTTATCGCTGACCAGCGTTACGCGTCCGTCATTAAGGATGCCTAGCTCGATATTCATGACATCTCTCCGGGATTAATGATGAATTGTTGGGCTAGAGTTGGCATAGCCTGATCTGCGTTTTTGGCTGACATGCCAAAGCTTCCACCCAGATCGAGAGATGGTTGATTGCCAACGATTTTGTTTAAAGCTTCCTTCGCCAGCGAAAGAGAGGAAAAAGTAATTTTTATCTGCCCTGTTTCGAGTTTATCTCTGAATTCCACAGGCGTGGCAATACAACGCTGACCCGGTGGGAAACCACCGTAAAAAGCGGCCAACTCGTGGAAACCCATACGATTTACCCCTAATTTTTCAACCTGCTGAGCCCATAGCTCTGCATGGTTGCTCTCTAGCGTATCGCTCATTTATCCCTATCCACACAATTCGTTTTTATTCTTGTAGACGCCTATTATGATAGGGCAGAAACCTTAAGAAATTGCTTATATATAAGAACAATTTAGTTCAAATTGTCCGTGTTTGAGCCTAAAGGATGAAATCATGACCAGCGCCCCGCCACAGCCTGCCGACCCGCTACCGACCGGCCCGCAAGACCTTTTTAACCTGTTGGAAAATCTAGGAATTTCATATGATCTTCACCATCATGAGGCGGTGTTTACGGTGGCTGAAAGCGCCAAGGCCGATCTGGATATTCCGGGCATTTCCTGCCGCAATCTTTATCTTCGGGATAAAAAGAAAAAGAATTTTCTGGTCGTTGCCGCCAATGAAACATCTGTCGATTTGAAAGCTTTGCAGGACAAACTCGGCTGCGCGCGCCTGTCTTTCGGCTCGCCGGATCGATTGTGGGAATTCCTCGGCATCCGCCCCGGCTCTGTTTGCCCGTTCACCGTAATCAATGACCCGGACCATCACGTCCAAGTCGCGCTGGATGCCGCGATGATGGCGGCTCCACGCGTCAATTATCACCCGCTTGATAACACGATGACCATCGGCATCAGCCCTGCCGATTTGCTGAAATTTTTTACTCATACCGGTCACGCGCCACTAACCCTTGATTTATAGGCCTAAAAGCGTACATAAAGGCGAAGAACCCGCGAGAGGATTGAAAAACATGTTTGGATCAAAACCGCAAAGGCCCCAAGATAACGCACAAAACATTATTTTCGATGTGAACGCCGCCGATTTTGAAGCTCGTGTGATGGCGGCGTCAGTGGAAAAGCCGGTCATTGTCGATTTCTGGGCGCCGTGGTGCGGCCCGTGTAAGCAGCTCATGCCCACGCTTGAGCGCGTAGTGAATGCGGCGGGCGGTGAGGTTTTGCTGGCCAAGGTAAACCTCGATCACAACCCAGAGCTGGCTCAGGCCCTGCGTGTGCAGTCGGTGCCTACCGTCTTTGCCTTTTTTGGCGGCCGCCCCGTCGATGCGTTTCAGGGCGCCCAGCCGGAAAGCAGCGTCCAGGCCTTTGTCGATAGGCTGGTGCAGGCCGCGCGCGCCAGTCAACCCGGTGCGATTGATATCGACGAGATGCTGAAAATCGCCGCGGAAGGCTTGGCCGCCGGTGATTTGCAGACTGCCCAAAGCGCCTATGCTCAAATTCTCCAACAGGATGAGAAAAACGCTCCCGCCTATGCCGGAATGGTGCGGACCTTCATTGCCGCCGATATGGTCGAGCAGGCTCGGGGGCTGATTGATAACGCCCCGGAAGAAATTGCCAAATCATCGGACTTTGCCGCCGCACGTACAGCCCTTGAACTGGCGCAAAATGCTCCGTCCTCCCGTGAACTCCGCGCTCTTGAACAAAAAGTGCAGGCTCACCCCGAAGATATGGATGCCAAATGTGCGCTGGCCGAGGTGCAATTCGGCGCCGGGCAAAAAGACGCGGCGATTGAAACTCTGCTGGCTGCTATCGTTCAAGACCGCGAATGGAACGATCAGGAAGCGCGCAAAACCCTGCTCAGGTTTTTTGAAGCGCTCGGCAATGCCGATCCGCTGACCATCGCCGGGCGTAAAAAATTATCGCGTTTGCTTTTCTCTTAAGGGTTTTGCGCTAACTTAAAGAATTATGGAACGTAACCCTTTTGCCCCTGATTTTGGCGCTCTCCCCGACAGCCTCCCGGTCTTTCCGCTGGGGCGGGCGTTCCTGCTGCCTTCGGGCCAGCTCCCCTTGAATATTTTCGAGGCCCGTTATGTGCAAATGGTTGAGGACGCTCTGGTCGGCAATCGCCTGATCGGGATGGTCCAGCCTGCCGCCGGCCAGGACGATGAAAATTGCCCCGCTTTGGTGAAAACCGGCTGCGCCGGCAAAATCATCGAATTTAGTGAAACCGGCGATGGGCGTTATCTTATCACACTTTCCGGGGTGTATCGTTTCGATATTGTCGAAGAGCGGACAAGCCCGAAACTCTACCGCATTATTAAGCCCAACTGGGGGCCTTATGAAACCGATTGCACGGCGCATCGCTGCCTCGATCTCGACCGCGCAAAACTCAAAACCCTGCTGCACGATTATTTCACCCAGCACGATATGGATTGCGACTGGGGCGCGATTGACGATGCGAGCGATGGCCGTCTGATCACCTGCCTGTCGATGGTGTGCCCGTTCGAGGCCGGTGAAAGACAGGCTTTATTAGAGGCTGCCTGCTGCCGCACCCGGGCGCAACTGTTTATGAGCATGCTTGAAATCGCTGTGCGTTCCGGCAGACAGCCCCATTCCTGTTACAAACATTAGGACAGCCCCAAGCCATGACCACCGAAGTCGATCCGAAACTCATCGAAATCCTTGTCTGCCCTTTGAAAAAGTGCCCGCTGCACTATGACAAAGAGGCTGGTGAATTGATCTCCGATCAGGCCGGGCTGGCCTATCCGATCCGGGGCGGCATCCCGATCATGCTGGTCGATGAAGCGCGACAACTTGACGTATAAATTGCCATAATATAATGTCTGACTATGGCTAAAGATACTACCGGTCTGATAACACGAAGTTTTCGCGAAACGTTGGGAAGCGTGCTTGGCGCGCCACCGCCTGTCCATCCCCAAAGCGGTATTGATGAAGAGGAATGCCGCCGCAATCCCAGACCTCAGGATGATGTTCAGCCTAAAATTTCAAAAGCGGCACAATTGGCGGCTGCCGACACTGAAGGAACAGCCCCGCAACGGGAGTCTGAACCGGGAGGGCCGCTCACCTAGGGGAGCTTTACAGAAACATTCAAGCAGGTAGCTTTGAGTTTGCGGGAGACCATACTGATACACCTGATAATGCAACAGCAGACGTTATGTGGACGGCTATGGGCTTCATAAATTAACCCCAACTACGGACAAGCCCCAAAGCCAGACGATCAAGTCTGATTCGCGGTTTGTTAGGTTTTAAAGATCCTGAGCTTAGAACTCTATGTTCTCAAACGACGCGTAAACAGGACCGAATACCGCAACGGCAACCCAAAGAATCATCCCGCCGAGAACAACCGTCATGGCGGGTTCAATCATGGCGATGAGGTTTTCCACGGCATCTTCGACGTCTTTATCGTAAATATTGGAAAGCTGCGTCAGGGTTTCATCGAGTCTGCCGCTTTCGGCGCCGACGCCAAGCATACAAATCGTGATGTGAGAAAACTCCCCGGTCTTCGCAAATGCATAGGAAAGTTCATCGCCATCCCGCAAATTCATCGCTGCTGTCTCTATAGCGCCTTTGATCACACTGTTACGGACCACGCGCGATGAAACCATAACCCCGTCTAAAAGATGGAATTCTCGTTTATACAGCGTGGCCAGCGTATAAACGAAACGTGCAACATCAACTTTTCTTAAGAAATCTCCGACGCCCGGTATGCCTAAAGACAATTGATCAATCCTGTATCTGAACGACTCACTCGCACGATACAGCCCGACTACGGAGAGGACTGTTACAACAACGCCACCCAAAATCACCCACCAATAACTGTGCACAAACTCACTGGTAGAAATCAAGGCCGTCGTGTACAACGGCAGCTCCATATCCTGAGATTTTAAGAATCCAACAATTTGCGGAACGGTGTATCCCATCATCACAACGATAAAAGCAACAGCCAAAAACAGAACAATTACCGGATAAACAAGCGCTTTACGAATATTTCTGCGTAGAGCAATAAGCCACTCGACCTTTTCTGATAATTGTTCAAAAACAGAAGCAAGATCGCCGGTCTCCTCTGCCGCCATCACCAAAGCGACATCAAGTTCAGGAAATATTTTGGGATGTTCTTTCATCGCTTCGGACAAGCTAAGACCATTCCCGATTTTGGTACGCAACGAAACCGATACGTCGCCGATCACAGTGTTACCTACATGCTCAAATATTTTTTCCAGACTCTGAACAAGTGGAATCCCGGATTTTAGAAGTTGTTTCATTAACGTGTAAAAGCTTAAGAGTTCTACAAGCGAAAATTTATTGTTAAAAAGTCTCATAAAGACCCACACGCCTTCTTTTTCGCGTTTGCAGTCAATAATTTCGATCTCGTATTGCTTTAAAATCTCTACCACCTCCAGTTCGCTCCCGGCAGCAATTATCCCCGATACGAATTTGCCTGTGCGAATTTTGTAGCCTTTGTAGTTATACCGATTTAATGCCGACTTTCCCATGTGCTCCCTTGCCCTTTTGGTCTTATAAAGTTATAAAAAATTAATCTTTTACCAGTTAAAATACAGTTAAGTGTAACAGAAATAAAAAATGATGTACGCTGATAAAAACAAAAAGTGGGGCAAGAGCATGGGTATGAAAGATGAAAGAGGGTTTACGCTGGTCGAACTCGCGGTTGTGCTCATTATTATTGGTATTCTAAGCGGCGCATTCTTTTCATTCATGCATGTATTAAGCATGAGTAGAAAATCTGAACTCCTTGATTCCAAGCTGGATATCATCCGCAGGGCGATAAGTGAATATATTGAAGACGATCCGCTTGACCCGACTGATATTACTGAAATGCGTTATCCTTGTCCGGCATCGCCAACGGCTGCTATTGGTTCTGCAGAATATGGCGTGGAAAACAGAGTGGGTGGTGTTTGTTCAGCCACAAACGGGGTTGCACAAGCTATTGGAACAGCCGGCCAGGTAGTTTTCATTGGCGCCGTTCCGACACGGACATTAAGTATAGCCGGGGATTACATGTATGATCCCTACCACAACCGATTCACTTATGCGGTTTCAGGAAATCTTACGCAAGTGAATGCCTTATCAGGCGTAAATTCCGGTGCGATCACAATTGTTGATGAGAGCGCGACAATCACCGATCGTGCGCATTTTGCTCTGGTCAGTCATGGTGAGATTGGAACAGGAGGTTATTCAGATGGGGGCGCACTGCTCGGCAACTGCGACACCGATAACGATGGAGACTCAGAAAACTGCGATGGCGATGCGACCTTCATAGCGGAGCAGGGCATGACGTTAGCTAACACAGCGGCTTTTAACGACGATAGCGTACTGTTTGATCTGGTAGACGATACCGATGATGAATGGTGGCAAGCGACCGATATCTCCGGACAGAATATTAACAATCGTAATCCCGGCAATGTCGGTATCGGCACGGTGACCCCGGCATCAAGGCTGGATGTCGCTGGGGCCGTAAGGATTGGATCCGTTCCCGATGCTGATTGCACCGTCGGCGCGGTCGGCGCAATGCGCTATAATACTGCAACCGACGCTATCGAATATTGCGCAGCCGATAACGGATCTGGGGCGCCGGGCTGGAAACCTTCAGGTGGAGGACTTCGTCCTATAGGGGGCGGTATGTTAGGCGTTGGCGAGACTAATCTGGGATCAAACTGGAGCACTGTCTTTTTTGAAGGCACGTATGCTTCACCTGATAGTGGTTCTGCGGGCGGGGTTGTGTGGGAACAGGCTGACGGCACAAAATGGCTGGCGCTGACGTCGGCAACAGGTGGCGGAGTATTCGCAGCATTAACAAATGCTTACCAATGCTCTTTCCCAGGCAATGCCTTGGCAGAGTTTTGCGCAAAACTGGTAGGGGGTGATCTTTGGATAAAAGCCGGGACTTTCGTTGACGTTTCGTATGTGATTTTTGTAGAATAGCGCGTTCCTCGGATTCAAACTCACGCCAACCCCATCGCCTTCAAAATCTTGAGGGTGCTATTGAGCTTGGTGGTCGTCTTGCCTTGTCCGAAGCTATTGAGTGTAGACTTGCTCGCGCAAAGCCAAAGGCATGTGGCAAGGCGGACGAGCACCGCTGGGGTTCTCTACCTTTGACCGCAGTGGCCGACCCAACAATCTAAATAACTCCCCTGTTATTTCCCTGTTTAACAGGGATTCCAGCCACCGACACGCGGGGAAAAGGCCGCTGGAGAAAATGGGTGAGAAATGAGGAGTTTTGGGTATTCTCTGCGCGTGTCGGACGGGCGCATACGTGCAATGCCCCCAGAAAGCAGCGTTTCACAGGTAAAATTCTCTACATCGGATGGATTTGAAGACTGAATGGCAGAGGTTGTAGTCTGTCGCGAATTATTCTCCACTACGGGATAAGTTTCTTAGCCAAAGTGCTAATTCGCTTTCGTCAATAATACGCTGCGCTGCTTTGATTATCATATCTCCGGCTTCCTCTGCATTAAAGTTCAATTCGATGCCGTTTAATGCCAAACATATATCCATAGACGCAAAAGCCGTTCTCTTATTTGCATCATGAAAAGCATGTCCAACAGCAATATAACACGCATAGCAAGCCGCCAATTCATAGACATCGGCAATCATGCCATAGGCCATACGGTTATGGATACGCGCGATCACGGCTTCTATGGATTTATTGGCCGCCATTCCCTGTAATTCATTGGAATCAATTACATCCTCATGAATTGTAATCACGTCTTCTGCGGACAAAAATTTCATAATTATTTATCTTTTAGATAATCTAACGTCGGACGCAGAGCTTTTTTCCGGCGTTTCAGAGTCGCTGTTATTTCTTCCGGAGCTGCCGGTTCAAAACTGATCTTTTCAACGGCAGAGGCCGGTACAAAGTATCCTTCCAGTTGATTGCGATTTAAAATCGCTACAGGCTTATCTCCTGCTTGCTCTATGACTTTTTTAGGGTCCCTTAGCTCTGTGAGTGATGCTGTTATGTTACTTAACAAAGTTTCCATTTTTCTCTCCTATATCTCTGAGGATACAGGCAAAAAGAAGAAATGTCAATTTAAATGTATATTTAACTATACAGATTAGAGAAAAGTTATCTATGCCTGTTAGGCAACTGGCAGTGCTTGCATTTCGTTATAAAGGGCGTTCTGAGTGGGATGGGGTTTCGACGGTTATATCGTATTTTATTTCAAAACAACAGTTATCGGTAGACGAATGGCAGTGTTTATAGTCTGGCGATAACTTTCCTCCTATTCATATATTAAACCTGTTGCAAAAGTAAGGTAAATTCGTTGCATGTGCAATCAGCCCTGCTGGATCATTTTCTAAAACCCCGCGAGAAGATTTGTAATACCTGCGATGACGGCGAATTTTACGCTGTGTCGAGACCGGGGATAGCGGTAGCGGTCGGCGAGGATGCGGAATTTCTTCATGCGTCCAATGGCATGTTCGACGCGGACGCGAAAGCGTGAGAGGGCGTGGTTATATTCTTTTTCTTCATTTGTGAGCTTTCTATTTTTTGTTTTTTTGTAGGGCATGTCGAAGTCGGGGTGGTCCTCCTGATAGCCTTGATAACCACTGTCGCCGTATCCACGAGAGCCCTTTGGCAAGGGCGGTCCGCGCCTGCGGATTGTGATGTCATGAACGGTGCCGGGCGCGGACGGTGAGGCGGACACGATCCGCCCCGCTTCGGTCGTGATGATCTCGTTTTTGATGCTGTGGCGCTTCTTCTTGCCGGAATACCAACGCTTTTGCCCATGTTTCGGGCGTTGCACGGGCTGTTCCGTGGCGTCGATCAAAAGCGCCTGTGCTTCCTCTTCTGTGACACGGATCTGGCGTTTGACACCCACAGTCCGCTTCGCCAAAGGTTCGATCCGCCGCAAAGCCCGGCAAATCGTGGCCTTGTCCACGCCGTACAGGAGGCCGAGAAAATCCTGCGTGATGTGACAACGGTACAAAATCAACATCACAAGCAGATGATCTTCCAGATTACCTACGCCGTATGGTCGGCCCGAACGGTTCTTCCGGCGGCAAAGCCGTTCCCATGAAGGGCGCAGGCGATCTACCATTTGCAGAAAAATCTCAGGCGTAACGCCTGTTAGATACCGAAATTGTCTCTTGTGTAAAAGAGAGGATACGTTAAATTGAGCCATGGTGAGGGAGCCTCCAACTCCTTCACCAGTGAATCATATTACGGATTCCTCCTGAATCCCTGAAATTCTTGAACAGAATGAACTACCCCGCCGCAAGCAGCGGGGTATCAGAACAGGGAGAGTTGCCTATCTTCGTGTAGCTTGAGATATTCTTTTCCCTGATTTTGGACGTATTTCTTTATCATGTCCTCATCACCATGCTTTCCTACTGTAGAAGCGAAATAACCATCGGTCCAAAACTCACCGCCCCAAAGCTGTTTTTTAACATGAGGACATGATCGAAATATCTCACGCGCCGTAATGCTCTTGATGATCGTTACCAGCTTTGTTACTGGATAACTCGGAACGGATTGCACCAAAAAATGAACGTGATCCTCATCTGTCCCTATCTCTAAAAATTTTAGCTGGTAACGATCTGCTATCTTCAAACAAACATCGCGCAACACTTCATCAACCTGCGCATTTAGCTGGTAACGATCTGCTATCTTCAAACAAACATCGCGCAACACTTCATCAACCTGCGCATCGAAAACGGCGCGACGATATTTCGCCGGAAACACCAGATGATACAGCAAAACAGTAACATTATGGCTCTTATGGATATATTCGCTCACGCGAATATTTTACGCCCCAAGGGGCGGGGAATAAATCCCAAAGAGATTACGGATTCCTCCTGAATCCCTGAAATTCTTGAACAGAATGAACTACCCCGCCGCAAGCAGCGGGGTATCAGAACAGGGAGAGTTGCCTATCTTCGTGTAGCTTGAGATATTCTTTTCCCTGATTTTGGACGTATTTCTTTATCATGTCCTCATCACCATGCTTTCCTACTGTAGAAGCGAAATAACCATCGGTCCAAAACTCACCGCCCCAAAGCTGTTTTTAACATGAGGACATGATCGAAATATCTCACGCGCCGTAATGCTCTTGATGATCGTTACCAGCTTTGTTACTGGATAACTCGGAACGGATTGCACCAAAAAATGAACGTGATCCTCATCTGTCCCTATCTCTAAAAATTTTAGCTGGTAACGATCTGCTATCTTCAAACAAACATCGCGCAACACTTCATCAACCTGCGCATCGAAAACGGCGCGACGATATTTCGCCGGAAACACCAGATGATACAGCAAAACAGTAACATTATGGCTCTTATGGATATATTCGCTCACGCGAATATTTTACGCCCCAAGGGGCGGGGAATAAATCCCAAAGAGATTTAAGGAACTAACCGCTCAAGGAGAGACCCGTTGAATGAAGATGAAGAGTTCCAACTCGCCGTGGATACTGAAATACAAAATATTGCACGTGGGGATTTGGATTGGATTGAAAAGTTAGAACCATTTACAAATCACGCCTTTTCATACAATGGAAAGCAATATGAAGGGAGCCTCATATATTATCCTGCAGGAATGAGTCAAGAATATCACTCTGTCGTTCTTAAACTGGAACGGAAGCTTATGGTTGGCTATCGAAGCTATCTGGCTGGCTTTTCGTTTAATGATCAGAAGGTCTTTCCAATACTTTCCGAGTTGCTATCTTTTCGTTTAATGATCAGAAGGTCTTTCCAATACTTTCCGAGTTGCTATATTCGTGCGATTAAGCTTATTAGACCATTTTTGCAACAGGTCTATTGATGAATGTGAAATTGAACATCAAGGAAAACGCTTGCTAGCCCTGTCTTTTGTGCAAACTGAAGATTGGAATGAAATTTCTGCAACAACATATACTACCCTCCGAAAACATATTGCAGACCCATTTTCAGACGGTCAAAAAGATGACTTGAAAAAGAGAGGCTTACACTATTCAGATTCCACGCAAGATCTCAGGAAGTCTTACATAGATCAGCTTGTTGGCTTCCCATTTAAATCTTATTTGGTTTACGGAGAGCTTAGCTCACCTGAAAATATGCTGCTTTGTACGTATCTCTTATTAAAGAAATACTTCCTCATAGGCTTATGGGCTGCGATCATGCCACAATTGAACTGATTTTTGAAGAAAACTCAAAAATTAAACAACCAGAAATCAGAAATACTGTAAATGAGCTTTATCAGGCTCTTGAGAAAACCAATAACAGAAGACCATATGCTTTAGAGGTTTCTTTTGGAAAAAAGCTGGAGCATTTTTGCTTTTCGGTTCCTGACTTTTTGCTCGGTGTGTTTTCTAATTATGCCACATTTACAGATGGCGCACGCGGTAACAGAAACCAACTGTTTTTTGAGAAGCTCAGAGATAAATATCGTGTAATTCTGGATGCGGACAAAAATATTGTCTTTTCAAGAAAGCGGCCTTTTAAACCTTGGCGATGATTAAGTGACATATAGGTGACATTTTTCGCCGCAAACCTTATTATCGCCTTATTACGGCTGATCTAAAATCTGGAAAATGGCAGGGGCAGCAGGACTTGAACCCGCGACCTACGGTTTTGGAGACCGTCGCTCTACCAACTGAGCTATACCCCTTCAATAAATAATATCAATAACTTAAAAGAAATTGATGTTCTCCGTCAAATTAACAAAGCGACACATAGGTGACAAATTGCCAGAATATGCTGCTCTCAAACTTGCTTTGATTGCACGTGTTGTACACTAAATTCAGTTTTTTTGTAAACAGGTAAGACGCTTGTTTTTTCAGCATTGATAACTTAAAGCAGATAATCAATCCAGTTTTCGGTAAAGAAGATAGTGAGTGTGGCTTGGGCCATATGTATTGCTTTTGAGCAACAGATCTTTGCCCCAGTTGAACGGCACATATGCGCTGCCTGTCGCGGTCATAATGCTGTCTATGATTATTTACCAAGACCATTTTTAAGCAGCTTTATCAAAGCGCTGGCGCACGGTTTTTTTCAATACGGCCAGTTTATGCTGCATTTTATGGCGAGCGTCCATTTGCTTTTCGATGGCTTCCATGTTGCTTTCGAACTCATCGAGGCCGTATTCGATCAGCGGGTGTTTGAGACGTGCGGTGTGCGAGGCTTTGACAAGGCGGTAGGGATTGTGGATGGCCGGAAGCCAGACATCGTGGATGAAGCGGCAATCAAGATGGATACGCCCGTATCCCAAAAGCCAGCCCAGCCAGCCGTGAAAGACTTGTTCGGCGCGGATGTCTTCGAGATCAACCTGATCGACCTGAATGAAAACCAACCCCTTTTTGTGAATGATCCGCTGGTCGGTCAGGCCGATTTCTGAGGACACAAAAATCAGGGTTTGAACCCAGAGGATGGCCAGCCCCATGGCTGCAAAAATGGTGGAAATACCGGTCAGGTGTCCGGTGATTTTGAAATACTCAATGCTGATATCGACGGCCAGAGTTTGCGGGCCGACAAATTGGTAAAAGTAATGATCGACGATCAACCCGGCTATGGTCAGAATCAGAAACCACATAAAGCCTTCGAACACATAAATCCAGTGTGGCCGGAAAATGGCCAGAAGCCTTTCGTTTGCGGATACGACTTTTCTGACATAGCTCATCGGCTCTGTCCTTTTCTGTTACTCCCTGACGAGGAGGATATCGCATGGCGGGTTGGCCAGTACATCTTCGGCCAAGCCGCCGAGTTTAAATGGCGTGATGATCGATGCGCCATGGGCACCAAGCGTAATCAGGTCGGCTTTGGCGGTTTTGGCTTCTTTCATCAGAGTTTGATAGGCCGGGCCTTCGACCAGCCTACTGCCCAGCCGCTTGGCTTCGCCGTTATGGGTTTTCTTAAAGTGCGTTTGTTCGGTTTTTAAAAAGGCATCCATCGCTTTGTTCTGGGTTTTTTCGGTTTGCTCATAGGCCGCCAAAGCAAATTCAGCCGTTGTCGGGTAGGCGACGGGGATCTGGAAGCAATGGATGATCTCAAAGACGCCCTTGGGTGCCAGTTCCATTGCGGTACGCAAGGCGGCACGTGAGGCCGGGGCGAAATCGACCGCGCCGACGATGCTTTGATAATGCCCGGTCGACTTGTCCTTAACAATCAGTACGGGTTTCGTGCTTTTGCGGGCCAGACGCTCAACCGTCGTGCCGACGAACAGATCGCGGAATTTGGCTTTGCCGTGCAGGCCGATAACAATCATGTCGGCCTTGATTTTCTGGGCGTAATCCAAGATTTGCATATGGGGCGTAGGGCCCATAAGGACCTCAATTTTAGGGGATAGGCCTTTGGCATCCCTGTATTTGTTGAAATATTCCAAAATGAGATCAGCGGTGTCCTGTTTCAACGAGTCCTGCAAGGTTTTGGCCTTGTATTGCGGCAGGACGTGGACGATATAGAGCTGCGCATCGTGACGTTTGGTAAGCTGAATCGCGCGTTCCATCGCGCGATCGGCATTGGCACTCAGGTCTGTAGCAAAAAGTATCTTTTTCATGGCGCTGTGTCCTGTTTGGGTTGCGGTTTAAGCAGTTCGCTTTCGCTGACATCGCAGGGCATCGATGAGCGATAGCCGCTGCAGAATTCATCGCTGGCGATAGTGCCGTCCTTGTTACGGTCGAAATATTTAAAACGCTCACGGCCGAAGAGGATGTATTCATAGACTTTCAAAGCCCCGGAGCCGTCAATATCGATGGCTTTAAAGCGATACGGCGTGTCTTCAAATTCGAGTTGTTGCATAGTTTCCACTTGGCTTTGCCCACCGTTGAGGGCGCCGGTGATGAAGCAATTGTCCATGCATTCATCCATATCCAGAACGCCGTCCTTGTTGATGTCCATTTGGGTGAAGGCGGAGAGGTGGTGCATGTCAAACTCCCCCTGATCGAGCTTACCATCGGGGATGATGTCGGCCTCCCTGAACATGGTTTCCAAGATGAGGCGATCACTGTCCACCGCCAAGGCTGCCGGGCTTGCCGAGATGAGGGCTAATCCTACGCAGAGCGCGGTGTAAAGATATTTCAACATGATATGATTCTCCTTTTTCAGCCACTTCTACACCCTAAATCAATCACAATGTTGCTGGCAAGGGTTTGATATTTGTCAAAAAGCACTGTTTGTTTCTTGCGGCAACGGTTGGTTTTTTGATAATACTCGAGTGTGAATATAAAGATGGAGTTTACTCATGCAAAAAACAGTAGTCAGCGATTTAATGACGGAAAAAGTTATAACAGTCAGTGCGGATGACAGCTTGACCGTGGCTGCACAAAAGATGAAAGAAACCGATTGCGGCGTGTTGCCGGTCGGCAAGGGAAATGATCTGCAAGGGATGATCACAGACCGGGATATTGTGATCCGTGCGATTGCCGAAGGGAAAGATCCGGCCAAGGAAAAGGTTGCTGATTACATGACGGACAAAGTCTATGCCTGTAATGAAGACGATTTTCTTGAAGATGCGGCGGATAAAATGCGCGGCCACAATGTCAGCCGTTTGATTGTGCGCAATCATGAAGGCAAGGTGACCGGGATTTTGTCTTTCGGTAATATTCTGCGTAAGAACGCCGATGCTGACGAAGTCGCGAAAATCGTTGAACGCGCCGTGTTTAAGGTTGTGGCCTAAGTTTAAATGGTTTCACCGATTTTTTGTAATCGGATGATGTCCAAAGCTTCCTGCGGATCGTCGGTCATTCTGGCGATCCGCAAATCTTTTTCATCAATCGTGCCGCCTGCGACCATCGTTTTAATCAGGAACGGGTCGAGTTGTTCCCAGTATTTTCGTCCCATCACAACGACCGGAAAATCTTCGATTTTATCGGTTTGAATAAGGGTGGCGGTTTCAAACAGCTCATCCATCGTGCCGAAACCGCCGGGCAGCAGAACAAAGCCGGTCGAATATTTCAGTAACATGACTTTGCGCACGAAGAAATAGTGAAATTGCAGAGTGATGTCCGTATAGGAATTGGGCGTTTGTTCATGCGGCAGGTGGATATTGCAGCCGATGGAGAGCGCTCCGGCATCACGCGCGCCGCGGTTGGCCGCTTCCATCACGCCCGGGCCGCCTCCGGTCATAACGGTATAACCGGCCTTGCCGACTTTATAGGCGGTCTCATAAGCCAATTTGTAATATTCATGATTTTCGTCAAAGCGGGCCGAGCCGAAAAACGTTATGCAATTCTGCACGCGGTGCAGAGCGTGAAAGCCTTTGCGGAATTCGTGCCAGATTTTTAAGGAACGGCCAAGGTCGTGCATATAGTTGCGCGTGCCGCAGAAAAGGCCGTAATCGCCGTTATCACATCGCATTTTGCTTTATCCTCGCGTTGATCGGCGTAGTATAGAGCAGTTTGGTGAGCGGGGAAATAGCGAGGAAGGCGCGATTATGAAACTGACATTTATGGGCGCAACCGATACGGTGACAGGCTCAAAATATCTGCTCGAGGATGAGGGGAAAAAAATCCTGATTGATTGCGGGTTGTTTCAGGGCCTGAAAGAGCTGCGCCTGCGCAACTGGAACAAGCTGCCGGTCAATCCGGGGGATATTGATGCGGTGATCCTGACGCATGCGCATATCGATCATAGCGGGTATTTGCCGATTTTGGTGCGCGATGGTTTTAAGGGGCCGGTCTATTGCACCGAGGCGACTAAGGATTTGTGCGGGATTTTATTACCCGATAGTGCGCATATTCACGAAGAAGATGCGGAGCGGGCCAACCGCCATGGTTATACGAAGCATAAACCTGCTTTACCGCTTTATACCGGTGAGGACGCGGAGGCGGCGCTCAAACATTTACGGGCGGTCGAGTTTGGCAAGGATTACGCGTTGCCCGGTGATATTTTGACCTTCAGCATGAGCCGGGCCGGGCATATTCTAGGGGCGGCGAGTGTGAAGATCAGCGACGGGCAGACCTCGCTGGTGTTTTCCGGTGATTTGGGGCGGCCGCATGATCCGGTGATATGCGCACCGGCGCATATTCAGGAGGCCGATTATCTGGTGCTGGAATCCACCTATGGGGACCGCACGCATGATCCGGGCGACCCGCTGGATCGGCTGGAGAGCATTATCAATGAAACGGCCGCGCGTGGTGGGACGGTGGTGATTCCGGCCTTTGCCGTAGGCCGGGCACAGGGAATTTTATATTATCTGCATGAATTGAAGGCGGCGCGGCGCATCGCCGATCTACCGGTCTATCTGGATAGTCCGATGGCTATTAATGTGACGAAATTGCTCAAGAAGCATTCGTCCGAACACCGGCTTTCAGCGCAAAAATGCGGGGCGGTGTGCGGCGGGACGTTTTATACGCAAACGCCTGAGCAATCGAAGGCGATTTACGCCAAGAATAACGGGGTACCGTGCATTATCGTGTCGGCGAGCGGTATGGCGACCGGCGGACGGGTGTTGCATCATCTGAAGCATTTTATCGGCGATCCGCGCAATACGATCCTGTTTGCCGGGTATCAGGCGGCTGGAACGCGCGGGGCGCGCCTGGTGCATGGGGAAAAAGAGGTGAAGATTCACGGGCATCTCTATCCGGTGCGGGCACAGATTGATAATCTCGACAATCTTTCGGCGCATGCGGATTATACCGAAATTCTTGATTGGCTGAGGCATTTCCGGGAAGCGCCGCGCAAGGTGTTTTTAACGCATGGGGAGTCGGAGGCGGCGTCCTCGCTTAAATTCAAAATCGAAGAGCATTTGGGCTGGAGCGTTGACATTGCGCATTATTTAGATCAAGAAGAGCTGTAAGCTTGCCCGTGAGGCACTGATGACGAGGTTTTAAAGATGCGTTGTAATTTGCGAGAAACGATGTTGAAGCTCGACCGGCCGGTGCCGCGCTACACGAGCTATCCGACGGCGCCGCATTTTCAGCCTCTGGAGGACGAACAATTGTACCCGCAAATGCTGGCCGACTTGCCGGAGGGTGCACGACTGTCGCTGTATCTGCATGTGCCGTTTTGTCCGAAAATGTGCTGGTATTGCGGATGTCATACCAAAGTGACGCAGCGCTATGCTCCCGTTGAGGATTATGCGCATTTAATGATGCGCGAGATTGAAATTCTCGCCGATGCTCTGGGGTCTCGCGGACATAAAATCTCTCATATTCATTTTGGCGGCGGGTCGCCGGGGATGCTGCGGGCGCGGGATTTTGCATTTGTGATGGACCGTGTGCGTGAGAATTTTACCGTGGAGGCAGGGGCTGAGATTGCCATTGAGATCGACCCGCGTGAATTGACCGAAGGGCGTGTGGCGGCCTATGCCAAAAATGGGGTGAACCGCATTAGTCTGGGTGTGCAGGATTTTGATAACACGGTGTTGGAATCGGTCAATCGGCCTCAGCCTTTTGAGCTGAGCGCGCAAGCGGTCGAATGGTTTCGAGCGCAGGGGATAGAGCGGATCAATATGGATCTGCTCTATGGCTTACCGCATCAAAGCCCGGAGACGATGGTGGCAACGATCGAAAAGGCGATCAGCCTCAATCCAGATCGGCTGGCGCTGTTTGGTTATGCGCATGTGCCGTGGATGAAGAAACATATGCGTCTGATTGATGAGAACGCGCTTCCCGATAAAACGATGCGTTTCGATTTGTTTGAGGCCGGGGCGCAGACGCTGGAGCATGCTGGCTATATCCCTGTGGGGATTGATCATTTTGCAAAAAAAGACGACGCACTTGTTAGAGCGTCTAAAGAGGGACGGCTACGGCGTAATTTTCAGGGCTATACCGATGATGCGGCGGATGCGTTGATCGGGATTGGCGCTTCGTCGATTGGGTTTCTACCGGGCGGGTATGTGCAAAATGCGGTCGATATGCCGGTGTATCGCGAAAGGGTGCTGGCCGGGAAGCTAACGGTGGCGAAATATTGTCCGATTGATGACGAGGATCGTTTGCACGCGGGCGTAATTGAACGCTTGATGTGTGATTTTGGCGTTGATGTGGGGGCGCAATGCGCGGCCTATGGTTTTGCCCAAGAGCATCTGGATAGCGAAATTGAGGCTGTAGTACGCTATGCTGATCTGGGCTTTATCGAAATTGACGGGCGCAGATTGAAGATGAATCCGAAGGCGCGGATGATGGTGCGGATTATCGCCTCTGTGTTTGACGCCTATATCCCGAATGTCGATGCGCTCGCGCCGCAACGTCATTCCAAAGCTATTTAGAGTTTTCATTTTTTTATTGTTATCAAAGATATAGCCTCTTGCATTAAGAAAGAGGCACGCTGCAACGGCGATACATCCTGACGAAAGTCAGGATCTCTGGCCTTGAGAAAAAAAGATCCCGATTGTCATCGGGATGCAAGGCTGTCTTATTCTTAACGCGAGTGGTTATAAAAAAGCCCGGCGTTAGAAGGCCGGGCTATAAGAGGCAATACAATTTTATAGTTTTTAGAACCCATAGGAGACGCATTTGCGCGCAACTCCACCCCTATCAGCAGGGCACTGCAAATACTTAAACTGCTCCAGACATACTAGAACTCTTAAATACAGAGAGGATTGACCAGAGTCAATTCCGAGTGTTTTAAAAAGGTTTTTTAGGCGAGGATTTATGCAACTGGTGCAGTGGAACTTTATGCGATTTTGTTCAGTTCGCTCATAAAGACATCCATTTTTTGCAGCAGCGCATCAATCTGTTCCTTGCTTTGGGATGACAGATTTCCTGTTGCTTCCATGACTTGTCCACTGATCTCGTCAATTTTGGTGATGTCAGTGCCGATTTCCCGAATATTGTCGGCTACAGTGGTGGTTGCGGTTGAGGCTCTTTGCGCGTTCGAAGCAATTTCCAGTGATGCGGCGTTTTGTTCCTCAACGGCAGCGGCGACAACGGTGGTGGCTTCATTAATGTCGGCGATAGATTTACCGATGCCGTCAAAGGTGGAAACGGCCTTGCCGGTGGCATCCTGAACTTGTGCGACTTGTTGACGAATGTCTTCCGTGGCTTTCGCGGTTTCGGCAGCCAGCGATTTTACTTCCGAGGCCACAATTGCAAAGCCTTTTCCAGCTTCTCCGGCGCGGGCGGCCTCAATGGTGGCATTCAGGGCCAGCAGGTTGGTCTGTTCGGCAATGTCTTCAATGAGGGTTACGACTTCCTTGATGCTTTCGGCAGTGGAGGCCAGTGTACGGATAATTTCACGGGCCTGATCGGCCTCACCAACCGCACCACCGGCCATCGTGGTGGTTTTGGTGATTTGCGTACTGATTTCGGAAATGGACGACGACATTTCTTCAGCGGCGGCGGAAATCGTCTGGACGTTCTGCGACATTTCGTTAGCGCTTCGAACGACGGTTTCGGCACCCTGACGTGTTGAGGATACGGATTCTCCCATAACCTGAGCGCCGCCTTCCAGCGTGTGTACGGATGTATTAATCACCCCGACAACCTGTTTCAAGGCGCTATCGACGTCATTGGCGATATCCTTAAAGGAATCCATTTTTTCGGCAACATTGACTGTGGCCTGATTGATGATGCGGCCGCCGTTCAGCAGGTTGCCATGCATGCCGTCTTCCAAAATGCGGCGGAAATACTGGTTGCGGCTGACATATTCCATGGCGGCGGTGGATTCGCGGACGAAGGCGTCCATATAGTCGGTCATTTCGTTGATCGACCACATCAGTTCTGAAATTTCGCCGTCTTCCGGAATGCTGGTCAGACGGGTTTCGAAGTCACCCTGACCGAGCTTTTTGCAGGTATTGGTGATTTTTTCAATCGATTCCTGAGCGACCTGAATGTAATAGAAGCTAGTCGCCAGAGCTATAATAATGAAGGCCAAGCCAACCAAAGGCATGGATAGAAAGTATGCGCCCAAGGCACACAGCAGGGTTACACCAAGGAAAATTTGTGCTTTAGAGAGAGAAGATAAGTTCGTCATAGCCGACTCCTTTTTCTTCAAGCAGCGTTACAAGCATGTTATAGGCGCTATTCATACCGTCCTTGCGGTTTGAATGACGGTTTTCTTCTTCGAGAAGCTTTTGATAAAGCGGCATAATGGTGCCGTTGAGGATTTTGCGGTCCGGTACACGGCGGTTGGAGTGATACCCCAGAATATTTCCGGCCGCATCCAGACTCGGCGTAACATGGGCGAAAACCCAGTAATGGTCGCCGTTGGCCGAGCGATTAATCACGTAGGCGAAGATTTCTTTCTTTTCTGTTTCGATGGTGTCCCAAAGAAGCTTAAAGACACAGCGCGGCATACCCGGATGGCGGACGATGCTGTGCGGCTCGCCGAGGAGATCTTTTTCGGTGTAATCAGCCAGCTTCATAAAGACGCGGTTCGTGTACGTAATCCGGCCTTTAAGATCGGTTTTGCTGACAATAATTTCGTCTTTATCAAAGGTGCGTTCTACACCTGTAACGGATGAGTCCTTCATCCCCCGATGATAGTTGAAAAAAGCAAGAATTTGAAGATGATTTTCTGTTTACTATGCAGAATTTTCAGAATCGAACGGTTGTGACGGCGGATCGTCGTCATCAAACAGGATACGGTGGGCGGCGCCTTCGAGGTCTTCATACTGGCCGGATTTTAGACTCCAGATAAACGCGCCAAGGCCCAGAAGCCCAAGGAAAAGCGCGATAGGGATGAGGTAGATCAGGATGCTCATTTGGTCACCTTTAAACGGAATGAGTTGGCAATGACGATCAGGGACGATCCGGACATCGCAATCGCCGCAACCAAAGGCGTGACAAGGCCTGCCAGCGCCAAAGGCACTGCTATTATATTATAAAGCACGGCGAGGGCAAAATTCTGCTTTACGAGCTTTTGATTGAATTGCGCGGTTTTAAATGTCTCATACGCGAGTATGAGACGATCGCCCATGAAGATGATATCGGCGGCATTTTGCGCCATATCAATGGCGGTGCCGGGCGCTATGGAAACATGCGCACCGGTCAAAACGGGGGCGTCGTTGAGGCCGTCGCCGATCATCAGCAGTTTACGGCCCTGATCTTTGAGACTCTGCATATGGGCGTATTTCTGTGGCGGGGTTTGTTCGGCGTATACGCTCCCTATGCCGCATTGATTGGCGACATTTTGGGCGACGGATGCTCGATCGCCGGTGAGCATGATGGTGTCGATCTTGGCATTCTTAAAGGCTGTGATTGTTGCTGCGGCGTCTTCGCGCAAATGATCGGTGAAGGTAAAGAGCCGGGGCGTTTGACCCTCGATGTCGAGCCAGAGTTCAAGGGTGTCTGATTGAGCCGCATTTTTATCGCCGCACCAAGCGCGAGAACCCATGCGGATATGGCGGCCTTCAATGTCGGCTTCCAGCCCCTGACCAGCGCGCTCTTTGATATTTTCGGCCTTTGCCAACGGGCCTTCGTAGCTTTGAACAAGGGCTTTAGACAACGGATGGGAGCTATGGGCGGCGAGGCTGGCAGCCAAACGCAGAGTTTGCCCATCCGGCGGGTTTTCCAGAGTTGGGCGGCCCAGCGTCAGGGTGCCGGTTTTGTCGAGCAGGACTGTGTCAATTTCGCTGAGACGCTCTAACGCGTCGCCGGATTTGACGAGAATTCCGTTTTTCATCAACTTGCCGGTGGCCAGAACCTGCACGACGGGCACGGCCAGCCCCAGCGCACAGGGACAGGTGATGATCAGCACGGTGATGGCGATCATCAGGGCGCTTTGCCAGTCCAGCCCGCCGATAAAGAACCAGCCACAAAAGGCCAGAGCCGCCAGCGTATGAACGACCGGAGTATAAAGCCTTGCCGCCCGATCGGCCAGACGGACATAACGGGCTTTTGATTGTTCGGCTTCTTCCATCAACTTGATGATGTCGCTGAGCAGTGAATCCTTGGCGATAGCGGAAACGCGCATGGTCAGGGACGCGGACATGTTTAACGTCCCGGCAAAGACGTTACCGCCGGTTTCGATGGTGCGGGGCAGGGTTTCGCCGGTAATGAGTGAGGTGTCGATTTCGCTGCGGCCTTCGGTGATCTGGCCATCTGTGGGGAATTTCTCTCCAGCGGCGATGCGCACATGCTGGCCTTCTTTCAGATCGCTGATCAGGATCTTGCGGATCTGGCCGTTTTTCTCGATGACGTTGGCAAAGCCGGTTTGCAAAGCCAACAGGTCGGTCGCGCTGTTACGGGCCTGCTGGCGGGCGCGGAAATCGAGATAACGGCCAATGAGCAGGAAGAACATGAGCATAACGGCAGAATCGAAATAGACATGCTCGCCGTGATGCATGGTCTCAAGCAGGCTCATGGCGCTGGCCAGAACAAGGGCCAGAGAGATCGGCACGTCCATATTGGCATGCCCGGTGCTGAGGGCCTTGAGGGCGGAGCGGAAAAACGGGCGGCCGGAAAACAAAATGGTCGGCAGGGCGATGGCGGCGGCGACCCAATGCAGCATCTCGCGGGTGGCCAGCCCCATGGTTTCGCCGGTGGTGGTCCACAAGCCCACCGAGAGCAGCATGATATTGCCCATGGCAAAGCCTGCCACGCCGAGGCAGAGCAGCAAGAAGCGCTCTTCAGCTTTGGTTTCTTCGGCGCGGATGTTGGGGTCGTAAGGATTGACCGGATAGCCCATATCCTCAATCGACTTGATGTAGCGTTCGATATTGCTGCTCGCCCCAGACCACGTAATGGCCAGGCGTCCGGTGGTGAAGTTCAGCCGTGCCTCGCTGATTTCCGGCTGGTGGTTCAGCGTGCCTTCGATTTTCTGGATGCAGGCGGCGCAATGGACGCCGCTGACCAGAATTGAAATGGTGTTGAGGCCTTCAGGGGTGGTTTCAACCAGCGTGGCATAACCGGAAGGCGCGTGATTGGAGGCATCGTTTTCTAGCGCGCCGTGAAGCTGTGGCTGGTCTGATAATGCCGGTTGTCCCATGTGGCGTTGATTTCCGCTTTCCAAAGGCCCTTAAAGGGCAGGTCCAGCTTTGCTTCATAAACCCCGGGGCCTTTATAGTCCAGCGTTGTTTCAAAATCATGGCCGTCCTGAACGGGGCGGATGATTTTGGCGGTTACGGCCGCATTTTCCAGCAGGCTGGCGCTTTCGTCTTTAGCCTGCCAGCGCAGCATACCGTTTTCAAAGCTTAAGGTCTCTTGCAATTGCGGCTGGGCGCGCGCCTGTTCCAGCTGCTTGTTGAAGGCAAGGCCTTTTTCATAGGCATTTTCCGTGACGACCCCGGTCTGGGTAGTGACCGCAACGTAGACGAAAATGCCATCCAGTATGGCGATTACGGTGAAAAAGATAACAAAGTACCAGGGAATCCATCTATCCTTTGGGTTCTTCACCGGCGCGGTTTCTACGGCAGTGTGCATCGTTACTTTCTCTGCGAGATGAATGTTGACGTGTATTCATCTTTAATCCCGTTGTCCCGATCGGTCAAGGTCAGGGTGATGTCACGCGGCGCACCGGGCTCAATGTCAGCGTTGATAAAGACGTGGTATTCGCCGACGCTGTCCGCAGAAACGGTGATGTGTTTATCATCGACGTCACCGGCACCTTTGACCTCGATCTGCGCATTGGGCAGTCCATCGACATCGAGGGTGAAGGTGCGGTTGTCATGCGTCTTGTTCAGAATTTTGATCGTATAGCCGTTGCGGATCTCACCGCTGGAGAGCTGGACGAAGACCGGGGCACGGTCATGCAGAACGTGAAGCTCGAGCTCGGTACGGTTGATGAGCGCATAGAGCATGATGCCGCCGACGATGGCCATAATGGTGGCGTAATACAGTGTGCGCATGCGCATGATATTGAATTTTTCCTTACCGCCTTTAACCTCGGCTTCCATGTGGTTGACGGTGTCATAGCGGATGAGGCCGCGCGGGAGGCCGAGTTTGTCCATGATGTTGTTACAGGCGTCAACGCATAGGCCGCAGGCGATGCATTGCATCTGCAGGCCGTTGCGGATGTCGATGCCGGTCGGGCAGACCTGAACGCAGGCGGTGCAGTCGACGCAATGGCCGCGGCCTTCCCAGCTGTCCCCGGCTTTATGTTTTCCGCGTGGCTCACCGCGATCAGTGTCATAACCAATGATCAGCGTATCGCGGTCGAACATGGCGGACTGGAAACGGGCATAGGGACACATATAGGTGCAGACCTGCTCACGGGAAAAGCCTGCCATCAGATAGGTCGAAAAAGTTAGGCTGGCGATAAAGCCCAGCACGGTCGGGGAGACATTAAATTCGAAGAAACTGCGCACTAGGGTTGGGGCGTCGTTGAAATACAGAACGAACGATCCGGCGGTACACCAAGCGATGACGAGCCAGATGAAATGGGTGATAATGATCTTGCGGACTTTATCAAAGGTCCACGGGCCTTCATGCAGGCGTTTACGCGCTGCGCGGTCGCCCTGAACGATCCGCTCGACCCAGACGTAGAGGTCGGTCCAGACGGTTTGCGGGCAGAAATAACCGCACCAGACGCGGCCGAACATGGATGTGACAACAAACAGCGCGATAGCGGCGAGAATAAGAATACCGGTGAGGAGATAGACTTCCTGCGGCCAGATTTCGATCCAGAACCAATAAGCACGCCGGGCGGGCAGGTCGATGAGGATGGCCTGATCGGGGATGCCGGGGCCGCGCTCCCAACGTATGAACGGGGCGAGATAGTAAATGCCGAGGGTGAGGATCATCGTGATCCATTTGAGTTTGCGGTATTTTCCCCATACGCGTTTTGGATAAACTTTTTCCTGTTTAGCGAAAAGTTCGAGCATGGCTGGATTTCTCCCTCGTTGATCTCAAAGGGTTTATAAGTAATAACTTATAAATGTGTTCATAAACGCATTTGTAGTGAAAAAAAAGCCTTCGATTCAAGGCGAAGGCTTTTTTTGATCATATTTCGTTTTTTATTCGCCGCCGCCGAGTTCATGGAGATAAATCGTCAGTTGCTTGATGGTATTTTCATCCAGACGACCCTCCCAGGCAGGCATCAAACCGCCGCGACCGGCGTAGACGGTTTCAAAAACAGTTTCCTTGTCACCGCCGTAGAGCCAGATTTTGTCGGTCAGGTTCGGCGCGCCAAAGTCACGCATCCCCTTACCGTCTTCGCCATGGCAGGCGGAACATTGTTCCATGAAGATGGTCTCACCTTGGGCAACATTGCTTTTTGACGCACCGCCGGACAGGGTCAGGACGTAATCGACAACAGCGTTGATGTCCTCACGGGAAAGCAGTTCGTCAGCGCCGAAAGCCGGCATTTGTGAGACGCGGCTTTCGATATTGTCAGCGCGGATACCGTAGGTGATGGTTTGCTCAATATCTTCAAGAGCGCCGCCCCAGAGCCAATCGTCGTCGTTCAGGTTGGGATAGCCTTTGGCCCCGATACCGCCTGCGCCGTGGCAGGTTGCACAGTTGTCTTTAAAGGCCGACGCTCCCCCCGCAGAAGCAAAAGCATAAAGCGCGGGGTCTTGGAGGATTTGTTCGTAGGACGCACCTTCGAATTTTGAAAGATAGGCTTCCTGACGGGCGGTGATTTCCGCTTGATTCATCGCCAGTTCTCTATATTGGGTGTAGCCTGAGGTACCTTCGGTCGCTCCGCCCGGAACAGGCCATGACGGGTAAACCACGAAGTACCAGAAGGACCAGACGCAGGTAATGATGAACACCCAAATCCACCACCGTGGGAGCGGGTTGTTGAGCTCTTTCAGGCCGTCCCACTCGTGACCGGTGGTTTCAACGCCGGAGAGTTCATCAATTTCTTTTTTCTTATGGTCGTCGCTCATATTTAATTCTCCTCAAGCGGGATGTGTGCGTGTTTTTTGTATTGTCCTTTGGCGCCGGGGCGAAAAGTCCACACGCTCGCGGCGACAAAAAAGCTAAAGAAAAAGAGCAGGCCGATCATGCCGGCATTGTCAGAGACGAAATCGATCATTTCGCCCCCTCAACTGTCTCGAAATCGACCATGGTGCCCAGAACCTGCAGATAGGCGACCAAGGCATCCATTTCAGAGATCATATTTTCCTGACCGTCAAAGTCGCGGGCGTTGACGCTTTCACCGTAACGATCCTGCAGACCGCCGATATCGGTGCGCTCTTCACCTGTGGCTTGAGCCATTGCATCTTTTTCGGCGTTTTCGATCATTTCATCGGTATAAGGAACGCCAACCAGACGCAGGGTTTTCAGGTGCTTATCCAGATCGTGGAGTTTAGCGCCTTTATGCAAGAGGAACCCGTAGGACGGCATAATCGATTCGGGAACCAGATCACGCGGTTCAACCAGGTGAGCGGT
Source organism: Rhodospirillales bacterium (assembly GCA_020638295.1). Lineage (GTDB taxonomy): Bacteria > Pseudomonadota > Alphaproteobacteria > Micavibrionales > Micavibrionaceae > TMED27. The sequence goes on along the minus strand of JACKIU010000003.1, from coordinate 5,886 downwards.
CTGCCAGGCGTCGGAGTATTTCCCCCCCACGCGGGACAGGTCGGGACCCGTCCGTTTGGACCCCCACTGGAACGGATGGTCGTACATGCTTTCAGCGGCCAGAGAATAATGACCGTAGCGGACAACCTCGTCACGTAGAGGGCGAATTTGTTGGGAGTGGCAGTTATAACAACCTTCACGAATGTAGATGTTATAGCCCGCCAGCTCGAGCGGCGTATAAGGTCGCACGCCTTCGACCGGTTCAATCACCGTTTCCTTGCGGAAAAGGGGAATGATTTCGACAATCCCGCCGACCAGAACCACCAAAATAATGGCGATGAGGAGAAGGATGGAGTTCTTTTCTAGGGTTTCGTGGCTATTCCAGCTCATGCTGCTGCTCCTTGCGACAGAAGTTGTTGTTCTTTTTCATTTACATCTCCACGGATGGTTTTCCAGAAGTTGTAAACCATGATCAGTGCGCCGGTCAGGTAGAGAAGACCACCCAAAACGCGGATTGTATAGAAGGGTTTCATAGCCATAACGGTTTCAACGAAGGAATATTCGAGGAAGCCCATGTCATTGTATGAACGCCACATCAGGCCTTGCATGATCCCGGAAACCCACATGGCGGCAATGTAGAAGACGATGCCGATGGTGGCGATCCACAGGTGCAGACTAACCAGTTTTGTGGAGTAGAGTCTTTCGCGACCCCAGAGTTTCGGCACGAGATAGTAGAGTGCGCCGAAACTGATGAAGCCAACCCAACCCAGAGCACCGGAGTGCACGTGACCGATAGTCCAGTCCGTGTAGTGCGACAGAGAGTTCACGGCGCGGATAGACATCAGCGGGCCTTCGAAGGTGCTCATGCCGTAGAAGGCCAGAGCGATAATCATAAATTGCAAGACCGGGTCTTCGCGCAGCTTATGCCAGGCGCCGGACAGGGTCATGACACCGTTGATCATCCCGCCCCAGGACGGCATCCACAACATGATTGAGAAGGTCATGCCCAGTGTTTGCGCCCAGTCAGGCAGAGCGGTGTAGTGCAAATGGTGCGGACCGGCCCAGATATAGATGAAGATCAGGGACCAGAAGTGCACGATTGACAAGCGGTAGGAGTAAATCGGACGATTAGCCTGTTTCGGCACGAAGTAATACATCATGCCGAGGAAGCCAGCGGTCAGGAAGAAGCCCACTGCATTGTGGCCGTACCACCATTGAATCATCGCGCTTTGGACACCGGAAGGAGCAGAATAGCTCTTCGCGCCGAGCAGTTCGACCGGAATGCTGATATTGTTGCCCAGATGCAAGACGGCAACGGTGATGATAAAGGCCAGATAAAACCAGTTGGCGACATAGATGTGTGAGACTTTGCGGGTCATCACAGTTCCGAGATAAACCAGCAGATATGCCACCCAGACGACGGTCAACCACAAATCGACATACCATTCGGGTTCGGCGTATTCTTTACCTTGTGTAACACCCAGAACATAGCCCAGAGCGGCCAAGACGATGACCGACTGATACCCCCAGAAGGTGAATTTAGCCAGCATGTCGCTCCACAGCCGTACACCGCAGGTGCGCTGGACAACGAAGTAGCTGGTGGCGAAGAGCGCGTTCCCGCCAAAGGCGAAGATCACTGCGGAGGTATGCAGCGGGCGCAGGCGGCCGAAGTTCAGCCAAGGCTCGATGTTAAGATCCGGGAAGACCATCTGGCTGGCGATAAAGACGCCGGCTGCGAAGCCGACAACGCCCCAGAAGATGGTCGCAATCGTGAACATCTTGACGATTTCGTCATTATAGTTCGGTTTTTCAGTGGTTGTGGTTGCGGTCATGTTTTCGTCCTTTTTAAAAAACCTAATGTCCAGTAATCATAATGCCGGCTAAAGTAAAGAGCCAAAGTCCACTAATAACCATCGCTCCTTGAGAAAATCTTTTTGTTGCTGTCGGGTACGCATTTTTGAGGGCTTGTCCGCCCAGTGTAATCATTAGTAAAGCCGGAATCGTGCCTAAAGTAAAGGCGCTCATTGCAAATGCCGCTTCTAATGTTGTGTCGGCGGTTGCGGCAGCCAGCAGTGCGGATAAAACCAAACCGCAGGGCATAAATCCAAGTAATATTCCTAAGCCGTAGCGTTTGAGCGGCGTGGGATCGGCCATGAATTTCGCGCTGGTGCCGGAGATGATTCGGAAGGTAGGGGCAAACTGCAACCGCGCGGCCCAGGGGAAAAGATTCGCGACATTTGGAAAGGCGGTGATCAAAAAAACCGTACCCGCCAGCATCAGCAGCGGCGCGGTAAGAAGGATTTTCAGATCAGAAAATAAAAATGCCATATTAACTACTGCGTTTACAATTACCGCCAGGGTTACATATGTGGTCATGCGTCCGAGGTGATAGGGTAATAAAAGCTTAGAACTCAGTCTTTGAAAGGTTTCTCCCTGTGCGGTCTGGGCGAGTACAAACGGTGAGCACATGCCCGCACAATGCGTGAAACCGCCAACCAGCCCGGCAAGAAACAGACTCACCGGCAGTCCGTAGGCGGTGCTAAAATCCTGTACGCATTGTACGATTATCACAAGAATAGTCTTTCAAATTCCTTTTTTCATTGTTAAAAACGCAATTAGTTATTGCCTTGACTATTGTCAATTTAAAATATCGCTGTTGCGAAAAAACACATACAAAAGTTAAGCGGTGCCCATGCAAGAAAAAATTTCTAGTCAGATTGCTTTGCCGGTCGAAATAGATCTTCAGTCCTATCCGTTATTTCGTCAGTGTGAAGGCGTGTTTGTGTCTGCCCTGCAGGAGGCCGCGCGCGAAAGGCGTTTTGAAAAAGGGCAGGTGGTGTTTTTGCACGGCGATGGGGTTGAGTGCTTTTATATCATTCGCCATGGCTGGGTGAAATTGTACCGTGAGACTTTGGACGGAACGCAGGCGGTCGTCGATATTTTTACAACCGGGCATATGTTCGGAGAGACTGCAATTTTTGAGGACGGAATGTATCCTTATAGTGCAGAGGCGGTTGAGGATGTTCAGGTTATTGCTCTGCCCATCGATCTGCTTAAAAACGAGATTAAAGCGAATAACAAGTTGGCGTTGGACATGTTGTGTTCGATGGCGCGGTATCGACGACGGCAGGACCGGGAGATTGAACACCGATCATTACAAAACGCTTCGCAGCGTATCGGTTGTTTTTTGTTACGGTTGCTTAATCAGAGTGAAGACGGCGCAGCGCATATTCACTTGCCCTATGACAAGATGCTTGTCGCCTCACGGTTGGGGATGCAGCCGGAAACGTTTTCGAGAGCTTTGTCGAGATTGCGCGATAAAACCGGGATTCGGATTAAAGGCTCTACGGTTGAAATTGACAGTCCATCACAGCTTACCGATTATTCCTGCATGGCCTGCTCTTCTGAATATCCGTGCAAGGATATTCTATCGGGGAAGTAGTTCACAAATACGATCGCATTGGCAGCGTCAGGAAAGCTTTGACTTGACCAATATCAATTGAAAGCGTAAGGCATGGCATTAAGGTGATTTTCATGGATGCCATAGCCAATACCGATAAGCGCAAAAGCTTTTTTTCAATGTTCAAGAAGCCCGGAAAGCATATGTTTTGGGCTTGGATTGCCTATCAAACCATCAAAGGGACTTTAACCACATCCCTGATCTGGATTCCGCTGTTCTGGATGTGGATGGGACATTGATTTTCTTGGGGCTGGCCTAGGGCCTAGGGTCAAAACTCATAGCTTTTATACAATGCTGCGCCAGTCAAATTTTTGCATCCGGCGTGTTGATCGCAGAGTATAGATCGATGAAAAAATGTTCTTTGAATGGAACGAGAAAAGCAATTTGAAGACTATAGCTCATCCCATATAAAATGATTCGAAATTTCAACTTTTTTGCTTTCCCCGCGCATACCCTCTGGGGCACAAGTACCCTCTGGGGCACAAGTACCCTCTGGGGCACAAGAGCGGGAATCTTTTAAAATCAATGGGTAATGGGGAGTAAAATACATGAGATACTCTGCATCAGAAAGACGATCTTGTTTGACCTGACTTAATCTGCTTTTTCTCATGCGCATACCAGTAACTTTTTTTAGTTATCTGGTACAGCCCCAAAAACTTTAGCGCACTCTTGGCAGCGTTACTGCAACCCGCTAGTATTAGCAGGCTAATTCGAGCTTTACTGTATTCGTGAGCGCCGTAGTCGCTTTGCATTTTTAGGACCTCACCGTAACTTATATTGCCATGTCAGAACCCGAACATTTGGATCTTAGAAAATTTACCGTTCTAATTGTCGATGACTATGCCTTCGTTTCGCAGGTCATTGCCGATGTGCTCAAAGAAATAGGCGTCGGTCGGGTTCTGGTTTCTGAAAACGGCGCTCATGCGAAAGAGCAGATACGAAGCCTGAATAATTTCGAAAACGGCAGCAATATTGATGTCGTCATCACGGATTGGCTGATGCCCATCATGGATGGGCGCGAGCTTTTGCAATGGATCAGGAACAGCCAAAAAGACACGATCAGGTTTTTACCGGTTGTCGTTTGCAGCGCCTATACCTCCGGCGATCTCGTCAGCCAAACCCGTGACCTGGGAGCCCATGAGATCATTGTCAAACCGGTTTCGGCGTCCGAAATCGCCCGGCGCATTCAACATCTGGTCAATAATCCCCGTCCTTTTGTTAAAAGCAAAACGTACTTCGGACCGGATCGCCGCCGTAAAAATCGGCCTTTCGACCATAAAGACCGTAGAAAAGCCAACCCGCAAAATATGAAAGCGCATTATGAACAAAAGTGATTCAGAGGCGGAAATTTTTCACCGCATGAACAAATTAAAACCTAAAGCGGGCCTGTCTGCCTTTAGTAAAAGCCAAGGGCTGATTAGTCAAAAACGCATTGAAAAAGCGCAAAAAGCGATCGACGACAAGGAAAGTCTGTACCATGAAGAAGTCGAAAAAATTCTGGGAAATTTACAGGCAAGCTGGAAAGACTACTGCGCTCAAAAAAGCGATAACCGCACAAACGCCCTCGACAGGATTTACAACTATTCGAATAATGTCAAAGATTTAACATCAATGTATAATCACACATTGATGGAGTATTTTGCACAGTCCCTACGAGATTTCTGCGAAAAAATCGATGTCCATAAAAAAGAACATCAAATTATCGTTCAGGCTCATATTGATGCCATGTTTGTTACCTTGCACGAAAAACTCCGTTCGGATGAAAGCGAAAAAGCCAAGGAGTTGATGGATGCTGTCGCTGTGGCCATCGAGAAATATTCTTAGGGAAGTTATCAAACCGAGCCTGCCGTATCTCTAGAGATAGCGTTTGTCCGCTCAAGACGATCTCTGCGCCTCTGCTGGAGGAGGTGGTGCTCGATCAGACGCGGCGGGTTTTAACCAGCACGGAATGGGTCAACCGAATGCTGACCTCGCATCCGAATGAAAAAGCCAATATGCACGATGTGACGGCGGCGCTGAAAAACTTCGGCGTTGTCTGGGAAGAACTGTTTCCTGCTGAACAAGCGCGCATTGTCCAACTGATCATTCATAAGATTGCTGTACAGGCACACCGACTTCAAACCAGCGTTTTTTGGCATCATCGCAAAGCACCAGAAATCAGCCATTCTTGTCTGTCCTGTTTAGAAGCCCGAAGTGGACAGGCTGGAGAGAAAAATGGCCGAAGAGAGAGAATTTGGTCGGATATAGAGGCGAATATCCCGCGCCAAGGTGGACAGAAAAAGGACGCGAGACCTTACATACTGCGGGCTTTTGCGGTAGTCGTTGCAGGAATAGAGAAAGTTCGAACGTATGTAAAATGGCTGTGCGGCCAGAACAAATTAAAACTTTGTCTCCGCTGCAACACCTTGATTTGATTATTAAATCATCGCACAGAGAATTTCAAGCCT
>JACKIU010000002.1 GCA_020638295.1 Rhodospirillales bacterium | reverse complement strand
GCTCAGGCAGTATCTGGCTGCGCGTGAGATAGCCCGTCCGCAGGATTATGGCGCGGTCGGTGATGGCGTAAATGATGATACGCAGGCGATCAATGACGCTTTGGCAGCAGAAAAGGCAATTTACCTGCCGCGCGGCGTTTACCGGATCACCGGGCCGATCACCATGCATTACGGCAATGCCATTCTCGGCATGGGTGATGAAAGCGTCATCCAAGCACAGGGCACACCGCTCAATGAAAATGAAGTCCCGCCCTATACGGCAGAGTTTAACGCCATCGAGATTGTAGAAGGCTACTGCATTGTCGAGAACATCAAAATTGTTGGCGGCGCATCGGCGTTGTTTCTAGCTGGCAAGGTCGGCCCCTGCGTCAAGAATGTCATTGAGAATGTCACTATCTGGGATGCCCAGATCGGGGTAACGCTGGATGGCTGGAATGATACCAACAAGCCCTGTTACTGGAACAATATCAGCCGTGTTCTGATTGCCCGTCCGAAAATCAATGGCGTGTTGCTGACGACTACGCCGACAGACTGGAATGATCCTGAAACGTTTGGCGATAGCCCGAATGCCAATAAGTTTCATGATGTCCGGGTTTATTCGCTCTCCAGCCCTTTATCCGGTTCCGGGTTCTTTGTTTCCACGGGGCAATACAACAACTCCTTTGTCGATTGCGAGGCCAATGTGCATGAGGATGCTGAAGCCTGCTTCCGGCTCGGCTTTCTGGCGCGCAGCAATATCATTAATAATTTCTATGCGGAGTGCTTGGGATTAGCGCCGGGGATCCGTATTGATAATGGCTCCTATGATAACACCATTATGCGGCTGTTTTCAGCAACGGGCGGCGCGGCTATCTGGGATCCCACCTTACAGGGGGAATACCAAGCCTATGATGCGGGCTTCCCAAAGAAAAACTTTATGAAGGATGTTTATATTACGGATGTTCATGTGGACGGCATGACGCGCGGGACAACTTATATTGATCCGGCAGTTGATCATGTTGGTGACATTTCAATTGATCTGAAGCATACTTTTTATCTGCTCAGCTCTTTTAACAAATCCTATGACCTCATCCTGCCCAATGCCGGGGATGCGACCGGGCGCTGGGTTACGCTCAAAAAATCGGATCTGCGGGATAATCCAATCCATATCAAAGAGAATAATGGCGCCGGGCCGGATAACCGGACGCTCACTTTGCTGCAGCAATATGACACCGTCACGCTGGTTTCCAATGGCGCTACATGGTGGGTGTGCCAGGACAACCGCATGCCGCGTCCCAGCCGCTACATTGATAATGATGCTGCACCGTCCGGCACATTTCAGGCCGATATGCTCAACAGGGTTTATCTGGTCTCAGCCTTCGGCGGTCAGATCATCTTTGAAATTCCTGCGCCCTCTGCTGCGGCTGGGCGCGTCTGCACAATCAAGAAAATCGATCCATCCAGCAACCACGTCAAAATTCAGATGGCAGGTGCCTCCGGCGGTCCGGATGCACAAATCTGGTCACTCACATCCCACTTTGCCGCCATGACCATCTATTCAGACGGCGGACAGTGGATCGTGCTCTCGAAATACTAACCATTATCAACAGAAAGGAAAAACCATGACACCAGCAGAATGGGGGCTGCTGTTCGGCATTATTGCCCACAGCGTGGCCGTTATTATGGCTCTGGTCAAGCTTGTGGCTTGGGTGACCGAGCACATTACGGCCAGCGAGCAGCGGATTAAATCTCTCGAATATCAGGTAAACAACGATGTCACCGGGCGGCGCGTGGTTGGCGAAATGCGCGAAGATCTGGCCACCATCAAAGCTCAGGTGAGCGATATGCGCCAGGACATTCATCATCTGCGCAAAAAAGTGGATCCATAGGAGGCAGACATGGATATCAGACAATTCAGAGATTTTATCGTCCGTCCGGCCTTGCAGCAGATCAACGCCTGGACACTGAATGCAGAGCAATTGGTGCTGGCAACAGCCATGGCGGAAAGCGGTGTGTTCTTTATTCAGCAAATAGGCCGTGGCCCGGCGCGCGGCTTTTTTCAAATGGAGCCAGTCACACATGATGATATTTGGGAACGATATTTAAGCCGCAGGCCGTTACTTTTAAACGATCTCAAAGCCCTCATTATGCGGGACATGGATCTGCACGATCAATTGCGTGGAAATTTGTTTTACGCGGCTGCGATGTGCCGGATCTTTTATCTCCGATTTAAAGAGCCGCTGCCAGAAGAAGGCGACTGGCAAGGTATGGCTGCCTATTGGAAGAAATATTACAACACCCATCTTGGCGCAGGCACGACCGAAGGCTTTCTCAAGAAAGCGCGTCCGGCCATAGATATTTATGCAGGAGGATTTTGATGCTTAAACCCGATAAGAACGACCCAATGAAAGTCAGGCGCGCCCTGGCTTTTTTTGTATCTATTTATGCCTTTCTGGTTCTCCCCAATCTGCTGGTGGCGTATCAGATTTTGGTCGGAGCCGATATCGGCTTGCTGCAAGCCATCCTGACTTATGTTGGCATTCTAGCCAGCGGCCCGATTGGCGCTTATCTCTACGCCGCCCATAAAAACGGCAATACAGAATGCAAGAGAGATCAATGATGGCCTTCATTTTAAAGCATTGGCGCTGGCTGGGGAGTTTTCTCGCGCTGGCATTGCTCTATGGTTGGATCAACTGGCAAAGCCACCAGATCACAACGTTGAAACGTGAGCTGGTCGACTCTCGCGCCAGCGTGGCTTCATACGAGGCAAGCCTGGATATTCTGCAAGCCGATACCAAAGCCAAGATTGAGGCGTTGGAGCAGGAACGCGACCGACAGATTGCAAGAACCCAAAACATGGAGCGGCTTTTAGGCCGCATAGAAGGAGCAAGCGATGAACAAGACGCCCCTGTGGCCCCTGTGCTGCGCGATACTATTGACCGGCTGTACGGGCGCACCGCAGACACAGATCAAAGTCGTTAGGCCGGAAACCCCGACATCGCTGCAAAGCTGCGCTGATGCTCCGGACTATCCCGGCGAAGGCATGACGCAGCGTGATATTGCCGCCAATTACACCCGCCTCTGGTACGCCCATGCCGATTGCAAATCCAAGCTGCAGAGCCTCAATCATGCCCTCAATAATTCGGCAGAAACGCCCTCAAAATAGCATCTTATTCACTTGATAAGCCTTGGGAATGAAGCGTTACTGTACTTGTAAAAACGATGCAAAAACAAGGAGATAAGCAGATGAGCAAGTTATTTTACAAAGGAATGGTCGAGGACATCCAAAACGAGAAATGCACCGATGCCGAGATTGAAGCCTTGCTGGCCGCCTTTGACTACACCGTCAAACGCACCGCCACCACATTGGCCAGAAAAGCATGGTTTGCGCTGGAAGATTACGCCACATCCAAGGAACGCGGCATCGACCGCTTTACCCTGATGCTGGAACGCCGCAACGTCAACGGTCAGGAACAATGGTGGGGCAGCTTTGAATATGGCGGCAAAAACTGAAGGTGATTGCTATCCGAGCTGAAAACCGCCATTGATCAAATGCGCCGTGAAAACCTTCCTGTACAGGCTGATAATTTGGAGCGGCTTTGGGTCAAACTTAAAGGAATGGTGCGCCCGGAGAGTGCTTCGCGGATTGAAACAGACCTCGAAGCCTTGCTGGAGGCTGAAGGGCATGCCATGCGCCCAGGGCCGCGCCCAAAGATCGAGCCAAAGGTTTTATATCTGCTCCGTGAAGCAATAAAAGGTTCGCAGAAAGTCCTGATCACTTATCGTGGCCGTGTCAAAGGCGATATTCGGGAACGCGTTGTTTGCCCTTACGGCTTTTTATATGGCGCGCGCCATTATCTGATCGCCTGGTGTGATGATGCTCAAGACATTCGTACATTCGCGCTGGCAAATATTCAGGAAATATCCCTGACGGACGATTTTTTCGTGCGGCATGATGATTTCGATCTTAAAGCCTACAGTGAGCGTTCATTCGGTGTGTATCAGGAAGACCCATTTAAGGCCGTCTGGAAGTTTGATGCTGAAGTTGCCGATGATGTGCGTGACCATCTTTTTCATCCCACGCAAGTGCTGGAGGAGCAGCCGGACGGCTCCGTAATTGTTTCCTTTGAGGCCGCGGGCTGGAAAGAGATGTGCTGGCATCTTTTCACATGGGATGGCAGCGTAGAAATTTTGGAGCCTATAAAGCTCAAGGAGCAATACACAGAGTTAACCCACCGCGTCATGAAGCGTCTTGGCATTAAGGCGGGCTTATGACTGAGCACACAATCTCCAAATCCCAGTATATTAAAGGGCTGCAGTGCGGAAAAGCATTGTGGCTCTATCGCCACCGCAAAGATCTGGCTCCTGAAATTACCCCTGAAAAGCAAGCCTTGTTCGACACCGGCCATGAAATTGGTGAGCTGGCCATGCGCTATTTTGGCGAAGGCGTGGAGGTTACCAGTGAATACTGGGATGTCATTGGTGCCGTTGAGGCAACAGAGCAATATATCAAGGCTGGTCATGACACCATCTTCGAGGCCACCGCTGTTCACCCAGTCAATGGGTGCTATTCTCGCATTGATATTTTAAAGCGTGTGGAGGGCAGCGATGAATGGGATTTGATTGAGGTTAAAAGCTCCACTCAGGTCAAAGACTATCACATCGATGACATGTCATTTCAGTATCACGTTTTTTATGGCGCTGGGTACCGGATCCGCAAATGCTTTATGATGGTTATTAATAATGAGTATGTTCGGAACGGTGAAATCGACCCGCAGCAGCTTTTTCGGTTGGAAGAAATATCTGGCCATGTGTTTGCCAAACAGGGTGAAGTGGACGCGGTGGCCGGTCAGCTTGGTTATATTCTTGAGCGTAAGGCTGAGCCGGAAATGTCGATTGGTGCACGATGCTTTAAGCCTTTTGAGTGTGATTACAAACCGTATTGCTGGGCGCATGCGCCAAAATACTCCGTTTATGATGTCTTCCAAAAACCCAGAGCCGAAGAAATTGCCAAACGTTACGGTCTGGATATTGAGGGCTTACCCGATCACATTCGCCCTGGCGGCGCAAAAGGATTGGACGTTGAAAGTTATCTGAATGGCGAGACGATTGTGGATCGCGCCAATATCGCTGCGTTCCTTGGGAAAATCCGATACCCACTTTATTTTCTGGACTATGAAACAATGATGCCGGCCATCCCGATTTTCGATGGGACGCGGCCATTCCAGCAAATCCCGTTTCAGTTTTCGGTGCATGTCCAGCACAGTCCCGGCGCAGAGCTTGAGCATCATGAATATCTGCATAAGGAAAGGACGGATCCAAGACAATCCTTTGCAGAAAGACTTATCGAGCTTTGCGGCAGTGAAGGTACAGTGCTCGTTTACAATCAGGCATTCGAGATTGCTCGCAATAATGAGCTGGCCAGAGATTTGCCTGAGTATGCCGTAGCGATCCAAGCGATTAACGCTCGTGTGTTGGATTTGCTGGTACCGTTCAAAAGCCGTTGGCTTTATCACCCAAACCAGAATAGCTCCGCGTCAATAAAGGCCGTTCTGCCAGCCTTTACAGATCTAAGCTATGATGATTTGGAGATAGGTCACGGCGGCGAAGCAATGCGTCAGTATGGGGCTTTCATGTCTGGCGACCTTAATGAATCGCTCTGGCCGGATTTGTGGAATGATCTTACGGAGTATTGCAAGCAGGATACGTATGCGATGGCGGTTCTGCTGGATGTTTTGAGGAAGAAAATTAATTCTGAATCTGCTACGAATAGTTAAAATATACATTTAGGAGTTAGGAAATGGCACGAATAGAAAATCATAAATTCACTATAGATGAGGCATTTAGAGAGTGCTTCTATGTCGTGCCGGACTACCAGCGGGAATATGTCTGGACGGATAAGCAAATTACGCAGCTCCTGGAGGATATAGATGAGCAGATGGATAGCAGCTCATCCGAATATTTTATCGGTACCATTCTTGTTTCTCCGCGAGATGGTGAAAAAGGCCATTATGATGTGATCGATGGTCAGCAACGTTTGACAACAACATTCCTGATTTTGTGCGCCTTACGGGTTCTTTTCAACGGCATGCCACAGGGGCAAATGATAAATGGACTGACTGCTACTAGCTATACTGACTCACAAGGCGATATAAAAACCAACCTTAAGCTGGAGCCCAGATACGAAAATGCTGGAGAGGTAATTGAGAAAATCGTTCAAGCTAACGGCGATCCTCAAGCCGTTCGTGCAAACATTCAAAGCTCTGGTATCCAGATTTATGGTTCTGTTGAGAATATCCTGAACGCCTATGATGTTATATATCGTTTTCTGACCAACAATTACGATAGCGAAGCCAAGCTGAAAAAATATTGGGGTCATCTGGCAAACAACGTTGTCTTTATTCAAATTTCGACAGATGTAAGTAGTGCTCTCAAAATCTTTGAAACGATTAATGAGCGCGGTGTTGGTCTAAACCCTATGGATCTGCTGAAAAATCTCTTGTTTACACAGGTATCACCAGAACGTTTTTCTCAGCTCAAAGATGAATGGAAAAAGATCACCAGCCCACTGGAAAAAAACAAGGAAAAGCCGCTTCGGTTTCTGCGCTATTTTCTCATGGCAAATTACGACATAAAAAATGATCGAAACGATGCCATTGTCCGTGAGGATGAAATTTATGATTGGTTTTCTAAAAAAGAAAATGCGGCTTTAACCGGATATCAGGAAAATCCTTTTGAATTTGTTCGTCAAATCATACGCAATGTGAACCGATATATCGATTTCAGTAATGGTCTTGGTAATGACGGCAAACCTAGTTTGGCAATGGATTCCCTTAAGAAGCTTACGGGTGGTGCTTTCAGCTTGCACTACGTCTTGCTTTTAGCCGCTGCCAATTTACCCAAAACATTATTTGATCAATTTGTGTCTCAGCTGGAAAGTTTCTTGTTCTTTTACATTTTTACCAAAACACCGACAAAAGATTTAGAGCGTAGCTTTTCTCTATGGGCGGATGAGGTAAGAGATATTGCTTATGTCGAAAATCAGGAAGAGCAACGAGAAAAACTCAATGCATTTGTAAATGAGCGCTTTGCACAAAATATGATCAAAAAGAGCCCAGAGCTAAAAGATGCGCTCAAGAGATTAACGCTTCATTCCATGCAGCAATATCGTACTCGTTACCTGCTGGCCAGTTTGGCTCAACATGTTGATATGGCATTTAGTGGCCAAAAATCGCGAGGCAGTCTTGATCCTTACTTTAAATTGGAAATAGAGCATATTTTACCAAACAATCCAGAAAGTGATTTGAGGGGAACATGGCAAGAGAAGCATCCCGAATTGATATATGACGATTATAAAAACCGTCTTGGAAACCTGACTTTACTTGAAAAGCCTATAAATATTGTTGCGAGCAACGATTTTTACTCAAACAAAGTTCCAGAATATGGCAAGAGCGCAAATTATCTGACAAGAAGCCTTTCGTCTCTTGCGGCTGTTGGGCAGAATACGTCGATTTCTCGCATCAACGAAAAATTGTCTTCGTTTGATAAATGGGATGCAGAAGATATTGAAAATCGACAATCGATCTTAATTTCTCTAGCCCAAGATATTTGGAAGATTACGGAGATTGCTGCCTAAAAAGACGCTCTAAAAACCTGTAGAGCCTGTGAAGAATGTGTACATATTTTACAGGGTTACAGGCTTGCCGTAAGGATCAAACCCTTCGCATTCATATTTTGGATAGCCACGCGGGTTTGAGATAATCCGGGTTTTACCGAAGGTTTGATCATTCGGTTGATGCGTATGGCCGTAAACCCAAAGGTCTGGTTGGTGCTGGTCTATTATTTTAATCATGTCCCGCGATGTGTAGGCGGCATCCAAAAGCGGATCGTCATAACGATTTTTGCCAGAGGGGCTAGGAATTGGCGCGTGATGGGATAGAACAACGCGCGGACCGCTTAAATCTTTTTCAAACCATGCCAACAGGTTCTGTACATAGGTTTTATGAAACTCGACTGTGTCCTCGGGCTGAAGGTGGCTTCTTTTGTCTGTTTTTATAACCCTGTAATCATTCATGGCTCTTTGGGCACAGGCCATGGCACTATAATTTGCGCCATCAAAATCCGTCCACATGGTGCCGCCAAAGAAATGAACACCATCAATCTCAATCGCGCTGTCCTTAAGGTAATGCACATGCGGCAGTTTTCTGGCGATCCATTCCACCGCAACTTTTTCTGCTGCACCGATCCGGGTGTCGTAATATTCGTGATTACCTGAAATGTAAATGACCGGCTTTTCCCAGTGCGTCAGAAAATACTTGAGGGGTTTGTATTGATTGAACGTGACCATATCGCCAGCCAGCAGCATAACATCACCGTCAATGTTTTTCGGTGGCCGCCAATTATGGCCAAATTCAAGATGGATATCGCTGTAAGTGATGATGTTCATGAGATCAGTAACGCTTCATTCGCTGATATTATCAAGCGAATAACGCATTTATTTTCCGTCTTCTGGAGCAGAAAAACACCTGTGAACCTGTCATCTATGTGTACAGGTTCCACATGCATTACAGGCATTTTGGCTCTTTATACGACCTTCAGGTTTTTGATTGGAAGGCCATGGCGCGCATTTTGAATTTATCGCCTAATATCAAATGGTTATTGTAATATTGAGGATGGATTAGGGTAATCGTTAAATAGAACTAGTTTAGCTCATAGTGCGAGCACACAACCAATTCAACTTCCATAGAAATCCATTAGCGTCTTTAAGTCTTTGTTTTTAAAGTTATAAACAGGATTTAGAGTCTCTGAAAGTTCGTTAAGGACACGCCTCTTCCAAAGTTTTTAACAGTACAGTACGCAGTATATTCAGTTGGATTTTGATTTTGTACTGTTATGGAGGTGCTGGATATGGCCAGAAGAGTTGTAAGGCTTACAGATAAAGAAGTTGAGAATGCTAAGCCCGCAGACAAGGCTTATCGTTTATATGATGGTGATGGGCTACAATTACTTGTGCGAACCAGCGGTACAAAGGTTTGGCAGGATTTGAACCTCTGACCTTTAGGTTATGAGCATTATGTGCGTGGGGAAAATATGAAGCTCTGTTTTGTTTAAATTCAATAGCTTGCATCCCTCCGTTTTTCCCCTCTCATCGCCCGTTAGATACTTTTGTTAGACACTCGGTCAAAACTGTCTTACGGCGGGTTTAGATTACGATTGCAGAACGCTGTCTATAAGGAGCCGGACGGCCTGAAGGGCGGTTGCAAAATCAGGAGTTTCCCCCGATTTTGCGTAAGAAACATCCTCAACAAAACGCCTGTATTCTTCCGCGTATTTCGTATCCTCTGTCAAAATAGCCAGCATCCTGGCCAGCTTTTCAGGGACGGCCATGCTTTCCAAAGAAGGATCGTTTTTGGCGCGGTTATTGTCTTCCTGCATGGATTTTGCAACCAGTTCCGCAAATCCGATATGGGCCAAGGCCCGGTCTTTAAGTACGGCTAAATCGTGAATATGCCGGATAACGGAAGGATCATCATATTGATCGCCGCGCACCCTGTCGGGAATGCGCCACGCAAGGGCGCTGAGTTTGTCCGCCGCGCTTTCGACCGGGTCGATGCACCCTATGAGAGGGACTTCCGGCGGCTTCTTTGCCAGTTCGTTCAGAAAGGACGAGACCGGCAGCGCAATTTGGGGAAGCTGAATATCCCGCGCTGTCATTTCAATCTGGATATGAGGGGGGCGCTCATCTGTAGCATTATGAGGACGCAGCGCATCTGCTTTTGGGAAAGCCGTTTCATACTCCAGATCAATGGCAAAGAAACGGTTTTGATCTCTGGCTCTCACATGACGGTCTTCAACAGCAAAACCATCGGCGCGAAGCGCATCAACAACGGCGTGTTTGAAGCTGGAAAGATTTTTGCGATTTCTAAACTCCGGTTTTACCAGCACCCGGAAATCCACATCTTCCGAAAACCGGAACAGAATATTATGGGCTTTTGAAAGGGCTGTCCCACCTGAAAAGACGACTTCAAAGCCTTCCCGGTTGATGCTCTGGATTGTATGAATAACCTGTGTGACCAGCCAATCTTTCTCAACGAAAGATTCTTCCATACGCTTGATTTTGGCGACTTCTATAAACAGGTCTTTATCAGGCAGAGCGTTCATAACTTACATAGGTTCCATCATATCCGATTTTCCGGCTCACACGCCCTTTGACGGCGATCCTGCGGCCAGTGGGAACCTGAGTCGTTCTCCCGGCATTATAAAGCCTTTCCAATTCTGATACACCCGTTTCAACGCCCAAACGCTCCAGGGCTTCTTTTGCCAGACTCGGTAAAGGGAGGGTGGGAGTGATTTCACCTGTCAACGGGGAAGGCTTCGCCTTTGCATACAGGCCATAGCCTATCTTGATAAGCTTACCGGAAGCCGCAAGCTGGCGTAGGATACGGCCAATCTGGTCATATCCGCCAATGTCTGCAAAATCCTCCCGCACGAAAACGGCTTCTTTCTTCCTCGATATACGTGCGGAAATCTTGTACAATAATGTTCCATATTTAGCCATTTTATACCAATTAGTTAGGTGTTCAAAAATACGACATCCTATACATACAAAGATACGACATTTTCATGGATTTGTCAAACTTTCGCTCTTGGGGAGGCGCACCCCTTAATTAAGAGCATTTAATTAACGAGCACCACTAATAAAGAAAACGGCCAAAAATTTAATTAAGCCGCTTTCTCAAGGGTTTTGGCAAGCTTGGATGAAATCTTCTCCGGCTTCATTTTGGGCACAGCCAAAGGCCGGGCGGCGGCAAGGCTTTTAACGGCTTTTCGCAAATGCGGGTCGGAGGCGTGGAGATATTTCTGCGTGGTCTGTATATCTTGGTGGCCCGCGAGTTGCCGCACCGCGTTGAGGTCGCCGTTACTGCCCAGCGTGTCCGTGCAAAAAGCGGCGCGCGTATCGTGCCAGCGGTAATCAATGCCGACTTCCTTTTTAACGCGCTTCCATGCCGTTGTCGCCACATGCTTGACCGGGCGGGGAACGCCTGTCCCGTTACGGCGAAAGAGAATAAAGTGAATATCGCCGCGGGTATGAATATTGTATTTCTGGCGGTATTCCTCAAAAATATGCGGGTATTGCTCCAACACCTCCCACAAATAATCGCCCAGGCGGCGGCATTCCATGAGCGCCTTGTGCGCCACGTCATTCACATGCACAAACCGCCCGGTCGCGGTTTTGGTCTGATCCGGACTTAAAGCCAGAACTTGCTCCTCTTCATAATATTGACGATCCCTGATCTGCGCGCATTCCCGCGCCCGCATTCCGGTCTGGACGCAGAGAATATAAGCCAGCCGCGTATGGGCGTGGAGTTTTTCATCAAAGCCCTCCAGATATTTTTTCGTGACATTATAGGGCACCGGCGTTGGAGTGCGCTTTGGCACTTTGAGTAAATCAAACTCCGGCGGGCTTGGAATTATAGTAATTTAAAATAATATTTACACATGTTATATTTTGGTATGACATGTTCGATTGATATACGAGAGCGGGTCGTGGATTTTGTTCTCTCGGGCGGCAGCAAAGCGGAAGCGGCGCGCCGTTATAACGTATCGCGCAAGAGTGTTTATAACTGGTTGTTGCGCGGTGACCTTTCTCCTAAGAAACATGGTTTGCGGCGTCGCAAATTGGACAAGGAAGAGCTTCGCCGTCATGTGCGGCAACATCCGGATATGCTATTACGCGAACGCGCTGAGATTTTTGGCATCAGCGTTCCCGGCCTGTCGATAGCGCTTAAGACGATGAAAATCGTTAAAAAAAACAACGACGATATTTGGAACGAAACAATATGAAAAGAGCGGCATATCTGTGCCGCCTGCGCAAACTGCTCTGCGCGTATGGCTCCGACAACATTATTTACTTTGATGAGAGCGGGTTTGAGGAGGATGTTCGGCGCGATGCAGGCTGGGCAGAGCGCGGGATAAAAATTTACGGCGATGTGCGGGGCGGGAAGAATACGCGCACGAATCTCATCATGGCGCAACGGCGAAAAAGCAAACAATGGCTTGCGCCGATCTTGTTCGAAGGTTCGTGCGAAGGCACAACCGTCTTGTGGTGGATCAGGGAGCATTTGTTGAGAACCCTGACAAAGCCCAGTGTCATCGTCATGGACAACGCGCCCTTTCACCCCAAAGCAAAAATCAAAGCCATGCTCGAAGAAAAAGGGCACAAACTCTTATGCCTCCCCAAATATTCTCCCGACCTCAACCCCATCGAAAATACATTCGGAGCCATCAAAACAAACTGGAAAAATGCCGAGCAAAAAACAACCCTTGATGCTCTTGTTACGTGTAAATGTTAATTTAAATGACTATATTTCAAGCAGCTGACCGCAGAAAGCCTTGTCACGCACCAGCGCGGCGGGCGCGAGATCACAGAATGGATGGTGTCCGGCGAAAACCATTTTCTGGATTGCCGGGTTTATAACATGGCTTGCGCGGAGCGTCTGGGCATAAGCCGCTTTTCGGTTGACAAGTGGAAGGCGCTGGCGGCTATGCGGGAGATCCCGGAGGATAGCATTCAGGGCGACTTATTGGCTTTGGAAAGCCAGCTGAGACACGTACCAAAACCCAAAGCCGAGGCGGAAGAGCCGAAAGAAATCCCGCAGGCCGGTGAAGTCAAAAAGCGCAGACCGCGCCGCATTCGAACCAGACACCAGTAATTACCGATGATCGTAACAGCTTTCCAGCGACTTAAGCGCCGCTGCCGATACAGGAGATTGTGTAGGGTTGTTTTCTATTCTTCTTCGTAAAGAATCTTCATCCAGAAGAAACTCTTGGGCTGCAGAGTTAAAAACCAAGGGATTTTGTCCCGGGTCTACCACTGCGCGACTAAAAGAGGGAGGCGTTAACGATTTTTCCAGTTCCAAAAGAGCCTTCTTTTCCCCTTGGCCGTGAGCAGGGCCAACAATTGCAAACCGCCCTGTAAGACCGTATTCATGAGCCTCTTTTACTTCGTTCAGTCTGTGCAAATAAAACATTACAGCACCTTTGGTTATGGATTTCGTTGCCAACAAAACGCACTTTAGCGTTTTTTTTGCATAATTCAAGAACTTTTTTCTAACCCTTTCAAATATCGAGGAAAAACATGGACGTTGCATGGACATGGGACATGCTGGCGGAACTTGAGAAAAATTACGCCAGCGGCACCCGCCGCCTCACCTATGACGGCAAAACCATAGAATTTCAATCCCTGCCGGAAATGGAGCGCGCGATTATCAATATCCGCCGAAAGCTGAACGCCAGGGACGGCAAGCGCAAATCCCGCCGCGTTCATCTCTCCAGTTCAAGAGGAGTTTAATTGATGCAAAACAGACCTTCTTTGTTAGGCCCGGACGGAAAACCCATCCGGGCCAATTTTACATCCGGTTTTGATGCGGCCAGCACGGGCCGCCGCATGAAAAACTTTCGCCCGCCGAGCGCGGCGATCAATGCGCTGGTCAACGGCTCCTTGGTGCGCATGCGCGACCGCGCGCGCGATCAGGTGCGCAATATTCCGTGGATGCGCCGGGCCGACCGCTCCTTTGTGGCCAATGTCGTCGGCAATGGAATCCGTCCGATCCCCAAAGGCGGCGACAAAGACTTTCAGACGGCAATCAAGGAAGCGTGGGAAGAATGGGTAATGGAGGCGGACGCGGACGGACGGCTCGACTTTTACGGCTTGCAGGCTCTTGTCGTGCGCTCGGTCTATCAATCCGGCGAGGTTTTGGTGCGCAAAATATACCGGCCCACGGATGATTTTAACCTGCTCATCCCGTTTCAATTGAAAGTCCTTGAATCCGATCATCTGGATCACACCTACAACACCCATCTTGGAAACGGCAGCAAGGTTATTCAGGGGATCGAGTTTGACAATCAAGACCGGATCACCGCTTACCACTTGTGGAAAGAGCATCCGAATGAAATGTACGGCATTCGGGACGCGGTAAAGCGTATCCGCGTTCCCGCCGATGAAATCCTGCATATTTTTGAAGTCGAAAGACCCGGCCAGACGCGCGGCTTTCCAAAAGTCGCAAGCTCGATCCTGCGCATGATGGATTTGATGGAATATGAAGACGCGGAACTGATCCGCAAGAAATTCGCCGCCTATCTGACATTTTTTATCACCTCCCCTGCCGATGACGAGCGCAGCGTTCTGGACGAGCAACTGGCAAGCGCCTTAACGGGCGGCGAAAGCGACGAAAGCAAACCGTTCGACACCAACCTTGAGCCTGGCACCGGTCTTTATCTTGATCCGGGGCAGGAAATCACCACCGCGGAATCCGCGGACGTGGGAAGCACATACGATCCTTTCGTGAAAATGAACCTGCGCGCCACCGCCGCGGGCGCGGATGTTATGTACGAACAAATGACCGGCGATTTGACGGGCGTGAGCTTTTCCTCCATCCGGTGGGGATTGAACGAGGCGCAGCGGATTTGGGAGCAATTCCAAAACCAGCTTCTCATCGCGCAATTTTGCACGCCGGTATGGCGCGCCTTCATGGTCGAAACTTTCAAGGTCGGCCTGTTTGAGGCGAAAGATTTTGCCTTTAACCCGCGCCCCTATCTGAAAGTGAAATGGCTCAAACCGGGCTGGCCCTACGTGAATCCGCAGCAAGAGGCCAACGCCGACAAAATCGCCGTGCGCTCGGGCTTTGTCAGCCGCACGGATGACCGGCGATTTTCTTCTGCGCGAAGAAACCGGTCAATACAGCCGGGAAGCTGTCACCATTGCCAATGGTGCGGGCGTTCTCACTCCCGGCACTGTTTTAGGTCAGCAGACCAAAAACACGCTCACGGAAGAGGCAGACGTTGCCAACACCGGTGACGGGGACATTGGCACGGTTACGCTTGGCTCAAAAGCGGAGCCCGGCGTTTACAAGCTTGAATGCATCGCCGCGGCGGCAGACGGCGGGACGTTCTCGGTCGTTGCGCCAAGCGGCTATCGCCTGCCGGATGCCGAGGTCGGCGCGGCCTATGCCGGGGATCATCTGAATTTTACGATTGCGGATGGTGCCACCGATTTTGAGGTCGGAGATCTGTTTACCGTCACTGTGTCCGGGGACGGCAAATACGATATTGCAAAACACGGTGACTTGACCGGTCTGGGCGAGGCAAAAGCTGTTCTGGCTTTTGAAGCGGACGCAAGCGCCGCGGATGCGCAAGGCATTGTTATCGCCCGTGATGCAATCGTGTCGATACCGGCCCTCACTTTCCACTCAACCGTCGATGACGACACAAAGCGCGCCGCGATGATCGCGGGCCTGCGCAAAGTCGGCATTCTTACCACAGAAGGAGCCTAAACCATGCCTAACATTATTGACGTTTTTTCCGGTGACGCTTTTGGCGTCAGAGAAATGACGGATGCGATCAACTTCTTTCCCTATCAATACGGCCTTATCAATTCTATGGGCCTGTTTGATAGCAAAGGCGTGGCGACCACATCCGTTGCGGTGGAAATCAACAAAGGGGTTTTGAACCTGATTTCCAGCAAGCCGCGCGGTGTGCCAAGCACCAAGAATGTCCGCGGCAAACGTGAAATGCGGTATTTTGAAATTCCGCATATCCCTGCCGAGGATCGCGTCCTGCCCAGCGATAATGAACTACCCCGCCGCAAGCAGCGGGGTATCAGAACAGGGAGAGTTGCCTATCTTCGTGTAGCTTGAGATATTCTTTTCCCTGATTTTGGACGTATTTCTTTATCATGTCCTCATCACCATGCTTTCCTACTGTAGAAGCGAAATAACCATCGGTCCAAAACTCACCGCCCCAAAGCTGTTTTTTAACATGAGGACATGATCGAAATATCTCACGCGCCGTAATGCTCTTGATGATCGTTACCAGCTTTGTTACTGGATAACTCGGAACGGATTGCACCAAAAAATGAACGTGATCCTCATCTGTCCCTATCTCTAAAAATTTTAGCTGGTAACGATCTGCTATCTTCAAACAAACATCGCGCAACACTTCATCAACCTGCGCATCGAAAACGGCGCGACGATATTTCGCAGGAAACACCAGATGATACAGCAAAACAGTAACATTATGGCTCTTATGGATATATTCGCTCACGCGAATATTTTACGCCCCAAGGGGCGGGGAATAAATCCCAAAGAGATTGAAAAGGCCAGCGAGCCGCTGCGCCGCGATGTTCGTAAAGGCTTTGTCTGGCAGGACATTACGTGGGTGGAATATCGCGGCAAAGCCACGTTCTTGCAGGAAGACGGCACGACACTCACGCGCAATTTCATCGCGCCGAACACCTGCCGGTTCTTACCCATCGGGACGCAGGAGACATTTCGCAGCTACAATGCGCCTGCGGACTGGATGGAAACGGTCAACACCGTGGGCCTCCCCAAATATTCAAAGGTCGTTCCCGAGCAAGGCGGGCGTTATGTGGAAATTCTCTCTGAGAGTAATCCGCTACCGCTTTGCCTGCGCCCGAAAGTGCTTATCAAAGGCGCAAGAACGTCCGGCGATTTATAAGTTCCCCCCGCAAACTTAGCCAGCCCTTGAAAACTCAAGGGCTGGCTGTTTTTTTAAAGAAAGATTTGAACATGACAGACAGCAGAATTAACGCGGCTCTGGCGGGGCCGGATTCATCGCCTGCGCCCATTGTGGAATATGAATATGCCGACGATCAGGGCGCAGCCCTCGGGCAGGCCCTCAATATTACGGCCACGGAAGATCAAAGCGGCGTTTTCGGGTTTCATGAAGTCCGGCTGCAAGCGGAAGTAGACACCTATTACTGGATCGGGGAAACGCCGAACCTCAACCAAGGGCAGGCCCGCGTGGATATTTTATTCGCCGGGGTGGTTTATCACGAAGTCGTGAATCCTGCTCACAAAATCACGTTTCAATCCGCGGATGGTGCCTCCGAAGGCAAGCTCTTTATCCGCCCGGTCAAAAGGCTGGCGTGATGAGCATTTTTGAGCAGGTCATCGCGCAAAACTTCTTTGTCATGGGCGAAAGCGCGGTTTATACGCCCGCCGATACCGGCGCGCCCGTGACTATCAAAGTCATGGCCAGCCGCCCGGATGAGGTTTTCACGTTTCAAAGCACCCCTGTTTTATCCGAAACCGGCGTTTTTGAAATTCAGGTTTCCGATATTCCAAACCCGCAGGAAAACGACCGCTTAGAATTCAAGGGCAAAACCTACATTGTGCAGGGTGATCCGCGGGCCGCTGATCCCGACCGCCTGATCTGGCGTTTAAATACGAGGCTTGAGGAATGAAACTGGCCGTTAAAGCGACGAAAGATTTGTCAAAACAAATGGAACGTCGGTCGCGCATTCTCTCAAACGCGGTGCGTTTTGGTGTGAAGGAAAGCGGCTTTGCGCTGTTGAATTCCCTGCGCAAGCAAATGCGGCTGGCCGGGTTGCAACGCCTGCAAAAAACATGGCGCAAGAAAGATTACAAAAACAACGGCTATGACGCGGCCTCTCTTGTTTATTCCAAAGTCCCGGAGATCGTCACGGCCTTTGACAAGGGGCTTTTGATCCGCACACGCAATAAACAGTGGCTGGCCATACCGACAAAAAACGCACCGCGTCCTTTGGGACGAAAACAAAAGCGCACGCCGGAACGCCTGTTCAACGATTACAAGCTGGATTTTCGCTTTGTCGAGCGTGACAGCAAGACCGCTTTTTTAGTCGCCAAAAACGCGCGTGGCAAGGATGTCATTATGTTTACGCTTATCAAACAGGCCAAAATTCCAAAGCGCCTTGATATTGAGCGCTCCGTCAGAAAATGGACGGCCAGAATCCCGGACATGATCGAGCGCGAGCTTGAAAAGCAGGAAGCCAAACAAAAGGCAAAACCATGAGCAAGGCAGAGCAAATACTGGACAAGCTGGAAACCCTGTTTGAGCAAAACTGCGAGGCGCGGGTGGAACGCAACGAAACCGATCCCGAACGGATACCGAAAACCGGCCTGATCGTGATCCATGACGGTGATCCCGGCGAGCCGGACTATACGCTCGGCGGGTTTTCGGAATCCTATTATTCCCATGCGATTGAAATTGACGTTTTTGTTCAGGAGGGGCGCAAGGAGGACAGGGACGAAAAATTCGACGCGCTTTTACAGCAAATCGACACGGTTTTGCAGAACTATCCGAAACTGGACGGCCTTGTGGACGGCATGTTTTACGGACGGCCGGAAACGGAAACGCAAAGCATCGACGGCGGCGCAGCCGTCAAAACAGCCACCTTGATTATCGAGGTCGATTATCAAGCCGATACGCCGCTTTCTTAGCCTCTTACAATGGGTTATGAGAATCGGTAAGATGGTTTTTGATTGTGATTTTTAGAATTTTGTTGTCAAATATATTTGGCAGTGTTATAATGGGAGTATAGAATATGGTTCATGCTACGGAACCGAAAACAGTGACCGTCTACAATGACGAAAATGGCCGCGAGCCTTTTTCGGAATGGCTGGAAACCCTGCGGGACCAAAAGGGGCGGCGCGCCATATTGAAACGAGTCGGAAGACTGGAATACGGATTATATGGCGATTGCGAACCGGTAGGAGAAGGCGTTTCCGAATTGCGCTTGTTTATCGGCCCCGGATACAGAGTTTATTTTGGAGAAGAGGCCGACCATATCATTGTTTTGTTGTGTGGCGGCGATAAGAGCACGCAGGATAAAGACATAAAAACGGCTAAAGAATATTGGAAGGAGTATAAATCCAATGGCTAAAAAAAGAGTTTACCGGAATTTTCGAGATGTGGAGGAAGATTACTTCCGCAACCATCCCGATGAGATTCCGGCCTATATGGATGAAATTTTTGACGAATATGCGCAAGACGGCAATTCTGCGGCTTTGCTTGCTTCGCTTCGTGTTATTGCCAAGGTTAAAGGCATTTCCAATCTCGCGGAATCGGCGGGCATGACACGTCAAGGTGTTCAACATGCCCTATCTAATAAAGGAAATCCGCGCTTTGATAATGTGAACGCGATTATGGTCGCGCTTGGCTACAGGCTTTCACCGAAACCGATTGAGAGCGTCCACGCTTAAAATCTGAAAACATACACAAAATTTCCAACCCGCCCTCCGGCGGGTTTTTGTTTATCCCGGCCCCGCCTCGCGCGGGGCTTTTTTTAACCCACCTAAAAAGGAGAAAACCGTCATGGCAAATAAACGCGCCTATGGCTCGAACGCAAGCCTGCTGCTGGCCCGAGAAACTGTTTACGGGCAGAAAGCGACCGGCAATTACTGGAAAATGCCCTTTAATTCAAACAATCTGGGGGCGGAGCAGGATTTGACAGACGATCCCGTCCTTGGCTTTGGCCGTGATCCGCTTTCGCCGATCCGGGATATTATCAGCGACACCGGCGATATTGTCGTTCCGCTTGACCCGCGCTATC
Organism: Rhodospirillales bacterium; assembly: GCA_020638295.1. Classification (GTDB taxonomy): domain Bacteria; phylum Pseudomonadota; class Alphaproteobacteria; order Micavibrionales; family Micavibrionaceae; genus TMED27. Next base: position 671,175 of record JACKIU010000002.1, on the reverse strand, counting down.
TGGGATTTTGGCTCACCGGCCTGTTTGGCGATCCGATCAGCGCGGACGTGCCCGCGGAGGGCAGTATCGCCTTCGACGTGTTTCCTGATCCGAACGATACCATCACGCTGAACGGCACAGTCTTTACGTTTGTCAGCGGCCCGGCTGCCGGTGACGAGATCGAGATTCAGGGCACGCTCATTCAAACCCTTGACGAGGCCGTCACGGTTTTGAACGCTTCCACCGATAACAACGTCAATGTCGCCACCTACAGCCGACAAACCGGCACGGAAATTTTGACGATCATTCACGACACCGCAGGTGCAGGCGGGAACGATTTCACATTGGCCGCCTCTAAAGGTGTTGTAAGCGCCGGTACGCTGCAAGGCGGCGGGACGGAGCATAAATTTGTCTCCGGAAAACAGGACTTGCCCAGCTATTCGCTTGAGGTCGGCATGCCGGAGGTTCCCGCCTATTTTGTGCATCTGGGCACGATGCTCAATTCCATCGCCTTCGACTTTCAGCAATCCGGCGCGGCGGCAGCCACCATTAACGCCATCGCGCAAGGCGAAGACCGCTTTGCCGTCTCGCAGGGGGGAACGCCGCAAAGCCTCGCTTTCAAGCGCATCGGCCAATTCCACGGCGCAATCAAAAGCGGGGGCGAGCGGCTGGCCAATGTTACGGGGGCTTCCGTGACCTATTCCAACAATCTCGAAACCATCCCTGAAATCCGGGACGATTTAAAAATCGGCGGCAGTGATCCGACCATCGGCAGCCTGACCGGCAGTATTGAAACCCGGTTTGCAAATACCGAACTGCTGGACAAGGCCATTGCCGGCACGCCGATTGACCTTGAATTTTCCTACACGCCGGAGCCGGGTTTGAGGATTGTCGTGGAAGCGCACGAGGCAAACCTGAAAAGACCGAAAACGCCAGTTTCCGGCCCCGGCGGCATTCAGGCGGGCTTTGATTTTCAATGCTCTTACAACGAAACCGCCGGGCAAATGCTGACCGTCCGGCTTATCAACGATTTGGACGGGAGCCAGTACGCATGATTTATCTAAAATCGCAGGACGCGCTTCATACTTTCAAAATTCAGGTTTTGAAGGGCCAAAAGGACGTGGAAGGCATGGAGGACATAGAAGCCATAGAGATTGAGCTTACCGTCAAGCCAATGACAACGCCCGTAAAGCTGGCGGCGCAAGCGCGGGCGAAAAAGCGCATTGAGCAAGAAAGTGGCGACATTACCGATGTGGATGCGCGCGCCTCTCTTCAAATCGCATACACGATTTATGAACTGGGCGCAGCGCTTATCGTGGGGTGGTCGGGCGTGGGAGACGAAAACGGCAAAGAAGCGCCACCCACGCCTGAGCGTATAGAGGCTCTTTTGGATATTTATCCTGTCGGCGAGGAGTTTTTTAAAGAGCTTTGCAAAATGCAGGCGGAAAAGCTTTTCGCAAAAAAAGATTCCGGGGTCTCTGTGAGTGGCACTTCAAACGCGGCGGAGGCCCCCAATACTGCAAAACCTGCAAGCAGCTCAATTTGACCTGCGAGGATTGCCCTTACGAAAAAAACGAGCTGCAAACGGTCGAAGAATTTCAGGCTTGGGACGTTTTAACCGGATGTCTCGGCCAGCTTAAATTCTCCCCGGCGGGCCATGTGATCGGCCTCGATTTGCATGCGTGTTTCGCGCTCGCGCAGGCCCGTTTCTATGACCTGCAAAGTGTTTCCGAGCTTTTACAGGACGCGGAGCCGGTCATTGTCTCCCTTTTAAACGAACGATCCGAAAGTTAATCCATGCCAAGACGCAGAGTTGAAAATGTGAGCATCCGCATATCGGTGGACGGCGGCGGCAAAGCCGTGGCCGAAATTACCGAGTTCGGACAAAAGGGCGAAAAATCCGTCCGTAAAATGGAGGTTGCGTCCAAAGATGCATCAAAGGGTTTAGGCACTCTGGTTGATCGGGCTAAAAATCTGAAAACGGCGGCGGTGGCTTTGACGGGCGTTCTGGCTGCGGGCGGCGTGGCCGGAGCTTTGTTTGCCATGACCAAGCGCGCCATTGAAAGCGCGGAGGCTATCGGCAAAACCGCCGACAAGTTAGGGATCAGCACGGACGCTTTGCAGGAATACCGCTTTGCGGCGGAGCAAGCGGGCGTAAGTCAGGAAACCTTTGACATGGCCATGCAGCGTTTTACCCGCCGCGCCGCAGAAGCCGCCAAAGGAACGGGCGAGGCAAAAGACGCGCTTAAGCAAATGGGCATTGAGTTGCTCGACCAGAACGGAAACATGCGCGCCAGCGAAGATTTATTGCTGGATGTGGCGGACGCTTTCAAAAACACAGAAGATTCATCGGAGCGCCTGCGCCTGGCATTCAAGCTCTTTGACTCCGAGGGCGTGGCCTTGGTCAATATGCTCATGGACGGCTCGGGCGCGTTGGAGGACATGCGCGAAGAGGCCCGCCGCCTTGGGATTGTCATTGATGAAACCCTGATCCGGGACGCGGAGGAAGCGCAAGACAAGCTTGATGCGGTCAATAAGGTTATCAGCGCCCAGCTGACCAAGGCGTTTTTATCGCTGGCCCCGCTTGTCTCCGATGCGGCCACAGAATTCGCAGGCTTTGCACAGGACGTGGGACTGGCTTATGAGAAAATAAAACTCTTTTTCTCCGGAGACTTCGATTTTAGCGGCCTGTCGCAAAGCACGATTGAAAGCCAGTTCCGCCGCTACAAAAAACAGATTGAGGAATTGCAGGCCTCGCTTGCTCAAATTGGTGATCCGGACAATTTCTGGGAATGGAACGAATGGGCCACGCTGCGCACCCAGCTTGACCAAGCCTATGGCAGTTATGAGACATATGCCCAGCGTTACCTGAATTTACAAAAGCAGGTCATCGCCGGAACGGATGAAGCCACCGCGCAGCAGATTCAAAGTGCGCAGGAGCTTGAGAGCGCATTTGAAAAAACCATTCAGGGAAAAGGCGTGGCGAATAGCCTGCGCGAGGGGTTTTCCGCCTATAAAGAGCTTGAAGATCAAATCCGCAATGCAGCCGAGGAAGTCAAAAAGATCGAGGAAGAAGCCCGCGCCCGGCGCGTCGAAAACAACCAGATTGACGCTATTGAGTACGAAAAGCGCAGCCAGCAAATCAAAACCATTGAGGAAAAGCTGCAAAACGATCTTGTCAATTTACAGCTGGGCGGCATGGACAGGATTTTATCCGCGCGGGAAAAAAGCAACGAGAAAATCCGGGCGCTGGCCTTTGAAAACGGCGAAAACCAGCGTGAGATTCAAAATCTCCTTTTGCTGAATGAGGAAATTTACGCCCGCAAGATTCAGGAATTTAACGAAAAAGAGGAAGAGCGCCAGCGCCGGGCTAATGAAACCCGCCGCAAGCAGCTTGAGCAGCAAAGACAGGCGCAAGAGCGCGTGTTTGAAGCCAACCAAGCTATTATTGAGAGTCTGAACCAAGAGTTTGAGGCGCTCTTTAAAACCGACGAGCAGCTTTTTGTCGATGAAGCCCTGCGCCGCCTGTCGGCTGAGGCCACTGCGCTGCAAAGGCAGGAGGTCGAGAAGCTGGCGCACGAGCTTTTCCGGGAAAAAGAAATGCTGGAAGAGCGCAATACGCTTGAGGAAGAAGCAAAAGCGATCACGGAAAAATACACCGATGAGATCGAAAAGCTGAATAAGGAAAAAGAGCGCCTTTTGGAGCTTTACGAAAAAGAGCTCATCACGCAGGAAACCTATAAAAAAGGCCTGAAGGAGATAAACAAGAAAATCGGCGAAGTCGAAGAGGCCCAAAAAGAGGCGAATAAAACCTTTGCAGGCGCGGCAAAAGCCGGTTTGCAAAAATATGTCGATGAGGCCGCCGATCTTTACGATGTGCTGGAATCCCTGACCTATCAAAGCATGAAAACGCTTGAGGATATTCTGGTCAACACGGCCTTGACCGGAAAATTCGAATGGAAAGACATGGTGGACTCCATGATTGCCGATCTGACGCGCCTTATCATTCAGGCCACCATTACGCGGCCTCTGGCGCAAGGGCTTATGGGGCTGTTCGGCGATGGGGCGGCCTTTTCAGGCGGACAGGTCACAGCTTTTGCGAAGGGAGGCATTGTCGGCGGCCCGACGATCTTTCCAATGGCAAACGGTATGGGGCTTATGGGCGAAGACGGCCCCGAAGCCGTTATGCCGCTGGCGCGCACCGATAACGGAAAGCTCGGCGTTTATATCTCCGGCGATGCAGGCGGCAGCCGCAATCTTTACACCGTGAATGTAGACGCACACGGCTCGTCCGATCCCGGCGCCACATCCGCCGCCGTTCAAAAAGCCGTGGACGAGGCCCTTAGCGCCCGTATTCCCGGCATTGTTCAGGCCAGCGCCGACCTTGCCCGCCGCCAAGTCGTGGACACATACCAGCGCCGCGGAAACAGCTTCGATTAAGGATCACACATGGCAGACATTGAACTCAACTGGCCGCTGGATATTCGGCCAGCGCAGCAGGCTTTTTTCATTGAAACACGCAGCGTGCGCTGGCCGAACCCCTACACAGGGCAAGTGCAGGTGCTGGAACGGGATGCGGCGCGCTGGAAAAGCCGGATTGAATTAAGACGGCCGGACAAAGACGCGCGCCAGTTAGACGCGCTCATTGCGGCCCTGCGTGGCTCTGTTGGTCATGTGTTCGTCCCGCATTTTGCCCGGCTTAAAGCCAGCGGCTCAATGGCCGGTGATCCCCAGCTTGTAAGCGGCACCGGCACGACATTGACGATTGAGGGATTCACGCCGAACGCTCTTGGGGTTTTGCTGGCCGGAGATTATATCCAGACCGCGCCGGGCCGAATTCATATGGTTTTGCAGGATGTGGACGCAGACGGGACAGGCGCAGCGCTTGTTGCCGTAGCGCCGCGTCTGCGCGAGGCGGTCGTGGCTGGCCCGCTTGTCACGGAAAACTGCCGGGTGCGGATGAGGCTGGCAAGCGATGAAAGCAACGAGAATCTGACCGACATTCGCTTTCGCACCAGTTTCTTGCTGGATTTGATGGAGGTTTTACCGCAATGAGCGTTCTGGACTGGCCGCTTGACTGGCCTTTGGGCATTTATCCGCGCTCGCAAAAATTCTATCTCGCCCACAAGTCAAAATCCTGGCAATCGGATTTTACAGGCCAGCGCCAAGTGACCGAGCAAACCGGGACACGCTGGGTGGCAGAGTTTTCTTTTGTCCTGCGTCAATCTCAAGCCGCGGTTATGGACGCGCTCATCGCCCGGCTCAAAGGCGAGGCCGGGGAAATATACGTCCCGGATTTTCGCCGTAATAGCGCTTACGCCGTGCCGGATAGCATGGACGCATACGCCGCGGAAGTCGGCACGACCTTTTTTGACGACCGGTACGATTTTGACGATGAAACCGCAGAGGACGGACTTTTAACCACCGAACAAAGCCCGCCTTTGGGGATGGAAGCCAATGCGCCGTTCGGCAGCGGCTTTGATATTCCGCTGGAATTTCCTTTCCGCACAGAACTTTTAACCGAAAGCGGAGACGATCTGATTTGGGACGGGGTGGCTCTCGCCTTTGAAACCGATAAAGGATTCATCCTCACGCTGGAACACGGCGCAGAGCTTGAAATCGCGGTGGAGGAAGGTTTTACCTTCTGGACGCAAGACGAGCAGGAAATCCCTGTTCAGGTCGGCGGCGGCTTTTTTGAAGGCGAAGGCCAGCCGACAATTATTGACGCGGCGGATCACAATTTGAATGTAACCGGCCTTGCGCCATATAGAGAGATTTTAAGCGCTGGCGAGGGCTTCATGCCGCGGCTGGGGCAATCATATCTGATTTTGGGCAGCGTAGTGACGGACATAGACGGGGCGGTACTCATTCCGATTATGCCGAAACTGCGCGAGGCCGTGCCGCCGCAGCCGCTTGTGGTCGGCATGGTGAAAGTCCTTATGCGCCTTGCCTCCGATGAGGCCGCAGAGAACATCGTCAACCACCGGCTGCAAACCCGTTACACGCTAACCTTTGAAGAAATCCTGAAATAATGTCTGAAAAACGATTAAACGAGACGCTCTCCGCGGAAACGGAGAAGCAGGTCGTGCGGCCTGTTCTTATGGCCGAATTCGATTTTGACACCAATGTCGAGCGCGCGTGGACGGGCGTGGGCGAACTTGTCTGGGACGGCAAAATTTTTTACGGCACCGGCAATCTCGGCAAGGTTTCAAAAATCGAAGAGACCACCGAAATGAAAGCCACCGGCGCAAGCTTTCAATTGAGCGCTATTCCCGCCGACTTGATCGAGGATATTCTCTCCGCGCCTATTCAGGGCCATTCCGCAAAAATGTGGTTCGCCGTGATGGACGAGGATTTTCTGGGCATCATAGACGAGCCGCACCTGATCCATGACGGGCGGCTTGATACCTCCGAGCTTATTGATAGCGGTGACACCGCCACAATCACGCTGAATTCCGAAACCCGTTTCCGGGATTTGGAGCGCCCGAAAACGCGCCGTTACACGGACGCAGAACAGCAAAAACGCTATCCCGGCGATAAGGGCCTCGAATACGTGCCTGCCATGCAGGACAAGGAAATCACCCTCGGCGCGCCCAAGGAGTAACCCCGCCATGATTAAACGCTTAAACGACTGGTCAATCCGCCTTGACCGGTTCATTGACACGCACAGAAACCGGCCCTTTGTCTGGGGCGAAAACGATTGCTGCCTCTTTGCCATGAATTGCGTCAAGCAAGTTACCGGCGAAGATCTCGCAGCGCCGTTTCGTGGCTATAAAAACCAGCGCGAGGCTTTGCGGCTTTTGGATCGCAGCGGCGGGGTCGCCGGTATTGCGGAGGCTGTGGCAGAAAAATACGGCATCCCGGAAATCCCGGCCTTAAGCGCCAGCCGGGGCGATGTGTGTCTCTTTGATATTGGCCGGGGCGATACGCTCGGAATCCGGGCCGGGGAATGGATTTACGCGCCCGACTATCGCGGCCTGATCGCGTTTTCCATCCTGCAAGCCATACGTTCCTGGAGGATTGGTTAATGCCCGCAGCTGCTCCTCTTATACCGGCTGTTTTGGGCGGGCTGACTTCGCATTTTGTGGGTGCTGCCGTGGGCGGCGGCGTGATCGGCGCGATTGTCGGCGGTTTGGCAGGTGCGGCGGTGGTGTCCTTCACAGCGCCGCTCTTTGCACCGAAACCGGACGTTCCGAAATTCGATGCGGGGCTATCTGTGACGAATGTCCCGGCCAGCGCCAAGGGCCGCACGGAAATGATCCGGCAACCTATCACGACACAACGTATCGTATATGGTGAAGTGCGCGCCTCCGGGCCGCTTGTTTTCGCGCATAGCAGGCCGGTGGACGGAAATTCGGACAAGCTGGATATTTTGCATCTGGTGATCGTTCTGGCCGCGCATGAGATTGAGAGCATCGGCGATATGATCTTTAACGATGAGGTCGTCGCGCTGGATGGAAACGGCGAGGCCACGTTAGAGCCTTACAAGGAAGACGGCACGGTTTATGCCACGATCAAAAAGCACTTAGGCACAACCGATCAGGAAGCCGATGCAGACCTCGTGGCAAATACTGGCGGCAAATGGACGAACGCCCACCGCCTGCGCGGTTTGGCAAATATTCACGTCAAGCTGCGCTATAACGAGAAAGCCTATTCCTCTGGCATTCCGAATATTTCGGCAATTGTTAAAGGCCGTAAAGTTTATGATCCGCGCACTCAAACCTATGCGTGGTCTGATAATGCCGCGCTTTGTGTTTTGGATTATCTGCTGTCTGATTTTGGCCTGGGGGCCAGCATAAACGAGATTGACGTTAATTCATTCATCGCCGCGGCAAATACCTGCGATGAAGACGTGGCGACTTTAACCGGCACAGAGAAGCGCTACACCTGCAACGGCGTGGTCGATCTAGGCGATACGCCGCGTTCTATATTAGAGGCCATGCTCGGCAGCTGCGCCGGATTTCTGGTGCATACGGGCGGAAAGTGGCGCTTGCATGTCGGGGCCTATGCGCCGCCGGTTAAAACGCTGGATGAATCTTTCCTGCGTGACGGCGTGGTTAACGTATCGCGCAAGAGTGTTTATAACTGGTTGTTGCGCGGTGACCTTTCTCCTAAGAAACATGGTTTGCGGCGTCGCAAATTGGACAAGGAAGAGCTTCGCCGTCATGTGCGGCAACATCCGGATATCCATGCTGTTGCCGCGATTTTTCATCTTTATGTCTCACCAGTATGGCGCACTGGTGAAATTCGATGCTAACCCTTTGACCTATAAAGGATTGGCGTCCCGTAATGGATACAATTCGAACACAGCATTATCAAGATATTCTGGTTCTTGTGCAAACCGTGCCTGCGCCGATAAGTCGTAGAATACAGGCGTTTTAGGTGTTCGTAAAAATACGCAACGCCAATTTGAATCCCGTTTCTTTAATAAATAGTGATGCAATTTCAATACTTTATATTTCAACAACACGGGTTCGAATCCCGGTTTTGTGCAAAGCGCCCGCGCAGCGTAGCAGCCCCCAAACAGCAAGCGAAGCAAGCGGGCGCGTGTGATTAACAATCTGTGCCTTATGGATATTTGTTCTTAAATGTTCTAACCTCGATGACAATCACAGTCGTAACGGAACGAAAGTTGTAACATGTCTGATCCGCGGGCAGGATTTTTACCGAAAACACTCGAATACACGCCAACGGCCTATGTTCGCGACAAAGCCCCGTTGGTCTGCCTTGTCCTGTACATTAATCTGGAATTTGATGACGAAAATCACAGGGTAGAGCAGGTCAATTCTATTTTTCAAAATTATCGGTATGACGATTACATGGCACAACTGATTGAGGTTCTGCAATCCGATAAAGATGCACATGCCTGTTATGAAGCCGCTGTTCAGGCTGTACAGGACGGTCTGATCGAAAAATTTGATCCGGATTTTGACACGGACTCTTTTGCCGATAAAGAACCGAACATTGAAAAGTTTTACACGGTTAGTTTTCTGGAATGGGCGCAGCAGGCTGGATACAAGCTGCCTGAATACGTCATGCCCGATATAGAAAAGAAGTTGGACCTTTACGTCCGTGATAAATATCACCGCGACGAAGACCGGCAGAACTTTGTCAGAATTACAAAAGAAGACTTTGAACAGCGCATGAACGAACCGTTGTGGTTCATGACGGATGCGCTTTTATACCTTCTTGGTTACAAAAATAATCAGGCCGAGGACAAAAAGATCAGTTTTCTGCGCTTTAACAAGCGCGTTGAAAAGATCAGGCAATATATTCTGGATGCCATGAAAACCGAAGAGTTGAAACTTTATGGTTATTCGGATGTGTGCATCAAGACGGAAGCGGGCGACATGAAAAATGAAAGCGAAACCGCTTTTTTTGCCAGCAAAGTGCGGCCAAAGGATTTTGTAGCATGGGCTGAAAATTTACCTATGACTATCCCAATGCTTGAAACCCGCAACAGCAAAACACCAACGCCGTTAAAACCCTTGTCTGACAGGGAACGCAGCAGCCTTCTTAAAATGATTATCGGTATGGCTGTGAAAGGGTATCAATATGACCCGAAAGCCAAACGAAGTCCGACAGCCGGGGAAATTGTGAGTGACCTTCAATTGCTTGGCATTTCGCTGGACGAAGATACAGCCAGAAAATGGCTGAAAGAAGCGGCGCATCAATTTCCACCGGATTTGGATCGGGAATCCTAAACCGAATACGGTTTGCGCATAACCGAACACGCCCTCAACCTCATCACAAACAGCTTAAATCAGACCCGGTATCAACGAATCGGGAATGATTTGTGAGCGTAGACATTTTCAGACAATCGCTTGAAAAGCACAGTAACGGTCAGCCCATCTCCACGCAGGCGGCGGCGGAAGCGCAGCGCAATCTGTCCGGCTTCATGTCCTTGCTGATCACGATCAACGAACGCGAACAGGTCGTTCCCACAAAGCCCGCACGAAAGCCGCCGCATGAAAATCAGTGATGTGAACATTACCCTTATTACCCCACAGGGCGGGCTGATCGGCTTTGCTTCATTTGTCCTGCATAGCACATTTTACGTTAGCGGCGTAGCCATTCATGAAAAACGGGATGGAAGCGGACACCGTCTGACATACCCGACCCGCAAATCCGGCGGGCAGGTCTTCAATATCTGTCATCCGACAAACAGGCAGGCCAGCAAAGCCGTTGAAAACGCCATTTTCCAAAAACTTAAAGATGTATTGAACCAAGGTTGTGAACATGCTGGATACGATTGCGATCAATTTACAGCGCGATGATTTTATCATCCATGAACCGGATCGGTTTTCACCGAGCGCGGTCTTTCTGAACAACCCGATGTATCAGGGCAAGACCATCATGAAAGCCCATTACAACCCCACAAAGAAAGAAAAAGCGCAGGGTTATTTGCCACGCCTGACATTGTATAAAAAGCCCCACGGCCTTTATTCTGAATCCGTCTGGCTTAAAGTCGAGTTTTCGGCATCGAAGCTGATTTTCGGCAATAATTTTGAAGAACTGCATGGCCGGGATGATTTTGACACTCTTCTAACCGCATTGCACGCGGCGCTGGCAAAAATGAAAGTAGAAACTGATATAGAAACTTTGCAGACCGCCAAGATCAGGGCCATCCATTACAGCAAAAACATCCTTCTGGAACGCTCTACGCCGTGTTTTTTACTTTTGCAGGTGCTGGAAAAACTGGATTTGTTGGCCAAGCTGGATTTGAATAAAAGCGGTTTTCGCAATGGCGGGCAATCCGTTCAATACCATGCGAACAGCTATGAAATTGCGCTGTACGACAAAGTGAAGGATTTGGAACAGGCCCGCAAATACGGTGAAAAGCGCGGCATTGAAACGGACTATGACGATATACCCGATCTGTTTACAGACCAGCGCAAACCGGAAGTACTGCGCTTTGAGGTGCGGCTGACCAGCAAAAAAATTCGCTCATTGTTCAAAACTTTGGGATTTAAACAGGACTGCACGCTGGACGCTCTGTTCGATGCCAGCCTGTCCCGCGCCGTTTTGCTTCATTTCTGGAAGACCATCACGAACGGGTTGTATATGATGAATATCGACACGCAGGACATTGAACGTCTTATTTATGCAGCCCGTGCGGCCTTTCCCAAAAAGCGCCCCGGCACAATTATGGGACTTATCGGTTTTATCGTGACCTGCCAAAAATTAGGCGTCCGCGGCGCACGGCTGGCCTTGGGACTGAAAAATCATCAATGGTACAGGTTGAAAGCCGATGCAAAACTTTTGGAAAACAGCGCCACTTGCCCCCGATTTTTGATCCTGAACGGAATCAGGCAGCAACTGGAAGAGTTTATTCCGTTGGAACGGCAGGACATTGTGGTCAATGGGCTAATTTAACAGACAGGACAACCCTAGCGACAAAGACTTAATGCACTCCATATTTTGCGTCCTGCTTCGTCTGTTTCCTTTGGCAGATGGTCGGGATTGAATGAACCGTTCATTTCTTCAATCTCTTGTACAACGTCCTCAGGTTTCATAAATGCGAAAGGTTCCTTATCCGAAACAATTCCAAACGCACAGGAAATAACGGTCTTGTTTTTTTCCCTTTCACGTTGCATTGCGATTGAGGTATTACTTGCTGCCGCAGCCGCTGCGGCATTATTGTTATTCATCACAACGACGTAATAATAAGGCGGAAAAGGTTCGGAAGAACGATAAGATGCAGTCAAAGATGAACGTCCGTAGGAGTAACCTCCGCCTTTTCCACTTCCGCCACCACCAAAGGAATATCCACCACCACCGGAAGAACCGGGTGGTTTCTTGCCACCGCCACCGTCCTTCCGCGATTGCGCCATTCTATATGATCGTGTTGGGTTCCCTCGTGCAGCGTTTCTTGCGCTGTTCGTGGCTGCGTTGCGCGAAGCGTTCCGTGCGGCAGCGTTTCTTGCTGCGTTAATCGTTGCTGACCTCATGGCTGCGGTTCGTGCGGCGTTCATGCTGGCAGAACGCGCAACAGAACTTGTTACGGCCCCACGAGCTGCGCTGGACGCGGCAACAGATGCTCCGGCGGCGGCCCCCCCTCCACCGGAACGTGCAAATACTTCACTCACGGGTAAGGCAGTCAATACCGCTGATAAAAATGCGGCTGCACCTTTATTTTTCTTGTTTAGAAACATGAATACACCACCGTTTCATTGGTTGTTCAGACTACATAGGGGAAGGGCTGGTTACTTCTGGACCTGTTGTTTCAGGCGTTACCGCTTCACGAAGCTGTTCAGACATTTCCCCTTCATTTTGGGAAATAATAACATGCAAGCCACGGCTTTGCACCTCACGTACCTTTACACCATCCGGTGTGGATAAGGATAGCTTAACAGTCCCATGATTTGTATCTTCGGACATATCAGAAAACTTCCCATATACCATGACCTGATCTACACCGTTCGTTATGGCAGCGTAGTAAGAGGCTTTATTGTATGCATCCCCTAAAACAGCATCATTAGCTTTGTCTTTTGGATCGACGTGGTATTTTTCATGATAACAACCGCCGCCGCCGGATACGTAAGCTGTACGCTTTCCGTTATCATTTTTAGCTTCTACACCGACTTGGCCAAAATCTACGCTTCCCTTGCCAAAGTCTTTTTTAAGAACTTGACCACCGTTATAATCATAGCAAGCAAGAGTTTGTTTTGGTCCATTTGTAGCTTGTAATCCAGCAGCTTCAATTTCTTCCGAAGACGGATCATCGCTACACGCCGTCAATAAGGTTCCTAAGAAAAAAACTCCCAACCCTGCGGATACTCTTTTAGACATATTTTTACACCCTTTTACATTAGTTATGGAACGAGACAACAGAAATTACATAACAACATTTCTTTTGTCAAGAAAATACGACATCTTTAACAGTACAGAAATTTCATCCCTGTATCGCAATCCCTTTTTCCATTTGCTTTCCCATCATTTCCAGTTCATGATGCTTTTAAACCTGTTCGTGTGAACAGGTCCGGGGCTTAGTAACCTCAAATACCACGCGGTTGGCATCAACCGTTATTGGTGCGTTTTCTGAAATTTATAAAAACGCATCAAAGATGTCGCTTTCGGTCTTTTGACCGGGAGCGGCGGTTATGTCCAAGGCTTAGGCTTAAAAGCCGTCGGCCGTTTTCGTGGTATTACGGTTACTAACTCCCGGTCGCCCGGAGGAATAATCCTCCCGGCGGCTTTTTCATTGTTGCAACATGAAAAGGGGAAAGGCCGACCTCATGAAGTTTACTTATCAGACATATCAGGACGAAGACGGTAATTGGCGCTTGAAGATGCTTTCGGGACCGATGACACATGATGAATCCGTCAAAGCGATGCGCACAGCCGCGAAAATGCTGGAAAGCGATGAATATGACATTGGCGTTTCTTCGTCTGCAAAAACTCCCTACGGCCACAGCCAGAACGGACGTTGACAGCTCTAAATAGTTCGATAATATCACTCTTAATCGAACAACAGAAGTAACGCCCCATGAACGCTGTAATCCTTGCCCGCGTATCCACGAAAGAACAGGAAGAATTTGGCCATTCCCTGCCTGCGCAGGTTCAAAAGTTACAGGAGTACGCCGAAAAGAAGGGCTTTGAGATTGTCAAAGAATTTTCCTTTTCTGAAAGCGCCGGGACAAAAATCCGCAAAAAATTCGAAGATGTGCTGGCCTTCCTGAAAAATCAGAAGGAAATGCCCGTCCTGCTGTGCCAGAATGTTGACCGCGTTACCCGCAATTTTCGCGATGCCGTCGATCTGGATGACATGCGGATCAATCACGGTCTTGAAATTCATTTCGTGCAGGACGGCTTTGTTTTAAGCCGGAACGCAAGCGGCGGTGAAATGTTCATGTGGGAAGCCAAAGTCTTCTTGGCCAAGCAATATATCAACCGCCTGACCGATGACGCTGTGCGGAGCATGAACCATAAGCTGGAACAGGGCGAATGGGTCAGTAAGGCCCCATTGGGGTATTTAAGCACCAAAGATGATGCGGGGCGTAGTACCGTCATTGTCGATAAAGAACGCGACCACCTCGTTAAAAAACTGTTTCAGGAATATGCCACAGGGACCTGCTCCCTGAACGAACTGCGTCGAAAATCAAAGGATTGGGGCCTGCGGACCCTGAAAGGTAATCCGCTTACGCCGCAAACTCTGCACAGGCTGATCCAAAACCCGTTTTACTACGGCGTCATGGTTTTAAAGGGCAAGGAATACCGGCACAATTACCCTCCCCTAATTAGCAAGGAACTGTTTGATACCTGCCAGCGTATCCGGCTTGGAAACCCTCGTTCTACGGCAATCCGCGATACAAACAAGCCCTTTGTATTTCGCGGGCTGATTAAATGCGCCGTTACGGGCGGGCGCGTGACTTGTGACCTGAAAAAAGGCAAATACGTCTATCTGATCTGCCATGACCCGGCCAACCCGAAAAAGAAGCTGTACATCCCTGAAACTAAAATCATGAAGCAGATCGAAGAGGTTTTTCAGTCCCTGCAAATTCCCGATGACCTTCTGGCTGAAATTATCGACGATTTGCGCCAAACCCATGAATCCGAAAAAACGTTCCATAACAATTCTATCAAGCGCCTGCACCGGGAAAGTGAAGATCTGTCTAAAAAGCTGGACAGGCTGACCGACCTTTTACTGGACGGGAGTATTACACGGGACATTTATCACAAAAAACACCAAGACATGACACAGCACCAATATGAAATTAACCGGGAACTGGAAGGCCATCACGAAGGCAATGACCAGTTCAAAATCGCCCTGACTATGCTCGTTACGCTGGCATCAAAGGCATGGGATATATTCCAAAGTTCGACAATCGACGAAAAACGCCAATTGATCGGATACGTATTTTCGAACTTGGAAATGGAGGGCGAAAAGCTGCGGTATGCCTTGAAGACACCGTTTAATCTGTTCGTAGATTTGGCTGATCATCAAAAATGGCGTCCCGTACGGGATTCGAACCCGTGTTGCCGCCGTGAAAGTTTGGCTCGGCGGACGGATTGAGGTCTCCGGACACACTGCAAGACTTTGATTTATTTAAGTTTTGTGTTCCGCAATCTCCGGTTGAATACAGGTATTTTTCATCGTATATTGGGGAAAAGTTGGGGAAGTTTTTACCCCCAAAAGGAGCGCCCCATGGCCCGAACCATTCGTGACACATCGCTGGAAAGCCGCGCCGCCAGATTGAAACTGGAGGAACGGCGCAAACCGTATTACCGGCTGATCAGCCAGGGCTGCCATATCGGTTATTACAAGGGTTCGCGGGGTGGCAGCTGGATCGCCCGCTATCATCTGGGCTCCGGCAAATACAAAGAGAAAAAGCTGGGGCTGGCCGATGACATTCAGGATGCCAACGGCGTAACGGTGCTGAGCTTCGCGCAGGCACAGGAAAAGGCGCGGGCCTGGTTCAATCAGGCGGCGGCGGACGACCCGGACGGCTTTCCCGATTACAGCACCTATACCGTCAAGGACGCGTGCGACGAGTACATGCAATGGATAAAATCGCACCGCAAATCCTATAAATCCATGCGTTATTCGGTCGATAGTCTCATCGTGCCCGAACTCGGCCATATCAAAATCGCGCAACTTTCCACCAAGCGTATCCGCGACTGGCAGGAGGCCTTGAGTACAAAACCGCCGCGCAAACGCTCCAGCAAGTTTGAGAAGCAGCAATATTACGAGATCGAGGATCCGGACGATCCCGATTACTTACGCAAACGCAAGGCTTCGGCCAACCGGATATTGAGCGTTTTGAAAGCCGCCCTCAACAAAGCCTATCAGGACGGAAAAGTGCCCAACGATAACGCATGGCGGCGCGTTAAACCGTTTCGCGGAGTCGACCATCCGAAAGTGCGCTATCTCAACCGGCTGGAAATTCAAAGGCTCTGCAACGCCTGCCCGCCCGATTTTCGCAGGCTGGTACAGGCGGCGATCTATACCGGTTGCCGTTACGGCGAGCTCACCCGCATGGGGGTGAGCGATTACAACCCGGACAGCAAAACCCTGCTGGTGCAGGAGAGCAAAAGCGGCAAGGTACGCCATGTCGTCCTGACCGACGAGGCGGCGGAGTTTTTCGACGACATGGTCATGGCCAAGGACGCGGGCGATCATATTTTTGTCCGTGCCGACAAAAACGCCTGGGGCCGGTCACACCAGACTAGACCGCTGGCCGATGCCTGCAAAGCGGCGAAGATCAAGCCCGCCATTTCCTTTCATATCCTGCGCCATACCCACGCGACGCAGCTGGCGATGCAGGGCGTGCCCATGGCCGTCATCGCCACGCAGCTCGGCCATTCCGATACGCGGATGGTAGAAAAACACTACGCCCATCTCGCACCCTCTTATGTCGCCGATACGATCCGCGCCAACTTCCCGAAGCTGGATTTGCACAAAAAATCCAATATCAGAAAGATCGCTTAAGCCATGACCCGTTACATCCTCCAGCCCGTTGAAATCGCCGAAGAGCTGACCCTGTTTGAAACGCTGCTCTGGATGAAGCATAAGATTTATTTCTTCAATTCCGAGGATCCGGCAGAGCATTTCTATCACCGTTTCGATCCCAACAGCTGCGACGTTCTGACGGGCGATTATGTCGACGATCTGGTGCCGGACGATTTTTCCAATACCGTCCATGGCTCCAGTGATCCGCTCGAACAGCGGAAATTACGGCGTAAATCGAACCGTCTGACCGATCCTTTCTACCGTTCGCTGGAAGCGCAGAAAGCCGACCTATTCGCAAAGCTGACCTCCGGCGCTTTGAAAGCCAGAGGCGATAAATATGCCCCCCTCGAAAACAGCAACCGCACTTGGAAGGATGAAGAGTTTTTCGATTTCGAGAAAGAGCCGGTAACCGTCGATATCGATGCGAACGAATGGCTGATGGACGGCGTCGACTGGTTTGAATCCGAACTTTTCACGCCGGACGGGCTTTATACGAAGATCACGCTCGACTTCGATCCCGTTCTTGAGCTTTATCCCGCAGCCGACCCGGTCGATATTCCGTTCCGGGTGACGTATCAGGGCCGCCATTTGATCGGGGAAAGCAACGAGGGTTTGGAAGACGATCCCGACATCCTGGCGAAAATTCAGGCCGCACAGATAAAACGCGGGCGCAAACCCGTATATGACTGGCAGGAATTCCATGTGCAGGTCGGTCATTACATGATGAAAAACGGCCTTCCGGATAAGCAGCTCGTGCTTGTGAATGAGATGCAGAACTGGTGCAAGACGCATTGGGGAAAAGCGCCTGCGGAATCCGAGATCAAAAAGAGGGTTTCCCTTTATTACAACGCGGAACAAAGCCAGGCTGATAAATCCAGAGCCGTCGGCTGATAATTCAAAACCGTCGATTTTCCAGCCCGAAAAGGCGCTTTTTCAGCCGTCATTCGCATGACTTCTGCCGATTTCCATGGAAAGCTGTGTTCATGTTCAACCGAAAAGAAAGGAACACAGAAATGGAAAACTCTTCAAAATCAATGATGACCGTCCCGGAATTCTGCAGGGACAATGCGATCAGCCGCTCGCTGTTTTACAAGCTGCGCCAGAGAAATATCAGGCCGGACGTGATTAAGCTGGGGCGGCGCACGCTGATCTCCGCCGAGGCCGCGCAGGAATGGCGCCGCAGGATGCAAAAACTCTCCCGCGCCTGATCCGGCCGATCTCCCAAGAGAAAACCGATTATCGCGGCAACGACAATCGGCTCCTTCTCGTTCTTCCAATCCCCTCAAATCGCTAAACTCAAGAAAGGATTCCAGAACATGGAAACACTACCACTCACTCTCATTCCCGGCAACCTTCAGAATTTTTCCGGAGGTGCGAAATGATAAAACCTGATTACATAGATGAAGGATATGTCGATATTGAACCCGTTGCCCGGGGACTGCGTCTAAAGCGATGCGGTGAACGGAAATATCAGGGGGATTGCCCGGTATGCAATTATCCCGGGGCTTTCAGCCTGTCCGTGGCCAAAGGCGGTAAAAAGCTGCTGGGATATTGTCATGCCAATCAATGCGAGATGCGTTCTTTTTTCCGCGATCTCTACCGCAATAACGAAACCATAAGCTCTTCGTGTCTGCCCGTCCCGCGCAAACGAAAAATGCTGGCCATGCGGACAGGGTTATTGGATGACACTTCCGATATACCGCAGTTGCGAAGCGAAGATTCTATCGCTGAGGGAACGGTGGTCGAAACGTATCTCCGTAACAGAGGTATAAACATCGATATTCCATTTTCATTGCGTTGGGATATTTCCCGCCACAGTGAAACGAAAGGCGAACTTCATGAATGTATGATGGGTGTCATCGAACGCATCGGCTGTTCTAATCCGGTCGGATATCACTACACATTCTTAAAACCGGACGGCAGCGGAAAGGCGGATTTAAAAGCACCGCGAAAAATTTTCGGACAATATTCCGGCGGTGCGGTTTTTCTGGCTCCGGCCGATTATAAGATGGCGATTTCCGAAGGTATTGAAACGGGTTTAAGCTTTCAGCAAGGCACGGGTATTCCGACCTGGGCGGCTTTGTCTTCAGGGAATATGTCCGATTTAATACTGCCGCCCAAACCCATGGCTTCGGAAATTGTGATCGCTGCCGATCATGATCAGCCGGGTTTAGATGCCGCCTATAAAGCGGCGGAAAGATGGACGGCGGAAGGCAGGCATGTTGAAATTTCCACGCCGTCTGAGGAAGGAAAAGACTTCAACGATCTTCTGATGGATGACCTGAAAGAAGGAGAGTTGCTGTGAGCAAAACTTCTGCTTTTAAGGGCAAGGTTAAAACCGAAAAATTCGAGTTGGAAGAGCCGCAACCCTTGCAGCGGCCTCTTCCGCCTGCCGATCCGTATCCGGTGGAGGCGCTCGGGCCCGTTCTTTATCCGGCGATGCAGGCCGTCCAGGGCATGACCCAGGCACCGGACGGCCTGTGCGCCCAGTCGGTTTTGGCGGCGGCTAATCTTGCCGTGCAAGGTCTGCGGAATGTGGAGACGCCCGCGCGCAAGATCCGGCCGGTGTCGTGCTTTTTTCTGAGCATCGCCCAGAGCGGAGAGCGTAAAGGCGGTCAGTTTATTGCCGGACACGGCATGAGCGAAGATGCTAAAACCCGCACTTCGACCGGCCTGTCGCATTTATGGGACGGCACGGCAATCGACCGCATCCGTGCGACCGACGGTAATCTGTATTTACGCGGGCGGCGGTTTTGCATCCATCTGATGGCGCAGCCCGATATTGCCGCCGATATGCTCACCGATCCGGTGCTGATGAACCAGGGGCTGTTGTCGCGTTTTCTGGTCTGCGCCCCGCCCAGCAATTTCGGCCAGCGGGAGTTTCAGGAGCCCACGCTCAAAATAATCAAACTGCACGAAGATTACTGTGATCACATGAAGCATATTCTTGAGATGAGACTGCCCTTGGATGAAGAGGAAGACGGGTTAAAGCCGCCCGTCATCCAGTTTTCAAAAGAGGCGGCAGATGTCTGGAAGGCGTTTTACAATGAGATCGAGCGCCAGCTTAAACCCGGTGGGCCATATGATACGATTACGGGCTTTGTTTGCAAGGTGCCGGAACATGCCGCACGGCTGGCGGCCACGCTGTCTTTGGTCGAAAATCCGCGAAGCGATGTTATCGATCTGGCTCATGCGGAAAACGGAATAGCGCTGGCGCGGTATTATCTGGCCGAAGCCGTGAGGCTCTATAATGCGCAGAAAACCAACAGGCGGCTTAGCCTTGCGCAAACGGTGCTGGACTGGCTGCACACCCAGTGGGAACACGATGTCGTCTCTTTGCCCGACTTATATCAGCGCGGACCGGATCGTGTTCGTAACAAAGATACGGCGTATCAGATCGTCAGAACACTGGAAGATCATCACTGGCTGGTGCAGATCCCGGGCGGCGCGGAAGTCGCGGGAACGAAGCGCCGGGAGGTATGGCGCATCCATCCACCCCTGAAGAAAGATTAGCAGGCTTAGCGGGTTTAGCAGCGATACGGCTTGGAAATGCGATTTGCGTTTTGCCGGGCCGCCTGTGCTAAAGCTGCTAAACACTGCTAAAGTTTTTCAATCTGCAACAACGCCCTGATTTCATCCCACGACACAAAACAGATGCCCGCCGGTTCGGGATTGCTCTGCCGAGCCCAGTCCGCCATCGGCGTGAAGACGGCGGCGTCAGTCGTCACGCCAAGCACGGCACCGACAACGGTGTCATGCTGCTTGGCATACAGCTCCAGCGCCTCGTCCATCTGCCCTATGGTCAGATCCTGCATGCCAAGGATCATGGTCTCCAGAGGATGACCGCGCGTATAAGTGGTGATAGTGGGTATCTCGTCCATGCTTCGTATGAACGCTTGGGTAAAATGTGAAGTCCAGTCCTTCCGGTGTCATTTTATTGCTTTGTCTCCAAAACAAAAAGGTACTGTGAGGCGATAACGGATACGGGCGGCGAACGCGCGGGATTTTTCTAGCGTCAGGGCTTGCAACTTGGTTGACAGGTTGACTGGAAAATGTTGATTTTTTGCGGCATACAGGCGTGTCAACTAAGCGATTAGGTTGACTTGGGCGATTTCAACTTGGTTTACAAAACCAACAAAATAAATTACTATAATAATAGTAATTATCTATTAACTTATGATATAATTAATATTATGATAGCGATATTAACACCGGAAGACGTTTTTTTCGAGTTTTCGAAGCGCATGCGGGAACGCCGTATCGCCAGAAACATGACGCAGGCCGAGCTGGCGCAGCGCTCCGGCGTCAGTGTGGCCGTACTCAGAAAATTCGAGCAAACCGGGAAGATATCGCTTGAGTCGTTCGTGAAACTCGCCTTTGTTTTAGGATTAACGGAAAAACTGCTGGGCGTGTTGCAGCCGCAAACGGAATTCGGCAGCATGGACGAACTGTTAAAAGCAGAGGAGCATAAGAAGCATGCCTCTAAACCTGCGCCGAGATCCAGAAAAAAGGGCTTATAGTATTATGGCTGAATCGTTTACACTTGTTACGGCGCTGAACGTCTTGCTGGATTTTGGAGAGGAGCCGGTCAATCTCGGTCGGCTCGCTCGCCGGGACGGTAAAATCTACTTTGAATATGATGCCGGTTTTATCAGTCGAAAACTGGAGATTTCGCCGTTTAAATTGCCCCTGAACCCCGGATTGCAAGTTTTTGAGCCGAACCTGTTTGAAGGCCTGCCCGGCGTGTTTAACGACAGCTTGCCCGACGGTTGGGGGCGGCTTTTGCTGGATCGGGCGCTGCGCAGTAAGGGCATGAGCGAAAGTGCCTTATCGCCTCTGGATCGTCTTGCCCATGTGGGGCATACGGGCATGGGAGCATTGATATACGAACCGGATTACAGTGAGAATAAAGTCAAGGGTACGATCGACCTTGACCGGCTGGCCGTGCAATCGCAGAAAATTCTGGAGGGGGAAAGTTCCGAAGTGCTGGACGCGTTGGTCGCATTGAACGGTTCCTCCGCCGGTGCGCGACCTAAGGCCTTGATCGGGGTTAGTAAAGATAAGTCAAAGCTCGTGCAGGGCGTACATGATTTAAGCAAAGGCTATGAGCCCTGGCTGGTGAAATTTTCAAACAGCCAAGACGGTCCGGACGCAGGTGCGATTGAATATGTGTACAGCCTGATGGCGCGCGAAGCCGGGCTGGATATCATGGCGACACATCTGTTCTCGGCCTGCAAAGGCTCAGGTTATTTCGCCACCAGACGGTTCGACCGGACGGATGACGGCGGACGGCTTCATATGCATACGGCCTGCGGATTGCTGCATTCGGACTTCCGCGTGCCGTCTCTGGATTATCAGGATTTGATCAAGGCGACCATGGTGCTGACTCGCGATGTGCGGGAGGCGCAAAAAATGTACCGGCTGTCCGTGTTTAACGTGCTCAGTCATAACCGTGACGACCATGCGAAAAACTTCACGTTTCTTATGGATCAAAGCGGTACGTGGCGCATGGCTCCAGCGTACGATTTGACCTTTTCCAACGGCCCGGGCGGAGAGCAAAGCACTATGGCGGCGGGCGAAGGCCGGACCCCGGGCATAGAGCATTTGTTGGAGCTGGCAAAAACGGCGGAGATTTCAGAAACGGACGCCCGGCATATTATCGACCGGACCGTGATAGCCCTGCGACAATGGAAAGACTTGGCCAAGGTTCACGGCGTATCCAAAGCGAATATCAAGCGGATCGGGGATGTTATTGAAGAAAGCGCCTCTTAGAGTTATAGGCTGTCGCATGCTTTATATAGCTGTCTGGAGAAATCATCTGCGGTTTCTTTAACCCAGCTTGGTCGTACTATAAAAATCCATGCGGTCAGTAAAAAGGCGCATGAGATAACTGATAAAATATTCAAAGCATCAATATGTTTAGTGGGCGTAATCCATTTTTCAAACAATAAAACAATATTGGTCATCAAGATCGGTTGGTACAAAATTATTGCGTATTTCTTCATTCCGTACATATTGCGTCGAAAACCATAATTAACATTTTCCGCAAAGATTAGCGGGTATTTTGCTTTGTCACGGGTATTTGATAAAAGCCACTCGGAGGCAATATTATACTGGGAGTCAGCGAAAGTTGGATTATCAGTCTCTGATTTCTTGGAAGGCATTACAACGTCAGATATCTTCTCTGCAAGGATGCGATGATATCTCTGCTTAACAGGGTTATCGATTAATGAGTTGTTATGCCGCAGTGCCAGCACGCTGGGTTTTCCTCCCCATTTTTCATACAGAAATATTTGTGCTTTCTGCCCTAAAGATCTTACGACATGGGAAAATAAAACTAATATAAGCGTGCTTGCTGCGATTAATATAGAAAACACCTGTTCGTTATAATCAAAGGGCCACCATGCCAGAAACAAAAACAATGGCGGCACCAGAAATATAGCGGCTGGGGCTATTCTGGCCCTTAAGCTGTAAACGTCAAAGAAGTTTGCCACTTTATGCGCTTTCCTCTTCAACCTGATCATAAAAGGGATGGGGTTCTGCTGAACTCCATCCCGGTTTCATAGGAATATTGTGATTGTATCCTTTAGTTGTCCCTTCCGTACTGTGAGTTCGATAACCTCTCCGTGTAAAAGCGTTCAAAACCCTCTTTCTAGGGTGGTCAGATTCTCCTTTTGATGCAGATACATAAGCTGATCCCACACTGCCATCACGAATTATTGACGAGCCAATAAGTTTGTTTAGCAAATGAGTAGATACATTTCTTCGGCTTCCATGATGCGGAATTTGTATAAGATTCATATTTTGTGTTTCATAGCCATGCGCATGCAGAAAATCAGTGGCATGGTTAAGGGCTTCTAATCCAGCATCACCAGTTAGCATTATTCTTTTATCACCAAAGTGCGCAAATTGCACAACACTGCTCTCGTTAGAAGCCGCTGTCTCACCTCCCGGCAGATATTCAATATCCCACGAGTCCGGCACAAGCTTTGAAGCCGCGTAAGCCATAGATTTTCCAGCATCACCAAGAAACTTTAGAAAGCTAAATCCTTCTTTGGCTTCCTCGACGGGCTCAGGTGTGCGGCTAAAGTGAGGAATTAAGGACAAATAAAACTGCCGTGATGGAGAGGCTATAATAAAGGGCCCAATTCGCTTCCCTTGAAAAGCTTCCTCGATAATAATGCCTCGGTCGTTAGCCATGTCTTCAATTTCTGCCAGAATGGGAAAGGATTCGCGAAGGCTTCTTCTGAGGCCTTCCGCAGACCAATTGCCTTTAAAGCTTTGAGTAAGTTCTGATGCATAAAGCCATGGCCTGTTCATCCATATTTTACCAATATTAAAATTTTCTATCACGGTGCGCAGCCCCGAAGAATGGTCATCGTCACCATGTGTGCAGACCAGATTATCAACCCATGTCGGATTACCGTAATATTGATTTATGTGATCCACCAATGCTTGACCAGATTCTTGGGTCCCGCCATCAACAACATGTACGAACAATTCATTTTCATCGCCGTACCTGATGGCGATGGCGTCACCACTTTTTTCTCCCTCACCTACAGGCAGAAAATCAATTTCAATTTTTACGTCACTCATATTAAAGTCTCCATCTCATGATCCAAGTGTTCATCCATTTTTATAATCCCAACCGTTTTGTCGCCCATAATCTCTGTTAACCAAGAATTTTTCTTGATTTTCTTGTAAAAATATAGGATATTATTCCTCATAAACACCACAGGTGCGCCTGCGGTGTTTTTTTGTGCCTGAATGAAAGGAATTAAGAATGTTTGATGTTATCGGCCAGACCGTTAAGGCGTTTTCACAGATACGTCTCGGCCCGTGGCAGGGTTTAGGGGATACTCTGCTTGTCGGCGAAGGCAATCTCAGCTTTGCCAAAAGCCTGCTGCGCCAGCCCGCCGTCCAAATCACCCATATGACCGCCACAACATATGAAAAGGAAAAAGACCTTTCGGAGGAGGTCCGGCAAAATGCCGCCTTGCTCCAGCGCTGCGGCGCGCTTGTCATGCACGGTGTTGACGCCACGCATCTGGAGAAAAGCTTCAGGCCGTATGAGTTTGATACGATCATTTTCCAGTTCCCCAATGTCGGAAGCCGCGAAGCAAAACACGGCCACAACCCCAACCATGTGATGATCCGAAAATTCCTGCGCAGCGCTGTGCCGTATCTTTCTTCTGCCGGGAAAATCCTGATTTCTGCCGTGGATAGCCCGCATTACCAAGGTGCATTCCAGTTCGATGATGCCGCCACATTTGCCGGATATGCAACGCCGGAAAGCTATCCTTTTGACCCCTCGCTGTTTCCCGGATACTCTCATACCAATACGAATGACGATGAAAGCGCGTTGGATGAACACAGCCGCTTTGCAACATGGGTTTTCAGGCTGAAAAAATGAACTTGCTGTTTGAGATCGAAGAAGAAACCACGCCGGATATTCCGGGCCTGACCTACATTCCGGATTTCATTACGCGGGATGAAGAAAGCACCCTGATTGCCGAGATTGACGAGCAGCCCTGGCTTAACGACCTCAAGCGCCGGGTGCAGCATTACGGCTACAAATACGATTACAAAGCGCGAACCGTAACAGATGATGCCTATCTGGGGCCGTTGCCGGACTGGATTACGCCGGTTGCGCAGAAACTCCCTTTCAAACCTGACCAAGCCATTGTGAATGAATACTTGCCCGGACAAGGTATTTCCGCGCATGTCGATTGTGTGCCGTGTTTTGATGATATGATCGCCAGCTTGAGTCTCGGCTCCGGTGCGGTAATGCAGTTTACAAAAGATAATGAAAAACAGGAGCTTTATTTGAAACCACGCAGCCTAATCGTTCTATCCGGTGAAGCGCGGTATAAATGGACGCACGCTATTCCGGCCAGAAAATCCGATGTGGTCGATGGCTTTAAAATTAAACGTAACCGCCGGATATCACTGACATTTCGCAATGTTATAGTGAATACGCCATGACAGTCACCATCTTCACCATCGGTTTTACCGGCTCCAGCGCAGAGCATTTCTTTGAGAGGCTCAAGCGGGTCGGGGTGAAGAAAGTTATCGATACACGCCTGTGGGCGGGCTCACAGCTTTCGGGGTTCGCAAAGAAAAAAGACCTGCCGTATTTTGTAAAAGAGCTGGCGGGTGCAAATTATGAATACCGCGAGGATTTAGCGCCGATCTCCGATATCCTCAAGGCGTATAAGGATAATCGTATCAGCTGGAAAAATTATGAGGTTCAATCTCTTTGGGATTTATTCCCCGCCCCTTGGGGCGTAAAATATTCGCGTGAGCGAATATATCCATAAGAGCCATAATGTTACTGTTTTGCTGTATCATCTGGTGTTTCCGGCGAAATATCGTCGCGCCGTTTTCGATGCGCAGGTTGATGAAGTGTTGCGCGATGTTTGTTTGAAGATAGCAGATCGTTACCAGCTAAAATTTTTAGAGATAGGGACAGATGAGGATCACGTTCATTTTTTGGTGCAATCCGTTCCGAGTTATCCAGTAACAAAGCTGGTAACGATCATCAAGAGCATTACGGCGCGTGAGATATTTCGATCATGTCCTCATGTTAAAAAACAGCTTTGGGGCGGTGAGTTTTGGACCGATGGTTATTTCGCTTCTACAGTAGGAAAGCATGGTGATGAGGACATGATAAAGAAATACGTCCAAAATCAGGGAAAAGAATATCTCAAGCTACACGAAGATAGGCAACTCTCCCTGTTCTGATACCCCGCTGCTTGCGGCGGGGTAGTTCATTACATTGATCTGATAAAACACCGCAATCTGGCTAATGTGTTATCGCCGGAAGAAGTTAATCAGGCCTGTTTCCTTTGCGCCTGTAAAACAGAGCATCACTGTCACAGGCGATTGCTGGCTGAATATCTTAAAGAGCAGTGGCCTGACCCTGTAGAAATTATCCATCTTTGAAAAATACAGACCGCCCGCTGAGGCGGTTTTTTATTGGAGTAAAATCATGACAACACAAAAATTACGGGTGCTGGATTTGTTTTCCGGCATCGGCGGATTTTCGCTGGGGCTGGAGCGCGCCGGGTTTGAAACGGCGGCGTTCTGCGAGATCGAGCCTTATTGCCGCGAGATCCTGCAAAAGCGTTGGCCGGACGTGCCTATCTTTGAAGACGTGCGGACGCTGGACAAAGCGGCCCTGAAAAAACGCGGCATATCAAAAATCAATGTGATCTGCGGCGGCTTTCCCTGCCAGGACATTTCACCCGCCGGAAAAGGCGAAGGCATCGCCGGAAAACGCAGCGGCCTGTGGTCGGAGTTCGCACGTCTGATTGGCGAACTCAAGCCACGATATGTTCTAATTGAAAACGTATCCATGCTGCGCAGCCGTGGGCTGAATGTCGTGCTGGATGATCTGCATCGGCTCGGCTATGACGCGGAGTGGCATTGCATTCCGGCCTCCGCCATCGGCGCGCCGCACCAGCGCGACCGTATCTGGATTGTCGCCTGGCCGCGCCGGAAAAAATACACGCCGTTGCCGCTGAACGTCATTAAAAGCGGACAATGGCATATTGAATCCGGTCAAGAGCGTGTCACGCAACACATAGACGATGAAGCCGCGTGGAAGAAACGCATCGGCGCGCTCGGCAACGCCGTTGTGCCGCAAATTCCTCAGCTTTTGGGATATGCCATACAAAAACACAGAGGATTACAAAGATGATTGAAAAAATACCCTTTCGCTCAGGCCGGTTAATTAGCGGCAAGATCATTGAAAACAAAAACCACATCAAGCTTCAAAAAAGCAAAACAGGCCGTTGGCATCTTTCAACGCCGCGCACATCGGATGGATCGGTCGCCCGACTCATCGGTAAGAACGATAGCTTTAAAATCGACAATACCGGCAATGTCGTGCGCGTAAACCAAAAGGGCCAATACTGGAATCCGTCATTGAGCCTGTGGGCGCGCTTTTACCCAACCCCCGTTCATAAGCCAAATGCCCGGCCCGGCGACACGGTAAAACCTCTGGCGCATGGGCTTCTTAGCCCGGAATGGTGCGAATGGTTGATGGGGTTCCCGAAAGGATGGACACTTAATTGAGGCCGTATTTTTCAGCGTATTCCTCAATCATGCCTTCTATATCCAAGGCCCTGCCATCAAGAGTGCTTTCAGCCTGAGGCTTGTATAGCTGAATCCATTTTCTCAAACGATCTTTGGGATTTTCCGGCGCGCCCGATCCCCAATGTTTTTTCAGGGTCTGCTGGTCGATTTGTGAGAAAGCCCGGATAAACTCTTTTGAATGCTCATCAAGTGTTAGAAATATCCGTGGAAGATCATCGTATTTAACGTCCTTTACAATCAGATAGCCCCGGCCTCCCGAAGTTAGATCGCCGCGCGGACTGCGGTTAAAAATCTTATGCTCGGAAAGCAGCCAGCGGGCATAACGGTCATATTTATTGCGGTCAGTTCCAAATATTTCAGGAAACAAAACCATTCCCTGCGCAATATATTGATTACGTTCCGCGTAGCTCAGAGAAAACCAGTCTTTTGGAGGCGCGGTTTCAGCGGCAATTTTATCTTCCATTTCTTTTTGAAGTTGTATACCTAACTCTTCACTTTGTTTGTCGTACCACCGCCAGACACCAAAAGAAATTACAATTACTGCGGCCAGTGCGGCCAGTGTAACGGCCCTTATCACCCGGCTTTTGGCTTTGAGCTTTTTGGCGCTTTGCTCTTCCGCTTCCTGTAGGGCTTTCGCCTTTTCCTCACGCTCGTGGTCAACCGCGTCGCCCATCATGGCTTCCAGGGCGTAAACATATTCCTGCTCGATTTTCTTTTTTCTGTCGTTGCGGTCACCTGCCATATCAAACCTTACTCTCACAACGCATCAAAATGATACGCCAGCATATCCAGTAGTTTTTCTTTATCCAGTTCCGGCGCTTTGCCGCTCTCCGCCGCCTTTTCCATTTCGCGGTTATAAACCGCCAGCACGAACCGCATCTGGTTTTTGATTGTCACTTTCATCTTTCGTTTTGCCAGAAACGCTTCGACTGTTTCCAGGATTTCAAAGAAAAAGTCACTCTTGATCTCCACATAACCGTCAGGATCATCATGATGTTTCGGCTCTTCGCCGGTCAGAATCCAATTGAGGCGGAACGGCGTGATTTTTGAAAGCTGAAACACCTTTCCCGCGCCGATTTCCGTTTTGCCGTTGATGCTGTTGTAAAGCGGCGTTTTGGTCATGTCGATCTGGGCCGCGGCCTTTTCGACCCCGCCCAAATGGTCGCAGGCCTCTCTCAGCCTTGCGCCAAAATCGTTATCAAGAAAATCCAAGCTCATATGCGCACCTTTGTACCACAACACAAAAAAACCCGATAACAGGAAAATTGAGGGTTGATTTTCCTGTTTTTAGGAATTATAAGTTGTAGAAGATAGTTTAATACTACTTTCAGGATGAAATGTACCCGTAAACGGCTTTCGGTTCAACCGTTTAAGTCGAAGGAACCGTTTTGCCTAAATGGAGGAAAATATGGATCGGAAAAGGGCTGATGCAATCAACACTCACATAGGCAGGCGTATATGCTTGCGGCGTTCATTGCTCGGACTGTCGCAAATATGCCTCGCAAAAAAGCTGGGCAAAAAGACCGCACAGGTTCGGCGCATTGAAGAGGGCGCGAAAGATATAAAGATGCCTGAGCTGCATCAATACGCGGAGGTTCTTGATGTTCCGGTTGATTATTTCTTTAAAGGCCTGGACCGGCCCGATCCTCTTGAAGTCGCGCTTAACGGTTTGTCCGATATGCCACAGGCCGTTTTCGAGCGATGGGATGGTCACGTACTTGAATTTTCAGATCCTGTTGTTTATCATTAAAGTTAACTGGCAATTCAATTTTAAGCAGATTTGGACGAAACGAACCGGAAGCGGGAAGCGCTTTCCGGCTTTTTTCGTTGGTCCGGGATTTCCACCGTTCTCCCAGAAAAGGCGCGCTCTTCTAAGTGTTAACCAACTTAGGAGAAAGATAATGGCACGCACTTACAGGCGTGACCCGTACGAACTCTGGAAGGGTAAAACTTTCCGCGACGGGCACGAAACAACGGCATCCACCCCCGGCTGGTGGGTGAGCCAGTTTATGAACCGGCCGAAACGCCGCAAAAACGCGAGACTGTGTCACCGCATATTAAAGGGCGATGATCCGGACAATATTGCATGGCCGCTCGGCAACCGTAAACCGCATGAATATTATTGGTAGTTCAACACATTCTCCCAAAAGGACGGATGGTCGAGACGCATGAGGATGGAGGGGCCGGACAGGGTCGCATCGGGTGTTCTGTGCAATAATCCTTTCGGCCCGCCCCGGAAGACCGAAACATCCCAAACATTCATAAACTGCTTTGCGGCAGGATCTTTGACAATCCGTTCGTTCGGTTCGCCGTTTGCAAAGGCGCGGCGGTCTGCCGCCTCATCCGGCAGCCATTCCGTTCCGGCCCCGGCATATGTCACAAGCAGGCGCATGGGAACATTGTCGATATGGTATCTTCGGCAGCCGCGCTCCGAGCCGATCCAGAAACCGACCGCATCCGTGCCTTGCGTATTACAAAACGTGCCGCAGACTTCTGCCATATCCTCAACCCAGCGGCTGTAGAAGGGATCGGATTTGATTTGCGGCGGCAAGGCTTCATCCAGCAAAGCCTCTATGTCGCTTTCAAGATGATCCTTGCGGACAGTACCGGCAACGCCGAACGGTTCTTGCATCAGCGTTTCAAAGAAGCTTTCCGCCTCCTGCGGTCTTTCCCGGTGTAAAATTCCAAGTTGTTCCGGTCTTTGCCGGAAGCCTGTCAACTCATTCAAACTGGCGGCACGAAAAATACTCATCACGATGGGCGTCCCTTTTCTGTCTTGCAATTTTAATATCGGATTGCTACAAACTGTTACAATATAACATATTTAAAATCAATAAGGGCTTTGAATGCTAAAAAAGATAAAGAACAAACTCCCTGTAACCGTGCTTTCCGGGTTTTTGGGGGCAGGGAAAACAACGCTGCTCAATCATGTGCTAAACAACCGTGAAGGCCGTAAAGTGGCCGTGATCGTCAATGATATGAGCGAGGTCAATATCGACGCAGACTTGGTAGAACGCGGCGGGGCGAATTTATCCCGCACGGAAGAAAAGCTGGTAGAGATGAGCAATGGCTGTATCTGTTGTACTTTACGTGAAGATTTGCTGGAGCAGGTTGAGGCTTTGGCGGCGGAAGGAAAATACGATTACCTGCTGATTGAAAGCACCGGCATTTCCGAGCCGTTGCCGGTCGCTGCCACGTTTGATTTCAGGGATGAAAACGGCAAAAGCCTGTCCGATGTGGCGCGGCTGGATACGATGGTCACGGTTGTGGATGCGGCAAACCTCATTAAGAATTACAGCTCGACCGATTTCCTGAAAGACGGTGATGAAAGCCTGGGCGAAGAGGATGAGCGTACCCTCGTGGACTTGCTGGTCGAGCAAATCGAATTTGCCAATGTCGTTATTCTCAATAAACTCGATCTTGTATCTGATGAAGAACGCAATACGGTTCGCTCCATTATCCGCAGCCTGAACGGACGCGCAGAGATTATTGAAGCCACGCTGGGGCAGGTGGATCTCGATCAAATCATGGATACGGGGTTGTTTCATTTTGAAGAGGCGCAAGAACACCCGCTTTGGGCGCAGGAGCTTTATAACTTCAAGGATCACGTCCCGGAAACCGAGGAATACGGGATTATCAGCTTTGTGTACCGTGCGCGCCAGCCCTTCAATCCGGAGAAAATTTACCAGTTTTTTAACGAACCGTGGCCGGGTGTCGTCCGCGCCAAGGGGTTCTTCTGGATTTCTTCGCGGCCCGATTATGTGGGCGAGGTTTCACAGGCCGGTGCCTTTGTCCGGCATAACGGCATGGGGCGCTGGTGGGCGGCAGTGCCACAAAACCGCTGGCCGGATACGGAAGAATTTGAACAGGTTTTAAGAGATACGTGGAATAAACAATACGGTGATCGGCGGCAGGAAATCGTGTTCATTGGCTTGAAAGGGGAAATGGACGAAGAGGCCATTCGCAAACGTCTGGATTCCTGTCTTGTCAAAGACTACCTGAACGCCCCCGAATTTTGGCAAAAGCTGAAAGACCCGTTCCCCGAATGGTTCAAGCAGGCTGCTTGAGTATGTAACAATATAACATTATATTAAGCTCCATTCTCTAACGCTATGAAAGGCCGCGCATGTTCTTAAAATCCCAAAATATCACCGTTCGCAGGGAAGGTTCCCCGCCGCTTTCCTTTCCCGATTTATCTATTAATACAGGCGATAAAGTGCTTTTGCTGGGGCCGTCCGGCTCCGGTAAAACTACATTCTTGTCTGTATTGGCCGGACTATTAAGACCAAGTGCGGGTGAGGTTTTTATTGAGGATGGAGATTTCTATGCCATGTCTTCATCGGCGCGCGATAAAGTGCGCGGACAGAATTTTGGTTTTATATTTCAAACGCTGCATCTTTTACCGTCCCTGACGCTGGCGCAGAATATTATGCTGGCGGCGGATATGGCCGGAGCGAAGCCGGAGGCCGGGCGGCTCGACCATCTTTTAAAAACATTGGGTCTCACCGATAAGGCGCACCGTAAACCGGACGCTCTTAGCCAGGGCGAACAGCAGCGTGCCGCCATTGCGCGCGCGGTTCTCCTGCGGCCCAAAATCATCATGGCGGACGAACCGACCTCGGCGCTCGATGATGATAATGCAAAGGCCGTTATGAATTTGCTTGAAAGCCAGGCCAAAGAAACAGGAGCAGCGCTTTTGATCGCCACGCATGACGGCCGGATCAAAGAGAACTTTAAAACGATTATCAATCTGGAAAACCAGATGCCAAAGAACAATAAGGAGGCCGCATGAACGCCGCATCACTCGCTATAGCTTCTATTCGCTCCCGCCCACTTCATGCCGCTCTATGCACGGCAGCGGTAGCGGCGGGGATTGCCTTGCTCTGCGCCGTGTTTTTATTCTCGCAAACCGTATCCTCCGGTTTTGCCCGCAACGCGGCTGGGATTGATATGATCGTCGGAACCAAGGGCAGCCCGCTGCAACTGGTGTTATCATCCGTCTATCACGCCGACATTCCCGCCGGGAATATTGACGCACACGACTTTGAAGAATTACAGCGTATGCCGCAAGTCCGACAAGCCATACCGCTGGCGCTGGGCGATAGTTACAAGGGATTTCGGATGGTCGGAACAAGCCCTGATTATCTGAAGCTCTATAACGCCGAATTTGCGGACGGCAAGACGTTTGCCGCGCCGTTTGAAACAGTCGCTGGCGCAAATACAGGACTGAAAGTCGGCGATAAATTTGCCGTCAGCCACGGTTTTTCCGCAAATAGCGACGATGTGCATGATGCCTATCTTTACACAGTCATCGGTGTTTTGAAGCCGACCGGCACGGTCTTGGATAAATTACTGACCACACCGGTAGAAAGCGTCCAGCAGCTTCATGCCGCAGGGCACGATCATCACGAGGGAGATCGGCACGGCCATGATGAGGCCGAAGAAGAGCATGAAGAACATGCCGCGCACCACCATGAAGATGAGGAAATGGACGAAGACCAAGGCCATGAGGAAGATCATCATGCGGGTGAACATGAGGGACACGATCATGAAGGTGAAGCGGATTTGGCGCATCAGATTACCTCTGTTATCCTGAAAGTTCGCAGCCCGGTTGATTTGATGAATTTGCCGCGCAAGATCAACGAGTCCTCCGATCTTATGGCTGCCGTGCCGTCTTACGAAATGGCGCGCTTTACCAAGAGCCTCGGCATTGGCCGCCAGCTGGTTGTGGTTCTGGGCGCAGGATTTGTCATTCTTTCGGCGCTTATGCTCTGGGCCACGCTGTCTTCGGGACTGGCGCTGCGCCGTTATGACCTCGCTGTGTTGCGGGTATTGGGAGCAACGCCGCGCCGCCTTTCGGCCACGGTGATCGCCGAGGCCTTGCTGATTAGCGGCGCAGGCGCTTTGGCCGGTGTCATCCTCGGCCATGGAATCGCTTATACGGCTGTGTTGTCGATTGAATCTTTACGCGGGCTTGTTCTGCCGGAGGTGCTGCTCATGCCTCAGGCTATGGACGCCGGGTTTATCGCGCTGGGGCTGATTGCCGGAGTGTTTGCCGCGTTCGTGCCGTCTCTCACCGCCGCCCGCACCGATATTGCGGGATTATTGGCACGAGGCAGGGCATAGGGTGCCGGGCATGAGGTTGTGGCTTGCACTTATCGCATTCCTGCTACTGGTAACGCCTGCCCATGCGTTGAGTTTTGAGGAAAGCAGCGACGGTCACAGCAACAAAACCATTCAGGATTATATCGCCGACTTCGTTGATGTGCCCAAAGGCGGAACAAACTGGAAGGTGTTCGGCACCACGAAGGAAATTCCCATCGAAACCAAAACCGAAGACGGCTATGATCTGGTGTATTCAAAGCCGGACTTCCAGCCCGAGGTTAAAGCGCTGGACGGCAAGGAGATAAAGATAAAGGGATATATGTTCCCGCTGGATGGCACCGAAGATCAAAAAAACTTTCTGTTCGGACCGTTTCCCTTATCCTGCCCGTTTCAATATCATGTCGGCCCGCCTTTGGTGATTGAAGTTCACGCCGATAATAACCCGGTCACCTTCGATTATGAGCCGGTCGTTATCACCGGCACTTTGGAATTGGTGCCCGACGATCCGGAATACAGTGTATTTTACCGCCTGAAAGACGCAAGGCAGGTGAAATAATGCGTCTGCCGGATAAAATTGCAATGTTCAAATGGATGGTAAAGGCGCTGTTTTACGGCGTGCTTGCGGCCTTATTCATTTATGCCTTACTGAATGTAAAAAGGCCGGATCAAAGCACGGTTATTGATAAGACAATTACCTACACAACAACGGCCACCAAAACATATACAATTCCGCTGAATATTACGCCTTCGCCGGAAGAGGTGGTGGAGTCCATATCAGATTATGTCACGGTGCCGGAAGGCGGGCTGGACTGGAAGTTGCTGGCGCAAACAAAAAGCATTCCCTATAGCTTTGCCGATGAAGAAGGCCGGGAAATGCACGGTGTGAAGCCCGAATTTCCGTCAGGCTTGCAAAAGCTGGACGGCCGGGAAATCACTATGCAGGGTTATATGTTTCCCTTGAATGCGGAAGAAAACCAATCCCTGTTTCTTTTCGGGCCGTTTCCGGTCAGCTGCCCTTACCATTATCATGTCGGCCCGGCGCTGGTGATGGAAGCTCGTGGACAAGACGCTGTAAAATTCAGCTATGAGGCTGTTACCCTGACGGGAACGCTTGAACTCGTCCCGCGTGATGATGCGTATAATGTTTTTTACCGCCTGCATGATGTTAAGGTGAAACCATGACCAAAAAAGAAATCCAAAAGCTGATCCGGACGCTTGAAACCTATTGCGGGGACAAAGGGCTGCGTTACACGCCGCCGCGCCGCATCACACTGGAGGTTATCGCCGCCAGCAAGCGGCCTATAGGCGCGTATGATGTGATCGAGGAAATGGGCAAGGTCACGGATAAGCCGAAACCCACCACCGTTTACCGGGCGATTGAATTTTTACAGGAACACGGTTTCATTCACAAAATCGAAAGCCTGAGCGCGTTTGTTGCCTGCCATGCCGGACATAACCATGAAGGCTCACAATTTATCGTCTGTAACGATTGCGGCACGGTCGAAGAAGTTCATTTATGCCACCTGCCGAAAGACCTCCAAAAAAAGGTCGATAATACAGGTTTTAAAATGGCACATTGGAATACCGAGATTCACGGCACTTGCCAACAGTGCCAGGCTTAATAATCTCCGTGAAAACGAATACCTGCCTTACTCTTCCTCATCCGCATTAGGGCGCACCGTAAACCGGCCGGAGGTCACCGGGTCGAGACTGTTCGCCTGATCGTTCGCCCAGCCTGTCCAGTCCTGCAGATCATCAACGCAAACGGATAAATCACCATCCTTACAGGCTGCGTTCACGGTCTCGATAAAAGCACGAATATCGCAGGCCTGTCGATAAGCCTGCGCCTGCCCAAGCAGATGATCGACACGATCCTGTTCCAGCTTTTCAAGCCGCTCTTTGCGCGAACGCTCCTCTTCGATAAGGCGCTGTTTCCGTTCTTCGATCATTTCCTCTCTGCGTTTGACGCGCCATTCGTACAGCTCAAGCTCACGGTCGCGGTAATATTGTTCCGCCGCGACGATAATCTCTGCGGCGATTTCCTTGAAACAATCTTCAATTTTTCTGTCTTCCGTATCTTCCCACGACTTGGCATCACCGCGTTTCGTATAGTAGTTACCGAGCCGCAGCACCATCCGGTCTTTATCACCGCGCGCTTTGAAGCTATAGCGTTCCTCATGTTCATGCTGGTCTTTGCCGACATTGACGCTGTCCAGGGTGAAGAAAACGGTCTGTTCTCCCACCACGATCAGCGTACTGCGGGCGCGCTTCCGGTCGCATTCCGGTTTCATCCCGCATTTGGAAATGCCGATAAACAGCGCGTTCAGAATTCTCAGCCGCCGCTTCTCGAAAGGCGTGTCAAAATAAGGCTGATCCCAAAGTGATGCGTAAGGCGTGGATCGGCATTTCTCGCGGCGTTTTTCGTCTTCGGCCAGCAGCGTGCCGATCAGGCGATGCGGCGAAGACATGCTTTTAGGAAAGGAAGCCTTGGCGACGATCTTTTCCGCTTCCCGGCGCACCTCTTCCATGGAGGGCTCGAATTCGGGCGCGGGTGGCAGCGGCATATCGATATCCTCGTCATTAGAGGCCCGGTAGCCGTAATGCCAGCCGTGCCCGAAGGAAATTCTGTCCGACATGCCCAGAGCCCGCCTCGGCAAAGGCCGTTTGACGACTTTATGCCCGGCCTGTTTCTTGTTCCAGTAACCGCGCGGCGGGACGGGAATATCATACTTACCGCAGGCCTTCGCAAGGCCGCGATCCGACATTTTGAATTTCTTGGCCAGCTTGTGCATCGGTTCCGACCAGACCAGATCGTACAGCTCGGCGCGTGACAGGTTTTTGTTCATAAAACGAAAATAACGCCGGTTTTCCCGAAGCACGAGTCCTTTCTTCTCCGCTTATATCTCCATACGTTGCCGCTGTGTTTTGGGGAAGTTTCAGGGGATTGTTGAAGCTTGCGGAAATGGCCGGAAAACCGTCTTCGTTTATTGGGGAAAAGTTGGGGAAGTTCGGTCTATGACAAATTATAAAATCTGTAAGTATTTGATTTAATTGGCGTCCCGTACGGGATTCGAACCCGTGTTGCCGCCGTGAAAGGGCGGTGTCCTAGGCCTCTAGACGAACGGGACGCACTAGATATGTCCGAAAAGACTGGATGCTTTATAATGGAGAAAAGCTATAGAAATCAAGCCTTTCTTTTCAGAGAATTGAAAATATTTGGCATTGGTAACTTAAAATAGATAATCAATCCGGTTTAGGGTGTTTAGTCCCACGTTGTGGAGGAGAGGTTTGACGTTAAACCGTTCGGGTTTTTTTGTCCATATTTTGCAAACATATTCGTAGGGTGTGAGGCCTTTGACCGCCGTCGTGCGGGCGCTTCCGTGCAATATCTGTTCCATAATGCCTCCTTGGTTGGAATCTCCTTATACATGATTCCTCCACAACGCGGGACTAAACACCTAAGGAAGAGGCCGGGAATTGAGAATATGACATGAACCTGACACAAAAAACCCCGGATTTTGGGTCCGGGGTTTTATTGTTAGCCGTACCGTCTTTATTCTTCGGAACCCAACTCTTCAGTAACGGACTCTTCAGGATGAACGATTTTACCGTCTTTTGTTGTCACGGACGTATCATCTTCTAATACGTGAACCCCATCGAGGGCCGGGGTTTCTGCGCCATAGGCATCGATAACAAAGACATCTTCACCTTTGACGAGCACTTTCGTACCGTCTTTCAGTGTTAATTCTTTGACCATGATTTCTTCTTCAAAGGATTGAACGCTTTCTGTTGCCGCATCTTCAGAAATTACTGCATCTTCAGCATGAGAAGTGAGGGGTGCGCCAAGCACCAAAGCAGCCAATGCTGCAGACATTAAAAGTGTTTTTTTCATGTGTTTCTCCTGAAAAAAGTTGTTAAACGCTCCACCTGCGGTGGAGCTTTCGTATGCCCTCTTCCGGCAGGACAAACACTGCCAAGGGAAAAAGCGTCTTACAAATATTCATCTTAAACCGAAAATATGACATGAACCTTACATCCATATTTCCAATAGTCATTTTCTTGTAAGATAAGTGGTGTAGTGTGTTTAAAGAGCGTATGCATGGTCAGGAGCATTAATATGAGAATACTTCTGGTGGAAGATGATGAGATGTTTGGAGAAGCCACCAAAGCAGGGCTGGAGCAAGAAGCCTACGCCGTAGACTGGGCTACCGAAATAGAAACCGCAAAGGCCGCACTGACTTCTTATGACTACGATATAGTTCTTTTAGATATCGGCCTTCCCGATGGTGAGGGTACAAGTCTGTTAAAAGAATTACGCGGACAGAGAAACGGTGTGCCTGTAGTGATTATGACTGCACGGGATGCGCTTAGTGATAAAATTACAGGACTTGATACGGGAGCCGATGATTATCTGGTCAAACCTTTCGATCTGGATGAGCTTTATGCCCGTATTCGAGCTATCAGCCGCCGGAAAGATCGTGCATCAATTGCGTCAGGTATTGTGTGCGGAGATTTACGGCTTGATCCTGGTTCTTTGAAAGCATGGCATAACAATCTTTTGATTGATCTTGGCCCAAAAGAGTTTCGTATCTTGCAACACCTCATTGAGAAAGTCGGTAAGATTGTCCAAAAGGAAAAACTGCAAGAAATGCTCTACAGTTGGGATCATGAGATAGAGAGCAATGCCATTGAGGTGCATATGCACCGAATACGCAAAAAATTAGGCAAAGACACCATTAAAACCATTCGTGGCGTGGGGTATATGATTGAAGAAAAGCGAAAATAGCCATGCAGTTTTTTCAAACGCCTTCTCTTAAAAAACGCCTTCTTGTTCTCCTTCTCGGCTTAATTCTTGTGGTTTGGGGGATGGTCACTGTGTCCGCGTATGTCACTATTCGCGCCGAGATGAGAAAACTTTTGGATACTCAAATAGCACAGGTTGCGTATTCGTTGCTTGAAATCAATCTTGATAAAATCCACGAATACGAAGCCAAAATTCCTGAAGATATTTATCGATTTTTGCGGGAAGACAAAAACAATTTGAATATACGGTATCAAATCTGGAAGGGCGATAAACTGTTGCTTCAGTCGTTAACAGCCCCAGATTATCGACTCAACCTTCAAGAAGGTTTTAGCGATGTGGAATTAAACAATAACAGTTGGCGTGCTTTATTTATTTCTGTTCCAGGTAAGAAAAAAACCGATGTTATCGTCATGGCACATCATGACATTGAAGATTTCTTTCTTCACCCTTTTTCAGAAGTTGTTCTGGTACACATGGCAGCACAAATGCTCTTCATAGCCGTTATTGTATGGTTTGCAGTCGGCCATGGTTTAAGACCGCTTAAAGCTGTGGCAGGAGCGATAGGTCAACGCCATTATAACGACCTCAGCCCGATTGAAGAGCATGCAGTTCCTAAAGAATTGAAGCCGGTTGTGTACTCTGTCAATAAGCTGTTCGACAGGCTTAAAGAGTCCTTTGACGCAGAGAAACAATTTACAAACCATGCTGCGCACGAACTGCGCACACCTTTGGCTGCGCTGAAAATGCAAGCACAGGTCGCCATCCGTGAAAAAGACCGTGTGAAACAAAAAAAACAGCTGCAAAATGTTGTCCGGGGCGTAAACCGTGCCACTCATCTCGTTTCACAGCTGTTGTTTTTGGCCAGATTGGAGCCTGAGAGTGAGAAAACGTTCGTCATGTCCGATGTAAGTCTGCTCAAACTCGTCAAATCAGCGATGAATGCCATAAGACCAGCCATAAAAGCCAAAAACATAAAACTTCACGTGCCTGAGCAAGATGCAATCGTAAAAGGAGATGCAACTTCGCTTGAAATCTTAATTAAGAACCTTTTGGACAATGCGGTGCGCTACAGCCCTGAAAAATCAAATATCCATATACGTTTTCATGATTTGAAAGAACGGGTGGAATTTATTCTGGACGATGAAGGATCAGGAATTCCTGAACATTTACGTACAAAAATTTTCGAACGTTTTTACCGGATTTCAGGTACAAAGCAGGAAGGTATCGGCATTGGGCTCTCAATCGTCAAAAAAATCGCTGATCTGCACAAAGCAGAGGTAGTTGTCGATCAGGCAGAAATCGGAACCCGTGTGATTGTAAGTTTTTTAAAATAAAAAAGCGCGAAAATACCCCTCGCGCTTTTCTTAGCCCCACACTATTTACCATCAAGCGTATCAGCCGGTGAGGGCGCGGCGCACGACATCGACATCCTGTGCTATCTGTGCATCTTCCTCGATCAGTTCTTCCACTTTGCGCACCGCATGCATCACGGTGGTGTGGTCACGCCCGCCGAACTTGCGGCCGATTTCCGGCAAAGACCGCGCGGTCAGCATCTTGGCCAGATACATCGCCACCTGACGCGGACGCGCGACATTACGAGCCCGGCGCGCCGAGTGCATATCGGCCATCCGCAGGTTGTAATGCTCAGCCACTTTGCGCTGAATTTCATCAATCGTGATGCGGCGATCATGCGCACGGAGCAAATCTTGCAACACTTCCTGTGTTGTTTCCAGCGTTACTTCCGCCTTCGTTACATCGGCATGTGCAACAATACGGTTCAGCGCCCCTTCAAGTTCACGAATGTTGCTGGTCACTTTCAGCGCCAGAAATTCGAGAACGCTGTCCGGCACATCGGCCCCAAGCTGCGCGCGTTTGGTTTGCAAAATCCCCAGACGCAAATCATAGGTCGTCGGGTGGATATCGGCCACCAGGCCCCAAGCCAAGCGTGAACGCAAACGCTCATCCAGCCCCGAAAGATCGCTCGGCGCTTTATCGGCGGAAATAATGATCTGCTTGTTCTGGTCAACCAGCGCATTAAACGTATGGAAGAATTCTTCCTGTGTGGATTCTTTACCGGCGATAAACTGGATATCGTCAATCATCAACACATCAACGCTGCGGAATTGCTCTTTAAACGCCATCGTCGAATCACTGCGCAAGGCTTTGACGAACTGATACATGAATTTCTCAGCCGACAGATACATTACGGTTTTTTCAGGATTTTGCTCTTCAATCGCATGCGCAATGGCATGCATCAGGTGGGTTTTGCCCAGACCAACCCCGCCGTAGATAAACAGCGGATTAAAAGGAATCGTCAGACTTTCCACCACCCGGCGCGCGGCCGCATGGGCCAGCGCATTGGGCTTGCCGACAACAAACGTTTCAAACGTAAAACGCTCATCCAGCGGTGAAGAGACTTCGGAAATATCGATCTTTTTATTCTGGTTGGCTTTGGATAGACCTTGCGTTTCCGGCTCGTCATCGATGATCGCGTTTTGCACAACAACAATCTGCAAACGCTTAATGCCTTCTTCAAATCCTTCACTGGCCTCGACACACATTGCCAAAATGCGCTCAGCATAGTGATTCTGGATCCAGTCGCGCATAAAGCGGGTCGGAACTGAAACTTCCATCGTGCCGTGGTAAAAAGCCTGGAGAGTGAGAGGCTTCAACCAGCTGCGGAAAATCGCTTCACCGAATTCAGAACGCATATCATTATGCACCTTCTTCCAGAGCTTCATGACTTCAACGCTCGGCTCTAAGGACGCATCCCGATACTCAGCATTCCCCCGAACAAGGGCAACGGATTTTCCACCCATTTCTGACATTTCCTTATCTCTCCATTTGTTAAAGGCTGTGCTTAAAAACTACTTTATCCAATCACGAAAAAGCCTGAATTAAGGCCGCAAGAAAGGGTTGGCGAAAACCGGATAAGGTCCTCGGCACCGACTTGCGATTCGTTATTAAATTTTAAAATTCTGAGCTTTGAACCTACCCGAAAACCCTCGTGCAACAATCCTCGTTACACACCGGCTCCGTGGCCTCTATCCCCAATCCTTCTTTACAAAAAAGAAGGGTAAACTTCTACAATCGGCACACAATCGCACCCAAACCACAGCCCCAAATACGAGCACGTGATAAAAACTTTTTTAAGGCGGTTCGGCCCCTCATTTGTCCCGATGAAAATGAGCCTACACTAAAAAAATATGTGGATGCAATAAGAACAAAACACGAAAATCAAAAAAAGAAATTTTTTTATTCTTTTGATTTTAGACACAGGAAAGCCCTCCAGATTTTCATCTCGAGGACTTTAAAACAATTCATAAATGTCAAATGCTTAGTTAAAGAAACGCTACTAATCTTTCGCGTTTTCGGTCTGCATTAAGCCGCGTTCTTAAGCGCCTTAATACGAGAAGTTAGTCTGGAAATTTTACGCGCAGCCGTATTCTTGTGCAAAATCCCCTTGGAGACCCCGCGGCTGATTTCCGGCTGGGCATTTTTCAACGCCGTTTCAGCCTGTTTTGCATCACCGGCGCCCAGTGCCAGTTCAACCTTTTTAATGAAGGTACGGATACGACTCATGCGCGCGCCATTGATCACGGTGCGATTTGCGTTCCGGCGAATTCTTTTCTTTGAAGATTTATGGTTTGCCATTGTTAAACCTTATATTCCTAATTTCTTCTCTAGCAACTGCCCGGCTACCCACCTGTTTCGAGGCCCGAACACCGCAT
This sequence comes from Rhodospirillales bacterium, assembly GCA_020638295.1. Lineage (GTDB taxonomy): Bacteria > Pseudomonadota > Alphaproteobacteria > Micavibrionales > Micavibrionaceae > TMED27. The sequence continues at coordinate 629,003 of JACKIU010000002.1, read as the reverse complement.
GTTATCCACAAGATCGGTGAGGTATACGCTGCACACACCCTGCTTGTCAAGGAAATGATGCATTTTTTCTACCACGCAAAACAAAGAGCATAAAAACCCTTATTGAGGGTGAATACTGATCCGCAAAACAGGCCCGCCCGAATCGGTTTCAAAGAGCAGTTCCAAACGCTCCCCCTGCCGGATATAGGTATCTTGCGCCGTCGGCAGCCAGCCAAACTGAGGAAGCGCAGACGCATAATACGCCGCCACATCATCAACCGGCACCGCGTTCAAATCCGCCACCGATTCGACAATCCGCCCCCCCGGTTTATCAAAGCTCACAGCCCCATCCGTTCGTTCAACCAGTCCCGGCATCAGCGGCACATCGCCCAGCGCCTCAAAAAACTGCACAGGCGAATCGTCTGCCGCTTGCACCGAGACCGCACCAGACACAGCCAGCACAGTAAGAACAAAAAACAGAAAAACCCGCATCATCAATCCTTTCGGTCCCACGGAGATCATAGCTCTGCGCAAACAAAAAGAAAAGGTCGGTCAGTTTGGGGAAACTGACCGACGAGAGAGTTTACGTGTGTGGGGATTCAAAAGCGTGACCTCCACATATATTCAGGAGAGAAACCTAAGATCCATATATAGAATGTCAGCTTTGTACCCTATTTATAGCATGCAAAAGGGCCTGTCAATAAAAAAGTTATAGAAAGTGCAGGAAAATGAAAAATTTATAACAAAAACCGTTTTACATATGAAAAAAAGGCTGGACAAAGCCATAAAAGGGGACTATAGACAAAGCATCATTATAGATTAGGCGTGGATACCCCGCATATTAAGGATAGGAAGACGATGCCGACGATTGAACAAATCAGAGCCGCCCGAGCCCTTTTAGGATGGAACCAGCACGACCTGGCCGACAAGGCCGGCCTGTCGCAAACCGGCATCGCCCGCATTGAAAACGGAACAAACCAGCCGAACTCGAAAACGCTGGAAAAAATCGGCAACGCCTTCGACCACGCCGATATCGAATTTATCGGCGACACGGGGCTGAGAAAACGCAGTATTCATTCACAAACATACCGTGGCATTGAAGGCTTTAAAGAATTTTTGGATAATGTCTATCACACTGCGCGTGATGTTGGCGGTGAACTCTGTACTTTTAACGCCGCAACACCATACTTTAAAACAATGCTTGGCTCAGAATGGTATGAACAACACGCTGAACGTATGCAAGCCATTCGAGACAACTTCACCATGCGCCTGATCGTTGAAGAAGGAACGAAAGACCTACTCGCAAAGGGCTTTGGAGAATACAAATTCTTTCCAAAAAATCTGCTGCCGGACCAAAAAATCTACGTCTATGGTGATTTTGTGAGCTTTATGAATTTTGCCAACGAAACCGTCGAGATCGTCGAGGTCAAGCATGGCCCCAGCGCAGAAAGTTTTCGAATTTTGTTTAACATTGCGTGGGAGAAAGTTGCGACTCCCCTCGAAGAGTAATGCGCACAAAAAATAAACATCGATGGCGGCAGAGAAGAATTCACGTTTTTATTCAATGTCGCATATTATATTGTCTGAGTAATTTATTATGAGCGAAAGCGACAACACAGAAACATCTCCAGTGCCAGAAGACGCGAAGAGCGCTTTTGCCGCAGCAAATGGCACAAACGGACAACAAGTGAACGTTGCCATCATCGGCGCTGGCTCTGTTGGTGTCTTCACGGCTATTGAAGTGGCGAAAAACGGCGCGCGCGTGTCTCTCGTCCCGCGTCCTGATTCTGAAAACACTACAAGCCCTGAAACAACAGAAATATATTGAACTGGCCTCTACAAAAACAACACGCGAAACCGATGCCATGTTTGAAGCCAATGGCAATTACGTCCCCCCACCTGCTGAAATTTCCGATATCGCGCAAGATGAAGACTTAACAGAAGTTATAGACGGTGAAGCGCGTTATTTCTCGCGGAAAATTAGCTGATAAATTAAAGAAAATGGGTAATGCCGTCGGCAACGAACTTTTTAGCGCCGTAAATGCTCAAATTCAAAAGAATATTTCACGCAAGATGAAATCCACACGCTTCTAACCAACCACCTGCGCATACCGCTTTACGTGCAGGAAAGAAACGGAGACGAAGAAGCATATAGAAAAACCTCAGAAACACCCGCTACGTAAAGATTTTTTGATGATATGAAAGAAGCCGAACCTGAAAATCAGGTCGTGATTGTGGCAACCAAAAGCTTCAGTAAAAACGCAGAGTTTGCAAGAAAATACGTACTTCCATTTTTAGCTGAGAATGGCGTGGTTGTTGACATCTCCAACGGATTCAAGCGCTCTTCCATTCCAAAGCAGGAACGAACAAACCTGAGACAAACCCTGTATGAGGCTTTGACGGAAAGCGACGTCCTCGCCGACCTAAATGCTTTTGAAGACGAGATTGGTCCAGAAAGGATCATCGGCGCCAACGCCTTATTCGCAGTCGAGGCAGAAAAAGACAACCCTCACAGGGTGCACGTCAGATCTCTGCTACACACCGCTGCTATATATACAGCAAACACCAATCCTTACGTCGAACGGATTTTTGAAGGCAGTGACATCAGACCGTCCACACCGCACGACCCTCTGGCCCAAAGTCTGGATAAACTCGGCATCAACATAATGAATATCATGAGCGCTGTCTACGACAAATCAAAGGCAGAAGTTTTCAGCAACCAGACCTTACTAAACCTTTATAACAACGCGTTAAGAGAACTATACCGGGTGGCGGAAACAGGATATGGGGTCACACTCCACAGAGGCGGCCCCGAAGCCTATGTCGAACACTGCCAAAGATACCACAGAAGAGCAGTTCTCGCCGCTTCACACGCGGGAGATATACACCGCTCCTCAACACATAAAGACATTGCAGAAGGAAAAGCAAAAACAGAAAGAGAGTTTTTACTCAATGCCATCATTGAACTTTCCGAAAAGCAGAAAATCGCTGTGCCTCATCTTCGCATTCTCTCATCTTTTATGGACACAATTGAGGAATTAATCAAAGAAAACAATTTAGAAGAATTGTGCAAACAACACTACATTTTCTACGAAAATACTCACCAAATGCTTGATGGAACAGTAACGCGCGTACACCCGCCAAGAACCAATAAAGACGTTGATCTTCCAAATGAGGGGACTGTGGTCACCTCCCACAAAATGCCCTTTGTTGAATGGAGACGGCTTCACAATAATCGCCCCGACTATTTTAGAAATATTATGCCGCAACTTTTGCACGCTGTAGATTCCAATCACACCGTCTTTAAAAACGGAAGATGTGTAGAGCTGATGCAAGCCTTCGTGGATAGCAAAGACGTTAATCCCGAGACAGGAGAAATCAACCTCGAAAGTTCGGCATTCAACGTTTTCTGGGAAACAATTAAAACCTACAAAGAGCAGTGGGATGCCTACACTGCGGCAAAAAAGAATGACGAAAAACCCGAAGAAAAACCCGAAGCAAAACGCAAACGCGTTGAACTGGCGTGGCAAGCGGTTAATGATGCAAAAAACGAACTGGAACAACGGTACAGAAACGGCAGAACGCTTACAAACAACAGAGGTGGCGCTGGAACCGGCGGAGTAACAACGATTACCGCAGGCTTTACGCACGCAAACGACGACGACAACCCATGGCCTAATAAAAAAAGAGGGGTCAGAAAAATCCTGTCCCAATATTCTACTTTCGATGGCCCAGGATGCTTCTAAAGCTCTTTTAAACCATAATAAACAAAGCACAAAAAAGACCTCCGCATCATCCACGAAGGCCTTTTTAAAATTCATCGGGGTAAAAGGGCAGAGCCTTTCCGTGCAGTAATTTTCTTGGCTGAGCAGGCAAAGAAATTTCGAGGAGCGGAACGTACAAAACGTACTTGAGCACCGCAGAAATTTCTTTAACGCACTCAGCCGTGAAAACTACAAGCGGCCTACATCATGCCGGGCATGCCGCCCATACCGCCCATGCCACCCATCGCATCGCCGCCTTTGTCCTCTTGCGGGGCTTCGGTGATGATCGCTTCGGTGGTGATCAGCAGGCTGGAAACAGACGCAGCATCCTGCAGAGCTGTGCGAACAACCTTCACAGGATCGATGATCCCGGCTTTGACCAGATCGCAGAACTCGCCGGCCTGCGCATCATAACCGTAATTGCTGTCTTTTTGCTCAAGCAGCTTGCCGACAATGACAGAGCCTTCCGCCCCGGCATTCTGCGCAATCTGACGGATCGGAGCCTGCAAAGCGCGGCGTACGATCTCGATGCCGACATTCTGGTCATCGTTATCTCCGCTGACGCCTTCCAGCGCTTTTGTCGCATAAAGAAGCGCAGTCCCGCCACCGGCGATAATGCCTTCTTCCACGGCAGCGCGTGTAGCATGCAGAGCATCGTCAACGCGGTCTTTGCGCTCTTTCACTTCGACTTCGGTCGCTCCGCCAACGCGCAGAACGGCCACACCGCCGGACAATTTCGCCAGACGCTCCTGCAGCTTTTCCTTGTCATAGTCAGAAGAGGTGTCTTCGACCTGCTTGCGGATTTGTGAACAACGCGCTTCGATATCGGCTTTGTCACCCGCACCGTCAACGACTGTCGTATCGTCTTTGGTAATGGTCACTTTCTTGGCGCTGCCGAGCATATCCAGCGTCACATTCTCCAGCTTGATGCCCAGATCTTCGGAAATCACCTGACCGTTGGTCAGGATCGCCATGTCCTCGAGCATCGCCTTACGACGATCGCCAAAGCCCGGCGCTTTCACAGCGGCAATCTTCAAACCGCCGCGCAGCTTGTTGACAACCAGAGTCGCCAGCGCCTCGCCTTCAACATCTTCAGCCACGATCAGCAAAGGACGGCCGGACTGAACAACCGCTTCCAAAATCGGCACCAAAGCCTGCAAATTCGACAGCTTGCCTTCATTCAACAGGATATACGGATTGTCCAAAACAGCCTGCATCTTGTCAGCATCGGTGATGAAGTAGGGTGACAGATAACCTCGGTCGAATTGCATGCCTTCAACAACTTCCAGTTCGTTATCCAAAGATTTGGCTTCTTCAACGGTAATCACGCCTTCGTTGCCGACCTTGTCCATCGCTTCGGCCAAGAGTTCGCCGATCTCGGTCTCGCCGTTGGCGGAAATCGTCCCGACCTGCTTGATCTCCTCATTGCCCTTGACGTTTTTGGCGCGTTTTTTAAGGTCTTCAACAACCTTGGTCACGGCCAGATCAATCCCGCGCTTCAGGTCCATCGGGTTACGTCCTGCGGATACCGCCTTCGCACCTTCATTGGCGATGGATTGCGCCAGAACCGTCGCGGTTGTCGTCCCGTCACCAGCGTGATCGTTGGTCTTTGAAGCCACTTCTTTGATCAACTGCGCACCGGTGTTCTGACGCTTGTTCGCCAGTTCGATTTCCTTGGCAACCGATACGCCGTCTTTGGTTGTACGCGGTGCGCCGAATGATTTCTCAATCACGACATTACGCCCTTTAGGGCCCAACGTTACTTTCACAGCATTCGCAAGGATGTTAATCCCGGCCAGCATATCTTCACGGGCTTCCGCGCCCAGTTTCACATCTTTTGCAGACATATTTTAAACTCCTTAGATTTATCTACGTTCTTTTTCTTTGTCATCATTCCGGCTTTCGCCGGAATGACACCTAACGGTTAAGCCGCAATAATGCCGATGATGTCTGATTCTTTCATCACCATCAGTTCTTCGCCATCAATGGTCACTTCCGTACCGGCCCATTTGGAAAAGATGACCTTGTCACCTGTTTTCACATCGAGCGGACGGACATCGCCATTGTCATTCACATGGCCGTTACCGACCGCAAGAATTTCACCTTCCATGGGTTTATCTTTGGCCGTATCAGGAATAATGATCCCACCGGATGTCTTGGTGTCCGCTTCAACGCGGCGGACAAGAACGCGATCATGTAGAGGACGAAACTTAGCCATTTCGCTTTTCTCCTTTTTTGTGTGTTGTTTACAAGCAGGTTTTTAAAGCCCCATTGTTGGCGGACTTCAAAACCCCTCCAACGCCCCGCAAAGTCTTATCCAGACTCTCATTCGCAAGGGCCAGACACATATAGGACGCCGCCCGAAAAATTTCAAGTTTTTTTAAGCAAAATACTCATATGATTGAAACTGTTGATAATTAAGGCTTTCGCAAGATTTTTTACTTAAAATAAAGTATTATAGAAACAGAGCGTTTCAAAATATGCAAGAACGAGCAAGGAGGTTAAATGGCTGACTTTAAAAAACAATTAGACAATTACCGCCTGACCACAGCGCAGATTTTCTATCACCTGCCGGATTACGAGCAAATTCTGCAGGAATTTATCTGGCAGGATTACGACCTCGCCCCCAAATTCCCCGAGCTGTTTAAATTCCTCGACTTCTGGGAAAAAAAGATCGAAGGGCGGCTGCACTCAGTCTATGTCGCCAAGCGCGAAATCATCACCGCTTCAGACTACCGCAACGCCGACTGGCTCGGCACAGTGCAATAATCAATCGGGATAAACCGCCAGCCGCACCTTCAGCCCGTCCAGACTTTCATCCATGATGAGCTGACACGACAGGCGCGAATTATCCTGCACGTCAAAGGCCTCATCCAGCATCTCTTCCTCGTCATCGCGCATGGTCGGCAACTTATCCAGCCACGCCTTATCGACATACACATGGCAGGTCGCACATGCACACGCGCCGCCGCACTCGGCCTTAATCGGCAAGCCGTACTCGCGGATAATTTCCATCACCCGCCAACCTTCAACCGCGTCCAGCGCATGCTCCTCGCCGTCCTGATCCGTGACATATATTTTCATCCTAAAAACCTCTTACCAGATTTCCGTTTTTTTGTTTTCATTGTTAAACACCGAATACATTCCATAGGCAACCGCAAGGCTGGACAGCAGGGAAAGCAGATAATCGGCCAGCGCCTGAATCATCGCCAGCCCGCTCTCAAACACAATCGTTTCCGATCCGAAACCAAGAATGTTCATAACCCCGCCGAACATCTCAGCCAGCACTTTCAGCGCTATCATCGCCGGAACAAAACACAAAATCCATACCCCCAGCATCGGAAACGAGTCTGAATAAGCCCGGAAGCGCGCCAGATATTCGCGCACGCTCCGCCCCATCACAACCGGAATATAGATCCACAAAAACCGAAACGCCCAAATCATGAATGCGATAATCACAAGGGCCATAAAAAATGACTGCATGCTCGGCTCTGATGCTGCGGCCTCTGGCGCCGCCTGCTGGTCTCCATAAACTGAACCGACAACAAAGGATAACATCAGCTTTGTCAACACATACACAATCATCGCCGCCTTGATATTGCGCGCGGTATCTTTTCCGGGCGCCAGAATTGATTTTCGCGTTTCACTGCGCGCTTCGTGCTCATGCAACGCCATAATAACCAAAGTCGCAATCGCCCAGCCTTCAATAAAAAAACTCGGCAATAAATAGAGACCCTGACGCAAAGAAAATTCCTGCAAACCAAACACCACCAAAGCAATCAGGCTGAGTATTTTGATCGCCAGCGCCATGGCCGAAAAACGCAAAATAGCGCTGCGCTGAACCCATAAAAATCGGTAAGCATGCGATGCGCTCTCTACAAAATCAAAACTGGCCACGGCGATTTTTCTCTTGATCGTCAAAACATTATCCCCTCAAATCATACACAATTGAGACATTTACGAAAGCGCCAATCGCCCAGTCCGCAGAAAGAACGTCCCCAATGGCAAATTCGCTACACTCGGAAAACAACAAACCAATTGTCCTCTGGCTGTTCACCTGCGCATTCACGGTTTTTGCCATGATGATTATCGGCGCGATCACCCGCCTGAGCGAAGCCGGGCTATCCATGGTCGAATGGCGACCTCTCATCGGCGCCCTGCCGCCACTGAACGAGGAAGAATGGCAACGCGTTTTCGATCTCTACCAACAAAGCCCGGAATATCTGAAAAAAAATTCATGGATGAACCTCGATGATTTCAAAAGCATTTTCTTTTGGGAATGGTTTCACCGCCTCTGGGGACGGCTGATCGGCATAGTCTTTGCTTTGCCTTTGATATTCTTCTGGGTCCGTAAAATAATTCCGCCGGGGTATCACCTCAAATTTCTTGGTCTGCTCGCTCTGGGCGGCGCGCAAGGGTTCATGGGCTGGTACATGGTCAAAAGCGGACTGGTCGATGTTCCGGCGGTCAGTCACTATCGCCTTGCTGCACACCTTGGCCTGGCATTTATTATCATCACCGCCTTGCTCTGGTCGGGCCTGTCCCTGACCCTCAAAACCCGCCGCGTGGCAAGCGCCGCCCTGCACGTTCATGGCTGGATCACACTCGCTTTTATCGCCATCACAATTTGCTGGGGCGCATTCACCGCCGGGCTGGATGCCGGGCTGGTCTATAATGAAACCTTTCCCAAAATGGGCGGCGCATGGGTTCCGCCGGATTTCTGGCAGCATGAAACGCTCTGGGCCAATATTGTCGAAAACCACAGCGTCATCCAGTTCACCCATCGCTGGCTGGCGATCGGAACGCTCATCATGGTCTCAGGCTTCTGGCTTCACGGCATGATGAGGGGACTGCGATTTCGCGCACTCCACGCCGCCATGCTCGTAGCGCTCATTCAGTTGGCTCTGGGCATAGCGACCTTGCTTTCCGGCGTACATCTGCATATCGCCGTAGCCCATCAGGCCGGCGCAATCATACTCTGGGGATTGATGATTATTTGTCTGTACCAGACCCGCCCGGTTAAACAGAGCGTTCAGGCCTGACCTTCCGGCGGCGCGGAGCCCGAAGATCCATCCTCGCCTTTCTTATTCTTAAATGACACAAATTTCATCGATACAGCTTTTTGTGTCTGAGGCGCTGGCGGCGAAGCCGTATCTTGAGGGGGGGGAGGTGCCGGGTTCACCATATCAATCGGTCTAATCGAATCGAGAGGATCAACAACAGCGATTTCTTCCTGCTCGGTAGATTCAACCTCAACCTCAACCTCAACCGAAGCGGTCTCGCTAACCGGCGCAGAAGCAGACGCCTCTTCCACAGGCGTTTCAACTTCAACAGGCTCAGGCGGCGGGGCTATAAATTTATCGACAATTTTGCGGCCATAAACGAGCAATGCAACATCGCGCCCCCATTCTTCAATTTTCCCGCGCACATAATCAATCTGCAGCGCGCCTTTCTCAACGCTTTTTTCTTCAATGCCGTCGAGAACGTCGAGAAAATCAATACGCCGCGCCTCAGCCTCCTGCTCCAGCTCAGCGCGATACTCTCGATCATCCGTCCCTTCTTCATCACAAAGGATCAGCTCTTCGCCCAAAATATAAATAGCCGCCCCCCGCCATTTTTGCGCAAACTGTATGCGCCCGCTGATATTGGCAAGGATATAAAGCATCTCAAGCGCTTCTTTAAATTCGTCAAAACGCTCACTTAGAAGACGATTGTCTTCCTCATCCTGAGAAGGAGAGCCCGGAGACTGCGGTGAATCAGACATAAGCAACACGTATCCTGAAAGCAAAAGTTGGCATGATCATGATAACCCCATTCAGGGCGTTAATGAAGCCCTAGTTATGAGGGTGCATATCTTGTTGGGTCGGTTGTGAATCCCGAGGAATCGACCTCTCTTCAACAGGTGCTCCACCGCCGATATCCTGAGCATTTTCGCGCATCTCTTCTTGAGTATTACCCTTGGAGGAACCGCTCTCCCCTCCGTCGGCAGAAGGGTGAAACGTCTCACTTAATTTTTTGATCGCGCCGACAACGCCGTTTTTAACACGCGCGCCCAATGCGCCAACCGCCCCGGCAACGCCTCTGGTTTCACGCCTGTCCGCTTTATAGCGCTCAGATACGGCCGCTTGAATTGAATCGCCGACACGAAGAACGGAATACTTCATCTGCTTATCGATTTGCTTCATGAACAAAGAAAAATCTTTGCGAAAACCTAAAGAGCCGGACGGATCGGACGTCTTATAAGAGGCGCGTCCAATCTCGACTCGGGAATAATTCTGCATCATCTTCAACAAAACAGGATATTTGGAGGTAACCTCTTTCATCATCGCTCTGTCATCCTTACCGGCGATAGAATCCATAAGCGCCTTGCGCTGCGCCGGGTCAGCCAATATTTGCGGCGCTTCGACAACCTTCACCTTTTGCTCATCATGATCGTAATAGGCCATCAACGGACCCGAAACCTGACCGTCCGGCACCTCAATGCCCTTCACCCGGATTTGAGCACCCTCCAGCGATTTTCCCCACGGCAGTTCCTGCTCGGCATTGCGCGACAAGGCCTCGTAAATATCCCGATCCTGCGGATTGAGCACAGTGGGCCCGCCGTAAATCCTGCGCCGGATAAAATCACTCACCGGCTGAATATCTTCCGGCGTTCCATTCAAATCGGAAGCCGCTCTGGAAAATTCAACCTGCTGACGACTTTTGGCTTTAGCCTCTTCCGAGGCGGTAAACAAAGCGGGATTCCATTTAGCGTTGCTTTCAAACCGACTAAGATTTCCGTTATGGATATCCCGCGCCGCGCCGCCGTACTCCTCGACCATTTCGCCCAGCCCCTGAACAGATCCGGATTCAACATCATCATAAAGATTTCCGTATGAAAACGAGCCGTTTCGTATAGAACCATGCTGATTAACCAGCAAGGCAAAGCCCGGATCGGCTGCACGCAACCGCCGGACAAAATCATCACCGGACTTGACATCTTTCATTTCTTTTTCCAGCGTCCTCAACGCCGCAACGTCAATCTTCTCAATCGTGAAAATCATCGATTCAGCATCAATCGCCGCGACATAGCGCTGCCCGTTATCATCCTTAAAGACCATCGGAGACTGCGCGTATGCGGGATTACCCATCCCCCGCTTTTTATAATCTTTCTGCGCCAATGCCAGATTATAATTGTCGTAGGCCTGCGCAATATCGGTCGCGTTATAGGTATGCTCGCCTGAAGTCACAGTAAAAGAGGTTAAACCCGGCTTCCACACCGGAACCTCACGGTCGTAGGATTCAACATAGCCCGGCGCGCCGCCGCCCTGCGTCTCATGCAATGCTACCGCCGCTTCAGATAGCTTCCCGGCAAACATCGCCGCAGCCTTGTCCGGATCACTTTCATTCTCGGCTGCCTTGAATGCGTCAATCATCGCATCTTCAAAACCGAAACGATAATTCCGGTCGCCAAACGGAACCGTAATCACCGTATTGATCAGCACCAACATATCGTCATGAAATGCGTCTTTTCGATCGCCATATTTCTCGCGCGCCTCTCTATAAAACTGCGCCAAACGATCGCGAGCCGATAAATTCCCATCAATCTTGCTAAACAGATCCGGGATTTCCAAATCGGGCATCAACTCGGCCATGCCCATATTGTTCGTATAACTGCGCGTCAAAGAATCCAGCAATCGCAACATGCCCGGATTGTCGTCTTTATACTTTTCAATCCGCAACACAAATTGCTTTTGCACCAGCTCCGGCATCGTCAAAAGACTGTTATCCGGGTTGATGAACAATTCTTTCGAAATCAATCCCTCTTTCGCCAGATAATCCAGAGAGTCCAAAAGATCCGGCAAAACTTTTTTAAGATTTTCAAGCTCCGTATCGCTGATCTTGCCTTTCAGCTTTTTCTCAAAATTCTCACGGATGAATTTGCCTTTTTCGACCGTATAGACATGATTGCCCACGCCCTCCTGAGCAGGAATCCCCAGCAACTCCGGATGGCTCAGCACCAGCATTGCTCCCTGTAAGGATGCTTGGGCGCGCATATCGAAAATGCCGTCCACCTCGCCAACCTCAGGAATCTGGAAGTCTAAAATATCGCTGCCGGTAACACTCTTAAGTAGCTGCTTAACACTATCAGGAAATTGTCCAAACCACTGTTCAAATTGCCCTATCAACTGCCCTCTTTGCGCGCCCTTCTCCTTCAACTGGCCGTTCAAGTCCGGCACCAGCTTCATCAGGATGGTTTCAACTCTCTTTGTCGCTTCAAAAGCCGTCAGCGGTTTTTCCGGCGGCTTATAAGCTCCGGATTTGCGCAAAGAATCCAAAGCCGGAATAAAGGCCTGCAACTGCGCCGCATCATAGCCTGCCGGGACGGTTCCGGCCGCCAAGTGCTCACTCAGCTTTTTCGAGGTCACCTCATCAAACGCGCCGTAACGATAATCTTCCGGGAAGCCAAAATCGGTTTGCAGCTTTTTGACATAAGCTTTCAAAGCCTCTTGCGTCTCCGGTGCAGTCCAGTCTTTGCCGTCCTGCCCGATCGTCTTCAAAACCGTTTCGATATTGCTTTGAGCTTTGGCCGCTTGCGCCTGCTGCACAGCTTGTACGCCCGCATCATTGGCTATCGCATCCAGACTTTGAACCACCTGTTCCCGGTCGTTAATGAACGCCAGCAACCCGCCAAGCTTGATATTCCCCCATTGCGATTTGGGAATATCAGCATCTTTGAGTTTTTCCTGCAATATAGTCTGGGCAAGCTTATCCTCTGGCCACTGTTTTGTTTTTTCCCAAGCATTCGTATAAAGCTTGGGTGCAGCGCCATCGGCTAACTGTAAGTCCGCATTGGCTTTAATATCTTTAATTTTCTCTGCCAGCTTCCCGTCTTTTTCCAACGCGGCCACACGCTCAAGGACCTGCTTTCCAAATGGCGCGCTATAACCCTCAACCCCGTCCATATCCAGAACCGCCGCCAGAAAACGCGCCGCCTTATCGCGCGCATCGACAAACGCATCATTCGCCGCCGCAATTGCTGCGGGATCGCTCAGATTCGGGTCCCGGACAGCGCTCAAAAAGCCCAGCCCGACCAGCTTTTCTTCAATCGATTGAATTTGGGACTTCAAATCAGCCAAAGATCACACCCTCTTTTTTCCAGCCCTCTTTTTTGTTGTATGGGCCGTTTTGTTCTTATACTGCCGCCAACTTAAACCTTTGTTTTGATTATATAATTTCCACGCCGTTTACAGGCAGTACGGTTAAGTTAAGTGCAGTATGCCACAAAACCACAGTTTTTACAAACTTTTTCAATGAAATCAAATGGTTAACAAAAGGTTAACGCGCCAGCCATAAGAGCGCTACTTTTAAAAGCGGGAAGAACGGTGAAGATGATCGGGATTGCAAATATCGCGCAAAGCGCTCCACTCTTCTTCGGTTAACGCCGGAGGATAAGGTAAGCTTGTCTCACGGTCTTTAAGCGCGGCAATTCGGTCATCAGAATAAGGATGAGAGCGCAGGAAGGCAAAAAACTCCGATTCATGCTTGCCTTCAAAACGGCGGGTGTGCTCGAGAAATTCATGCATGCCCTCCGGAGATATGCCTGCATCTAACAAGAGCTGATAACCGACAACATCCGCTTCCGTTTCATCTTGGCGGCTATAGGTCATTCTTTGCGAAAAATCTCCAAAATTAATCACGTCACCGGAAAGATTCGTTCCACTAAAGGCCAGTCTCAGCAAAATAGACATGCCGGTATCGCGCATAATAGCCTTAGCAGAATGACGTTGCTTAAGATGCGCAATCTCATGCGCCAGAACGCCCGCAAGTTGTTCAGGACTGTCCGTTATATGAATAAGCGCCTGAAAAACAACAATATGTCCTCCGGGTATAGCCAGGGCATTGACAAAATTCCTGTCTTGCAAAACATAGACTTCATACGTCTCTATACCAGCAGCCTGAGCCAATGGTGAAATCAGCTTATCCAGGGCCTTTACGCCCTCCGGCGTCTTGCATTGAGGCCAGCGCTGAAAATCACGCAATACATCGTCTCCCAGTTTAACCATATAGGATTCAGGCAGCAACACAGCGCTACGCTCCAAAACCACCGGCATAAAAGCAAATAAAAGCGTTAGAGCCAGAACGCAACACCCGGCATAAAATAAAACGCTGGCCCAGCTATGTCTCAACACCAGTTTCATCCGGCTGCGATCAGGCATACAAGCGGCAAGAGCATCCCAACATTCCAAGTCATCAATAACCAGCCGCGCAGCCGAAGAGTCGGATTGGCATGTTAAAATACCGTCCAACGGCAAAACAGGCTCTTGTTTGATACGAATCTCTTTAAACGGCCAAAATTGATGGCCCTGTGCCCAGCGTATATGAAGACCTTCACGGGTTAACTCCAGCGTAACGTTATAGGGTTTGCTTTGAAGACCGTCAAAATACCGCGCCTGAAAACTCATCCGAAAATCCCTATATCCGTATCCAAAACCGTGGCCAGTCCTTCGCCGAAACCGGAAGAAGCATTTTCAGCAGCCTGCTGTATCGCCATAGAGTCAAGAGGTCCGACGACCACCGTATGGGCCGATAAAAAAGCCATTTTCCGATGAAGAATCAGCGGATACCCCAAGCCCAATGTAAAAATGAGAAGAAAAAGATTCCCATAAGTAAACTTAGCCATTTCCCAATTTCCGACATCAAATTCAAAACGGATAGGACCGGCTTTAAGACCCTGCATCTTAGCCCGCATAAGCGCAGCTCTGTACCATATACGCGCGATATTCATAAACGGACTAAACAGAATTGCAGCAAAAAACACCACCCAGCCGGAATACGCGTAATAGCCCGAGAAACTCAAAGCAAATCCGAGAATATTGAACAGGATAAAAAGGAAAATCACCCGGTAAATTTTGTTATGCGCCGCGAACAACTTCCGTTTATCCACCAGTTTGCGATCAAATTCCAAAGGAATGTTCCCCAAAAAACTGTAACGAACGATGTATTCGTGCTTCATCAAATCCGAAAACGGCATCAACAAACCCAACGAAAACACATTTGCAAAAAATCTTTTGGCCGCCAGAAACGTATAGGCCCACACCGAACCGAGCGTGTAGCTGCGAATACCGCGCCAGCTTAAACGGCTTATACGATAACGCAAAGAGCCGAACGTCGCCATCTGCAACAACAAAAACAACGAAATAGAGGCTCCAGCATAAAAAACATATTCTAAAAAAAGGCTCTCGGAATCAAATAAGAAAGCAGGGAGAGCCAAAGCACTTAAAAGCAATAAAACCGGTACGGCTTTCACAAATCCCCAAAGAAGCTCTCTGCCGCGACCCAAATATTCGAACCGGTCCTGAGCCAATGAAACACAACCGATCATATAAGCGCGCAAGCGCGTCCGCCCCCAAAAACTATAAATACCAAGGGTCATTATACTGAGAAACAGCGTGATGAAGTAAATCTTCAAAATCTCGCCAAGCGCACCATCATAAAACAAAAAGTTGCGTTTACGCATTCCTGCCCGTTTTTCATGGATCATGGCAACATTCTGGCTGTGTTCGGACGTTTGAGAAGGCGCTCCCCCGGATTGATTCCGACCGGCGGTCTCTGATGATTCCTCGTCATCCTCTTCCAAAGTAAGACCTTTTGAAAGCTCGGCATATAAGAGATCGGAACTGTCCGG
The DNA here is from genome assembly GCA_020638295.1 of Rhodospirillales bacterium. Classification (GTDB taxonomy): domain Bacteria; phylum Pseudomonadota; class Alphaproteobacteria; order Micavibrionales; family Micavibrionaceae; genus TMED27. The sequence goes on along the minus strand of JACKIU010000002.1, from coordinate 613,592 downwards.
AGGCGGAAGCTGAATCTCTTCAGACTGTTCTGAAGTTTCCGATATCGCCGATTTTTTGTGTTCTTCCGATTCCATCTATTCTCCAAACAAAAACGCCAGCCAACAATAACACGCCCCTAACGGCTCAACAAACCTTCACGCTCAAGAATATCGTGGTAAAACTGCAAATAGCCCTGCAAACTCGCCTGTTTGGTAAATTCGGCTTCATAGCGCACACGCCCGGCGTGCACCAGCCGCGCGGCCAGAATCTCATCCGCGATCAACCGCCGTACACACGCCCCGATCGCTTCAACATCATCAATGGGCGCCATCAGCCCGTCTTCTTCGTGGCGCACGAACTGGCGCGGCCCGTCCGCATCACACACCACTACAGGGCAGCCTTGCGCCCAGGCCTGCGCAAACACCGTCCCGAAACCTTCGTTTCGCGAAATAAACGTACACATATCCGCCGCCCTGAGCAGTGCCGCCCGGTCGGTCCGCCAGCCTAAAAGCTTTACGCGCCCGCCAAGCCCCAGCCTGTCAATCAGCCCCTCCAGCTCTGCGCGCTGCGGTCCTTCTCCAGCAATCCACACATACAAATCCGGCTGGCGCGCCGCTACCTCGATCAGCGTATCAAACGCCTTATCTGGATGCAGCCGCCCCAGGCCCAGCGCCAAAGGCGCATTTTCCGGCGTATCATAATCAGCGCGGTTAAGGACTTCGGTAACCGGTTCAACCTCGGCAAAATTATTCACATGCACCGCATGATCCCCGGCCACGCCATGCGCCATAATATGCTCGCGGATCAACGGCGTAATCGCGACGAAATATTCCGCCGTTTTGAAGTACTTCATTTTGTATGGGCTACCCAGCCGCGCCACATGCACATAGCGCGGACACTTCATCGATGGCTTCCATGGCGGCACTTTTGAAGGCGCGCGGCTCATCCAGCTTTGCACGATATCAGGCCGAAATTTTTCGATGATTTTGCGCAAACGTGTGCCGGTAAAAATATCGATCTTTCCGCCAAACGGCAGTGTATGAACGGTGATCCCTGACTTTTCCAATTGCGGTACGCGAATGTCGTTAGGCCGCGTCACCACTTCAATGATTTCACCGGCCTCATGCATGGCAATGCACATGTCAACGAAGGCCGTTTCCGCTCCGCCATGTTCGGCCCCTGCCATAACCTGTAGGATCTTCATCAGCGCAATATCCTATCGGTGCACTCTACTCTTCATCGCTGGAATCTTCGTCTTCCTGCTCAGCCTTTTCGACGGCCTGCTCTTCAGCCTTTGCTTTTTCGGCCTCTTCCTGTTGTCGCATCACCATTGGCAAGCTCACCAGCGTCGTATTCAAGAGCCGGATCATCTCCGGCTGTGTTGCCTCCATATTCTCCAGCAAAGTCTGGCATCCTTCCTGCGAAGTCACCGGAACTTTATCAATCTCTTTTTCCTTTTCCCGGCGGGTCTTATCGACCAGTTTGAAAAATTTCTTCAAATCTTTCGGCTTGGCATAGTCTTGCGCCAAAATCATATTGCCGACATTCGCATCCGCCTCTTCCATAACCGGCTTGACGGCCGCCTTCCATTCGTCAAAACGTGTCTCTAACGGCTCCTTAAGATCGGGATTGGCCTCACCGCATGCCTCCACGGCCAGTTCGACACTTTCACGCACCGTTTCCACCACTTGAATCAGGTTATAGTTGCCATACATAACCGAAAAATGCCGCTTACTCGGTTCATCGAGACCTTTCATAATCTCAGCAGCAGCTTCCAACACCGCATTTTTAGATGGTTGTTCCTGCGCTTTCTCCTCAGCACGCACCGGCGAAGACGCGCCCCCGATCAATATGAGCGAAAAGAAAATTACAAATTTTTTCATAGGTGCGCGCCTTTCATCTGAATTGATTCAGGCATAAAAATAGCCCGGAACCGGGCAAAAAAAAAGCCTGTATGATGTTATTGTCCGGGAAAAAATGGGGCAACACAAATCCCAAACTCATCATACAGGCCAGTGCGCATGACATAAGAGATAAACCAAAAATATTTCTTCAAACCTGTGCCTGTGTCTTGCTAGGCGAGAACCCTCTCGTTTTTTTGTTTATTCAGGCGGGCCTTCCCTTGCCCAAGTCCGCCCCTCGTCTCACAAAGGGGCTAATCTGTCCCAAAATCACCGGTCTTTCGTACCAATCGAAGGAGAAGGATCACACTCTATTACCATTGCCGATCGCTTACCCTTATATATTTAACATAACATATAAAATCTAAAGAGAAAGTAAATAAAATTCGATATGAATTTGCCAAATCTTCGCCCCAAATTTTGCAAAGATTTTTAAATAAGGCTACTTTCAGTATGAAGCGAATAATGCTTGCACTTGCACGAATTTTATGGCCTCCTAACCCCTTAAATTAATTATAAAAATAGAAAAAATCATGACCTCTGAGCCAACCGTAAAAATACAAGAAAATCCGATTAAAGCCTCTGAAATCTCGGCCGAACACCACCCCCAATATATGGGCCACGAAAAAATCTTTAAAATTGAAGCACCGGAAGCTCAATTTACCGCTTTTATTGGTATCCACAGCACCGTTCTTGGACCGGCCCTGGGCGGGATTCGCTTCAAATATTACGAAGATGAAAACGCCGCGCTCACCGATGTCTTGCGCCTGTCCGAGGCCATGACCTGGAAAAACGCGGCCGGCGGCCTCAATCACGGCGGCGGGAAAAGCGTCATCATGGCCTCTGGGCCCGATATGCGTAAACCCGATGAAAACATCCTGCATCTTTTCGCCCTAGGCCTGAATATTATTAACGCGCCAACCCCCGTCTATTTCGGCGCCGAAGATATGAACATGAACGAGGAAAGCATGAATATCATCCTCGAAACCTCGCCCTGGATTAAAGGCGGCAGCGCCACCGGCCCGGATATTGTCGGCGGCACGCCTTCACCGCTCACGGCACTCGGCGTTTTTGAATGTATGAAAGTCGCTGCTCGCCACAAACTTGGTTCTGACAATCTTGAAGGTCTGCGTGTTTCCATGCAGGGTCTCGGCAATGTCGGCGGCGCGCTCGCCGAATATCTGCATGAACAAGGCGCCATCCTGACCGGCTGCGATATCGCCGATCAAGCCTTCGACTTGCTGAAAGCCAAAGGTGTGCAAGTCACACGCGTCAGCCTTGAAGATATCTACGATGTTCCGGCCGATATCTTCGCCCCCAACGCCATCGGCGGCACACTCACCGATGACAATATCCAGCGCCTGAACACCGCTGGCGTCAAAATCATCTGCGGCGCGGCCAACAACCAGCAACAGGACCAATCGGGCGGATCGCAAAGCCGCCTGCTGCGAAACCTTGGAGTCTTGTACTGCCCCGATTACATCGTCAATGCCGGTGGTGTCATCTGGGTAGCCAAAGTCGGGGAAAACGCGCACACTGTCACTGACGAGATTCGCACCGGTGTCCCGGCTCGCTTTGAAGAAATTTTGAATATGCACGAACAAAACCCCGATCAGGATATGGCCGCGCTGGCCTCCCTATACGCCCGCAAACGCGTTGAGGCAGCAACGAAATAAAAAGCAGGAGCATAAAAATGAACATCCAGAGAAAAACAGAAAAAGGCAATGTCCTGTGGTTTATCCTTATCGCTGTGGCCCTGCTTGCCGCCCTCACCATGGTGTTGAGCCGTTCCGGCTCAACCGTCGACCAAAGCGGAGATATCGAGCAACAACGTATCAAGGCTTCTGAAGTGCTGCGCTATGCCAAAAGCATCGAAACCGGGATTCAGCAAATGCGCCTGCGCGGCGTTTCGGAAAATGACCTGTCATTCTGGCACGACAGCAATGGCGATAGCACCGAAGACGGATCCGACACCTATTACAACGCAGGATGCACGACAACGGATTGCAAGCTTTTCGATGCCGGTGGCGCCGGGCTGGTGTTTGCCGCGCCTCCTTCCGGGGTTAATGACGGAAGCGCATGGACCTTTGTCGCCACCAACGATGTCGTCGATGTTGGCACCACGCGGCCCGACCTGCTCATCATCCTGCCGGTCATGAAAACCTCGGTCTGTTCACAAATCAACCGTCTGACCGGCGCATCCTACGCAGGCACCGAAAGCGATGTCGATTTCACCGCCTTTACCGGCACCTTTACCGCTACGGAGAGCATCGATCTCGCCGCCGGACAGGAAGCAGGCTGCATCGACTATGATAACGCCGGGACCACCGAGCCCTTCTTCTACCAAGTTCTGATCAAACGCTAAAAAAGGAGCAATAACCCACCTTATTTTTTACACGCTGTGTTCCAAACATCCTGACGACGTACGGGGAGTGTCATTTTAGGCGTTGCAAAATAGGGGGGCAGTCTTACTATTGGCGAAGTTATTTGCTTTGTTAGTCCTTGAAAGTTGGCCCTATCATGACCATGGTTCCTCCCACCATATCTTTTGAATTCTTTCCGCCGAAAACCGAGAAAGCCGGTGAAGCGCTCTGGGAGGCGGTGGGGGAACTGGCCGGGCTGGAGCCGAAATTCATGACGGTGACCTATGGCGCGGGAGGATCGACGCGTGAAGGGACGGTGGATACGATTGCCAAGATGAAGGAGGATACGGGCCTGCCGATTGGTTCGCACCTGACCTTCATCAATACGCCGAAGGACCAGTTGCATGAATTTACGAGCGCGCTGTGGGCGGCGGGCATCAAACATATTGTGGCGCTGCGCGGCGATATGCCGGAGGATTTGCAATGGCCGCTCGATCCGGATGCGGAGTATTTTCAATATACATCGGATTTTGTTAAGGGCTTGAAAGGCTGGCATGATTTTGAAATTTCAGTCGGGTGTTATCCGGAAAAGCATCCGGATGCGCCGGATTTATCTGCGGATATTGCGGCCTTGAAATTGAAATGCGATGCGGGGGCGGACCGGGCCATTACACAGTTTTTCTTTGATAATGATGTGTATTACACATTTCGGGATGAATGCGAAAAGGCGGGCATAACAACACCGATTGTGCCGGGGCTATTGCCGATCCATGATTACAAAAGCATGTGCAATTTTGCTAAGCGTTGTCAGGCGAGCGTGCCGGGCTGGCTGGGTGAGAAATTTGACGGATTGAGCGACGCTCCGGAAGAAGCGCAAAAAGTGGCCACTGACCTGTTGATCCTGCAGGCGGAGGATTTGGCGAAGAACGGAGTGGAGCATATTCACTTCTATACGTTGAATAAATCGGCGATTACGTCTGAGGCATGTGAAGCGCTGGGATACACGGCGGAAGCCGCATAGCCTTTCTGCATGTCATCCCGACCGAAGCGATAGCGAAGTGGAGGGATCTTTGTAGATAATTAACTTATAAGATCTCTCGACTTCGCTCGGGATGACATTTAGGTTTGCAATGCGCCCTGCAGGGCGGTAATCTTTCCCGAAATTTATAAACATCATAAGGAGTTTTAAATGGTTTTGGCGACGAACTTAGGGTTTCCCCGTATCGGTCCGATGCGCGAGTTGAAAAAGGCCGTGGAAGCGTATTGGAAAAGCGACCGTTCGATTGAAGAGCGCCGCACGTTAATGAAAGCCGGGGAAGATCTTCGCGCCAAAAACTGGAAGCGTCAAAAAGATGCGGGTCTGGATCACATCCCATCGAATGACTTTTCGTTTTATGATCAGATTTTGGATATGACGACGTTGCTGGGCCTGATTCCCTCCCGCTATGATTGGGATGGCGGAGATGTATCTGTCGACCTCTCGTTTGCCATGGCGCGCGGTGCGCAGCGTGACGGCGTGGATGTTACGGCGATGGAAATGACCAAGTGGTATGACACGAATTACCACTATATCGTGCCTGAATTTGAAGAGGGCATGAGCCCGAAACTGTCCCACACCAAAATCTTTCAGGAATTTGAGCAGGCCAAAGAGATGGGCATTTTGACACGTCCGGTTTTGATTGGTCCGGCGACCTATACCTTCCTTGGCAAGCCGCAATATGACGGATTTAAGCATGAAGCATTCGTGCAGACATTGATCCCGGTTTACAACGAAATTCTGGCCGGGCTGGCTGAGCGCGGCTGTACATGGGTGCAGATTGATGAACCAGTGTTCAGCCTCGATCTGTGTCCGATTGGTCAAGGGGCGATTAAAGCCGCCTATGCGAAACTGAAAAAACCGGAAGGGTTGAAAGTTCTGGTCGCGACCTATTTTGAATCCTTGAAAGACAATGCCGAGCTGGCCTTTGGTTTGCCGGTTGATGGGATTCACATTGATTTGTGCCGCGGTTCTGGCCGGGCCAATACCACGGCCAATGATGCCAAAAAAGATGTCGAACAGGCTTTGTCACTGATCGGTGATAAAAAGGTTTTATCTTTGGGCGTCGTTGATGGCCGCAATATCTGGAAGAACGATCTGGCTGATTCTTTGAGCAAGGTCGAAAAGGCTGTTGCAAAGATTGGAACGGATCGCGTGTTTGTCGCGCCGAGCTGTTCTCTGCTGCACACGCCGGTGGATCTGGCGTCTGAGACGCAGATGGATGACGAACTCAAAGGCTGGATGGCCTATGCGACGCAAAAGCTTGGTGAACTGGCGATTATTGCCAAAGGCGCGAATGAGGGCCGGGAAAATATCGCGGGTGAATTGGCGGCGAGCAACGGCGCGCAGGAATCGCGCAAAAAATCTCCGCGTATTCATGATCGCGCGGTCGAAGAGCGCGTGGCCAATATCACCGAAGACATGAAGGAACGCAAATCGCCGTTTGCCAAGCGTCAGGAGGTGCAGCACAAGGCTCTGAATTTGCCGCTGTACCCGACGACAACGATCGGGTCTTTCCCGCAAACGCTGGAAATCCGCAAAGCGCGTTCAGACTTCAAAAAGGGTGTTATCGATGAGGCGGCCTATAAAAAGGCGATGCAAAACGAGATCAAGATGGTCGTCGATTTTCAGCATGAATGCGATATCGATGTTCTTGTGCACGGTGAGCCGGAGCGCAACGACATGGTTGAGTATTTCGGCGAGCAACTGAAAGGCTTTGCGTTTTCGAAATTCGGCTGGGTGCAATCTTACGGTTCACGCTGTGTGAAGCCGCCGATTATTTTCGGCGATGTTTCCCGCCCGACGCCGATGACTGTGGAATGGTCGAAATATGCGCAGAGCTGCACAGATAAGATCATGAAGGGCATGTTGACCGGGCCGATCACCATTTTGCAATGGTCGTTCGTGCGCGACGACCAGCCGCGTAACGATACGGCGCGGCAGATTGCACTGGCGATTCGCGACGAGGTTGCCGATCTGGAAAAAGCCGGGATCAAAATGATCCAGATTGACGAAGCGGCGTTTCGTGAGGGGTTGCCGCTCCGCAAAGCCGACTGGAAGGAATATCTCGACAATGCGGTTGAGAATTTCCGTCTGACATCGTGTTGTGTTGAGGATGAGACACAAATCCACACGCATATGTGTTATTCCGAGTTTAACGACGTGATCGATAGCATCGGGGCGATGGATGCGGATGTGATTTCGATTGAATGTTCACGTTCGCAGATGGAACTGCTGGACGCATTCATCGAGTATAAATACCCGAACGAAATTGGCCCCGGCGTTTATGACATCCACTCCCCGCGCGTGCCTTCCGTTGAGGAAATGGTTGATCTGCTGGAAAAAGCCAAGAAGAATTTGGATGAGCGTCAGATCTGGGTGAACCCGGATTGCGGTTTGAAAACCCGCGGCTGGCCGGAAGTGAAAGACGCGCTGAAAAACATGGTCGCAGCGGCCAAGCAGATGCGCGAAAAATCCAAGGCGGCGAAAGCGGCGTAAAACAACGGGGACACAATAGTATTGTGTCCCCTACGCTTTTGATGCTTACCCCTTGGGACGGGGGTGTTCATTGCGCGGGTTTTTATGTGCGGCGCTGCAGAATAGCGGCGAAAAAGCCGTCAGTGCCGTGGCGATGCGGGGTCAGGCGCATGAAGGGTTTGCCAAGATTTTCCGGCACGGGAACGATTTCAAACTCTTCATGGTCTTTGAGGAAGCGTTCGATCTGGTCTTCGTTTTCATCGCGCAATAATGAACAGGTGGCATAGACTAATCGGCCGCCGGGTTTGACCAGCGGGGCGACCTTATCCAAAATTTCGGCCTGAATGGCGGTGAGCTCTTCCAGAGGCGGGCCGAAGACGCGCCAGCGCATATCCGGGTTGCGGCGCCATGTGCCGGTGCCTGAACACGGTACGTCGGTCAGAACCACATCAAATTTGCCTTTTTGGCGTTTGAGCCATTTGGCGTTTTCATCAATAGAGCGGACCTCGATAATGTCGGCGATTTGGGCTTTTTTGTAGCGGTCACGGCCCTTTTTAAGGCGGCGTTCATCGTTATCCATGGCCACAATCCGGCCTTTTCTTTCCATGGCCGTGCCCAGCGCCAGAGTCTTGCCCCCGGCCCCGGCGCAATAATCGAGCACCTGCATCCCCGGTGTGACATCGCACATATGGGCGATGAGCTGGCTGCCTTCGTCCTGAATTTCGATCCAGCCTTTGCCAAAGGCCTTGGTTTTGGCGAGGTAAGCTTTGCCTGCGCAGCGCAGGCCACAAGGGGAAAGGTCTGTTTCGGTCGTTTTCACCCCGTCGGCCTCGAGGTAGTTCATGACCTTTTGCTTATCGGCGAGAAACGTATTGACCCGCAGGTCAAGTGTCGCAGGCTCCAGCATCGCGGCCATTTCAGTTTCGAAGTCTGCGCCGAAAAATGCGCGGAGTTTATCTTCATAAAGCGGCGGACATTCCACGCGCACGCTTTCGGGCATATCGGGATGGCCGATCCCGCCGCCGGTATACCCGTCTTGTTGTATTAATTTTACATAATGCAATTCCTGGGGAGAGAGTTCTGCGGGGGCGTATCTGGAGGCATCGAAGAGATCTTTAAGGCGTTTTTCATCCGCGCCTTCAGCCAGCATGAGCCAGAGCAGAACGCGGCTGCGGGGCGTATCGTCTGCGCCGCATTTCTTCAGCCACCAGCCCAGACGCGCAGTGGCGCGGGCCATGTTATAGACGCGCTCGGCGATTTCGTTGCGGTCTTTCGAGCCGATATAGCGGCGCACGCGCATATAATCGCCAATCACGCTGTCCATCGGAACGCGGGTGTTGTCTTTGATCTTTTCAAGCACATCAATGGTGGTCTGGATGCGGGACGCGGGTTTCATGGAGGGGTTTTAAACCACAGAGGCGCAGAGGTCACGGAGTTTTTTTATATCATGAGAACAAAACAAGGGTGATGATCGGGCTGATCTTTGTCGTTGTCGGTGCCAGTTCGCGGGTTCGTCACCATAATTAGGCTGATTTTAGCTTTGAAGGTGGGGTTGGTAGCGGTGGGGTGATTTGAACACCCGACACAAGGATTATGATTCCTCTGCTCTAACCCCTGAGCTACACCGCCGTAACCTAAGTGGCCTGTGAAAGGCCGTTTCGTTACCCCAATGATACCCGTAAAGGGCAGGGTTATGCCCTTATACTGCGCAAGGCAGTGCATTTCAAGTCGTTTTGCAGGGCCTCTCAAACAAAACGCATGGTCGGGAAAAGCTGTCGATATTTTAAAGAGGTTTGAAGTCGTGCGGACCTTGGCGCAGGACGTATTGTTCGAGCATGTTGTTCTGTTCTACTTCAAAGCCGAAAGCCTTCGGGCGTTCCATGATATCGTTATAGGCCGCTGCGACTGCCGGATGCAGTTGCTCCGAAGGGGTTTCGTCTATTTTTTCCATCATGGACACTGTTATGCGGCGATCTTCTTCATATAAAGTTCCGTTGTCAGCAAACAATTTTTGTCTTTCGTAGAGTTTGAGAAATTCTTCTTCAAAAGCTGTCGGTTGCTTTGCGCTGTTCGAAAAAGCATGGTTTACGTCCGGCGGGCTTTCTTCGCTGTCATCCCGGGCAGGACATTTTATAATTCCGAGCTCCTGTACACGGCGATCAGTTCGGGAAGTCTGTGACAGGCCGCCATCGCAAAAATCTTTACTTCCTATTCCCATAAAATCTTTTTCGCATGTTTATATGATTATTTTAGTGGAGAGCGATTAAGGGATTATTAATATGACAACCATCCTTGCGGTTATAATATTATTGGGGGCTGTACCAGATCTAAAAAAGTTACTGGTATGCGCATGAGAAAAAGCAGATTAAGTCAGGTCAAACAAGATTGTCTTTTGGAACATTTTGTAGCGGGGAGGGCGGCGCGCTGCGCTGCGGATCTGGTCGGTGTAAACTTCAAAACAGCCGCCTATTATTACCATCGTCTACGCGAAATTATTTGCTTGGCAGTGGGAGCGGAAACACCGTTCACGGGCGAAATCACATCAACGGAATCGAAAATTTCTGGAACCAGACCAAGCGACACATGCGGAAATTTAACGGTATTCCTGCCAGGCATTTTCCGCTATTTTTGAAGGAGTGCGAATGGAGATTTAATAACCCGTCTCCACAAGTGCAATTAAAACAACTTAAACAATGGGTTAACAAATATATGGATTAATTATCTGGTACAGCCCCAAACCCTTTTTTGATGTCTGTGGCTTTAAGCATGCAGGAACTGTAAAGAGAATCCTATACTGCGTTAATAAAATTATGAAAATATAAAAGTGGTTCTACAGTTTCCAGTTTTTGTCAAATCCCTCTTTACTTCCCTTCCAAACGTGATACTCCTGATCGCCTGTTTGCCTAAACAAGACAAAATTAGGAGTTGAAATTATGGCGAAAGTTCTTATCAGCGACAAGCTGGACCCTCTGGCTGTCGAAATCTTCGAAAAAAACGGTATTGAAGTCGATTTCAAACCCGGCCTTTCTCCCGAAGAGCAACTGGCGATTATCGATCAATATGACGGGTTGGCGGTGCGCAGCGCGACAACGGCTACGCCCGAATTGATCAGGGCTGGCAAGAAGCTGAAAGTGATCGGCCGGGCGGGTATTGGCGTGGACAATATCGATATTCCGACTGCGACGGAAAACGGCGTTGTGGTGATGAACACGCCGTTTGGTAATTCGATCACGACGGCGGAGCATGCCATTGCGATGATGTTCGCGCTGGCGCGGCAGATCCCGCAGGCTAATGAATCGACGCATGCCGGAAAGTGGGAAAAGAAACGCTTTATGGGCGTGGAGCTTTACAACAAAACGCTGGGCGTGATCGGTTGCGGGAATATTGGCGGGATTGCGGCCACCCGCGGTGTTGGCCTGAAAATGCATGTGATTGCGTTTGATCCGTATCTTACAGAAGAGCGTGCGGCGGATCTGGGCGTTACGAAGGTCGAGTTGGATGAATTGTTCGAACGCGCCGATTTCATCACGATTCATGTGCCGAAAAACGACAAGACCACGAATCTGATTAACAAAGATTCAATCGCCAAAATGAAAGACGGCGTGCGGATTATCAACTGTGCGCGCGGGGGATCGTCAATGAAGCCGATCTGAAGGTCGCGCTTGAGAGCGGCAAAGTTGCGGGAGCGGCGCTGGATGTGTTTGAAAAAGAACCGGCGACGGATAATCCGCTGTTTGGCATGGATAATGTTGTGTGCACGCCGCACCTTGGAGCAGCGACGACCGAGGCGCAGGTCAATGTGGCGCTGCAGGTGGCCGAGCAGATGAGTGATTATCTCAATACCGGGGCTGTGACCAATGCGATCAATATGGCCTCTATTTCTGCCGAAGATGCGCCGAAGCTGAAACCGTATCTGAAACTGGCCGAACAGCTTGGCAGTTTTGCCGGGCAAATCAGCACGACAGCAATCAAGAAAATCGAAATTGAGTATGAAGGCACGATCACGCAGGTCAATACCGATCCGATTACCTCGACCTTGCTGGCCAGTTTGCTCGGGCAGCAAACCGAAAGCGTGAATATGGTCAATGCGATGCAGGTCGCGCAGGCGCGCGGGATTGAGCTGAAGCAAAGCTATAACGATGAGTCGAAGAACTGGCGCAGCATGATCAATGTGATCGTGACATCCGAGGAACGTACGCGCAATGTGACAGGCACGCTGTTTACCGGCAAGGAGCCGCGCATTGTGAATATCGAAGGCGTGCCGATCGAGGTGGCGCTCAAGCCGCATATGATTTTCATCCGTAACGACGACAAACCGGGAATGATTGGTGAATTGGGGACGTTGCTCGGGCAGGAAGGCCTGAATATTGCCGATTTCCGTTTGGGTCGGAAAGAGGATGCTTCGGGGGCGATTTGTCTGGTGGCGCTGGACGCGCCGGTCAATGACGAGGTGTTTGCGAAGATCAAGGCACAGAAGCAAATTACCAGCGTTAAGCGGTTGTCATTTTAGATACGGATCGTCATGTAATTTTAAAAGCCGCTCTTTCGGGCGGCTTTTAATTATGTGCGTTTGGCGAAATAGCGGTTGCAAGCGGCTTTGAGTTCGTCTTCCATTTGTTTGCCGATTGGGCCGCCATCTCCACTCATTTTTTTCAAAACAATGGCTTTGAGGGTCTGGTGGTGAGCCGTCACGATTGTGACGGCATCTGCGTCTATCTCTTTAATGTTTTCGAGAAAGCTCAACATGACATTGGCCATGTTGCCGATGAGATTATAATGAAAGGTCGAGGCGTTGGCCTTGAGTTGCATGACGGCATTGGTCATGTCCTGAATGCTTTGTTCCATTGGTGTATCTTTGGCCGCAGCGTTTTTAATTGCCCGGTCCAGTTTATCAAGGAATTCCATGGCCAGCGGGGCGAAGTCGACATTGTTATCGTCCATGACCTTCTGACAACGCTCAACCGTTTTTTCATCAAGCGAGCCGGTGCCGACTTTTTGCTGTAATTGTTTGTCAGCTTTGAAGACACGTACTTCTTTTGGTGGATTGTTTGGGTTCGACATGTTTTGGATTTAGTTTTGCAGCTTCGTACGTATTCGTTTTTACTCAAGTATATGTGGCAGGGTATGTGATATCGCAGCAAAAAGCCAGCCTTGGAGCTGTGGTGGAAGGATCAGGGCACTGAGAGATCGCTGATGCGGCGATATGGCCCCTTGTAACTTTCCCCTTTGCGGCGGCGGCGATCGGGGCCGAAATAGTCGGGGGTTTCAATAAAGTCGCGCGGGCGGTTGATGACGTAGGCGATTCGCCGGGCCAGGTCGTTGGCTGAGAACGGCTTGACCAAGAATTCGGTGACGCCGGTATCGCGCGCTTGCTCCACGCGGGGCAGGACACTGAAGCCTGTCATCATGACGATAGGGATCATGCGATTAGGTGAGGCCGGGTTGTTGCGGATTTTATCGACAAGCTCAATGCCGCTTGTCGGATACATGTGCCAGTCGGTGATAATGATATCAGGCGTATTTTCGCAAAAGGTTTTATAACCTTCCTGCCCGTTTGCAGCCGTGTATATATTTCCAACGCCGAGTGTCTCGAGTACAGAGGATACAAGTTTGAGCATGGGGATGGTGTCTTCTATGATCAGGACACTGAGTTTTTCGAATTCGAAGGCCATGTTTGGTTAAGCTGCCGTTCTCTCGGTTCAACAATACCAGCCTATATTAATGGTCCAGAATGGCGATGCAAAAGATATAGCTCATCCCATATAAAATGATTCGAAATTTCAACTTTTTTGCTTTCCCCGTGCATACCCTCTGGGGCACAAGTACCCTCTGGGGCACAAGAGCGGGAATTTTTTACAATCAAAAGCTTAAGGCCCCCGTTTTTACGGGGGAAGCGGGATCATTTTATTCGAGATAGGCTATGTTTTGCCACAAAAGAAACCCCGGCATCCAATCTTCATTCTGGCTGAACCAAATATGAAAAACCGGATACCGGGGCCTTGATGGGAAGCATGATCCTGACAGACTATTACAGGGCACGAAGTGCGGTGTAACATCTTCAGGTGTCGCTCAGATTAGATCTGCAAAATAGGCAAGTGCGACTTACCGGTTTTTCACATATCTGTGGATGAACCCCCATCCACCTTGTTTATCGTGGTAATCACCCACGCATCTGCGGCCATTCGTTCGATCGTGCAGATATTTCAGAGCAAAATACAAACGCTCGGCGCTTTTTAACCCTGACGACCTTTGCTGACGTTTTTATGTGCGCGACCACAAGTCCGGTTGTCAGGCGTTGCACTTTGCTTTTTTGCCCCTTAAGCCTCCGGCGCAACCCTAATATCTAGCAGATTTCAGAGTGCGGCTTTCCAAAGACCCAGACCGTTGACTAAGCGGCCCTCGCCCTAAGACTGAAAGTCTTTCGACCTCGTGTCCGAACTTGATTCTGAATTTAGCGCGAATTTGAACGATGTCGAGTCTTTTTTGCAAAAATTTGTAATTTTTTTTCGTTTAATGTTTGTTTAACGAAATATTATTTCTGTTTTTAAATATTTTATTTTGCAAAAAGAATCAAAAAAATGCACAGATTTATCCACAGCTTGTCCTAGGGGTTATAAAATTTTTGAAATGTTCCGGGAGGGTTTGTAAAAGGATAAAAATATCGAAGATTTCATCCTATTTTAACGAATCACAGGCAGAATTTAGGAGGCTTTATTTTTTTAAAGCTTTGATTTACGGCCAAAATTCCTGTGATTCGGGTTTTGAGGGCCGACGTAGATTAGAGGGACACAGACTTCATAGGGGCGCAACGGTATTTCAAGCATAAATTTTTATGTTTTGGACATGAGAGATGTCTTGCTCGGGGCACGGCATTTTTAACATAATTGTTGACAAGAGGGTTAACAATACGTTAAAAAACATTTCATTCTGTTAAGAACCTGATAAAAGAAGCTTATAAGCTTTTATGAGCAGCCAATCGAAGAGGGCCTGAGGCCCGGTTTGGTTTACGTATACTGAGGAGAGAACCATGGCAAATGAGAGTGCAAATGCCAACCAACCTTCCGAAACCGTTAGTCCTGCCGAGGAGCAGGAGATTAGCGTGACACTGATTGACGGTGTGTGCGTTGTGACAACGGCGGATGCGGCGCAAAGCCTCACGGCGCCGATCGTGATTGAGAAACCGGAAGCCGGTAAGACGATGCAGATTGACGTGGCTCCGGGACAGAAGTATTTCTTCGATTTTAATGAGAATAATGTGCAGTCCTTTGTTCAGGACGGTGATGATTTAACCCTGAATTTTGTCGATGGTAGCGCGATTACGCTGAATGGTTTCGGCACGGCCTCTTCAGGTCAAACACCAGCGACTCTGGCTTTCGGCGATGCGCTTAGCGCCGATGAACTTGAAGGGTTGATCCGGGTGGTGGATACGACGCCTGAAAATGAAGCTTTGGAAGAGCCGCAGGCCGAAATTCGTGAAACGCAAGAGAATGTCGCTGAAAGTGAGACTGGTGACGGCGAAGATGAAGGTGGCGAACAGGTCGCGGCGGTTGAACCGGCGGCGGGTGAGCCGAGTGCGGAGCAGCTTGCGCAAATTGAACCGGCGGCGGGTGATGAGCCTGGGGCAGGGGCGCAAAATACGGGTTATGGTTTTAACAGTTCTTCAGATATTACAGCTGTCGGGCCTTTGAGCGCGGTTGGGCCGATTGATCCGACGGTGTTGCAATATGGTGTTGAATTTCAGAATGATACGCTGTTTCCGCTTGAGGAAGTTCAGCTAGACGATATTCCTGAGGTGGTTGGGCCGCAAGAACATACGTTGGATGAAACAAATCTGAATTTGTCACAAAGCGGTAAGATTGACGCCGAGTTCGGCAATGACGGTCCGGGAACGATTATTCCTGACGGGAATTTTGCCGTTTCCGGTTCCCTGCTGGGCGGGGTTTTGCAATCCGGCGGTCAGCCGGTTGATGTTCAGCCGAGCGTTGACGGCTATATCGGGACGATCAATGGCGGGGCGACGACCGTTTTTGAACTGGTGATTGATCCAGACACGGGCGATTACACTTATGAACAAGTTCTGCCGTTCGATCATGCGGATGGTGTAGATCCGAACGATGCCGTGCAACTAAGCTTTGGCATCATTGCCAGAGATAAAGATGGTGATACGGCGGCGACGAAAGTCATTATCAATGTTCTTGATGATGCGCCGATTACGGCCGATCCGGATGATGAGAGTATTAACGAAAATGCCCTTAAAGGCGGGCCGATCACGGTTGGTGATACGCTGAATATCGATTACGGCAATGATACGCCGGGGGAAGTTGTGCAAAACGGCGTATCTTCGGCCACCGGCGATCTGCTGGGTGGGGTTTTGCAATCCGGCGGTCAGGCAATTACGATTACACCAACGGCAAATGGTTATGTCGGGACGATCAATGGCGGGGCGACGACCGTCTTTACGCTGGTCATTACCAATGCGGCGACGGGCGCGTATGAGTTTACATTGTTTGAGCCGCTTGATCATACGGCAACCGGGACCAATATTGATCTGAATTTTGGCGTGAATGTCGTTGATTATGACGGCGATGCACTGGGCACAACGATTACGATTCACATTAAAGACAGCGCGCCGGATATCAACGACAAGCCGGAAGTCGGTAAAGGGATTGAGACGGTTGATGAGACCAACCTGCCGGGCGTTTCGGTGAGCGGCAAGCTGGATATTGATTTCGGGACGGATGCTCCGGGCGTTCTGGCTCCGAATGGTTCGACGAGTTCTTCCGTGCCTTTGACTTCAAGCGGTCAGCCGGTGACGATTACGCAAACGGCCACCGGTTATGCCGGTTCGACGGCGGCGGGCGATGTGTTCACACTGACCATCCAGCCGGATGGATCTTATACGTTTAATCTGTTGGGCGTTCTGGATCACCCGGACGCGACGAATCCGGATGATGCGATTCAGCTGGTGTTCGGCGTGACGGCCAGCGACAGCGACGGCGATACGGATACAGGCACGATCACAATTAATGTGAAAGATGACGGGCCGGTGGCTGTCGATGACGGCAAGACTTTGTTGCAAAATACAAGCAGTGTTAGCGGGAATGTGACCGCCAACGATGATGGCGGTGAAGACGTTGTCGCGAGCGTGACGAATGTTCGCTTTAACGGCGTTGACCATGCGGTTGTCCAGGGCGTGGCGACGGTTGTCAACGGCCAGTATGGCGTACTGACGATCAATTCTGACGGGTCTTACACTTATGTTTCCAAGGGCACGAACGCGACAACCGTGCAGGATGTGTTTACCTATACGCTGACAGATTTTGACGGCGATAGCGATACGGCGAACCTGACGATTACGGTGCAGGATGTTGACAGCAAGCCGATTATTGCCGATCCGGCGCCGTTGGTCGTTGATGAAACCGATCTGAATCCAACAGACGATGACAGCAATAGTGTTACTGCTGATTTCGGTTATGACGGTCCGGGGACATTTGAGGTTACCGGCGTTGGTACGTTTAGCTTTACCGGTGCCGAGAATAACCAGTTGACGTCTCACGGTGTGCCTGTGGATGTCAGTGTTGCAGGCAACAGCTATGTCGGGGCAGCGGGCGGTGAAACGATCTTTACGCTCGATCTGAATGAAACGACCGGTCAGTACACCTTTACGCTGTATGGCGTGCTGGATCATGCCGATGAAACCAATCCGGACGATCATATTAATCTGAAATTCGGTGTGACGGCCAAAGATACCGATGACGATACCGATGCCGGATTTATCAATGTCGTTGTTAAGGACGACGGGCCGATCGCTTATGACGATTGCAATGAGTTTAGCGTACAGGCGACCAATAAGGACTTTAACGTTGTTCTGGTTCTGGATATTTCGGGTTCAATGGCTGGTGACAAACTGACGCTTTTGAAAGCGGCGGTTGCGCATTTACTCGGTGATTTCAATGATTATCAAGGTGGCGAAATCAAGGTCCATATCGTGCCGTTTTCTACGGATGTCGGTGACGGCCAAACTTTTACCGTGACCGATGATGTGGAGTTTAATGCGGCGGTGAGTTACCTGAACGGTTTGAATGCCGATGGTTTGACCAACTATGAGGCACCTTTGAGTTCAGCGATTGACTGGTTGCAAGGGGCAACGGCGAATGACCCGATTCCGGGTGCGGATACTTATACGTATTTCGTTAGTGACGGTGCACCGAACCGTTATCTCGATGATTTGGGTAATGTCGTTAATCCGCCGGGAACGGAAGCCGAGGAGCAGGCGATTCTCCAAGCCGAGATCACCGGGACGAGCGTCACGACCAGTGACGGCACCTTTGGTGACAACAGTGACGAAGTCGGAACTTTACAGTCCTTGAGCAAGGAAGTAATCGGCGTTGGAATTGGTGTGAGTGCGACAACACTGGCGCGTTTGGCTGTCATCGATTCCGATGGTGTAGCGCTGGATGTTCAGGATCCGAACGATCTGGATGCGGCTTTGCAGGGGACAAATCCTTTGAAAGGCATTGCCACAGGTAATGTGATTACCGGTTTGAACGGAGGGACCGGTGCCGCCGATGATTTGAGCGAGGATATTGAAAATACTGTTATCAAGGTTGCCTTTAAAGGTGTGGAAGTGGTCGTTGATCCGGTTACGGGCGCAATGATCGACGGTGATTACGGGACGCTCGAGATTTTTGCGGACGGGTCATACACCTACACGTTGACCAACGGTAAGATTACGAACGACATTGTCGAGCAGTTTGTCTATACGCTGAAAGATTATGATGATGACGGGTCTGAAGCGACCCTGACTCTGAAAGGAAATGTGCCGCTTGATATCGGTACGGAAACGCTGGTTGTTGATGAAAGCGATCTGAATCCGACCGATACGGATTCCGGTGTTGTTACCGGTAATTTTGCGCCTGGCGTTACGGTCGATTATGACAGCGATGGCGGATTTAGTTCGTCTGTGCCTTTGACTTCAAGCGGTCAGCCGGTCGATGTCAGTGTTGTTGGCAACGATTATGTCGGTAAGGTCGGTACGGAAACGATCTTTACGTTGGCGCTGAACCCGACAACGGGTGCCTATACCTTTACGCTGATCGGCGTATTGGATCATCCGGATGCAACAAATCCGAACGATGGGATTCATCTCAGCTTCGGCGTGACGGCAACGGCCAGTGACGGTGATTCCGATAGCGGCTTTATTCGTGTTGATGTGCTGGATGACGGTCCGGAGGCTGTCGATGATACAGGCACGGTCGCACAAAATACGACGAGCGTAAGCGGCAATGTTCTGGCCAATGACGACGGCGGAGAAGATGTTGTCGCCACAGTCACGAATGTTCGCTTTAACGGCGTTGACCATGCCGTTGTGAACGGCATTCCTACAGTTGTAGCTGGCCAGTATGGTGTGCTCACGATCAATGCGAACGGCTCTTATACCTATGTGTCTAATGGCACGAATCCAAACGCGGTTCAGGAAAGCTTCACCTACACGCTCACCGACTTTGACGGCGATAGCGATACGGCGAATTTGTCGATTTCTATCGATGATGTGGATACACGTCCCGAGGTTGGTCCGACGGAAGTCAGCGTTGATGAGACGGATCTCAATCCGACAGATTCGGCTTCGAATGTTGTTGACGGTAACTTCGGCAGTGACGGCCCGGGAACTTATGTGGTGACCGGTGCGGGAACGTTCGGTTTTACGGGCGCTGAGAATAACCAGTTAACCTCCGGCGGCATTCCTGTAGCGATCAGCGTGGTTGGCAACAGCTATGTCGGAAAGGCCGGCGCGGATACGATCTTTACGCTGGTGTTGAATGAAACAACGGGAGCCTACACGTTCACGCTGATCGGCACACTGGATCATGCCGATGAGACCAATCCGAATGATGTGATCAAACTGACCTTCGGCGTGACGGCGGAAGATGCGGACGGCGATACCGATACCGGCTTTATCACGGTGAACGTTTATGATGACGGTCCGGCGGCTGTTGATGATACAGGCACGGTCGCGCAAAATACGACGAGCGTGAGCGGGAATGTTCTGGCTAATGACGACGGTGGAGAAGATGTTGTCGCCACAGTCACGAATGTTCGCTTTAACGGCGTTGACCATGCGGTTGTCCAGGGCGTGGCGACGGTTGTCAACGGCCAGCACGGTGTGCTGACGATCGGTTCTGACGGGTCTTACACATATGTGTCGAACGGTGCGAATCAGGTGGCGGTGAATGATATCTTCACCTATACGCTGACGGATTATGACGGCGACAGAGATATGGCGAACCTGACGATTACGGTGCAGGATGTTGACAGCAAGCCGATTATTGCCGATCCGGCGCCGTTGGTCGTTGATGAAACCGATCTGAACCCGACCGATACGGATAATGATGTGCTGAGCGCGAATTTCGGTCTGGATACGCCGGGGACATTCAGCGTTACCGGTGCGGGAACGTTTAGCTTTAGCGGTGCAACCAACAATCAACTGACATCAAATGGTGTTCCAGTGAATGTCACCGTTGAGGGCAATGATTATGTCGGGCGTGCGAGCGGGGTTGAAATTTTCCGTTTGAGTCTGAACAACACAACCGGTGAGTATGAATTTATTCTTTCCGGTGTTCTGGATCATGCCGATACAACCAATCCTGATGATGTGATTGAGCTGACATTCGGCGTGACGGCAACAGATGTCGACGGTGATACTGATACAGGCGCTATTGTGGTGCGGGTTAAGGATGACGGTCCGGCGGCTGTCGATGATACAGGCACGGTCGCACAAAATACGACGAGCGTAAGCGGCAATGTTCTGGCCAATGACGACGGCGGAGAAGATGTTGTCGCCACAGTCACGAATGTTCGCTTTAACGGCGTTGACCATGCCGTTGTGAACGGCATTCCTACAGTTGTCAGCTGGCCAGTATGGTGTGCTCACGATCAATGCGAACGGCTCTTATACCTATGTGTCTAATGGCACGAATCCAAACGCGGTTCAGGAAAGCTTCACCTACACGCTCACCGACTTTGACGGCGATAGCGATACGGCGAATTTGTCGATTTCTATCGATGATGTGGATACACGTCCCGAGGTTGGTCCGACGGAAGTCAGCGTTGATGAGACGGATCTCAATCCGACAGATTCGGCTTCGAATGTTGTTGACGGTAACTTCGGCAGTGACGGCCCGGGAACTTATGTGGTGACCGGTGCGGGAACGTTCGGTTTTACGGGCGCTGAGAATAACCAGTTAACCTCCGGCGGCATTCCTGTAGCGATCAGCGTGGTTGGCAACAGCTATGTCGGAAAGGCCGGCGCGGATACGGTCTTTACGCTGGTGCTGAATGAAACAACGGGAGCCTACACGTTCACGCTGATCGGCACACTGGATCATGCCGATGAGACCAATCCGAATGATGTGATCAAACTGACCTTCGGCGTGACGGCGGAAGATGCGGACGGCGATACCGATACCGGCTTTATCACGGTGAACGTTTATGATGACGGTCCGGCGGCTGTGGTCGATAGCGGTCTGGTAGATCAGGGGCAAACTACGATCAACGGAAATGTTCTGGCTAATGACGATCCGGGCGAGGATGTTCCGGCCAGCGTGATCGCTGTGAGCTTCGGCGGCAGCGATTATCCGGTTGTTCAAGGTGTAGCGACGATTGTCAACGGTCAGTACGGGACATTGAGTATCAATGCCGATGGGTCTTATACCTATGTTTCAAACAATACCAACACCAGTGAAGTCCAAGACGTGTTTGGTTACACGATGGCCGATTATGACGGTGATCCTGACAGTGCGACTTTGACGATTACGGTTGCGGATGTTCCGGAATTGCTGATCGTTGGTGATAATGTCGATGATGTTGACGGTCAGACGATCCCCTGGGTTATCGGCGGCGGCAGCGAAGCCATTCTCGGCGGCGCCGGCGCGGATATACTGGTTGGTGATTATGGCGGTGCTCAGATCGTCAATCAGGGTCAGGATTATAACTTTGTCTATATCCTCGATACATCCGGTTCGATGGGCCTGAATGATGCGAATGATGGTGTCACCAGCCGCGTGGAAATTCTGCTGGCGGCGGTGAAAAATCAGATGAACCAATTTAATGCCTATCAGAACGGCCAGATTAAGGTGCATTTGATTTCCTTCTCGACCGATGTGAAATCTACCTTTACGGTTGATTTCTCCAGCCCGACGGCACTGGCAGATGTTACGGCATGGCTTGATGCACAAACCGGCAACGGCCTGACCAACTACGAGTCGCCGTTGCAGGCGGCGAATGCCTGGCTGGCCAGCGGTGAGCCGCTTGGTGGTGATGCGATTACCACGACCTATTTCATCTCTGACGGCGAACCAAACCGCTATGTCAATGATCAGGGTACGGTTTTGAATCCGCCAGGTGATGCAAATGAAGAAGATGCGATTATCCGTGCTGAGATTACCGGTACAAGCGTGACGACCAGTGATGGCACGTTTGGTGATGACAGTGATGAGGTCGGCGCATTGAAAGCGATGAGCGATGATGTTGTGGCGGTTGGCATTAATGTGCCGGACAACCAGAATCTCAATCTGATCGATTCCGATGCTACGGCGACCTATATCGATGATGCAAACGACCTGCAGGCTGTATTGGATGGTAACAATCCGCTTAACCTTCTGGGTAGCGTTGGTGATGATGATATTCAAGGCGGCGGCCGTGACGATCTGATCTTCGGGGATGCACTGAATACAGATGATCTGGCCGATGTGCAAGGCCTGTCTACCAACGATGGCGCAGGTTTTGAGGTCTTTGAACGTCTTGAGAACGGTGAAGGTGTCGATGCCGGTTGGAGCCGCGCAGATACGATTGCCTATATCCGTGCAAATGCCGAAAGTCTGGCCGCCGAGTCTGTGAACAGCGAAGGTCAGGGCCGTCAGGGTGGTGATGACACCATTCAGGGTGGGGCTGGCGATGATGTCATCTTCGGTCAGGAAGGTGATGACCGCATCACCGGCGGCGAGGGTGATGACACGCTGTATGGCGGTTCCGGTCAGGATGATTTCATCTTTGAAGCAATTGCTGACGGTGTTGATACGATCAAGGACTTTAGTGTGGCTCAGGGCGACGTGCTGGATGTTTCGGCGTTGCTCAATGGGTATGATGCCTTGCAAGACAGTATCAATGATTTCGTCTTTGCGACCGAAGTTGGCGGCGATACGGTGATTTCCGTGGATGCCAACGGTTCGGGCAATATCGCCAATGCGACACAGATTGCGATCCTGGAAGCGGTGACTGGTCTGGATCTGACATTGGCTACCAATGATGGTGAGGCAACCGTTTAATCAAGGTTCTTAACAGAAGCACAGGCCCTTAAAAGCCTTTGGTTCTATCCAAAAACCCGGTTTTCTGTGCGAAAGCCGGGTTTTTTATTAGGGGTTTTGGTATGGAAGGAAAATCACAGATTCCATAAGCGGTTACGCGGCAATAAAAATTATGCAAAGCGCTTGCATCTTGAGCGGAAAAGAGGCATAACTGAGAGAAATTCAGGCTGTGGATAAGTGCGCTAACGGCCTAGGGAATTTTAAGAATTTTTATGAGTGAGAGGAAAAGCCCGTGATTTTCAAAAAGCATTCAATTCGTAAGTTGTGCCTGAGCGTTTCAGCTGTGGCTCTTTTAGGTTTGAACAGCGGTTCGGCGCTGTCTCAGGATGAGCCTTTGCACGAATCGTTAAGTATTTCCCTGCAGCAGGCTGTGGCAACGGGCGTTTCGACCAATCCTGAATATGGGGTGGTTGCGGCCAGCCGCCGGGCGACGGACGAAGAGCTCGAGCAGGGCCGGGCCTTGTTCCTGCCGTCGGTTGATATGCGCGCCGATACCGGTTTTGAGCATAGTGACGATCCGGCGACCCGTGGCGGTCTTGATAATGATGATGAGGAAAATCTCTGGCGCAAGGAAGTTTCCCTGACCCTAACACAGATGCTGTTTGACGGCTGGGATTCGAAATATGAAGTCGAGCGTCAAAAAGCGCGCGTCAGTTCTTCGGCGCACCGTGTGCGTGAAACGGCTGAGCTGGTTGGCTTGTCGATTGTTGAGGCCTATCTGGAAGTGATGCGTCAGCGTCAGTTGCTGGTAATTTCACGTCAAAACGTGGCCGATCACATTTCTATTCTCGATCAAATTCAGGACGGCGTCGATGCCGGGCGTTCAACACAGGCCGACCTTGAGCAGGCGAAGGCCCGTCTGGCAGCGGCCAAGGCGACCGAATCTTCCACACGTCAGGCTTTGCGCAGTGCCGAGGCCCAGTATCGTTCCGATGTCGGGGATGCGCCGGGGCAGTTGAACATGCCGGTTATTCCTTATGATTCTCTGGCGGCGGGCGTTGAAGAGGAAGTTGAGAAAGTTCTGGCCTACAGCCCGACTTTGGACATTTTTGCCGCTGATGTTGAAGTGGCCTATGCCGAAGCAATTCAGACTCGTTCGACCTTCTATCCGCAGCTTGACCTGCAATTGAACGGGCGTACCGGTAATGATGTAAACGGTGTTGATGGGCGTGATACCAGCGCGTCTGCGTTGCTGGTTTTGAACTGGAATCTGTATCGTGGCGGCGCGGATATGGCGCGTTCACGCGAGTTCTTGCACCGTCAACAGCAGGCGAAAGAAAACCGCGCCGAGGCTGCGCGTCAGGTTGAGAATGACGTCCGTCAGACCTGGGCATCGATGGTTTCAGCCGGTGAGCGCGCGCGCGAATTCGCCGCGCAGGCCGATGCGAACGTTGAGGTTGTAAAATCCTATAAAGATCAGTTTAACCTCGATCGCCGGACGCTTTTGGATGTGCTGGATGCGCAAAACGAGTTGTTTGTTTCCCGTTCAAACACCATTAATGCTGAATTTCTGGAAATGTTCGCTGTTTTCCGTCTGTTGGCGCTAAAAGGCAGCTTGCTTCCGACCCTTGGTGTCGCGTATCCTAGGGAAAGTGTTGTGGCTGCTGAAGATGGCTGGAGCACGTCCGAAAAAATGGAGGCCCGTTAAAAGGTACGGCGGCATCATTCAGCCGACAAGTTTTTAAAAGGCCTCTTTTCCCTTAAGCGAAGAGGCCTTTTTTTATGGTGAAGGATAAGAGTTCGAAGGAATCGAAGGCCGTGCAGGAATCGGAAAACCCACCAGAAGAAGGGCAAAACCAAACGTCATCAAAAGAGGGTGATCCGTGGCCGTTGCAGGCTGACCGGATGGCGATCCGGATGCCGCTGGTTGATTGTTTGCGGATAATGGCCGGGCATTACGGGCGACGGACCAGCAATGACGCTTTGGTGGCGGGCTTACCGATTCCCAATAAAGGTATTACGCCATCGCTATTTATCCGCGCGGCTGAGCGCGCCGGGATGCAGGCACATCTTGCGGATCGTTCGCTGGATTCTTTGGCGATTGCGCCGAACCTGCCGTGCATTCTGGCGTTGGAAGAAGGCCAGGCATGCATTTTATGGGACATTAAGTATCCTGAAAAACATGCACCGAAAAAGCAGGGCAATCAGGATCTGGTTATTCATCCTAAAACGGCATTTATTGTTCAATTTCCCGAAACACCGGATGAGAAGCAGCGTCTGACGCTTGAGGCGTTGAAAAATCTTTACGGCGGTTATGCGTTTTTTGTACGCCCCGTGGCGCGTGTCGATGACCGGGCCGGACCAGCCGAGATTGAGAGCGGTCGGGACTGGTTCTGGTCGGCGTTTTGGAAGAACAAGACGCTGTATAAGGAAGTAGCAGTTGCCGCGACGATGATTAATCTGTTCGGGATTGCCGGGTCGCTGTTTGTTATGAATGTCTATGACCGCGTGGTGCCGAACGGGCAGCAGGCGCTTTATACGCTGTGGGCGATGGCGGCGGGGATTTTGATCGTTTATGTCTTTGATTTTATGTTGCGCAATCTGCGGGCGCATTTCCTCGATCATGCCGGGCGGAGGGCCGATGTGGTGATTTCGGCGGCGTTGTTTGAGCAGATGATGGGGATGAGCATGGAAGTGCGCCCTGCCAGTGCCGGGGTATTGGCGGCGAATATGAAAGAGTTTGAGACGCTGCGCGATTTCTTTACCTCGGCGACGATGGTTGCGCTGATCGATTTGCCGTTCGTGTTCTTATTTATCGCGATTATTGCGGCGATCGGCGGGCCGCTTGCGTTTGTGCCGCTGGCTGCCGTGCCGTTGATTGTCGGGATGGGGATTTTTTTGCAAAAGCCTTTGCAAAAGGTGATTAAGGCGTCGTTGCATGAAAGCGCGCTGAAAAATGCGCTGTTGTTTGAGACGATTATCGGGTTGGAGACGATCAAGGTGCAGGCCGCCGAAGGCCATACGCAACGCAGTTGGGAGGAGTTAACCGACAAGGCGTCGCGGACATCGGTGAAGTCGCGCCGGATTGCCGCTTTTGCCCAGAACTGGGCGATGTTTATGCAGCAGGTGGTCAGTGCTGTGATTGTGATTGTCGGGGTGTATCTGATTGCCGATGGTTTGTTGTCGATGGGGGGCTTGATTGCCTGTGTGATTTTGTCCGGCCGCGCGATGGGGCCGCTCGCGCAGGTGGCTGGATTGATGACGCGCTTTAGTCAGTCCCGAGAGGCGCTCAATCAGCTGGATGATTTGATGAAAAAACCGGTCGAGCGGCCTAAGGGCAAGCATTTCGTGACTTTGCCGCATATTGAGGGTCGCATTGAGTTTCGCGACGTTGTGTTTCATTATCCGGGGCAAAGTACGCCGGCGCTCAACCATATCAGCTTTACGATCGAGCCGGGCGACAAGATCGGGATTATCGGGGCGGTGGGTTCCGGCAAGACAACGCTGGAGCGTTTGCTAATCAATTTGTATGCGCCTGCGAGCGGGTCGGTGCAGATTGACGGGACGGATGTACGACAGATTGATCCGGGGGATTTGCGCCGGAATATTGGCAGTGTTCAGCAAAGTCCGCAGCTGTTTTTCGGCTCGGTGCGTCAGAATATCACTATGGGGCATGAAACGGCGCCGGATGCAGCGGTGTTGCGCGCGGCGGAGTTGTCGGGCGTGATGGAATTTTTGCGCGATTCAGAGGCGGGGCTGGATACGCAAGTCGGTGAACGCGGGGAAGCGCTTTCCGGCGGGCAGCGCCAAGCGGTCGCGATTGCGCGTTCTTTGCTTTACGATCCTCCGATTCTGGTTTTGGACGAACCGACTGCTTCGATGGACCCGGCTTCGGAAAACCGTTTGAAAAAACGGCTGGATGAGATTTGTAATAACAAGACGGTTATGCTGATTACGCATAAAGGCGCGATGCTGGATCTGGTGGACAAGCTGATCCTGATCGATCGCGGGCGTTTGGTGGCGTATGGGCCGAAAGACGAGGTGATCCGTAAACTTCAGGCGCGCCAATACGGCACGGCGGCGGAAAATACGCAGGTCTAGGTGTGGTTAGTGGTTTGATTCAAAAAATTGATAACATTGCATTTACAAGGAAGTTTATGATCAAGAGCTTCTTGATTCATATTCTGGTTTCTTTGGTGGTGGGATACCTGTTGGTTATTTGTTATGAGGTGATGCATGGTCATGATCTGGTACCACCGGGTATGGTTTTGTCCGATGTTTTAGAAAGACTGTTTGTAGAGTATACGGCAGGAGTAGCCATAATGTACTTATATGGCGCGTTTTGTTCTTACCCGCGGTTTTTGTTTCTTTTGTCACTGGTGACATTGGGGGTTTGGGCGGTAGCAATAAAAAATCCAACAAAAACAGGTTTCTTATGGGCGCATGGTGTCTATGCTTTTTTGGCGTATGTGCCTATCATCGGTTTTGTTTTTGAAGTCATTCCGTATTGCGGGGAATGATGTAATGACAGAAGGAAAATTGGGACGATTAGCGAAAGAAAGCAGGCATGAGTGAAAAGAGCGACAAAAAGCCAGAGATGAAAATGAGCATCCCTGAAGGGGGGCCTCAACCGATCTATGATGACAAGAAAACCATCAATGATGCCGATGAATGGCAGGCGGTGCGCGATGGCTGGGCGAAAGAGCAGGCCGGCAAGATGCATGCGCGGGCGTTGGCGGTGTTTGATACCGATGATGACATGCCGCTTTCCAAGCATCTTTTGTTGATGGCTATAAGCTCGTTTTTTGTGATTTTTGTGGTTTGGGCGAATTTTGCAACACTCGACGAGGTGACGCGCGGGGACGGCAAGGTTATTCCGTCGAGCGATGTACAGGCGTTGCAAAGTCTGGATGCGGGGATTGTTGAGAAAATTCTGGTTCAGGAAGGCGAACTTGTCAGCGCGGGGCAGGCCTTGATGCAGCTCGATCCGATTGAGGCGGAATCCGATTTGGGGGCTAATCAGGCGCGGTATCTGGGGCTGCTTGCGTCGATTACGCGGTTGTCGGCAGAGGCCGAGGGCAAAGGCACGGTTGAGTTTCCCGATGAGGTGATGAAGGGCGCGCCGCAGAGCGTGACCGAAGAACTCAACGCGTTTCGGGCCAATCAGCAATCGATAAACGGGCAGCGTAATGTGTTGCAGCAACAAATGAGCCAGCGCGAATCCGAGCTGCGTGAGGTTAATACACGGATTGTGGATACGCGCGGGGTGATTGCTTTGCAACGTCAGGAAGCCGGCATGGTGCGTCCTCTGGTTGAAAAAGGTTCTGCGCCGAAGATGGAATTGTTACAGCTTGAACGGACGATTAAGGAGAAGAGCGCTGAGCTCAACAGCTATACCTCAAGTGTGCCGCGGATTAAGGCTTCGATCGAGGAAGCGCAGGCGAGGATTGCCGAGCTGGAAACGAATATGAAGGCGCAGGCGCAGGCCGAGCTGTCGGCCAAGTTGATTGAGATGAACGAGATTAAAGAGCGGTTGACGGCGCTTAAGCAGCGCAAAGGGCGTACGGAATTGAAATCCCCGGTGAACGGGACGATTCAGGAAATTACCGTCAATACGATCGGCGGGGTGGTGCGTCCGGGCGAGGATATTATCAAGATCGTACCGCAGGATGATCAGTTGATTGTTGAGGCCAAGGTACGCCCTTCCGATCGGGCGTTTATCTATCCCGGGCAAAAGGCGGTGATTAAAATTACGGCTTATGATTTTTCGATTTATGGCGGGCTGGACGGTGAACTGGTCGATATTTCCGCCGATACGATTGAAGACCAGGAGGGCAACAGCTTTTACCGCGTGAAGTTGCGCACGGATAAAACCGAGTTGGTGCGTAAAGGCGAGGTCTTGCCGATTACGGTCGGGATGGTGGCGAGCGTCGATATCCTGACGGGTAAGAAAACGGTGATGCAATATTTGCTCAAGCCGTTCATTAAGACTCTCGACAATGCTATGAATGAGCGCTAGTTTCCTTGGTTATGGAACAAAAAGCAGAAAAACAAATACAGATTACCCTTCCCGATGGTGCCAGCCGGTCTTACGGCGCAGGCGTGACGGGGCTGGAGATCGCTGAGGATATTTCGAAATCATTGGCCAAGGCGGCGTTGGCGGTTACGGTGGATGGTGTGCAGCGCGATTTGTGCGATCCGATTTATGCGGATGCGGCGTTGGCGGTTATTACACTGGATAGTGAAGAAGGCCTTGAGATTATGCGCCATACGGTGGCGGCGCAGCTTTTGGCGCGGGCGGTGAAAAACCTTTATCCAAGCGCCAAGCTGGCGATCGGCCCGACGATTGAAAACGGGTTTTACTACGATATTGAATTTGAAAGCCCGCTGTCGACTGATGATCTTGAGGCCATCGAAAAAGAGATGCGCAAGATCAAAGAATCAGGCGCGCCGATAATCAAGAGTCTGAATTCGAAGGCCGATACGCTGGCGGCGTTTAAAGAGCGCGGCGAGACTTATAAAATGGATATCGTTGAGCGCGCCGAACAAGCCGATGATTTCCAGCTTTATGCACAAGGAGAAACGGGCTTTATCGATCTTTGCCGCGGGCCGCATTTGCCGAATTTAAAACATGTCGGGGCGTTTAAGCTGTTGAAGGTGGCTGGTGCGTACTGGCGCGGGGATAGCGCGAATGCTGTGCTGACGCGGATTTACGGGACGGCGTGGCGCAATGATAAAGAGCTGAATAACTATCTGCATCAGCTGGAAGAAGCGGAAAAGCGCGATCACCGGAAACTGGGCCAGCAAATGGATCTGTACCATTTTCAGGAAGAGGCGATGGGCTCGGTATTCTGGCATCCGAAGGGGTATGTGATTTATAACGCGTTGGAGCAGTATATTCGTCGGCGGGTGAATGATGCCGGATATAAGGAAGTTAAAACGCCGCAATTGATTGATAACAAATTGTGGGTGGCCTCCGGGCACTGGGGTAAGTACCGCGAGAATATGTTTGTAGTGCCGGATGAAATTCCTTCGACCGATGATGAGGGGCCGGTGGTTTCGGACAAGGCGTTTGAAAAGCTGATGGCTTTGAAGCCGATGAACTGTCCGGCGCATGTGCAGATTTTCAATCAGGGGATTAAGTCCTATCGTGATTTGCCAATCCGGCTGGCCGAGTTTGGCTGTTGTCACCGCAATGAAGCGCATGGCGCACTGCATGGCTTGATGCGGGTGCGGCAAATGACGCAGGATGATGCGCATATTTTTTGCCGCGAGGATCAGATTACTGAAGAATCGGTGGCGTTTTGTGAGTTGATCAAAAATGTTTATGCCGATATGGGGTTTGAAGATGTGCGCGTCGTGCTTGCCCTGCGCCCGGAAGCGCGGGCCGGGTCAGACGAGGTTTGGGATAAGGCTGAAGCCGGTTTGCAGGAAGCGCTGGTCAAGGCGGGTCTTGAATTTGAAGAGGAAGAGGGCGAAGGCGCGTTTTACGGTCCGAAAGTCGAATATCATATTCGCGATGCGATCGGGCGGAGTTGGCAGTGCGGGACGTTACAGCTCGATTTTGTTTTGCCTGAGCGGCTCGATGCGAGCTATATCGGTGAAGATGGTGCCAAGCACCGTCCGGTGATGCTGCATCGTGCGGTTTTGGGGACGCTGGAGCGTTTTATCGGAATTTTGATTGAAAGTTGTGCCGGGA
Source organism: Rhodospirillales bacterium (assembly GCA_020638295.1). Taxonomy (GTDB): domain Bacteria; phylum Pseudomonadota; class Alphaproteobacteria; order Micavibrionales; family Micavibrionaceae; genus TMED27. Next base: position 582,833 of record JACKIU010000002.1, on the reverse strand, counting down.
AGTTGCCGTTATGGCTGGCGCCTGTGCAATGCGTGGTGGCGACGGTGACCGACAGCGCCGATGAATATGCGCGTGAGGTTTTTGTGATGTTGAAAGCGGCGGGCATCCGCGCGGAGCTGGATATTCGCAATGAAAAGATCAATTACAAGGTGCGTGAGCATTCCGCCGAAGGCAAGGTGCCGAACCTGTTTGTCGTCGGCGCGCGCGAGGCTGAGGAACGAACGGTTGCCATCCGGCGTTTGGGGTCGAAGGATCAGTCGATTGAAAATGTCGAGCGGGCTATTGCTGCGTTAGTGCAAGAAGCGCAGCCTCCGTTTTAACGGCTTCGATTTTTAGAAGATATAAAGGTTTACCAGAATTTTTCATGGTCATTAATTAACATAATATTTTTATGAAGGCAATGGTTTTGGGCTTTACAGCGCCGGGCAATTCGATAGTCTTAGGTTTATGAAGAAGTTTGTTGTTCCTATATTGTGGGTTGTGGCGTTCCAGTTGATTGGCTGGGGGATTGGCGTGCTGACCCGGGCGAATATGGGCTGGTATGGCACGCTGGTTAAATCGCCGCTCAATCCGCCGGATATTGTGTTCCCGATTGTTTGGGGTTCTCTCTATGCGCTCTTGGCGCTGGCCGGGTGCTTGATTTGGCGTGCGCGCAGGCAACCGGGCGGCGCTTCTGCGCAAAATCTGTATTGGATGCAGATGTTTCTAAACTGGGGTTGGACGTTCATTTTCTTTGAATTTCATCTGATTTCGCTCGGGTTCTTCTGGATTTTGGCGTTATTGGTTGCGATGTTGGCTTTTGTCGCCGTGGCCTGGAATGTCGAGCGTCGGGCAAGCCTGCTGGTCGTCCCCGCTGCGCTGTGGGGCTGTTTTGCGGCCTATCTGAATTACTCCATATGGATGCTGAATTGATGCGTTGTGTGCGCCGATGGGAAATGCTTGCGAATTTAGCGAAAAATCCGTATTAATGATTTCCAAATCATTATAATTTATGCTTTTGATTGATGTATTAACAAGGAAAAGGAGAGTTAACCATCGCCAAACCAATGAATACCCGCCCGCCGCGCAAGGATGACGGCCCGCGCATTAATCACGATATTACAGCTTTGGAGGTTCGCGTTGTCGATGCGGATGGTGAGATGAGGGGCGTTATGTCTGTTGATGAGGCTGTGAAGCTGGCTGAGGACGCCGGTTTGGATCTGGTTGAAATCTCCCCGAATGCCGAACCGCCGGTTTGTAAGGTGCTTGATTACGGCAAGTATAAATACGAACAGCAGAAAAAAGCCTCTGAAGCGCGGAAAAAGCAAAAGACCGTCGATGTCAAAGAGGTCAAGATCCGTCCGGGGATTGAGGAGCATGATTATCAGGTTAAGCTGCGCAGTGCCCGCAAATTTCTGGAAAATGGCGATAAAGTTAAAGTGACCATGCGGTTTCGCGGTCGTGAAATGGCGCACCAAGATATCGGGTTTGATTTGCTCAAACGTACGGTTGAAGAGCTTTCTGATGTGAGCAAGGTTGATCTGCAGCCGAAAATGGAAGGCCGCCAGATTATCATGGTGATGTCTTCGGAAGTGAGTAAGTAGAAAAGTTTGCTAGTGGGGTAGTGCGGTGTTTGCCGAGTCTAACCCACTGTTTAACTGTCCTACTCAAATACTCATCTTAAACCTGTCTCTCAATCCATTCCTGAAGTTGTGACTTTGGCATGCCGCCGACGCGAGTGTCGACGAGTTGACCGTCCTTGAAAATCATCAGGGTGGGGACGCCGCGCACACCGTATTTGGTCGGGGCTTCGGGGGCTTCGTCGATATTGACTTTGACGATTTTGACGGCATCGCCGAGATCGGCGGCGAGTTCGTCAATGACCGGGGAGAGTTGTTTGCACGGCCCGCACCATTCGGCCCAGAAATCAACGACGACGGGTTTATCGGATTGGAGAACTTCACTTTCGAAATTGGTGTCTGTGACGGCTACGCTGGGCATGGGTTTATCCTTTCGGGGTCTCTACGCAAATGTGAATTCGTTTTTTAACGAGTATAGGTTACATGATTTCAAGATCAAGAGGCATGAGAATCGGTCCGTCTGTCCACAATAAAGCGGCCTTGATGGTGTGGTCCGGATGGATTTGTTTGAGCACGGCGGCGTAGGTGCGCATCTGGTCGCGGTAGATTTGCGGGATTTGATCGGCGCTTTGCGGCGGCGGACGGTTGGTTTTGTAATCGATGATTAAAATGGCGCTTTCCCCGATATGCAGGCGGTCGATCTGGCCGTTGATGAGGCCTTGGCTTTCGAGATGACCGCTGATCGGGACTTCGGCCATTGAGCCGGGGGCAAAGAGTGCGGCGAAATCAGGGTGATTGAGGACTTTGAAGGTTTCGGCGGCGATATTGGCGCGGATGTCATCGCTGAAATCACTGGCGTAGCGTTCAAGGAAAGCATGGGCGGTGTTTTCACGGTTTTCCGGCGGAATGGCAGGCAGAATCTGGAGCAGCTTGTGGGTGAGGTTCCCGCGCAGGAAACGCCGGTTATTGGTGCTTTGCAGTGGTGACAGCGCTGTATCGGCGATGTGCGAGGGACGAATGATTTTGGGCGTCTGACTTTCCGGCGGTGGCGGTGTACGTGCCCAACCCGGTAAATCGGCGGGCTGGTCTGGTTTAGGGGTGCTGGCGGGCGGTTTGGCCACGTCTTTGGTTTGTGGGTTGGTGAGGCGTAAGGTGCCGTCATCGAGATCTTGCGTGTCTTCAAGGCTTTGCAGGCCGGTGGCTATCAGGTCATACCAGCAGCCGGGAGGGATTTTATCGCGGCTTTGGCTTTTGCTTAAGGCTCCGCCGATATAAAGGCGGTCCTCGGCGCGGGTCATGGCGACATAGAGCAGGCGGCGATATTCTTCCTCAAGGCGTTCATCCAGTGTGGCCATGGCGGTGCGGTAGGTTTGGTGGTCGAGGTCTTTGCGCGGGGACCAGAGCGGGAAATCCTGTCCTGTCTGGCTGGGCCAGAGCAGGCGTTTTTCCGTGCGGGCGGGGTTGCGCGCGCCGGTTGTGATGGTATCGGGCATGATGACGATCGGGGCCTGGAGGCCTTTGGAGCCGTGGACGGTCATGATGCGGATTTCGCCGTGTTCTGCCGCATCGTCATCGCTGTTATGTTCGCGTTTGAGCTCTTCGCGCGCAGCAGTTTGCTCGTGGATGAAGCTTTGCAGGGAGGACGGGGCTTGGCTGGCATTTTGTTCGTGGGCGCGGGCCAAGCTGAGCAGTTCATCGAGCGGATCGCTTGCGTCTTTACCCAAGCGGGCCAGCAGCGCGCACCGGGCGCTCATCGGGTCGACCGGGCAGGGGGTTTGCAGGATATGGGAGAAAAAGGCAAAGGGTGTAGCGGTTTTGGCCAGCGCGAGCAGTTTGCGGATATAGGCGGTGATTTCATGGTGGTCTGAGGCCTGTAGAATGTCCCAGAGCGGGGTTTTTCCGCGTCCGGCACAGAGTGCGAAGATCTCGTCTTCACTTAAGCCCAGCAGCGGGGATTTGAGCAGGCTGGCGAGGGTGAGGTCATCATAAGGTTGTAGGGCGCATGTCCCGGCGGCGAGCAGGTCCTGAACGGCGATTTCTTCGGATAGGATAAGGCGGTCAAGGCCGCTGAGCGGGATATTCAGGGTTTTGAGTTCACGGGCGATCTGATTGACAAGGGCCGAGCGGGTGCGCACCAGAATCATGATATCGCCGGGGCGGATGGGGCGGCCTTTGGAGGGGAGTTCTTCGCCGTCATCAAGCCAGCCTTTGACGGTGCGGGCGATATGAACGGCCAGTTTCTTGCGCCCCGTCTGGGCTTCTTCGCTGGCGGTCAGCGGCGTCCAGAGATCGGCTTGTTCGCTCTCATCGCATTCAAAGGCGGGCCAGAGTTCGACAAGCCCGGCGGCCCCGCAGCGAAAGGCGGTGTGTTCGACAGGGAGTTCTCCCAGTCCTTTGCGGGCTGCAGGATCAGCAAACACGGCATCGACGGCGGTCAGAACGCTTTTGGTCGAGCGGAAGGAGATGTTCATCGGTACGGTGTCGAAGGCTTGGCCAGCGGTTTGCGCCCTGTGTTTGAAATGGCTTTGCATGCGCGCGAATTCTTCGGGCGAGGCGCGCTGGAAGCTGTAGATGGATTGTTTTTCATCGCCTACTGTAAATACGGTTCGTATCGTATCATTATACGGGGCGGCGTTATAGAACTCATCGCACAGGGCTTCGATGATTTGCCATTGTTCGGGGTTGGTGTCCTGGGCTTCGTCAATCAGGATGTGATCAAGGCCCTGATCGAGTTTGTAATGGACCCAACTGCCGACGGTTTTGGGATCGAGGCCCATGGTTTTACCATGGAGCAGGTCAAGGGTGGTGAGGATGAGGTCGTCGAAATCGAGCGCACCGTGGGCGGTTTTGAGGGTTTGGTATTCATCCAGAATGGCCTCGCCGAGTAGCAATATATCGCGGGTGAGTGCGGCGCTGACGCTGGCGGCGATGTGGTCGCCCAGCTGCATCAGGCGCTCGGCTTCGCGGGTGAGGGGTTCGAGAATTTGTGGGTTGGCGTCACAAAGTTTTTTAGTGGCGATGTTGGCGCGGATTTGTCCCTCGCCAGTCAGAAAGGTTTGCTGGTAGTCGGTATAATCGGCGACGCGTTGCGTAAGCGCTGCAGCCAGCCAGTTTAAAAGGATTGCCGCACGGGTCTGATCGGTTTTGCTACCGTTTTGCATGGTCAGCGCGGCGGCGCGCAGGGCGCGCTCATCAAAGGCGGTATCCGCGCAGCCTTGCAGGCGCAGCTCATCGGGATCGATGCCGGGGGTAATGCCGAGATGATTGCACAAGGCGGTGTAGAGGCCGTCGAGGTTGAAATAGCGTGCTTTCAGGCGTTCAAGCTGGCGGCGTTCGCCGGTGATGGCTCGGAGCAGGTTGAGGAACTGGTCTTCGTTGATCTGTGAGGCGATATGGTCAAGGGCGTCCGACAGGGGTGAGCCAGTCTCCGCTTCGGCCTTTGAAAAGGCTTTGGCGCGGGCGGCCGCCAGCAGGTTTTTGGCCGCCGCATCTTCGAGAATGGTGAGATGCGGGTTGATCCCGGCTTCTAAAGGGAAACGTCCGAGGATCGACTGACAAAAGGCGTGGATGGTCATGATTTTGAGACCGCCGGGCACATCAATGGTGTCGGCGAAGAGTTTACGGGCGGCCTTGATTTCGGTTTTGGTCGGCGCGCGGCTCAAAAGATTTTCCAGCTCGCGGGTGAGGCAGGGGGTGTCTTGAGGGCCATCAAGCGGCATAACCGCCCAGCTGCGCAGGGTTTTGGCGATGCGCAGGGCCATTTCGCTGGCCGCAGCCTTGGTGAAGGTCAGGCAGAGGATTTTGTGGGCCGGGGCGCCGGGAATGATCTGACCGGGTTTTTCCTCGCGCGGTAAGAGCAGGCGCAGGACGCGGTCGGTCAGGACCTTGGTTTTGCCTGTGCCGGCCGAGGCGCTGACCCAGATGGAAGCATTGGGTTGTGAGGCGCGGCGTTGCAAAACGTTGGGGTCGGTCTCGCGGATGGTTTCTTGCGTTCGGGCTGCTTGCGTGCTCATGCGGCCTCCGTGTCTTCGTTTTCGGCGCTGAGGCCCCATTCACGGATGCGCTCAAAATGTTCGTAGTCGTTAAAGCGCGGGGCTTGATCAGGGCGCGGTTGGCAGAGATAGGGCATGGTCGGGTCATCATAGCGGGCAATGAGCGCGGTGAGGCGTTCAGCGGTTTGGGCGGTGAGCGTGTCTATATCCTTGTCATAGTTGGTGAGCTTAGCGCCCGCGCCTGAGCCATTAAGCACCCAATATTGTAGCGATCCAGTTTTGCGGGCCTGCAAGCCTTCGAAGCCGCCATGTTCAAGGATGAGGGCTTCTAAAGCGAGCTGAGGCAGGGCGCCGGTTTCGATGGCTTTTGGGGTGTACGTGCCGCCGGATTTGTAATCGATCAGTGCGGCGGTACCGTCCGCCATTAAATCGATGCGGTCGGCAATGGCGGTGAGTTTGAAGTTGCCGCCTGCGGCCGGAATGTCGATAGCGCCTTCGGCTTCGACAGCGAGATTGCGGGTGGCTGCGCGCCAGTCCCGCTCGTGGGAATCCAGCCAGCGGGCGGTTTTGGCAAAGCGCGGTCCCCAAAAGTTCCAGAGATGCGGGTCGTCGCGGCGGGCATCGATTTCCTCGCGGGCGATTTCCAGCAAACGGGCATCACTGCCCGCAGGCAGGCTCTCGCGGGTTTCAAGAACGTAACGCTCGAGGATTTTATGCAGAAGCTGGCCGCGTTCGGCGGCATCGATGGGTTTTTCGAGCGGGTCGAGCGGTTTGAGGCCAAGGATATAGCGGGCGTAAATTGCGTACGGGTCGCGCAGCCATGTTTCGATTTTGGTTACGGATAGGCGGCGCGGTCTGGCTTCGAGCGGTGGGCGAGGGGCCGGGGCGGCGATGGGTTTGATGTTCGGCGCATAGTCGAGCTGACGGGCCCAGTGCAGGAGGTCGTCGTTTTGTGGCGAGGTGATTTGCGCGGCCTGAAGGACGGCGTCGAGGCGCTGGAGCCAGCGGGCGGGCACAGTCGGGGCGCCGTCCTGGTTTTCGGCGCGGATGAGGACAACACGCGGGGCGCACAGGCCTTGGACAAAATCATGGGCGGCCAGACCGATGCTGCGTTCAGGGGCGGGCAGGCCGAACTCTTTGCGCATGGGCCGGGACATCCACGGATCGGCGGCGGGCTCGGGCGGCCACGTGCCTTCGTTCAGTCCGCCGAGAATGACGAGGTCGGCATCGATGAGGCGGGCCTCTAACGTGCCGAGAATTTGCAGGCGCGGGTGAGTGCCAAAGGCCGGGCGGATTTGGCTCTGGTCCATGAAATGGGAGAGAATGGCCGCGTAATCGCGCAGGCTGAGTGCTTCGAGATTTTGGGTGTGTTCGAAGAGTTCGGCGAAAAAGCGGCTGGCGTGGCGGCCGGTTTCCCCATACCAGAGGATTTCCGCGCCGGATTGGTGTTGGTTGGTGCTTAGGCCTTCGGCCAAGGTGAGATGCGCGCTGAGCCATTTTGTGAAGCTGGCCGGGGTTTTGGAGAGTTCGGTGATTGGGGCGAAGATGGTTTCGAGTTGGCTTAGGAACTCAAGGGCGTGTGTGCGCGTGTCTTTATCCAGCCGCTCGCGGTTTTCGATATGGGTGCGCAGGCCTGCAAAGCCGGGAGAAGGCTTGTTGCCGCGTAAGGAGAGGTCAAGGGCGGCGATGTGTTCCGGCTTGCCTGTTTGGCACAGGCCGTGTTTGAGCAGGCTGAGCAGGGCGATCGGGGCGAAATTCTGCGTACAGGCCTCAAGGATGGCGCGCAGGTAAATGCCCAAGGGCAGGCGGTGCAGGGATTGACCTGCCGAGTCGTCAATGGTAATGCTCCATCGGCTACAGGCGCTGGCAACGCGGGCGGCCAGTTCTCGATCGGGCGTAATCAGGCAGGCGGTTTGGCCCGGGTTTTCCAAGGTTTGACGCATCATCAGGGCGATGGCTTCGGCCTCTTCGCGGGGCTGGGCGCAGGTGATGCGCGTCAGGTTTTTGAGAGCGCTGCTCACGGTTTGCACGGCGTTTTCATTGGTGATGATATCGGCCCAGCGCTCAGCCGTTTGCGCCGGGCGCATAAGCTCACGGGTGAGGAACTGGCGGTTCAGTGCGTGTTCATTACTGTTTGCGCCTTTGAAAAGCGTGACGTCTTCGCGCTGGGCCTTCATGTGGGTGAGGAGCTGTTTAAAGCCGTACTGGGGGTGGGATTCGCTTAAGGCGTTCCAGCTGTCCATGTCGATATGCGGATCATAGCCCGGCAGGATGACTTGACCTTTGGGCAAATGGGCGATGACCGAAAGCAGGCGCGCGGTGGCGGGGATTGAACCGGTTGAACCGGCGCCGATGACGGGGGTGGCTGGCGGGTTGGTTTGCCAGAATTTGGCTAGAGCCAGAATAAGGCGGTTGCGGCGGTCGGCGGCGTCAATGAGGTGCTTTTCGGCGAGAATTTTCGGCCAATGCTCGCTGAGGATTTCGAGGAATTTGAGGGTGATTTGCCAGTGCTCGGCAAAATCCTCGGGCACGAGGCCCGCCAGATCGGCCATGTCGAGATTTTCGGTATAGATATGGTCCATCAACTGGCCGAGGGCCCTCGCCAGTTTGAGGGATTGTTCGTGCGATTGGCCTAAAGGGCTGCTTTCATCCTGATGGATCTGGCGGATCAGCTTGGCCAGCAGGATCTGGCGTTGGAGCGGCGGCAAAGCACCGGGCAATGACCAGGCGTGGTCGCCGCCGCTTTGGCCGGTGATGGAGAGGGAGAGTTCTTCTTCATCGAGATCGCCGATGGGTTGGAGGCGTGGCAGGATCATGGGTTTTGAACCGCGCAGTTCTAAAAAGCTGTCTTGGAGGACGCGGCAGGCGCGGCGGGTGGGCAGCAGGATGAGCACTTCGCTTAAATGGTTTTCGCGGGCCTTATATTGGTTGAGCAGATCCGCGGCCAGCAGCCGGGAAAAGGGCAGACCGGCGGGAATGGTGGTGATGTTGGGGCCGCCCGCACTCATGGTTTAGGCCTCATCGGCCTTGAGGGCCTCATTTACGGCGTGCAGGTCTTCCGGGGTGGAAATATGGTGCCACTGGCCGTCATGGACGAGGCCGTAGAGGCGGCCTTTTTTTTGCGCAGAATCGAGAAGTTCGAGATAGGAAAAGGCACCATCGGGTGCGTCGTCGAAGATTTCGGGTTTATTGATGCGGATGCTGGTCCACATATATTTGCCGGTTTTGTCTTTTGAACGGAGCGCGCGGCCCTGAGCGTCGAGATCATAATCGCCTGTCCCCTCGGTCAGGGCCATGGTCGTGACGGGCTGGAGCAGGATGAGGATATCCATGCGTGCCGGGTCCCAGTGATCGGCCATGGTTTGCAGGGTGTTGTGGTCTGTATTGTTTTCAGGGGGCGCATCTTCCCAGACGGAATCGCCGCTGAGCACGAAGAAGGGGGCGTCGAAATGTTCAAGTGCGGCGTTGATGCCGCCGCCAGTATCGAGCAGCTCTTCTTCGGGGGAGAAGATGATGTGCGGGTTGCGGCGTGACATCAGGTGGCGCTGGAGGATTTCGCCTTTGTAATGGGTGTTGATCACGCAGGATTTGATATCGATGTCGTGGAGCTTATCCAGCGCGCGGTCGATCATCGTTTGTCCGCCGACCTCGACCATCGGCTTTGGAATGTCGTTGGTATAAGGGCGCAGGCGTGTGCCGAGGCCGGCGGCCAGAATAAAAGCGGTGTCGGATAGGGCGCTTCGGCTCATCAGTTCTTCTCGATCAGAATCTCTCGTGTATCGGGATCATTGTCGGCTTTTGACAGCGTGATGTCCAGAGCGCGGGGCGGTTTATACGGGCCTAAACGCTCGGGCCATTCGACGATTACAATGCCATCGGCCAGTGCATCGTCCCAGCCAAGCTCAAAAATTTCTTCCGGGTCTTCGATGCGGTAGAGATCGTAGTGGTAAACGGGGCAATCCAGCCCGTCGTATATCTGAACAAGGGTGAAGGTCGGGCTGGGGACGTCGATGTTTGGCTCACCGGTCAGAGTGCGGAGCAGCGCGCGGGCGAAAACACTCTTGCCCATACCGAGGGTGCCGTGGAGCAAAAGCACGTCGCCGGATTCGATCTCGGCGGCCAGACCGGCAGCGATGCGGGCAGTGTCCCCGGGGCTTTTGCTGAGATGTTTCATATCTTTTGTTTTTAAAAATCCGGTCGCATCCCCGGTGAAAACCGGGGTCTATTGAATTTTTCTGTAAATCTGTATAGGCCCCGGGTCAAGCCCGGGGATGCAGTTTTTATTCTTCTTCGGCTTAAGGGCATGCATATGGTACAATAAACCTATGAGGCGCGCTTACTTTATTTTTGTTTTTTCTATGATCATGCCGCACATTGCTGTGGCGCAGAGTGTGGATAATTCCAAACTTGATATATCAGAACAGCCGATCTGTTTTTCGTTGCGCAATGAGGCGGATTACCGGATTTTCGGGAATCTGGCGACGGCGCAATATATGCGTGAGGACGGGATTGTAGCGCGGCATCGTTCGAATTTTCGGCTGGATGCGGCCGGGAGCAAGGACGACAAGAGCGGGAAATATACGGACCGGGAGGATTTTTGTTCATACGGGCCATTCTTGCCGGACCGGATGCTTATTTTGACTTTGCGGACATTGTTTCCGGTGTTTGAATGCCATACTCGTATCGATACGGGACAGGAGATCGTGATCAAAGGCGCACGCCGCGCGGACGATAGCGGGGTGATCACCTGGGCGGAGTGTTTTCAGGCGGATGGGACTCCTTCAGGCAAGCCCGCGGAATAAGTCTTACTGTCCGTTAATTTGTCGTCATCCCGGCGAAGGCCGGGATTTTTTGAAGTCCCCCACCCCTACCCTCCTCCTCTCCCTAACCCTCTCCCCGGAGGGGAGAGGGGACTGTGTTGATACCCCGCTCCTTGGGACGGGGGTGTTTATTCGTATAATTAATTTCGTAAAGGACTATAAACATCTAAAATCATTGGTTTCTGAATGAAAGTCGCTTCAACAATTCACTTCCCTTTTGCCCGGCGCTACTATAGAACTTGCCCGGCACGGCAGAAGGAAAACCGGACATGACCAGAGATTTGCGCAATATTGCGATTATCGCCCACGTTGACCACGGCAAGACCACGCTGATTGATTCCATCATGAAGCAAAGCGGGATGTTCCGCGACAATCAACAGGTCGACGAACGCATGATGGATTCGGGCGATCTGGAAAAAGAGCGCGGCATCACCATTCTCGCCAAACCGACCTCGATTCAGTGGGAAGGCGTGCGCATCAATATTATCGACACGCCGGGCCACGCCGATTTCGGCGGTGAGGTTGAGCGGGTTTTGCACATGGCCGACGGGGTGATCCTGCTGACCGATGCGGCGGAAGGGCCAATGCCGCAAACCAAATTCGTTCTGGGCAAGGCGCTCAAGCAAGGGCTGCGCCCGATTGTCATCATTAACAAGATTGACCGCCCCGATGGTCGCCCTGAAGAGGTGATTGACGAGGTGTTTGATCTGTTCGTCTCTTTGGATGCGAATGACGCCCAGCTCGATTTTCCTATTCTTTACGCCTCAGGCCGGGACGGCTGGTGTACGCGTGAACTGGACGATCCGCGCGAGAATCTGCATCCGCTGCTCGACATTATTCTCGACCATGTCCCGGCGCCGAATGTGTCTGAAGGCAAGCCCTTTGCGATGCTCGCCACTTTGCTCGATTCCGATCCGTTCCTCGGGCGCTGCCTGACGGGCCGCGTTGTACACGGCTCGGCGAAAATCAACGACACGGTCAAGGCTATGGATCTGGGCGGTAAAACCGTCGAAAACGGCCGCCTTTCCAAACTTATGATGTTTGAAGGCAATAAGCGCGTGCCGGTTGAGGAAGTTCATGCCGGAGATATCATCTGCATCGCCGGGCTGACCAAGGCGTCTGTGGCCGATACGATTTGCGCCCCGACGGAAACTGAGCCGCTTAAATCTACGCCGATCGACCCGCCGACCATGTCGATCACGATTACGGTGAACGATTCTCCCTTTGCCGGGAAAGAAGGCAAGAAAGTCACCTCTACCATGATCCGTGATCGCTTACTGGCCGAGGCTGAAACCAATGTGGCGATCACCTTTAAGGAAAGCGACAACAAGGACGCTTTTGAAATTGGCGGTCGCGGTGAATTGCAACTTGGGGTGTTGATCGAAACGATGCGCCGCGAGGGCTTTGAGTTGACCGTCTCACGTCCCAGAGTGTTGTTCAAGGATGAAAACGGCCAGAAACTGGAACCGATTGAAGAGGTCACGATCGATGTCGATGAAGAATATTCCTCCACGATCGTGGATTCCATGAACCGGCGGAAGGCTGAAATGACCGATATGCGCTCTTCAGGGGCCGGAAAAACCCGCATTACTTTCCTGGCGCCCTCGCGCGGGTTGATCGGCTATCAAAGCCGCTTCCTGACCCAGACGCGCGGGACCGGCGTACTCAATCGCGTGTATCATTCCTACGGCGCGTATAAAGGCGATATCGAAGGCCGCCGGAACGGCGCGTTGATCTCCACCGACACCGGCACGGCGGTGGCTTATGCGATTTTCAATTTGCAAGACCGCGGGGAAATGTTCATCGGTCATCAAACACCTGTCTACCAAGGGATGATTGTGGGCGAGCACAGCCGGGATAACGACCTTGAGGTTAACGTGCTCAAGGGCAAGAAGCTCACCAATGTGCGGGCTTCGGGTTCGGATGATGCGGTCACCCTGACCCCGCCGCGTAAAATGTCTCTTGAAGATATGATGGCCTATATCAATGACGACGAATTGCTGGAGGTCACGCCGCAGTCCTTGCGTTTGCGCAAAGCCCATCTCTGTCCACATGAGCGCAAGAAAGCCTCACGCGCGGCGTCGTAGATTTGAGCCGTTTTAAAACTGTTTGCACATACAGGCGTAAGCAGAAAAAAGCCCTTTGAGTGTATGGGAAATCTTATATACTTTAGGCGTGTGTGAATTCAAATTTCCGGGAATTTTTTCATGACCAGCATTCTTGGCCAAAGCCGCGTTCTTGTAGTGGATGAAAACGATAAAACCAGACAGACGCTTGTTGAGGTCTTGTGTCTATTGGGTGTGAAATCCGTAGATGAAGCCGGTTTGAAGATGGATGCTTATGAAAAATTTAAGCAAACGCCTCCGAATTTGGTTCTCGCCAAGTTGAAGGATGGTCGGGATGACGTGATCGGTTTGACCGACCTCATTCGTCATGATCCGGATTCTCCGAACGTGATTGCCCCGGTGATTGCGATCGGTAGTGTTGACAGCTTTCATTTGGTCGATGCGGCGCGCAAGGTCGGCATTACCGAGATGCTGCAAGCGCCTTTTACGGCGGACGATCTCAATGCGCTGGTTGAATTTGTCCTGATTATGCAACAGGACCAACTGGCCGAAGCCGCACAGCCGCAGGAAGCTCCTGTCATTGAAAGTGCCTCTGATGTGCAGAAAGAAGTCTGGCCGGATGAAGCGGAATCGGTTTCGATGACTGAAATGCTGCTCGACCATTATATGAAACATCACGAAGTGGTTTTGAGCAAACTTAAATTCGCTCAGGACGCTACGCGTAAGAGTATTCAAGAATTGCGCAATGCGCATGAAAAAGTCCGCAAGCTGGATAATACCAACATCCTTACATTCACGGATTTTGAGACCATGTGGGAAGGGATTATCGATGCCTTTGTAAAAGGGGGTATAGAAGAGGAAGAGCTGTTTAAAATTGAAAAGCTGATCACGACAATCCCTGCGGATATCAAAGAGCATTACGATGAACTGAGCAATCAGGACAAAAGTTTTTTAAGCCTGGTCGAGAGCCTGAATGTCGATGCCTATAGAAAGGCCAAGCAACGGGTAGCCAGACTCCAGCAACAACCGAATCCGCTCAACGGTAAAAGCTCAGCGGACTACTTGCCGCCCAAACCGCCGGAGAAAGAAGATCCGGACGCGTTTATGCTCACGCCCAAGCGCTCCAAGAAATAAGGGGGAGATCATCTTCACTTGTGTGTGAGGTGAAAGAATCCCATTCATACTCTTGATGGTTATCGTTTTGCATTTTCTTGTCTGCCAAAACCTTCCAGAATTCTGAGCACCAGATCATTTTGCTCAGGGGTGCCGATGGAGAGGCGGATGCAGTTTTTGGTCAGTGGTTTTGATGAGAAGTCGCGGATGATGACGTTGTTCTCGGCGACGAATTTGATGAATTCACTGGCCCGGCATTTTTTATCGTCCATTTCAATCAGCAGAAAATTGGCATCGGAAGGGTAGATGTGTTTGACGAGGGCATTGCCGCTCAGCAAAGGGATGAGGCGTTCGCGTTCGTCCAATAGTTTTTCAATATTGGCTTTGGCGAGCGGGCGGATGTCATCGGACAGGACATGCAGGGCGGCTTCGACGCTGGCGCAGGGCAGTGGATAGGCATCGAGCGCCTTGGCCTTGACCAGCGCGATGAAGTCGGTGTCGGCGCTGAGGAAGCATCCCATCCGCATGCCGGCCATCGCGTAGCTTTTTGAAAGGGTGCGCAGGATGATGAGGTTCGGGTGATCGTCGAGGCGGTCGGTCATCGAGCCAGCGCTGGAAAATTCGGCGTAGGTTTCATCCAAAATAACAACCGCTTTGTCTTCGACTTCGCGGCAGATTTCGGCGATTTGATCGTGGGGGAAGCTGGTGCCCGTCGGGTTGTTGGGTGAACAGATATAGATCAGTTTGATGTTTTGGCCCGGGGTGAAGGTGGCGTGCACGATGGCTTTTTGATCGAGTGTGAAGGTGCCGTCCGTTTTGCGGAGTGGCACTTCAACCACATCGGCGGGCATGGCTTTGGCATCGACGCCGTACATGCCGAAGGTCGGCGGGCAGATCAGAATCGCGTCGTTGCCGGGTTCGCAAAACAGCTTGGTCAGAATGACGATGGCTTCGTCGGCGCCGCGGGTCATGACAAGTTGGTCGGAGCTTACGTTATAGGCTTTGGCGTAGGCGGCGGCCAGAGCCTTGGGTTGGGGTTCTGGGTAGCGGTTAAAACCCTCTAAGCCCGGTAATTCGTACGGGTTTTCATTGGCGTTGAGAAATATTTTCTCGGCCGATTTATCGCTTTCCATTCCGGCGGAGACATAGCCCTGCAGGTCGATATAGTGGGGGCGAAGAAGGTTTTTGAGTGCGCTATTCATTTGTTTAGTTATTTCAATCTGTTAGGGTGTGAAAAAAGGCGTAAAAAAACGCGTTTTCTCCTGTCTTTCGGGCAGGGCGTATGCTATACAAAATCTTGGCTGAAACCAAGAGAAATTAAGCGTTTAAGGATTATTTGAATATTATGAGTGAAGCAGCAGAAAATCTGACTCCCAAGCGCGGCGATAATGACGAATACGGCGCGGATTCGATTAAGGTTTTGCGCGGGCTGGATGCCGTGCGCAAACGCCCGGGGATGTATATCGGGGACACCGATGACGGGACGGGCCTGCATCACATGGTCTATGAAGTTGTCGACAACGCGATTGACGAATCGTTGGCCGGGTATTGCGACCGCATTGATGTGGTTTTGAATGCCGACGGGTCTGTGACCGTGAAGGATAACGGTCGCGGGATTCCGGTTGGCGAACACAAGGAAGAGAAGGTTTCGGCGGCGCAGGTGATTATGACCCAGCTGCATGCCGGGGGGAAATTCGATCAAAATTCCTATAAAGTGTCCGGCGGTCTGCACGGTGTGGGCGTGTCGGTGGTGAATGCCTTGTCCGAATATCTCGATCTGAACATCAAGCGCGAGGGTAAAGAATGGTATATGCGCTTTAAAATGGGTGAGGCGGGCGAAGACCTTAAACCCATTCGTGATCTGGAGAACGGGGAACGCACTGGAACGCAGGTCACATTCTTGCCCTCGCCGGAAACCTTCACTCAGACCGAGTTCGATTACAAGACGCTGGAAAATCGTTTGCGCGAGCTGGCTTTCCTCAATTCCGGCGTGAATATATACTTAAGCGACAATCGCCCGGAACATGAAGAAGAGCGCGTGCAGACTCATCTGCATTATGAGGGCGGAATCCAGAGCTTCGTTGAATATCTCGACCGGACGAAAAAATCGATGCTGGAGCATCCGATTTCGATTGTAACCGAGGATAAAGACAGCGGCGTGACGGTTGAGGCGGCGCTGGAATGGACGGATGCGTATCACGAAACGATGCTGTGTTTCACCAATAATATCCCGCAGCGTGATGGCGGGACTCATCTGGCGGGTTTCCGCGGCGCATTGACGCGGGTGGTCGGTAAATATGCCGAAGAAAAAGGCCTGACCAAGAAAGACAAGATCAAGCTGACCGGTGAGGATATGCGCGAGGGGTTGACTTGCGTATTGTCGGTGAAGGTGCCGGACCCGAAATTCTCATCCCAGACCAAGGACAAGCTGGTGTCTTCCGAGGTGCGTCCGGTTGTGGAAAGTGTGATCGGGGAGAAGCTGGCCGAATGGCTGGAGGAAAATCCGGTCGAAGGGAAAATGATTGTCGGCAAGATTGCCGAGGCGGCACAGGCGCGCGAAGCGGCTCGCAAGGCGCGCGAGATGACGCGGCGCAAGGGCGTGATGGATGTGTCCAACCTGCCGGGCAAGCTGGCGGATTGCCAGAGCAAAGACCCGGCGGTTTCCGAGATTTTTATCGTTGAGGGGGACTCGGCAGGCGGCTCGGCGAAACAGGCGCGGGATCGGCACAATCAGGCGATTTTGCCGCTGCGCGGGAAGATTTTGAATACCGAGCGGGCGCGGTTTGACAAGATGCTGGGTTCCGAACAGGTCGGGACGTTGATTACGGCGCTGGGGACCTCGATCGGGGATGAGTTTAATATCGAGAAAGCCCGCTATCACAAAATCATTATCATGACCGATGCGGATGTTGACGGTTCGCACATTCGCACGCTGCTGCTGACGTTCTTTTTCCGTTACATGCCGCAGGTGATTGAGAACGGGTATTTGTATATCGCCCAACCGCCTTTGTTTAAGGTCAAGCGCGGGAATGCGGGTGAGGTGTATCTGAAGGACGAGCGGGCGCTGGATGATTATCTGATTGGGACGGCGCTGAATGATTTGCTGATCGTCGATGGCAACGGCCAAACGCGCAGCGGTGAAGATTTGCGGGATTTGCTGTTGCAGTCGCGCAAATTGCGCAGTTCTATCAATGCGTTGACGCAGCGCGCGGGGAATCGCCGGGTGATTGAGCAAGCGGCGATTGCCGGGGCGTTTGATGAAAAGGTCCAAGGCGATGAAAAAGTCGGCGCGGCGGCGGCGGCGAAAGTGGCCGAGCGGCTCAATGCGCGCGCGGCGAAAAACGCCAGAACCTGGGAAGGGTTTTATACGCTGGATAAGGGTTATAATTTTAAACGCGTACAGCGCGGCGTGACCGAAAGCGTACGCATTTCTGCGGACCGTGTGCGTAGCGCCGATGCGGTGCGGTTGCAGGCGGCCGCAGACTGGCTGGGTGAGGTGTTTGAAAACCCGGTTGAAATTCGGCAAGGGGATAAAGTGCTGGCCACGATCAACGGCCCCGCCGCTTTGTACGACCGGGTGATGGAAGCCGGGCGTAAGGGCATGGCGATTTCGCGTTATAAAGGTTTGGGGGAAATGAACCCAGAGCAGCTGTGGGAAACGACACTGGACCCGAATGTACGGACTTTGTTGCAGGTGAATGTTGCCGATGCGGTGAAGGCGGACGAGATTTTCTCAACCCTGATGGGCGATGTCGTTGAGCCGCGGCGGGAGTTTATTCAGGATAATGCGCTCAAGGCCGAGGTGGACGCTTAATTAGGCGGAAGTGGGTGCTTAATTTAAACGACTATAGTCATTTTCTTTAAAAGTCGGGCATTTTATCCCCATCGTCATCACACGCCTTTGTGCGTGTGATCTTTGGTTTTCAAGAAATTGCACGGACAAGCCGTGCAATGACGCGGTCCTGAAATATGTCCGATTTTCAAAGGAAATGGCTATAGTTTGTGCCGGTAATCCAGCCGCCGCCGATGACGCGGTCGCCGGTGTAACAGACGGCGGCTTGCCCCGGTGAAATGCCGTACTGTGGTCGCTCTAGTCTGATTTCATTTTTTTCCGTGTTTAAAACGGCGGGTGTAGGCTGCATGACAGAGCGGAACTTCACTGTGACAGGAAGGAATGCGCAGCCTTTTTTTGCCTTCAGGTTTTTGGTGTCATACAGCCAGTTGCAATCTTCTAGATACAGAATATTGCGGGCCAGCGCCTCTTTGGGGCCGACGATGACGGTGTTGGCCGCAGGGTCGATCTGCACGACGTATAAAGGCTCGTTGTTTTCACTGACGCCGCCACCGATGCCCAGGCCTTTGCGCTGGCCGATTGTGTAGTGGATGATGCCCTCATGCGCGCCGATGATGCGGCCATCGATATGGACGATGTCGCCGGGCTGTTCCGCTTCGGGGCGGATTTTTTGACTACACGCGCATAGTCGCCATGTGGGACGAAGCAGATGTCCTGAGAGTCGGGTTTGTCGGCGGTGATCAGGCCGAGGCGGTCGGCCTCCCGACGGGTTTTGTCTTTGCTCCAGCCGCCCAAGGAAAGCGCAGGAAGTCGAGTTGTTCCTGCGTGGTGGCGAAGAGGAAATAGCTCTGGTCCTTGCCGTGGTCGTGGGCGCGGTGGAGGGTGGCGCGGCCATCGTCGTTGATTACGCGTTTGATGTAGTGGCCGGTGGCCATGCAATCTGCACCGAGGTCTTTGGCCACTTGCAGCAGATCGTGGAATTTGACGCTCTGGTTGCATTTGACGCAAGGGATCGGGGTTTGGCCGCGCATATAGCTGCCCACGAAATCTTCGATGACGCTTTCGCGGAAATTGCTTTCGTAATTCAGAACGTAGTGGGGGAAGCCGCATTTGTCGGCGACCTTTTTGGCGTCGTAGATATCCTGCCCCGCGCAGCAGGTTTTGGATTTGGCGACCGCTTCACCGTAGTCATAAAGCTGGAGCGTGACGCCGACCACGTCATAGCCTTGTTCATGCAAAAGCGCAGCGGCGACGGAGGAGTCGACGCCGCCGGACATGGCGACCACCACGCGGGTGTCTTTTGGGTCTTTATCTATGCCGAGTGAGTTCATAACGCGCAGGACTATAGCGACTTTGCGCGGGAAAAACAATCTTTGCATTATGAAAACCGTTCAGCGTCTAAATGTAGACAAACTCGCGTTTTTTCGGCGGGTGTTTCGTAAGCAGCCGGGCGACCTTGCGGGTCAGGGTTTTTTCCTTGAACGGTTTGACGATGTAGTCTTCGGCGCCGAATGACATGCTTTTGAGAATTTCGTGGTAGTGGTTGTCGCTGCTGAGCATGGCGACGGGAATTGAATCTGTGACCTTGTTGTCTTTGATTTTGTGTAAAACCTTAAGGCCGCCGATGTCTTCGAGGCGTAGGTCAAGAATAATCAGATCCGGGTGTTCGTTGCAGGCAACCTCGTATCCGCCGAGCCCCGTGCTGGCGGTGAACACGATATAACCATAACGATCTAGAATATCCCGGACCAATCTCAAAACGAAGGCATTGTCGTCGATGACGAGGATTTTTTGTGGGGGCATAGGACACCTCCTTTGTAGACTTTCAGTATAACATGAGTGCGGCTTTGCGGTGTGAAGTTTCGTTTCGGAATCGATTCAAAATTGAATTAAATTTCGATATCGGCGGCGATGCGTAAATCGCGCAAGGGGCGGACGACTTTGATCGTATCCTGATAAATCGGATGGGCTTTGTATGCTTCCAGTGCGGCTTCGTCGGCGAATTCGCCATAGACGACGACGTCAATGGCGTTGCCGAGCTGATCGGCTTTCAGATTGCGCCGGACTTCGAGTTTCCAGTTGCCGGGGATGCTCTCGAGGGCTTTCAGGCCTTCAAAGATTTTATCCCGGTCGACGGGATCTTCAGCGTTAAACATCACGATGTGTCGTATCATGGCCACTCCTTGCTTCCGGGCAGGGCGACGATCAGGCCGTCCAATGTGCCGGTGATTTTGATCTGGCAGCCGAGGCGCGACGTTTCACGCAGGTCTTTGGCGGTGTCGAGCAAGTCTTCTTCCTGATCGGATATTTCGTTGTCCTGGGCGATGAGTCGTTCCACCCAATCGGGATGGATGTAAACATGGCAGGTGGCGCAGGACATGTTGCCGCCACAGGCGCCTTCAATGCCGGGGATTTTATGGGCCAAAGCGATCTGCATGATCGACCAGTTTTCCTCGGCCTGTACGGTTTGCCGGTGGCCATCGGGCTGGATAAAGGTAACTTGCGGCATCGGTGTTATGCTCTTTTTTGAATGCGGTTTGCGATGTTCTGCCAGACTTCGATGAAACGATCAATATCCTTTTCGGTTGTATTCCAGCCCGTCGAGATACGGATGGCGCTGGCGGCCTCGGCGTCACTCGCGGTCATGGCTTTGAGGACATGGCTGGGGGTGATGCGGCCCGAGGAGCATGCCGAGCCGTTGGAGACGGCGATTCCGTCCAGATCGAGCGCCATGAGCAGCGTTTCGGAGGATGCGCCCGGCAGGGAGAACAGCGTGGTGTTGGTGACACGCGGGGCATTCTGGCCGTGGATGAGGACATCTTGAAGCGCGTTTTCAAGTTTGGTTTGCAGGGCGGCGGTTTTTTGTTCGTAGGTTTCGATTTCACCGGCGGCCAGCTCGGCGGCGATGCCAAAGCCTGCAATCCCTGCGACATTTTCAGTGCCGGCGCGGGCTTGTTTTTCCTGTCCGCCGCCGCTGAGCAAGGTTGGTGTGATGCCGCACAAGCCGAGGGCGAGTGCGCCGACACCTTGCGGCCCGCCAAGTTTATGGGCCGATAGGGTGAGAAAGTCGATGCCGCGTTCGGCTATGTTCACGGGGATGCGCCCGGTGGCCTGCACGGCGTCGCAATGAAACAGCGCGCCGTATTTGTGGGCCAGCGCGCCGGCTTCGGCCACAGGCTGGATCACGCCGGTTTCGTTGTTGACCATCATCAGCGAGACGAGGGCGGCCGGTTTGTCCTTCAGCGCGGTTTCCAGCGCATCTAGATTCAACAGACCGTTGGATGTTACGGGGACGGTTTCTATACCTTCCACGGCTTTGAGGACCGAAGGGTGTTCGATGGCGCTGGCGAGGATGCGCTGGCCTGCAAAATGGCGCAGGACGGTGTTGTTGCCTTCGGTGGCGCCAGCATTAAAAATGACCTGATTGGTCGGTGCGCCGATCAGGGCGGCCACCTGTTCACGGGCGCGTTCGACCATTTTACGCCCGGCGCGACCGAAGCTGTGGACGGAGGAGGCGTTGTGCGGGCCTTGCAGGCATTCGCAGACGGCCTCGACGACCTCGGGCCGGGCGGGCGTGGTGGCGTTGTAATCGAGATAGATTTTATGCTCATTGCTCATGCTTTAGCGTCTTAAGCGCTTTTAGCGATGATTTCAATACACAAGCCCCCGCAGGAGATTTCTTGCAGGGGCCGGTTTTGTTTATATGTTGCCGAGGATTATTTATCCCCCATATTTAACATGCTCTCTCCCGGTGTACTGTTTTTCCAAGCCTCTTTTACCGTATCTTTTACGTTATTATACGTGTCGCCGATTTTCTCTTTCGCAGTATCAAGGGCACTATCGAATGTCTTAAGTTCTTTGAAGTCGGTGCCGGTTTTTGTGCCATGTTCGCGCAGAACCGCCATGGCTTCGGCGGTGATTTTACCATCCGGGCCTCTGAGTTGAACTGTATCGGGAATGTTGTTCTTTGTTTTAAAATCTTCCCATGCTTTTTGTGTTTGCGGGCCGAGGTTGCCAATGCCTTTGCCAGCGGGGTTTAGGCCCAGTAATCTTTGCCCGATATGGTTGGCGTCTTTGGTGCCCATATGGCTTAACGCTTCGGTGTATTTGGCGACGCTGCCTTTGTCGAGAATGTTGCCGAAATCTAGATTTACGCTGTTTTTGACTGCATCAAAGGCGTCACCTGCCATGTTGCCGGCTCCTTCAAGTGCACCGTCTGTTTTTTCAACAAACCAAGATTTAAAATCCATAATAATCCCCTCTATTTGTTAGCCGTTAATCAGGGTTTATTATTATGTAATAATATTAATGTTTGGTTAATGCGGGTGTGTTGAGAAGTTTAAAGGCGGTTATGCAGAACATCTTCCAGTGTGATCTTGTGTAATGCACTGCCGATGATTTCCCCCATGTGAAGCCAGAGGGCGTTGGTATGTGCGCATTTTGGCTTATCTTCGTTTGTCTTGGCGCGCCGCGCCGGGGTGCTGTCTTCGGCAGCGGTCAAGATATCGGCGATCATAATTTCGTCGGGGTGTTTGCCCAGAATATAGCCGCCGCCCGGACCGCGATAGCTTTTCACGAGCTTGTGACGGCGCATGCCGGCAATCAGCTGTTCCAGATACGATAATGAAATTCCGGCGTTCGCGGCGATGTCAGCCAGCGGCAGGGGGTGTTTTGATCCGCTGCGGGCCAGCTCAATCATGGCCATTACGGCATATTCACCGCGTGAATTTAAAGTCAGTGTTGAGGGCATCGTTGGTTTGGTCTCAGATTTTTTATATTACTTTTTTCTAATTATGATCTTAATTTGCCCTTTTGGGGGAAATAATCAAGTCTCCTTGAGGATCTTTTTTTGAAAAAACATATGAAAGAAATTTTAAATGAATATTTGTTTTGAGATGATTCGGATTGGGGTGATCGTTATCCACAAGTAAAATCAATGCGTTATAAGGTTTTAGTGGACATTTCAGAGTGATTTTCCTATATAGGAGCACCTTTAAGGTACCAGATGGGATAGAGGTCGCAGTCCTTGAATTCCTTCTTTGAAAATTATAACAACCCGAAAAAGTTAGGGGAATATATGCCAGAAGTTGTTTTCAATGGTCCTGCGGGCCGTCTTGAAGGACGCTATTCTCATTCAAAAGTTAAAAATGCGCCGCTTGCTTTGATTTTACATCCCAGCCCTGAGCATGGCGGAACGATGAATAACAAAATCACTTACAATATGTTTCAGGCTTTTTCCGCTCGCGGTTTTTCCTGCTTGCGGTTTAATTTTCGCGGAGTCGGCCGTTCGCAGGGGGTTTACGATAACGGCGAGGGCGAACTGAGCGATGCGGCTTCGGCGCTGGACTGGATGCAGGAGATCAATCCGAATGCCCCTTATGTATGGGTTGGCGGTTTTTCCTTTGGGGCATGGATCGGTATGCAATTGTTGATGCGTCGTCCGGAGATTGAAGGCTTTATTTCTGTTGCTCCGCCTGCGAATACTGAGGATTTCAGCTTTTTGGCGCCTTGCCCGACATCCGGGTTGGTGATGCACGGTTCCAAGGATGATGTGATTGATGAGTCGTCGGTGTCCGATCTGGTTGATCGTCTGCACCAGCAAAAAGGCGTTGAGATTGATTACCGCGTTATTGATGGCGCCAATCACTTCTTTCACGGTTATAACGATACGTTGATTGATTATATGCACGATCATTTGAATACGGCCAAAGCCGGGCGTGAGATCCGGCTTGAAGATATGGCCGATGCTTTGGCTGGGTAATAACTGATTTAACATCTTCTTTTAATAATGAAAAAGCCCGCTGGCATTAGCGGGCTTTTTTGCGCTTCTATGAGTGGGTTAGGCGGCCTTGGCTAAATCTTCGATGGCGGCCCGGATTTCATCGACATGGCCGTTTACCTTGACCTTGCGCCATATGGCGGCGATTTTCCCCCGTGCATCTATCAGGAAGGTCGAGCGCTCGATGCCCATATATTTTTTGCCGTACATGTTTTTTTCTTTCCACACGCCGTAACGTTCGCAGATGTCACTGTTTTCATCGGACACTAATGGAAAATTCAGGCCGTATTTGGTTTTGAATTTATCGTGGCGTTGGGGGCTGTCTTTTGAGACGCCGATGACGGTTGCGCCGAGTTTTTTGAAGGCTTGCAGGGCTTCGTTAAAACCGCAGGATTCTGTGGTGCAGCCCGGCGTGTCGTCTTTGGGGTAAAAATACAAAACGACGTTTTGTCCTTTGAAACTGCTTAGGGACAGCTCGCCGTCGCCATCTGTGGGGGCGGTAAAATCCGGGGCGGTATCGCCGATTTTGAGTTCCGACATTGGGCGTTCCTTTCGAAAAATTTCGTGTGTGTCACTTTTCTTTAAGATGAGGGCTTTGCGCCATGAGTCAAGCGTGGCATAAAATATGGTATGAATTTTCGCCTTTTTTTTAAACGTGGTGGGTTGATTTTTGTTGAGGTGCTGGCGGCCGGTTTTGTGCTGGGCGTGATCGCCGCATGTATTTTGGGCTGGCGGTTGCTGTCAGGTCCGGTAGATATGGAATTTGCTCGGCCTTATGTGCAAGAAGCGCTGCGCGATCCGCAAAGCGGTGTGCGTGTCAGTGTGGATAAAATCGTGCTGTTTTGGCCGGATGTGCGCGAGCCGTTCTTGCTGGGCTTGCAGGGGGCGCGGGTTTACGGGCCGGAAGGGCATGTTGTGGTCTCGATAGAAGAGGCGGCGCTGGGGCTGAATAAAGCCTATTTACTGCTCGGGAAAATTCGTCCGGAAGCGCTGATTATCAAGCGCCCCAGTCTTTCTCTTGTTCGTCATCAGGATAATAGTTTTGATCTGGGCGTAGCGGATTTGAAGACGTATGGGCCTCCGAAGCCTCAGCAGGCAGAGTCCGGTGAGGGTGATTTTTATGAGAATATTTTTGCATTGCTATCGTCTGCGCCGGATGCGCGTGGGCAGAGCAGCATGCTTTCGAAGCTGAAAAGTTTTGAGATCGAGAAGGCGAGTCTGTTAATCGACGATCGTGTGCTGAAGCTTTCGTGGATTTTACCGCAGGCAGATGTTTTGGTGAAACGCATTGAGGATGGCTTGAAGGCCGAGGCTTATGTCGAGTTGCCTTCGCGGTCGGGTGTTCAGCCGCCGCGTTTGAAGGTTAATACTGAGATGGGGCTTTCTTCGAAGGTGGTTGACATTGACGCGGTTTTGGAGCGTTTCAACGTGGCGTTGCTGGGACAAAATATTCCCGAGCTTGATGTTCTGAAAGTGCAGAATGTGCCGGTAACGGCGCAACTTAAGGCGCATTTGGTCGAGGGGATGAGGCTTAAACGGGCGGATTTGACGTTGTTGTCAGGGGCCGGGTCTTTGAGTATTGCGGAGCTTTCCCCCGAACCGGTGGCGTACAAGGATCTTGGGGTGCTGGCGCATTATGAGGCGGATGAGGGTGCGCTGGAGATTAAAAAGGTGCAAGTGAGTCTGGGGGATGAGGTGAACCTAGAGGCGAATGCGGGATTAAATCTTGGGCAGGACGGTTCTGTTAAGGGACCGGTGCGGCTTGAGATTGAAAGCCTCAAGCAGAGCGCGATTGCGCCTTTGTGGCCTGCGGCCCTGGCGGAAGACAACAGTAAGGAATGGATTGTCGATAAGCTGGGCGACGGGACATTTTCGAATGTCTATGCGCAAGGGGATCTGGTCGTTGTTGCCGGCGCGGATGGGCGAAGCGTCGATCTGAAAAATCTTGTCGCCGGTTTTGAGTTTGACGGTATGAGTGTTAACTACCGCGCTCCGTTGAAACCAGTAACGCATGCGAAAGGCAAGGGCACATTCAACCTTAATAGCGAAACACTACGTGTCGATATTGAATCGGCAAAGGTTATGGATCTGGCAATCAGCGAGGCTGATGTTGAGTTGATCAATATTATTGAGGCCGGGAAGGGACAGGCGGATATCAATCTCAAGCTGCAAGGTCCGGCCAAGTCGGTTTTTACCTATATTCGTGATGAGCCGATCGGGGTGAATAACGAGATTGATGTGGCCGATGTTCAGGGGCAAGCGGATTTGCAGGTCAATATTTCACTGCCGACCAGAAGCAATATCAAAATCGAGGATGTCGATGTGAATGTGCGCGGCGCTCTGCGCGAAGCGGTACTCCCCAATGTTGTACACGGTCTGGCTTTAAGCGAAGGGCCGTTTGATGTGAGCGTGAAGGATAATGCCTTGCGCGTGAAGGGCAAGGGACGGCTCGGCGATCAGCCGATTACGCTTGATTATCATGAATATTTGAATGCGGCGGGCAAGCCGTATGAAATGCAGGTCAAGGCGGCGGTGATGGCGACGCCGGGGCTGCGTGACCAGTTCGGCATGGATCTGAGCAGTTTTCTTGAAGGGCCGGCTTTTGCCGATGTGACGTATACCGAATATGCAGATGGACGCGCCGATGCGGTTGTGACGGCGGATCTTACCCCGGCGAAGGTCTTTGTTGATCCGTTCGATTACGAGAAATTGCCCGGTGTTAAAGGCGAAACGACGCTCAAGGCTGTTTTGCAAAATGGAGAGCTTACAGAAATTGTTGATCTGAAAGGCTCTGCCCCATCATTGAGTCTCGAGTCTTCAGTTTTGCGGTTTCGTCAGAAGCGCGAGGAGACGGAGCTGGCCGGGGGAAAAGTTTCGCGTTTTACGCTGGGTGAAACGGTGGCGCGGCTGGAATTTGAGGTTATGCCTTCTGGGCAGACAAAAATTGTGATGGATGGGCCTTTCCTTGATGCAAGGCCGTTCATGGATGATGAAGAAAAAGAAGGGCAGCCTTATGACGCGCCGCCATTGCTGATCTCGGTGGCGAGCGACCGGATGCGCACGGCGGATAAGGAAACGGTGCAATATGCCAAGCTGTATATCGATATTGACGGGCTGGGCACAATCAACCAGATGGAAATGGACGCGATTGCGGGCAGCGGCGATATTTATTTGCGTTATAAGCCGGACGGTTCGGGCAAGCGTGTATTCAGGCTGGAGGCCGATGATGCGGGCGCGACGCTGAGGGCGTTCGATCTGTATCGCGGCGTTCGCGGCGGCAAGCTGGTGATTTACGGCGAGCCGATTCACGGTGTGCTTGATCGTAATCTGGTTGGCGTGGCGGAAATGAGCGATTTCAAGGTTGTTGATGCCCCGGCGCTCGCCCAGTTGCTCGGGGCGATGTCTTTGCCCGGCCTGATGGCCAGCCTGAACGGGCAGGAGGGCCTCAGCTTTACCAAGATGGAGGCGAATTTCGACTGGCTATATCGACCGAATGGATCGTTGCTGGTGTTTAAGGACGGCCGGACATCGGGCAATTCATTGGGGCTGACCTTTGACGGGACGTTCGATAATGCCGCCCATACGATGGATGTGACGGGCACGATTATCCCACTCTCGGGGATTAACAAGGTGATCGGCGATATTCCGCTGGTCGGGGATATTTTGACCGGCGGAACCGGCGCGTTGATTGCGGCGACCTATACGATGAAAGGATCAAGCGAAGATCCGAAAGTCTCGGTCAATCCGCTGTCCGTATTGACGCCGGGGATCTTGCGGCGCGTGCTGTTCGAGCAGAAATAGGCCATTTTGGGGTGTCTTTTAACCCACTGTTTTTATGTATTAAAGTTCATTTTCTTCTTTTTGTTCGCCATTTTTGCCGGGGTGGGGTGCGGTGTTCGTCATTGCGAGGAGGCGAAGCCGACGACGCAATCCAAGTTTTCTGCTGGATTGCCACGCTCCCGTTGGTCGCTCGCAATGACGGTTCGTTTTCAAGCTTTAGGCTTCACCAGCGCGTGTTTTTTCTTCGATGTCGAGATTTTGACGGCATCGCCCTCGCTGATCATATCGGCGGTCAGGGTAAAGGCCGGGTCGGTGACCGGCTGGCCGTTCACTTTCGCGCCGCCTTGTTCGATGATGCGGCGGGCTTCGCCTTTTGATGCGGTGAGCCCGGCAGCGCAGGCGGCATCGATGAAGGACACACCGGCGGAGAGGTCGAGCCGGACGCAGGGTAAATCCGCGCCGACGGAGCCTTGTTCGAAAACTTTGGCGGCCGTATCGGCGGCTTCCCGCGCGGCGGTTTCACCATGACACATTTTGGTGACTTCAAAGGCCAGCACTTTTTTGGCTTCGTTGATTTCCGCGCCTTGCAGGGCTTCGAGCCGCGCGATTTCGTCCAGCGGCAGGGTGGTGAAGAGCTTGAGGAAGCGTCCGACATCGGCGTCTTCGGTATTGCGCCAATATTGCCAGAAGTCATAAGCGGGGAGTTTATCGGCGTTGAGCCATATCGCGCCCGAAGCGCTTTTGCCCATTTTCGCGCCGCTGGCGGTGGTGAGCAGCGGCGTGGTGAGGGCGAAGAGCTGTGCGCCCTCGCTATCTTCGCGAATGGTGCGGCGGCCCAGTTCAACGCCGTTGATGATGTTGCCCCATTGGTCGGAGCCGCCCATTTGCAAAATGGCGCCGAAACGCTGGCGCAATTCGACGAAATCGTAGGCCTGCAAAATCATGTAGTTGAATTCGAGGAAGGTCAGCGGTTGTTCGCGCTCGAGGCGCAGTTTGACGCTTTCAAACGTCATCATGCGGTTGATGGTGAAATGCGCGCCGTAATCGCGCAGGAAGTCGATGTAATTGAGTTGATCCAGCCAGTCGGCGTTATTAACCATCAGTGCGTCGGCCCGGCCGCCGCCGTATTTGAGGTAGTTTCCGAAGATGAGTCCGATGCCGCTGATATTCTTTTCAATATCGGTTTCGGTGAGCATTTTGCGGCTTTCATCCTTGCCCGAGGGGTCGCCGACCTTGGTGGTGCCGCCGCCCATCAGGGTGATGGGTTTATGCCCGCATTGCTGGAACCAGTAGAGCATCATGATCTGGACGAGCGAGCCGACATGCAGGGAATCGGCGGTGGCGTCAAAGCCGATATAGGCGCTTTGCACACCTTCGTTCAGCTTGGCATCGAGGCCTTCGAAATCAGAGCACTGGTGAATGAAGCCGCGCTCGGTTAAGATGTTTAAAAAGTCTGATTTGTATTTCGTCATAACCCAAACTGTATAAGCATGAGTGAACATAAAGTCTATAGGGCAATTGGTCTGATGTCGGGGACATCACTGGACGGGGAAATTGACGTCGCTCTGGTGGAAACCGATGGGCAATCTCACGTTAAGCCGCTGGGGTTTTATGCGCATCCTTATGATCAGGGCGTGCGTGACAAGGTGCGGGCGTGTTTTGGCAAGCGCGTGGAAGATGCGGAAACGCGCGAGGCGGAAGGGATGGTTACGGACTTGCACATCGCGGCGGTGAAAGCGAGCGGCTTTGAGGGTGATGTGGTTGGTTTTCATGGTCAGACGATTACCCATGCGCCGGAAGACGGCTTTACCTGGCAGCTCGGTGATGGGGCAAGAATGGCGGCGAAGACGGGCATGGATGTGATTTGTGACTTTCGCAGCGCGGATATTAAAGCCGGGGGGCAGGGTGCGCCTTTGGCGCCTTTGTATCATCAGGCGCGGGTGAAGTCGGGCGGGCTTAAAGAACCGGTTGCGATTGTGAATATAGGTGGGGTTGCGAATGTGACGTATATTGATGGCGAGTATATTCTGGCGTTCGATACCGGGCCGGGGAATGCGCTGATGGATGATTTTATTAAGCTGAGGACCGGTCAGGACTATGATGATAAAGGAAAAATAGCATCTGGCGGCGATCCTGACGGCAAAATTATTGAGGTTTTTTTGTCCGATGAATATTTTTCAAAATTGCCCCCAAAGTCTCTGGACCGGGCGTATTGGTCGACTGATCTTGTTCGTGAATTGTCGACAAAGGATGGTGCGGGTACTTTATTGGCTATGACGGTCAGGAGCATTCAAAAGTCATTCGAAATGCTCCCCCGGAAACCTAAAGCCACATATATATGCGGCGGAGGACGAAAAAACGAGTTTTTAATGTATGTCCTGTCGATGAGACTGCCTACGGCGTTTTTTGCTAAATTTGGGACTGTTGAGAAAATCGGTTGGAACGGCGATGCGATTGAGGCGGAATGTTTCGGGTATATGGCTGTGCGGTCATTGCTGGGCTTGCCGCTGTCCTTACCGGAAACGACGGGGGTTGCGCGCCCCGTATCCGGTGGTGTATTGCACAAGCCATGATTAAAACTGCAAATTTCGAGAGCATTGCCGAAGCTGCTGCCATCTTGCGCGATGGCGGGCTGGTCGGGATGCCGACAGAGACCGTCTACGGACTGGCGGCGGATGCGACGAATGGCGAGGCTGTGGCGAAGATTTTTGCGGCCAAGGGGCGGCCAAGCTTTAATCCCCTGATCATTCACGTCATGAATTTGGCGCAGGCTGGAGAATTCGTTGAGGTGAATGAGTGGGCGCGGGCGGCGGCGGGAAGCTTCTGGCCGGGGCCGTTGACGATGGTTTTGCCGAAGCTCCCCCCCTCTACCCACCCCGCAGGCGGGGGGGATGTAAAGGGGGGGATTTCCGAGTTGGCGAGTGCGGGGCTGGAGACTTTGGCGGTGCGGGTGCCTTCACACAAGGTAGCGCGGGCGTTGATTGAAGCGGCTGGGGTACCTTTGGCCGCGCCGAGTGCGAATGTATCCGGCACCTTAAGTCCGACGAGCGCGGCGCATGTGCATGACTCGCTCGGAGATAAGGTGGATATGATTTTGGCGGCCGGAGCTTGTGAAATCGGGTTGGAATCCACGGTGCTGGATTTGAGTGGTGAAGCGCCGCTGGTGCTGCGCCCGGGCGGGGTGAGCGCGGAGGATATATGTGAAGTGCTCGGTGTGGTTGTTGGCTATGATGCGGGCGATCCTGAGGCACCGAAATCGCCGGGGCAACTCCTTAAGCATTATGCGCCGAATTTGCCGGTGCGACTGAATGCGATTGATGTGCGCGAGGGTGAGGCGCTCTTGGCTTTTGGCAGAACGAAATTTATGGTCGGGCCGGACTTTCCGGCAGAATGGGTGCGAAATTTGAGTGAAACGCAGGATTTGCACGAGGCGGCGGCCAATCTGTTTGCGATGCTTAAAAGCCTTGATGGTAGCGGGGCGCAGGGGATTGCAGTGATGGCTGTGCCGGACGTGGGGATTGGTGTAGCGATTAATGATCGCTTGAAACGTGCGGCGCAAAAATAATAAGATAGGCGTATGGAAAAGATACTTGTGACAGGGGCGGCCGGGTTTATCGGCCATGCCTTTACCAAAGAATTACTGGCCGCCGGGCATAGCGTGCTGGGGATCGATAATCTGAATGATTATTACGATGTGGCGTTGAAACGCGCTCGGTTGGCTGAGCTTGAGGGGCAGAGCGGTTTTCGTTTTCAGCAGGTTGATCTGGCTGACCGTGATGCGATGGCGGCGCTGTTCAGGGGCGAAAAGCCGCAGATTGTCGTCAATCTGGCGGCGCAGGCCGGGGTGCGTTATTCGCTCGATCATCCGCATGCCTATGTCGATTCCAATTTGCAAGGCTTTGTCAATGTGCTGGAGGGTTGCCGCCATAACGATGTCGGGCATTTGATTTTTGCTTCATCGTCTTCTGTTTACGGGGCGAATACGAAGGTGCCGTTCGCGGTGTCGGACAATGTCGATCACCCGATCAGCCTGTATGCGGCGACGAAGAAGGCGGGTGAGTTGATGGCGCATTCTTACGCGCATCTTTACGGCATTCCGTGCACGGGTCTGCGGTTCTTTACGGTTTATGGGCCGTGGGGGCGTCCGGATATGGCGTATTTTAAATTCACCAAAGCGATTTATGAGGGCAAGCCGATCGATGTTTATAATGACGGCGATATGATGCGCGATTTCACCTATATTGATGATATTACGGCGGCGATGATGAAGATTCTCGATCATGTACCGGCTGGGGATGCAGGCTGGGATGCAAAAAACCCGGACCCATCATTTAGTAACGCTCCGTATCGTTTATATAATATCGGGCATAATCATCCTGAACAATTGATGGATATGATCCATATTTTGGAGGCGGAAACGGGCCGGATGGC
Source organism: Rhodospirillales bacterium (assembly GCA_020638295.1). Classification (GTDB taxonomy): domain Bacteria; phylum Pseudomonadota; class Alphaproteobacteria; order Micavibrionales; family Micavibrionaceae; genus TMED27. The sequence goes on along the minus strand of JACKIU010000002.1, from coordinate 551,500 downwards.
GGAGAAGAATTTTATGCCGATGCAGCCCGGTGATGTCTATGCAACCTATGCCGATGTGAAGGGGCTGGAAGAGGTGATTGGCTTTAAGCCTGAAACGTCTTTGGCTGAGGGGCTAAAGCGGTTTGTGGCGTGGTATAAGGGGTACTATAAGATTGGCGATGAAGCTGGAGAGTCATTGCGAGTACCCTCTGGGGCATAAACTTCGCGAAGCAATCTATAAATGGATTGCCGCGTCGAAGCTAGCGCTTCTCCTCGCAATGACAGTGAATAGAGGGTGAGTATGGAGCAATTCAAATATCTTTTATCGTGGGTGTTATGGCCGGGGTTGTTTGGGCTTTGCATGGTAATTGCGGGGTATGGGTTTTCTCATGACGCGCCGGTTTTGTATTTCAACATGGCTTACGTGTTTTTGATTTTATCGCTGTTTTTCCTGGAAAAATGGATGCCGTATGAGCGCGAATGGCTGAAACCCGATGGGCAGAATACGGCATCCATTTTGCATACGATCAGTTCAAAGGGCAGTGTACAGCTGTTGTTCCTGTTTAGCGGGGTGATCGGGCTGGCCGATTATATAACGCCGATGGATCAGGAAGGGTACTCGGTCTGGCCGCGGGACTGGCCGTTATGGGCGCAGGTGATTTTGGGGATGGTCGCTGCGGAATTCGGGTTGTACTGGGCGCATCGGCTGGCGCATGAAATTCCCTGGATGTGGCGGTTTCACGCGGTCCATCACAGTGTGACCAAGCTGTGGTTTTTGAATACGGGACGTTTCCATTTCGTTGACAGCCTGATCAGTATCGTTCTGGGGCTGGCGATTTTGCTCAGCTTAGGCGCGCCGATGGAGGTGGTCAAATGGCTGAGCGCGATTACCGCCTTTATCGGCATGCTGACCCATTGCAATGTCGAAATGCGTTTCGGCTTGCTGAATTGGATATTTAACACGCCGGGCCTGCATCGCTGGCATCATAGCCGCCAGCTGTATGAGGGGAACCGGAATTATGGCGAGAATTTGATGGTCTGGGATCAGATTTTCGGGACGTTTTACAATCATTCCTACCGGCCGTCCGCCGATATCGGGATGGGCGATTATATGCCGGTGAAATTCACGTATCAGATCCTGTGGCCTTTCCTGACAAACAAGATGAAGCAGCGCTTACAGCCGGACTTTGAGCCGGTGCCGTTTGGTCGCGAAGGCGATGCGGATCATCCGGTGCCGGATTTTGCAAAACGCAAATCCTTGTTTGCTGTGATCGCGTCTCTATTTGCTTCGCGCAAGCCGCGGGTGCAAATCTGAAAACAGCGAAGGCAAGACAACAGGGACACAATAGTATTGTCTCCCCCACGCTTTTGATACCTCGTCCCTTGGGACGGGGTATTCATTTGCTTTGTCCCCCTCACCCAGCTTCGGCTAAGGCGCAAGCGCCAAAGCCTCGTCAACCCTCTCCCCGTCAGGGAGAGGGAGGAGTATGATTGATAAAGGATTTGCGTATCTGGCAGTTTTCGTGCATTTTTTATGCATGCATATGAATGACATAAGGTGCTTCGCAGTATGACCAAAACCGCTTTTATTACCGGGGTTGCCGGGCAGGATGGCGCGTATCTGGCGCAATTTCTGCTCTCTAAGGGCTATCGCGTGCATGGGATGGTGCGTTGGGACAGCTATTGCGAACCGGTCGACGGGCTGGCGCGGCTTGAGGCTTTAGGGCTTGCCGGTGAGCATGTCACTTTGCATATGGGCGATGTGACGGATGCCAATAATCTGAATTTGCTGATCCGCGATATTCGCCCGGATGAGATTTACAATCTGGCCGGGTTGTCGCAGGTGCATGTGAGTTTTGGCACGCCGGGATCAACGTTGCAGATTAATACGGCCGGGACGCTGAATGTCCTTGATGCGGTGCGGGTGAACGGACTGGAGAACTGCGTGCGGGTTTATCAGGCTTCATCTTCGGAGATGTTCGGCAAGGCTGGCGCGCCGCAGAATGAAGAAACGCCGATGGCGCCGTGCAGCCCTTATGGCGTGGCGAAGCTGGCGGCGTATCATCTGGCGAAAACCTATCGTGAATCCTACGGGATGTATGCGGCGAACGGGATTTTGTTCAATCATGAAAGCCCGCTGCGGGGTGAGGATTTTGTGACGCGCAAAATTACCAAGGCGGTGGCGGCGATTGAAGCGGGTTGTGGTGGCGCTTTGCGGCTGGGTAATCTGGATTCGCTGCGTGATTGGGGCGATGCGCGGGATTTTGTCGAAGGGATGTGGATGATCCTTCAACAAGATGAGCCGGGGGATTATGTGCTGGCGACGGGGGAAGCTCACAGCGTGCGTGAATTTGTCGAGGCGGCCTTTAAGCGTGTCGGTGTGCAGATTGTGTGGCAGGGCGCAGGCGTGGATGAGATGGGCGTTGATGCCAAGAGCGGGCGCAGGCTGGTGGAGATCGATCCGGCGTTGTTCCGCCCGGCTGAGGTGCATCATTTACTGGGCGATGCCGGTAAGGCCAAGGCAGAGCTGGGCTGGAGCCCCAAAGTGCGTTTTGACCGGCTGGTTGCGGACATGGTGGATGCGGATCGGGTTATTTTTCAAGACAAACCGCAAAGTGAACGGGATGGGCCGACATGGAAGATGGCTGGTTAGCGGCGCCGTTTGATTTAACAGGCAAGCGCGTGTGGGTGGCCGGGCATAGCGGTATGGTCGGTTCGGCGCTGGTGCGGCGGCTGGGGGGTGAGGATTGCGACATTCTGAGCGTCGATCATGCGGCGCTCGATCTTCGGAATCAGGCGGCGACGCGCGGCTGGGTTATTCGGAACAAGCCGGATGTTGTCGTCATTGCGGCGGCCAAGGTTGGCGGAATTGGCGCGAATGCCGCCCAGCCTGCGGATTTTCTCTACGATAATGTGATGATTGCGGCCAATATTATTCATGCTGCTTATGAGGCGGGCGTGGAAAAGCTGTTGTTTTTGGGTTCGTCATGTATTTATCCAAAAGAGGCGGCGCAGCCGATTAAGGAAGAAGCATTGCTGAGCGGGCCTCTGGAGCAGACCAATGAGGCCTACGCGATTGCCAAAATCGCCGGGCTCAAATTGTGTGAGGCGTACCGGGCGCAATATGGATGCGATTATATTTCGGCGATGCCGTGCAATCTTTACGGGCCGGGCGATACGTTTGATGAACGGAGCTCGCACGTCATTCCGGCGTTGATGATGAAGGCGCAGCGGGCCGTAGTTTCAGGGGCTGATGTTTTAGAGGTTTGGGGGAGCGGTCAGCCACTGCGCGAATTTTTGCACGTTGATGATCTGGCTGATGCGTGTGTGTTTTTGCTCAAGCATTATTCCGGGGCTTTGCCGGTCAATGTCGGGAGCGGGGAAGAAATATCCATTGCCGCTTTGGCCGCGCATATCGCCGAGATTGCCGGATTTAGCGGCGCAATCAAATTTGACGACACAAAACCGGATGGAACGTATCGTAAGCTTATGGATTCATCGCGGCTCAAGCAGGCGGGATGGATGTCTAAAGTTGTTTTTTATCAGGGGCTTAAGGGTGCGTATGACTGGTATGTCCGGCATTTTTGCGATGTGAGGAAAAGTGCTTAAAAAACCTCGGTTGGTAATATTTTCTTTGAATTTATGCGTTATAGTGGTGGGATGATGGACGATCATTCATCACATGGGGCAGGGGAAAATTCTTCATCAGTGCCAGGGGTTGCTCAGGACCGTCGTGAGGTCGACGATCACGATGCGTATTTTAATGCTCAGTTTGATGCGCAGCCGATTTATGTCGGTCCGGGCGCGACCGGTTTTACATCGCGGAAGAACGAAATGCTGGTGGCGACGGTCGGTTCCGGGGTTTTGCTGGCAATTTACGATCCGGAATTGAAGCTTGGCGCACTGGGGTATGTAATGTTGCCCGATGCCGTGCTTGAGCATTTTCCGTTTTTAAGCAACGCTGATCAAACTCTTGTTAATAAAGCGTTTGAACCGATTGAGGAGTGTATCGGCGAGTTAAAGCGCCGGGGTGCGGCGAAAAGCCGTATTCGCATTCGATTGTTTGGCGGGGTGAATTGCGGCGTCGGCCTGCAGGATCGCGGTCTTAAAAATACGGTTTTCGTTCAGGAGTACCTGTTTCGTAAAGGATTGCAGGTTTTTAATGCCGATGTTGGCGGGGCGTTTATTCGCCGGGTGCATTTTTTCCCGACTACCGGGCGGGCTGTGCGATGCCTTTTGAGGCGCAAAAGCGATTTTGACGATATGCAGGTGTTGGAAGCTGATTATAATAAAAAAATCACAATCAATGCATAGTCTATAGCATGCTCTCGTTTAGTGCATTGCAATATAACGATTTCTCCCCGTTTTTTCTTGACAGTCCGTAGAGTGATCGCATAAATTATGCGAGCCGTCGAAAGGTTTTTGGGTTAATGAGGTGAGGCCATGAACTATGGACAGGATACAGTACTGCTGAAAAGCCCTTTTTCTGCCAGAAACTGGGAGAAGAATATTCGCCAAGTTTCCGTCGAGCCTTGCGACCGGCGCGAGGATCCTTTGGGGTATCGCGCTGTTTTCTTTTTGAATGAAGATGATGAGCGGGCGGAGCGTTCAGAGACGTTTAGCGTCGGGGCGTCTTATCTCGCCCAGCGCGAGTATAATCTGGTTAAAGCCGGTTATACCGCGCCGATGACGCAAAGGGCGATCAGAGTGATTGAAGGCAAACTCGGGACGTGCTTGCCCGTGCGTCTCGTCTGATCGTTTTTAAGAAAGTCACTCTGTTCTCAACTTCTTTTAACGACCTGAAAAAGAAAAAATTGTAACCCCGGGCTTGACCCGGAGCCTCTTGAGTCTTTCTTAAGCCTCTATAGCCCACGGCTTTCGCCGGGGCTGCGGGAATTTTGTATGTGTTAAGCTTTCAGGACGTTGAGAATTGGGTGAAAGGCAGCATATTTTGAAGGAAATTGCGGATCGGGGATGCAATTCCGGTTGTGATCGGGCATAATGGGTTTGTGTCCGGCGCTCTTGTCGGCATTGTTCCTCTGATGATTTCTTTTTACACATGAACGCACATTCTTTTTCACAATCGACCAATCATTTGCTGATGATTGAACCGGCGGGTTTTTATGCCAACCCTGAGACCATGGAAACCAATGCCTATCAGGTTGACGATCATGAACCCGTCGAGGTGACCAGTGCGCGGGCTTTGCGGGAATTTCGCGAATTGCACGACAAACTGGTCGAAAACGGCGTGAAAATTACGGCGGCCAAGGCGTTGCCGGGGTGTCCGGATATGGTGTTTCCCAACTGGTTTTTTGCATTTCCCGACGGGCGGCTCATGCTGTGTCCTATGATGAATAAAAACCGGCAGGACGAACGCAGTGAAGATATTATTGCGCTGCTGAATAAGATTTATTCCGATCTCATTGACTGGACGGAATATGAAGAGTTCGGGCTGGCGCTGGAAAGTACGGCCAGTATTGTTTCGGACCGGGTGAACAGGCGCGCCTATGCGGCGTTGTCACGGCGAACCGATGAGGGGCTGGCGCGCAAATGGGCCGATTTTATGGACTATGAGATTGAGTTTTTCCAGACACATAGCCATACCGGCATTCCGGTTTATCATACCGATTGCGTAATGTGGATTGGAACAACGTTGGCTGGAATATGTAGTGCGTGTATTGAGGATGAGGATCGCGGGCGGGTTCTGTCATCATTGCGCGAGACGCATGAGGTGATCGAGTTTGATAATGACCAGCTCCGGGCGTTTTGCGGAAATGCGCTGGAGGTGGTCGGGTATGGCGGGGAAAAGATGCTGGTGCTGTCGGAGCGGGCCTTGCAAGCTCTGAGTGAAAGCCAGCTTGAGAAATGTCATCAGCATTTTTCGAAGTTGATTTACAGTCCTTTGCCGACGCTGGAGCGTTATGGCGGCGGCTCGGCGCGTTGTATGCTGGCTGAACTCCTTTAGGTGTTGTCCTGATACTAAAAGAGCGGTTTTGGGAAGGCTTCCAGCGTTTCAACTTTTGGCGCATCTGGATCGTATGTGTAAACGGCGTTAGCATAATGTTTGGGAACGTGGCCCATAAAAGGGCCGTCTCCCAGAACAATTACCTTTCCAAATTCCTTTCCAATATCGCCCAAAAGACCGCCCATCAGGTCACAACGCAACTTAAGGCTTTTTATGTTTGAGTGCATATTGTGTTCAATGGCACCTGTGGCGGGCGGGAATGTGCCGTGTGAACAGGTGTTAAAGATATCATCAGGAGAGCTCGATCTTGCTATAGTGCCCGGTATGCCAAGGTCTGCGATATTTGTGACGGATGCGCCGTAAATGGCTGCGAGGTAATTGGCGGATGTTGAGCCGATAGAATATCCGATGATTTCTATCGATGTTACTTCCGGGTTTTGCAGAAGGTGAAGATAGGCTTTCTCTCCGTCTATGGCCTGAGTTGTCAGGCAGCCTTTCGTTGTGTGTCCGTGCTGGATGGAATCTTTCAGGAACCCCCATTCTCCGGCGCCTTCATCCCGTCCGGGCATGTCCATCCCCTTGGCGAACAAAACATAGTGTCCGGTGTTCGGGTTTTTGATGATTTTGAAATGGGAACCGCTCTGCGGATTATTGATATTCTCGACAAATTCGTAGATTTCGGTTTTTCCGGTTTTGGGGTTATAGACGGATAGGCGTTTGGCGGCGTTGTCGTACAGTTCGTAATACAGCGCGGCCGAAGCCAGATGATCAAGACGGCGTACATTTTTGTTAATCAGATCGGCGGGAAGCGTGACGGGGCGGTCGGTGGGCGCAGCGCTCCATGGTGTAATCGTACCGTTTTCAGGCTGAGGATCGGCTGCGGTCGTTCCTGAAGCCGCTAAAAGCACGCTTGCGGCAAAAATGCGATTTAATCTGTCCATAATCGGCGTTTTACTGGTGCAAGTTTGTATTTAGTTTTACCATAATGCATTTTTTAAATCAAGGGCAGGCGACCGTTTTGCGGGACTCATGTGTAGACACTTTCCTAACCTGAAGGTCAGAGCGCACTTTTTTCTTTGACATTATGTATATCAATTGCTACAAAGCGATTTATTACATAATATTTGTATTTATTTACATAAAATATTCACCGTAAAGCGTGTGTGGCTGTGAAGTGGTGAACACAGGATTGATAGGGTTTACGACTTTTGGGCGCATGATTGCGACAGGTCGTTGTCCGAATTATCACGCGCTTGAGCGGTGCGCTTGGCCCTCCTACTTTAGGGTCATCCTCCCCCATTGCAGCGCGATGCGTGATAATCGAAACCGGCACCTAGTTCCATGCCGGTGGGTAGAGTAACTTGGAACCCCACACACGCCTGAAGTCTGAGGGGCCCTCGTGCCTCTCAGACTTCTTCTTTTTCTTCGTCATTTCGTCCCTGACTTTGTTGCTTGTCGCTCGCGTATTGTTCATACGCGTCGCTTCGCGCGCCTCGTCAGGAACAAAATGCCTTCGAAAATTGAGATTCTTAGGCGGCCTTGTCGTGCAGGAGGTCTTCGCGGCGGAGCAGGGCGTCGGGATCGGCGTCGCGGCCACGGAAATTCCGGTACAGGATGGCCGGGTGCTGCGAGCCGCCTTGCGAGAGAATTTCCGCGCGGTAGGCTTTGGCGGTATCCTGATCATAGAGACCGCGTTCGAGGAACAACTCAAACGTATCGGCGTCCAGAACCTCGGCCCATTTATAGCTGTAATATCCGGCGGAATAGCCGCCGGCGAAAATGTGGCTGAAGCTGGCGGAGACCGGACCGGCCAATCGCGGGAAGAGAACGGCGTCTTTGACGGCCTCATCCTCAAAGGTGGCGACATCATCGATAGTATCCGGGTCGGCGGTGTGCCATGTCATATCCAGCGTGCCTAGCGCAATCTGGCGCAGGCCGCCCCAGCCGACCATGAAATTTTTGGCGCTACGGACTTTTTCAATCAACTCGGCGGGGATTTTTTCACCGGTTTCATAATGGGCGGCGAACATATCGAGGGTTTCTTTTTCGTAACACCAGTTTTCCTGCACTTGGGAGGGCAGTTCGACAAAGTCCCACAGCACGGATGTGCCGGACAGCGAGCGATAGGTGATATTGGAGAGCAGGCCATGGATGGCGTGGCCCATTTCGTGGAACAGGGTTGTGACCTCGCCATGGGTGATGAGCGAGGGCTTGTCGGCGGTCGGCTTGGTGAAGTTACAGACAATAGCGATGACCGGGCGTTCGACCTTGCCATGGAACAGGCCCTGGCCGCGGTAGGCGGTCATCCATGCACCGTCTTTTTTGCCGGAGCGCGGGAAGAAATCGCCATAGAGCGTACCGATAAATGCGCCGCTGGTTTTGTCGAAAAGCTCGAAGGTTTTGACGTCTTCGTGCCAAGTGTCGTAGGTTTTCGCCTCGCGGAATTCGAGGCCGAAGAGTTTCGAGAAGTGATCGAAGCAGCCCTTTAAAACATTGTCGAGCGGGAAGTAGGGGCGTAGATCTTCGGATGAAAAATCGAAGAGCTTTTGTTTGAGCTTTTCCGCGTAATAGCCGACGTCCCAGGGTTTGAGGTCTTCGGCAATTCCTTGCTCTTTGGCAAAAGCCTGCAGGGATTTGAGGTCGGCCTGAGCGGCCGGCTTATAGGCGGTTTTGAGTTTTTCGAGGAAGGCCAATACGGTTTCCGGCTTTTCGGCCATGCGGCGTTCAAGCACGTAATCGGCGTGGTGTTTAAAGCCGAGCAATTTGGCGCGTTCGTCTTTGAGTGAAACAATCTTTTTGATGTTTTCGCAGTTATCGAATTCATCGCCGTAGGCGCGGTTGCCAAAGGCCCGCCACATTTTCTCACGCAAGGCCCGGTTGTTGGCGTATTGCACGAAGGGGATATAGCTGGGGTAATCGAGGGTGAAGCGCCATTTGCCCGGCATGTCCTTTTCTTCTGCGGCGTGTCTGGCGGCTTCAGTTGCGCTTTCGGGCAGACCGGCGAGGTCGGCTTTATCGGTGATCACCAGTTCAAACTGCTCGGCGGATTTTTTGGCGTTGTTCATGAATGAGGGGCCGAGAGTGGACAGGGCCTCGTTGATTTCGCGCAGGCGCTGTTTTTTATCGTCTGGCAAAAGCGCGCCGCCGCGGACGAAATTCTTATAGTCCTCGTCCAAAAGGGTGCGTTGTTCGGTGGTGAGATCCAGTTCGTCGATTTTGTCATGCACGGCCTTAAGACGCGCGAACAGCGCTTCATCAAGGATGATGTCGCTGGAGAAATTCGATGTCAGGGGGCCGATTTTTTCGGCCAGTTCGTGCAGTTCATCCCCGCCCATGCAGGAGAGCTGGTTGTAGAAAATGCCGGTGACTTGCCCCAGTGTTTCGCCCGCGGTTTCCATGGCCTCAACGGTGTTTTTGAAGGTGGGTTCTTCGGGGTTGGCTTTGATCGCGTCATAGGCCGCGCGGGCCTCTTCAATGGCGGCCAGGGCGGCGGGCATATAATGCTCAATCTTGATTTTGCTAAAGGCTGGCGCGTGGTTGGGCAGGATCGAAATTTCTAGCAGTGGATTTTTGGACATTGTGGTATGACTCGCATAAGTTCTTAACTTGAATGAATAACTATAGAGGCCGGAATGTTTGGTGCAAGTCCCAAAGGAGCTCCGAAATCAAAAGAATTCGACGATGTGTATTTTTCCGCCGATGACGGGTTGGCAGAAACCGAACATGTGTTTCTGGACGGCAATCGCTTGCCGCGCGGCTGGCAGGGGCGCGATCGGTATGTGATTTGTGAAACGGGCTTTGGGACGGGGCTGAATTTTCTGGCGGCGTGGAAGCGGTTTGAAGATACGGCGCAAAGTCATCAACGCCTTGATTTTATTTCGTTTGAAAAATATCCGCTGGATGCGGAGGAAATCCGATTGCATCTTCACCCGTGGGCGGAGTTTTTTGAAGGGCACTTGAGCCGTATGGTTCAGCTTTATCCTGCCTTGATGCCGGGATTTCACCGTTTGGCACTGAATGAGCGGGTGAGCCTGACGCTGGTGTTTGACGATGTGAATATCGCGTTGCCGCGGCTGGAGGCTCGCGTCGATGCATGGTTTCTCGACGGGTTTAAGCCTTCAAGCAATCCGGATATGTGGAGTGAAAATGTGTTTACGCATATGGCGCGGCTGAGCAAGCCTGGGACGCGGCTGGCGACCTTTACGGCGGCGGGAAAGGTGCGGCGCGGTCTGGCGGAAGTTGGTTTTGCGGTTGAAAAAGTGCCGGGGTTTGGCCGCAAGCGCGATATGACCATAGGATGCTTCAATCAGGAGTCCTTATCATGAAAATTGCGATACTCGGTGGAGGGATTGCCGGGTGCGCGCTGGCCTTCGTGCTGAAGAATGCGGGTGTTACGCCGGTGGTTTATGAGGCTTCGGATGCGTTGGCCTCCGGGGCGTCTGGCAATCCTTACGGGCTTTATAACCCGCGCTTTACGGCGGAGCGCAATCCGCAGAGCGATTTTTATATTTCGGCCTACGCGATGGCGCTGCGCACCTTTGCCGCCTTTTCGGATATTGGCTGGCGGCCTTCGGGGGCGTTGCACCTGATCAATGACGAGAAAAAAGAGCGGCGCTTTTCCCAGACGATTGAGAATTGGGGATGGGATGAGGCGCATATGCGCCTTGTCGGGGTGAAGGAGGCTTCGGAAATTGCGGGCGTTCCGCTTGGGTACGGGGCGCTGCACTTACCGCAATCGGGCAGTGTGTGTTTGAAGAAGCTGGCGGCGGCCTATATGGACGGGGTGGATTATCATTTGAATGCACCGGTCGAAGATTATGAAGCGCTGGAGGCCGATGCGGTTATTCTCGCCTGCGGGCCGGAGGCGCTCAAATTTTTCCCTGATATGCCTTTGGGTAAAGTGCGCGGGCAAATTACGCAGGTGGCGTCGACGGAGCAGAGTGAAAAGCTGCGCTGTCATTTGTGTTATGGCGGGTACATGATGCCGGCAGACGCGGGCGTGCATGTGCTGGGTTCAACGTTTCAGCGTTGGCTGGATCATTCGCAGGTGCTTGAACAGGATGACGCGGAGAATTTGCAAAAGCTGGCGGTGAATGTACCGGGGCTGGAGAAGGGCCTCACGGTTGTCGACCACCGCGCGGCGGTGCGGGTGACTTCGCGCGATCATTTCCCGATGGTGGGCCGCTTGCCGGGCAAGGACAACATTTACGTCTCTACCGCGCATGGTTCTCACGGGATTGTCAGCTCGATCATGGCGGCGCATCTGCTGGCCGATATGATTTTGGATCGGCCTGCTTGTCTGGGTGCAGATACGATTGCGGCTCTTTCTCCGGCGCGGTTTATCTGATAAGAATTTCATCATGATTTTGCTCTTTCTCATCAGTTTTATCGCGGTGGCGGTTTTGATGCCTTTGGCGCGTAAAATCGCCAAGCGCGCCGGGCTGGTCGATGCGCCGGGCGGGCGTAAAGACCATGTGGGCGAGGTGCCCTTGGTCGGCGGGCTGGTAATCGTGCCGGTGTTTATGGCGCTGAGCCTGTTGATGGGTGCGGAGTTTTCATCCGTCTGGCCGCTTTATGCCGGGCTGGTTTTGTTGCTCATTATGGGCGCATTGGATGACCGGTTTCACATGCGCGCCGGGATCAAGTTTGGTGTGCAGGGCTTGGCGGCCTTGCTGGCCGTGCTTCCCGGAGGGGCGGTGATTCATCAGCTTGGCAATTTATTCGGGCTGGGGGATTTCGGGCTGGGCTTTATGGCCATCCCGTTTTCGCTGGCCTGTGTGATGTTGGTGATCAATGCCATCAATTTGATGGACGGGCTGGACGGGCTGGCCGGTGGGGCGAGCTTTGTTATTTTGGCCTGTTTTGCTTTGGCGGGCTGGAGCGTTCATACGCCGCAAATTCTGATCCTTCTCGGCGCGCTGGCGGGCTTTCTCATTTACAATATGCGCAGTCCGTTCAGGCGCAAGGCTGCGGTGTTTTTGGGCGATGCGGGCAGTTTGTGTCTGGGGCTGATGATTGCGTGGTTTGCGATCAAGTTGTCCGGTCCTGAGATACGGGTGATTGAACCGATGGGCGTGGCGTGGGTGCTGGCGCTGCCGATCTGGGATGAGTGCGCGCAGTTTTACCGGCGGGTACGCGAAGGGCGGCATCCGTTTTCACCGGACCGTGGACATTTTCATCACCACTTTATTCAGGCCGGGTTTACGCCGGGCCAGTCGGTTTCGATAATTCTGGGCATAATGGCGCTGACCGGTTTTTTGGGGATTGCCGGGATTAGTATGGGTATGCCTTTGCCCATGCTGACCGTCGTATGGATAATCGGCATTCTGACCCATATGGCGGTGTCGAAAGAATTGGAGAGATACCCTGCGCTCATTATAAAATTGTTCCCACGTTTGAAGGTTTAAGCAATCATCTGGATAAAGCCCACGGCAACGACTTTGAGTAATCCTAAAGAGGTCTGGTGGATGGCCATCCCGGCGATGGCGATGAAGACTCCCAGTTCTGCAGGAACACGCATCACATGCATGGCCATAAACGCGGTGTAAGCGTAGGAATACAGCGTGATGACGACCATCAGCGGGTAAACTTCCGTCCATTGATAATGGCCATTGAGGAACAGGATCAGCAGCGGGGTCATCAGCACGGCTGCGGGAATCGCCAGCCAGTTATTGGCGGTGGCGAAACGGTAAAAGTCTTCCAGCTTGTCCATCGTGCGGGCCATGGCATAAACGAAGGCCAGAAAAGCGCCGAGATAGACAAACAGGCGCAGGCTATAGATGATTGCGAGAATTTGCATCGAATCGGCGCTGAGGGCGCCGGCCGGATGGGCGCTCAAAACAGTGATCAGCGTTAAGGGGAGCAAGATCAATGGGATGATGAAGGATTTCATCATGCTTTCGCGGCTGGGGCAAAAACGCGCGAGCCCCGCGCGCATAAAAAGCGCGGTTTCAAGGCATCCTAAAAGATTTTGACGAATTTCACCTTGCTTGAACATTTCACCCTCAGTATCTTTTTTGTTATCTTTGGGTTCATTATTGTCCGCAAACTTTAAGAAAGCGTTAATGCGTCATGCGAATATTTGTCCGGTCGTCTCTTTGTCTTTTTTGTGTTCCGTTGATTGTGGCCGGGTGTTCGCTGTTGCCTGAATATAAAAACGCCCGTTCTGAAGATACGCTGGAAAGACAGGGGACATATGAGCAAGTCGAAAAATCTGATGCTCTTTCCCCGGAGGAACAGCACAGGCGGGCTAAGGCGCTTGTTGATCCGAATGCTACGGTTCAGCATAACCGGTATGTGAAAAATGCCGATGAGGTAAGGGTCGCGATAGAGGAGCATAACCGCGTTGTTGAAATGGAGCGCGATGTCAGTGTTGTGCAAAATGAATTTAAGGGGCTTAAAGATGCGGTTAGCCGTGCCGATATCGCTCCGGCGGCCGGGTCCACGACGATCAAGGCGCATGTGCAGGGAGTGCGGCTGGGCGAGCATGCGGATAAAACCCGTTTGGTGCTGGATCTGGATGCGCCGGGCGATTTTGAGTTTGATCTGGATAATGCCCAGAACTTGCTGGTGATCAGTTTGCCGGGAACCGCCTGGAGTACGGCCAGTGAGCGCGTGTTTAATAACAGCAAGGTGCTGCGGGCCTATGCGGCGAAACCGTCGCAGACGGGGGGAAGCGTTGTGGCGGTGAAGCTGCGCGGTCCGTCGAAGGTTCTGGGTAGCGCCAAGCTGGGTAAAAATGCCGCAGGGATGCATCGTATTTTTTTGGATGTTGCTCCTTTGTAAGGGATTGACGTCATTACGAGGAGGTTCGCGAGAACCGACGCGGCAATCCATGTGAGAACTTTCTGGATTGCTTCGCTTCCGCCTTCGCCAAGGCTTCGGCGGACAAGTCGCTCGCAATGACGTGAAGAGGTTTATGTTTTTACCCATTTATCCATGACTTTGGCGGCAGTCAGGTCGCCGGTGACGTTGACCGTGGTGCGGCACATGTCAAGCAAACGGTCGATGCCGATGACCAGGGCTAATCCTTCGGGCGGAACGCCCAGCCCGGTGAGGATGGTGGCGAGGACAACCAGCCCGACGCCGGGGGTGGCCGGGGTTCCGATTGAGGCGATGACGGTGGTGACGATTAACATCAGGGTTTCGTTAAAGGTGAGATCAATGCCGAAAACCTGACAGAGGAAGACGGCGGCGATAGCCTGATACAGCGCGGTTCCGTCCATATTGACGGTCGCGCCGAGCGGGATGATAAAACGTGAAATTTCCGGGCGGATTTTGAGTTTTTCCTCAGAGGCCTGAATAGAAAACGGCATGGTGACGGCGGATGACGAGGTGGAAAAAGCCAGCAGTTGCACCTCGCGGATGTTTTTCAGGAAAGCGAGGGGGGAAGTGCGGGTGAACAGGGTGATGATCAGCATATAAACGATCAGCATACAGGCCAGTCCGCCGAGTACGCACGTGCCATAGGCGCCGACGCTGAGCAGGGCATCAAGGCCGAGGCGGATGGTAATGTTGCTGATCAGGCCGAAAACGGCGATCGGGGCGATGGCCATGGCCCATGAGATAATGCGCATCGATAAAACCTGCCCGGCGATGCAGAGTTCCTTAAACGGTTTGCCGGTGGTCGCCGGTATTGTAATCAGCGCGATGCCAACCAGAATTGAGGCAATAACGATTTGCAGCATGTTGCGTTCAAGCTGTGCCTTGGCCGGATTGGTCGGGATGATGTTCGATATGCGCTGGGGGATGGTTAAATCTTCGAATGTCTGGTCGGGGATTCGCCCGGCGGCCGCGCCAGATTCAATCGCGCTTTGGGCGACGGTCTGGTCGATGAGCAAGCCGGGTTTAACTACGCCTACGATGGCAAGGCCGATGGTGACTGAAACGGCGGTGGTGATGATAAAATACGGGATAATGCGGAGGCCGAGTTTTTTCAGGAAATCCAGATCGCCGCTTTCGGCAATCCCAAGGATGATTGAACACACAATCAGCGGGATGATGACCATTTGTGTCAGTCCGAGGAAAATCACGCCGGGCAGGGCCAGCCATTCTCCGGCGGCATAGGCCCAGTCTTTTTCCCACAGTCCCATGCCTTCGGGGGAAATGATTAGGCCGATGGCTACACCGGCAATCATACCAAAGAGGATTTTGGACCAGAGTTTCTGGTTTATCATGACTTGCGTTGAATGGCTCAGGGATTTGCCGCGCGGAGATGGTGTCTTGCTCATTAAACTGATCCTGATATAAATGCGAAGGGTTTAGGATACCCCTGCGTATATAAGTTATCATAACAGTAACATAAGGATGAAAAACGATGAAAAAACTTTTGACACTGACGGCTATCGCTTTGGCTTTTTCCGCTGCTCCGGCGCTGGCAGGACCTCAGGGCGGGCCGCGTGACGGTTCCGGCAATGGCCCTAAAGGCGGGATGTTTGAACAGCACGACACCAATGGTGACGGCGTTGTTTCCGAAGATGAATTTCTAAGCCATGCCAAGACGCGTTTCGGTGAGATGGATGCCGATGGTTCCGGTGATATTACCAAAGAAGAGGCTCAGGCTCACCGTGCCGAGATGAAAGAGAAGTGGAAAGAACGCCGTGAGGAACGCATGGAAGAACGTGAAGAGCGTAAGGAGATGCGGATGGAGAAGCGTCAAGGCGCGGACGAAGGCTCTGAGGAATAAAGCATTTGCATCCGAAGTCTGATCAGCGCATAAAACGGCATGGTTTCAGACAATATGCAAGACAGCGATGAAAGCCTGGTGGCGCGCATTGGAAAAGGCGACCATCAGGCTTTTGCGCACATTGTTCAGCGGCATTCGGGCTTGTTTTATTCGGCGGCTTATCGAATGTGCGGGAATGCAGAAGAAGCCGAGGAGATTGTGCAGGACGCGTTTTTGAAGCTCTGGGATAGGCCGGATGCTTACAGACCGGACAAAGGCGCGAAATTTACCACCTGGTTTTACCGCGTGGTGACCAATCTGGCGATTGACGCGCAGCGGCGTAAAAAGCCGCAGGCCGGAGCGGATGCGCTGGATTTTATGGCGGACCAGACACCGCTGGCGGACGAAGTTTTGGATGAGTGCGATCGGCAGGCGGCGCTGGAAGGGGCGATCCAGAATCTGCCGGAGCGGCAGAAGGCGGCGCTGAACCTTTGTTTTTATGAAGGGCTTAGCAATAAAGATGCGGCAGAGGTTTTGGAGGTGAGTGTGAAGGGATTGGAATCGTTGCTGATGCGGGCGAAAGCGGCCCTGAAGGATGACCCGCTGATTGCCGGGTTCTTAGAACCGGAAAAGAACAGGAAAGCAGGATGAGTAAAAAAATGTTTGATGATTTGGATCAATTGTTGAAAGTGCGAAAAAAACCGGAGGTGCCGGAATATCTGAGCGCGCGGATTGTCGCGGCGGCGCACCGGCATTCTCAGGAGGCTTTGGCGTCCCGGGGCGCAGCGGGCTGGCGCGCATGGCCGCAGAGAATGTTGGCAGGCGTGCAGGCGCGTTTGAGTGTGGCGCAGGCGGCCTATGCGCTGGCCGGGCTGGTGGTGTTTGTGGTGGGGATTGAGCTTGGCGTTCAGGCCGATAGTGCCAGCATATTTAGCGGTCTGAGTGTCGGCGATCTGGCCGAGTTTATGACGATTGACGATAATTTTGTGGCAGCGGAGTGGGTGTAAAGACATGGATAAAAAAGTCAAAATCATGCTGGTTGGCTCTGTCGTTCTGAATTTGCTGCTTGGCGGCATGGTTGGCGGACATGTTTACAAGCGCTGGAGTGCGCATCCTTGGCATGAGGTTAAAGAGCAGCTTTCGCCGGAGAGCCGTAATCTGGTCGGGCGGACGTTCCAGAGTGCGTTTCGGGATATTAAGCCTTTGGGGGATAAGGCGCGTAAAGCACGGGCCGATCTGGTGAAGATTTTATCGGCGGATGAGTTTGATGAAGCGGCTTATGACAAGGCGGCGGCGCAAATGCTGGAGATCGGCGGCGAGATGAAAGCGCATAAGGTTGAAACGATTAAAACGCTGGCCTCACAAATGTCGGTCGAGGATCGGCGGAAAATGGCTGACCGGATGGCGTTTATGGTCGGCGGCGGGCATGAACGGCGGGTGAAACGGCAGCGCAGCCCGAAGATGGTTGAGCCTGAGCATAAGCCGGGACGGGATTGAGGGTTACTTTATATCGGGCTGTTCTGGGGTTTTCTGACCTGCACATATACTTATAACTTGTGCTTTAGGGCGGATGATTTCATCCAGCATTCTTTGATATCTTTCGGCCTGTTCAGGTGTGATTTTTCCTGTTTCAGAAATTGTCGGGTCGTCTTGATGGACGGCTATAATGTATTCCGTGAGTTTTCGCTTTGCTTGCTGATAGTTACAGCCTCTTTTCATTAGTGAATTTATAACCAAGTTAACTGCTTCATGCAGGTTCTGTATAAGTCTTTCTTCTTCGTAGTTATTTGAATAATGTTCGGCGCACTCGCTATATTTTGCGATTTCATCGGTAATGAAATTTTCCAGCCATTCTTCGATTGATTTTTCTTTGGGATAGATCGCGGTTTGATTGCGCGCATGGCTAAAGGCGTTTGTTACGATTTTCTTGGCGTCTTTATCCGGAATATCATATGTGTTGATGACATCTAACACATAATCACGGTAGAAAAATTTGTGTACTTGATTAATGCGTTCTCTAATTGGATCGTCTGTTGTGTCCAAGGCCGTGTTGTTTAGAAATGCTAGTCGTGTAGTCTTTTTCATTACTCAGTATGTCGTTACGCAGTTATATGTTTATGTTCTGCGTCTTTATAGCTTTAGCAATATGAAAAATCAATAGATTTTTGTATTCGTGGTCAATTAGGCTGGCGTGTACGTTTTGAGTGTGCCGGCCAGTGTTTCGTAATCGCGTTTGCGTGGATCGCTGCGGCGCCAGCACAGGCCGATTTGCCGCGTGGGTGGGCGTTTGTCGGTGAAGGGCAGCAGGCGGATGCCCGGCGGGATTGTTTCGGGCGTGCAGGCCATTTCGGGCAAGAGCGTGATGCCGTAACCGGTTTTGACCATTTGGATCAGGGTGGGCAGCGAGGTGGCGGAAAAGGTTTTGCGGGTTTTGGGCAGTTGTAAGTCGCAGGCTGAGAGGGCGTGATCGCGCAGGCAGTGACCGTCTTCGAGGAGCAGGAGTTCTTCCGGTTTCAAGTCTTTGATATTGATGCTGTTTTCAACCGGTCCGGCGTGCTCGGCGGCGGCGGCGTAGAATTTTTCTTCGAACAGGATGTATTGGTTCATGTCCGGCGTGTCGTAGGGGAAGGCCAGGAGAAGCAGGTCGAGTTGTGATTTTCGTAATGATTCCAATAGTCTGTCGGTTAATTCTTCGTGGAGTTGCAGTTCGAGCCGGGGGAATTTTTCAGTTAGTACAGGGAGAATTTCCGGCAGCATATAGGGCGCGATGGTTGGGATTATGCCGAGGCGCAGCGGGCCGCTTAACGGCTGGTTGAGCAAGCGCGAACGGGCAACGATGCGGTCGGTGTCTTCAAGGATTTTTTCTGCGCTTTCAACGGTTTCGAGGCCAAAAGGAGTGAGGTTGGCGGCTTTGCGGCCGCGCAGGACAAGGGGTTGGCCGAGGATGGTTTCGAGCTCTTTAATTCCGGCGCTGAGGGTGCTTTGGGTGACGGCGCATTCTTCGGCGGCCTTGATGAAGGAGCCGTGCTGATGGATGGCGCTGAGGTAGCTGAGTTGTTTTATCGTGGGTCTGATCATAAGCTATTTATTTTATATAATCCGAACCCTTTCCTTTTATCTTTGTATCTTTCGTCGTGGGTGCTGTCAGGGGTGCGGCGGTTTTATATAAATCGAAATTATCACATATAAATTTTATTTAGTATCGATTTTTTCGATATTAAAAAATGGAAATTTTTGTTGGATTTTACGGACGTCAGGGTGCAGATTGGCATCATCGATTTTAACCCGAACACATAATGGAGATTTTAAAATGCTCGGTATTGGCGATCAAATTCCTGAATTTGAAATTACAGGCGTGAAGCCCGGTTTTAACGTCCACGAAGAAAATGGCGAAAGCGCATTTGAGGCGATCACGGAAAAAAGTTTTGAGGGGAAGTGGAAGGTTTTCTTTTTCTACCCGAAAGATTTTACATTTATCTGCCCGACGGAGATCGTCGAGTTTGCGAAGCTGAATGATGAGTTCGAAGATCGTGATTGCGTGGTTCTTGGTGGGTCTACGGACAATGAGTTCTGCAAGCTGGCCTGGCGCCGCGAGCACCCTGATTTGTCGAAGCTGAAGCAGTGGTCCTTTGCGGATACGAACGGTTCGTTGATTGACGGTCTGGGCATTCGCGAGCCGCAAGCCGGTGTGGCTCTGCGCGCGACCTTTATCGTTGATCCGCATGGCGTGATCCAGCATGTTGCGGTGAACGGCCTGAATGTGGGACGCAATCCGAAGGAAACCTTGCGCATTCTGGATGCTTTGCAATCGGATGAGCTGTGTCCGTGCAACCGGGCTGTGGGCGGCGAGACGATTGATGTTTCTGCTGAAGCGAAGAAGATTGCGGCGTAGTTTAAAAACCGTGTCATGCCCGCCACCGTGCGGGCATCCGGACCCCCGTACAAGACGGGGGTGACTATTTAAGGAGAAGCACATGTCACTTGAAAATTTGAAAAACGAAATTCCCGAATATGCCAAGGATATTAAGCTGAATTTGTCTTCACTGGCGAATGAGGAGACTCTGAATGCGCAGCAGCTTTGGGGGACGTTTGTCGCCACGGCGCATGCCGGGCGCAATGCGGCTGTTATTCGCGAGATTGAGGAAGAGGCGGCGGCGCATTTATCGCCTGAGGCGCTGGAAGCGGCCAAGGCCGCAGCGGCGATTATGGCGATGAATAATGTGTATTATAAATTCACCGGCATGATGGCCGATTATCAGGCTATTCCGGCGAAATTGCGGATGAATATTATCGGGAATCCGGGCGTGGACAAGGTTGATTTCGAGCTGTGGTCGCTGGCGGTTTCGGCGATTAACGGGTGCCAGTTCTGTGTGAAGTCGCACGAAAAGAAAATCCGTGAGGGCGGTTTGAGCCTTGAGCAGGTGCAAACTTCTGTGCGGATTGCGGCGGTGGTGCAGGCGGCTTCGGCTATTCTCGATGGGGCGGCGGCGTCTGAAGGGGCCCGCGCGCAGGCGGCCTAGAGTTTTTCCGTTATATTTCTTGAAGGGCGCGCCTGTTGTGGGCGCGTTTTTTTTTGCATTTTGTGTCGAGAGTGTGTATTGTTATGGAAATTTTTATTTGGAGGCGTTATGGATATAGAAAAACGATTAAATCTTCAGAGGTTCGGTGCGTATGGAATGATCGGGGCTGGATTTGGATTGGTCATGTGGGGGCTGACGGCATCCTTTAATACAGGACACGATGACTCTCGTTATTTGCGCAGTTCGGAAAATGAAGCTACGGTTTTACCAACTCATGCTAGACCCGAACTAGCTGAGAAATAAAACGTAGCCCATTTGGGCTCGAGGGTTTTTTGTAAGGTGATTTTTATTGGGCAGGATTGATCAAAGCACTGTAGATACGTCTTTTGTTCCCGAGCGTCATCCGGGCGCGCGGGCGCGCTGGGCTATACAAATTGCGACGGTTGATAGCCTGAAATGGCGTGGAAATCACAAGCTGGCCAGTTTTTTGGGTCGCAATAGTGTTGAACATTCTTTTACGCGGATGGCTCAAATTTGGTGTGATGAAGATGGCAAGCCGTTGAAAGACCCGGAAACGGGGCGGCTTTATCCGCAGATCTGGGTGCGCGGGGAGTTAAATCCCGGAGCCATTGATCCTGAGACCGGTGAGTGGATAGGGCTAAGGATTGACCCGCATACTGTCGGGAATATTGTTTCGACTTTTATTCCAAGGCGGCTGGTGGAAGCGTTTAACAATGCCGTTTTCAAGAGTGAAAAATGTAAATTGGGTGTTGGTAGTTTGTATGGGGATAATATACGGCCTTATGATGCTGATCACGTTGTGGAAGAGCCGGTTGCGATTAGCGATGATCAGGATTGTATCGAGGCTCTGTGGGCGGTTCTTCAGGAGCGTGCGGGGGATATTAACAGGCAAGGACTGGATTATGATCTGGTACGGCGAAATTGTCATACGGTCAATGCGGTTTTGAATGCAGGCAATGTCGAGGCGGTTGAGAGATTTGCCAAGCGGGGTTTTATGAGATGGGGGGCAAAGATGGATGCGATTAAGGTTGCTGAAGATACGCCGCCGGTGGTCCGGTCTTTGGAAGAACTGCAAACGTTGAATTGCAATTGGGCGGATGGGGTTTATATGAGTTGTAAAGGGCTTGCTGGGCGAGGTCAGCCGCATTCTGAGGAACTGCAGGATGGGTCTCATGAACTTAGCGTTGAATATGCCGGTTAGGGTGCTGTTTCAGGCGCCTTTCTTAACCTCGTGCACGTAGACTTCGCGGTGGGGGTAGGGGATTTCGATGGCGTTTTCCTTGAATGCGTCCCACAGGGCGAGCATGACGGCGCCTTTGATGTTCGTTACTCCGGATTCGGCGTCTTTGATCCAGAAACGCAGGGAGAAGTTTATTGAGCTGTCGCCAAATTCGGTTAGATGGCATATGGGCGGCGGATCCTTGTGGATACGTTCGTGCGCGTCGGCAGCGGCGGCTTCGGCAATTTCTACGACTTTATGCGGGTCGGAGTTGTAATGCGTTCGAAATTTACCTGCAGGCGGATGAGGAGTTGCCGTGGCTCCAGTTCACCACGCGCTGGGTGATGAGTTCTTCGTTGGGGATGAGGAAGGATTTGTTGTCGCGGGTGACGATCTCGGTATAGCGTGCGGCCATCTGGTTGACCCAGCCGAAGGTGCCGTTTTCCAGTTCCAGCACATCGCCGGGTTTGATGGACTGGTCCATCAGCAGCAGCATGCCGGAAAACAGATTCGAGATGCCTTTTTGCAGGCCGAAGCCAATCCCCAAGCCGATGGCGCCGCCGAAGACGGCGAACAGGGAGAGGTCGATGCCGGCGGAGGTGACGCCGACGAGCAGGGCGAAGACGATAAGAACGACGCGGATCACCTTGGCGAGCAACACCTGAGAAGAGCGGGTCAGGCTTTTGATTCTGAATATCCGGCGTTCGGCGAAGCTGGAGGCGAATATGGCCAGGTAGAGCAGCGTAAACAGCGACAGGACGCTTTTTATGACGATGAGGGCGGAAAGGCGGAAATCCCCGATGCTGAAGGATATGGAATCCAGCGTCGTCATGGTCTGGTTCAGAAAGCCGAAAATGCTCAGCGCGGCGATCGACCAGATGACGAATGCGAAAAAGTTGCGGATAGCGCTGTTGGCGATGAACTGGACGGCCATACGGATGATAATCCAGGCCAGCAGGACTTTCATGATGCCTTCGGTCAGCGCGGTGTTGACGCCGATGGTCTCGGTTTTGGCGATTTGGCTGCCGATAAACAAGATAGACAGAGATATTAACGGGAAGAGCAGGCGCACGAGGTTATTTGAGATGCGCCGGGCGGCGCGGGGCATTTTCGAGTTTTCTATGGCTTTGAAGGCTTTGGCGCGAACAATGTGGTAGGTAAAGCTTCCAAGGACAAAGGCGCTGAGCAGTAAAATGCCCTGATAGAGCGTATTGGTTGTTAAAAAATGCTCCGTTGTCCAGTTTTGGGCAGTGGATAGCAGGTTTTGTGTGTCAATTTTTTCCAACATGTCGATAGAATAGTGCTTTGGGTTTCGCTTGAAAAGCGCAAAGAGCGGAACGCTGTCATATCGCCATGATATTTATTGCTATGATATTTGCGGTAAGTTTATGAAATATTAAACAAATTTGCTTTAATGTATATGTGGGGGCATGTATGAGCAACACGCGTCATTATTATGTTGGGCGAATTCGGCAGCTTTTTGATCTGTTTCCACGCAAATCAGTAGGGGATCTGCTGACCTATGCCTATATCGGGGCATTTAGCCTGATTGCATTGCTGACATATCTTGCACATATCATTACCGACAATATTATGGAAGTGCAGATGGAAACGGTTGAGGTGTCCTATTATCTCGGGCAGCAGCGGTCGCTGGTTCAGCAAGTTTCGTTTCATGCCACAAATTATTATAGTTATGGTGAAGAGGTTGATTTAACATTTTTGCAGACGGCTCTTGGTCAGATCAAGAAGTCGCAGCAGTATCTTGAATATACAATTTCCAAACCGGTGTTTTTGGACGAGCTACTCGGTGGAGATGTCAGTTCTGAAGCTTTGAAGCAAATATATTACGGCCCGCCTTATAACCTTGGTAACCAACTCAATGCCTTTATAGAATTTACCGATCAATTCCTTGTTTATAGCGCCATGGATAAGTCGGCCAGAAGGGAAAAACTGCATAAGTTTATTTCGCGGGAATATAGCGATAAAATCCTGCCGGGGCTGGATGCCGCTTTGGCCAATTATCAACGTGAAGCGATTGAAAAGATCCAGCGTTATTTCCAAATCCAGTTTTATATGACCGTGTTTATTCTGATCGTTTTGGTGATTGAGGCGTATTATATTTTCCGGCCTTTGGTGAAGAGCATCAAAAAGTATCACAATATGCTGTCCCGGCATGCCAATGAAGATGAGTTGACGGGGCTGAATAACCGGCGGGCGTTTATGACCATGGCGCAAGAGGCTCTTAAGGCTGCGCAGGAAAATCGTAAAGAGGTGGCGTTTGCATTGCTTGATCTGGATAAATTTAAGTCCGTGAATGACACATATGGGCATGATATTGGTGACAAAGTCCTTGTTCATTTTGCAAAATTGCTGAAAAATGAATTGCGGCCGCAAGATGTGATTGGTCGTATCGGCGGTGAGGAATTTGCTCTGGTTTTGACTGAGACCGGGCAAAATGATGCCATGAAAACGCTTGAGCGCCTCCGCAAAAGGATTGAAAAAACCCCTTGTCGTTATAAGGATGCGCAGGGGCAGAATTGCGGTTTGGATTATACCAGCAGTATGGGTTATGTCTGTGTGCAGCCGCGTGAAAACCATAGCGTGGCGTTGTTGATGAAGGCGGCGGATGAGGCGCTTTATGAATCCAAGGAAGCCGGACGTAACCGGGTTTCACTCGGTCATTTGTCCGGCAGCGTTGTTCCGGAACCGCTCCGAAAGGATTCCCGCGCGGTTAAGTCTGCTTAAATCTTTCTATTCCAAACAATGATTATGCGCTGATCAGGCGGACGGCTTCTTTTGGATAGGTTTCGCGGAAATCTTCGTTGAGGTCCGCCGGGCGGGAGAGCAGGCGGAAGAAGATCGGGCCGCACAGCAGGTCGACAGCCAGCGCCGTATCGAGCGAGTTGCGAAATTCCTTGTGTTCTTTGCCTTGTTCGATGCTGAATTCGATGGCATCGATCAAGGGTGTGAGGAATGTGCCGGAGAAGATCTTTTGGGCTTTCGTATCGGCCTGTGCCTCGGAAAAGAGCTGGGCGATGGTGTCGCCATTATTCCCGTCAAGCATGCGGATGAGTTTGTCGAGTTGCATGACCACGGCTTCGGCATTGGTTTTTGGTGTCGGGAGCGGGCTTTGGATACCGGGCTGGGAACGGAGCGCATCCATAACGATCGCGGTTTTGTTCGGCCACCAGCGGTAAATCGTGGTTTTGCCGACTTTGGCTTTTTTCGCGATGGATTCGATCGAGAGTTCCTGAACGCTTCTGTGCAGCAGGAGAGAGTTGGTGGCTTTTAGAATCGCGTTTTTTGATTTTTCGCTGCGCGGGCGGCCTTTTTTGGCCTGCGCTTTTGGGGTGTTTGCGGTGTCTGTATTTTGCAAAGCAGCCTGAGCCATAACTCTGTCCTTTTAATGATAATTAAAACAGTTCGTATCGTATTTTAAGGTTTTTACTCCAGAGAACGCAGATTGACGTCTTTGAGATTAAAATTCAAGGGGAGAATTTACAAATTTTGTAAAAAAATGTACTTTTGTGGATGATATAAATAATATCCGAAAAGTCCAATATTATTACATATAAATAAAGGTTTTTACTGCGTCATGTTCTGGAAGCTGGTTGGGGCTTGTTCAACGACAACAAGTTGGCCGCGGCGAAATTCCAAAACGGCCAGTCCGCGTTCGGCAGTGTTGTCGGAGCGGAAGCGGAAGATGCCGTCGAGGCCCGAAAAACCGTTAGCGTTGGTGATGGCATTGCGATCGAAGGCCGGGCGTCCGCTTGCTTGCAGACCGCGCCTGGCGAGGATTGCCGCCAGCGCCGTTGCGTCATAGGCGAGCGTTGTGAGGCGCGGGGCGCGGGCGCCGTAGGTGTTCATATAACGGTCTTCAAAAGCGCGGCGCGAAGCGGGGGTAGGGGCGGCAAACCATGAGCCTTCGAGATTGGCTTCGCTGGCCAGTGCGGTTTCATCCAAAAGGCCTGTGCCGATTCGCCGGACGCTACGCGGGGGCAGGCCATAGTGGGTGAGCAGGCTGCCGATGGAGCGGGCGTCCTGGCCGCCGACAGGCATCAGGACCGCATCAAAGGGCGATTGGGCCAAGGCCCCGGCGGATTTTCGCGCATCGTAATGGGTAAAGTCTTTGATGATGGGAGCTAAATTTGTGGTGCTGGCAGGGTAGGTTTTGTTTTCGGTAACGGCGATATTGTAGCTCGGTGCGGCGGCGTTAAAGGCGCTTGCGACGATACGTCCGTAATCTGTGTCGGGTCCGAGCATACCGACGCGGGCTATGCCCTGACGCGCTGCATATCCCGTGACACGTCTGACCTGATCAAAGGGCATAAAGCCCATGATGTAGGTGTTGTTTCCGGCCAGCGTCCAGTCGGTCGAAAAAGCGATCATGTTGATTCGGGCGCGGGCGGCGATGGGTTGGGCGCTGCGTACGGAGGGGGCAAAGACCGGGCCGAGCAGAAGCTGCGCGCCGGAATCGATGGCTGATTTGGCGGCTTGCCCCGCGCCCTGGGCTGTGCCTTGCGTGTCGCGGGGGATCAGTTCGAGATTGGCATGGCCGATTTCGAACAGGGCCATTTGCGCGGCGTTCAGCATGGCTTCGCCGAGTTTTTGATGCTGGCCGCTTAGAGGCAGCAGGATGCCAACCTTAACGGCAGGCAGGTCGGCCATGCGCATTGTTTGGGCGGCTTGTTGCTGGTTGCCTAAAAGCGTGTTTGATGATGGATTTTCCAAAACGTGCGGGTCTTGCCGGGCGGGCGCAGAGGGCGCGCTGGCCCGGTGCGGTGTATATCCGCCGCTGCTGCTCTGACAGGCGCTGAGCGAGAGCGCAGGCAGGAGCAGAAAAAGGGCGATCAGAGTGGCTTTGAGGTTTTGCGTCATTGTCTTATCCATTCTTTCAGTAGTATGCTCTTTAACATGTCTGAGAATTTATTACAGCCGAACAGTAAAGAAAAAACGCGGGGCTGGCTACTCCCTGATGCGGACGGGCGGTTACTTGAGCCGGGGCTGTATCTGGTGGCGAGCCCGATCGGCAATTTACGCGATGTTTCCGTGCGGGCGCTGGATACGCTGGCCTTGGCCGATGGTGTGCTGTGCGAGGATAGCCGGGTTTCGGGCAAGTTGCTCAAGCATTACGGTATATCGAGCAGGCTCAGCGTTTATAACGACCATAGCGATGGAAAGGTGCGGGCCAAAATTCTTGCGCGTATTAAGGGTGGAGAGGCGTTGGCGTTGATGAGTGATGCCGGGATGCCGCTGGTTTCCGATCCGGGGTTTAAGCTGGTCGCGGCGGTGCAGGAGGCGGGGCTGAATGTGACGAGTGTGCCGGGGGCGAGTGCGGCGCTGGCCGGATTGCAGCTTTCGGGGCTGGGTTCGGATCAGTTTTCGTTTATCGGGTTTTTGCCTACGAAAAGCGCGGGGCGTAAAGCGGCGCTGGAAGAATGGCGGGATGCGCCGGGGACTTTGGTGGCGTTTGAAACGGCGCCGCGGTTGTTGGCGGCGCTCAGCGATATTGAAGCGGCTTTGCCGGGGCGGCGGGTGGCGGTGGTGCGCGAGTTGACCAAGCTGTATGAGGAGGTGCGCCGGGATGATGTTGCCAGCCTGATTGCGCATTATGAAGAGCACGGTTTGCCAAAGGGGGAGATTGTGCTGGTGATTGAGGCCATGCAGGGACGGGCCTATTCCGAGGATGAATTGAAAGCGCTGTTGAAGGCGGCTTTGCGGGAGATGGGGACGAAGGCTGCGGCGGCGCATGTGGCTGAGATCACCGGGAAGGCGAAAAAGATGCTCTATGCGCTGGCGCTGGAGATATCGAGGTGAGCGCGGGCGCGAAGAAAGCCGCTTACCAGCGCGGGGTCAAGGCCGAGCAGGTTGCAGCGAATGCCTTGCGATTAAAAGGATATAAGATTCTTGAACAGCGTTATAAAACGCGCGGGGGTGAGATTGATCTGATTGCGCGTAAGGGCGATATGCTGGCGTTCGTTGAGGTTAAGGCGCACCGATCAGAAGAAGAGGCGCTTTATGCGGTGAACACGCGAACGCGGCGGCGGATTGAGTCGGCGGCGCGGCATTATTTGGCTGAGCATGAGGAATTTGCAGGACTGGATATGCGGTTTGATGTGATGGTGGTGCCGCCGGGTGTTTTGCAGGGCGGGCTTAATCTGTTGGGGGCAGTTTCCGTGCTTCATCTGGACAATGCGTGGTTTGACGGACAATAATAAACTCCTATCTTTTTGATTCCGTTTTTTCAGGATGTTCATTATGGTTCGTAAATTTTTCGTTTTGTCTTTGTGTTTGTTGATGTTGCCGGGTTGTTCGGCGCTCGGAGTTGCTGCCGGAGCGGGAGCAACGGCCGGGATTGCGGCGGCGCAGGAAGGCGGTTTGTCTGCGGCTGTTGATGATGCGCGCATTCAGATTGCGATCAACGATTTGTGGTTTAAGTATGATGTTGAGACCTTCCGCAAGCTGGATTTGACGATTAATCAGGGGCGCGTGCTGATTACCGGCGTGGTGCAGGATCCGGAGGATCGAGTTGAGGCGGTACGGCTGGCCTGGCAGCCCAGAGGCGTGAAGCAGGTGATTAACGAGATTCAGATTGCCGAGAGCGAAGGGCTGGTCGGTTTTGCCAAGGATACGTGGATTACGACTCGCCTGCGCACGGCGATTACGTTCGACCGGGAGATTTTGTCGATCAATTATTCGATCGATACGGTGCGCGGGACGGTCTATCTGATGGGCTTTGCGCAGAACCGGGCGGAGCTTAACCGGGTGATTGAAACGGCGCGAACGATTAACGGCGTAAACGGCGTGGTCAGCTATGTGAAATTTGTGGGAGCCGATTCCGAGGCGGCAGCAAACGAGCCGATGCAGTACCAAAGCACTTATGACGATAACTATGTTTATCAAAACGAGCAGGGGCAGTCGGTGCCGATGCAACCCTATGAAGATCGCAATACGCCGATCGATTTACAGGCGCCGCAAGCCCAGAACTCAGCCAGTGAGAGTTACCCGAATAATGTCGATCCGGTTTTTAAACAGGAAACCAGCGAGCCGATTATTATTCGTCAGGACCCAATGGCAGCGCCTGTGCAGCGTGAAGGCATAGAAAGCGAAGAAATTTTCTGGAATGGCCAGTAGCTGCATGAGCTGCTTAATTTTTTTGAGGATGGTTTTGCGTTTTCAAGCGTAAGATGTTTGTAAGGATAAGTTGGCGGTAAAAAATCATCTCTCTTGCGCGGTTGTTTGTAACCGAATAAAACTTGATTCTGCGTAACTGCGCATCGTGTTTGTTTCGATGCTTAACCTGTTTAATGGAGAAGATTATGACCTGCTCAATGTTTCGCAATGCTTCCGGTAAGACGTTTGCATTGTCGCGCCTGATGATGATTTTGGCTGTTGTATTTTTAGTATCGGCCTGTTCTTCAAAGGATGAAGAAGTTGTGCTCGACGGCCAGACGGCTGCTGAGCGTGAAGGGATTACCGACGGTCCGCTCGACCAGATTTATCAAGGCGATATGCAAGGTCCGGTGCCGGGAACGCAGGCTGATCTGGTCGTCAATGTCGGCGACCGTATTTTCTTTGGTACCGACCGTTATGATCTGAGCGGCGAGGCGCGCCAGACTTTGGATAAGCAGGCTGCATGGCTTGAGCAATATCCAAGCCTGAATGTGACCGTTGAAGGCCATGCCGATGAACGTGGGACGCGTGAATATAACCTGGCTTTAGGTGAGCGCCGCGCAAACTCTGTGCGCAATTACCTGAGCGCGCTGGGGATTGCCCCTTCACGTATCCAAACGATCAGTTATGGTAAAGAGCGTCCGGCTGTTCCGGGGGCGGATGAGTCGGCGTGGGCGCAGAATCGCCGTTCTGTGACTAAAGTTGACTAACAAACTTTGATAAATGGTTTGTGAATGACAATTTTTACTATCCATTGTTTTAAGCAAAGGGCCTGGAAAATTTCAGGCCTTTTGGCTGTTCTGATTGTTGTGGGTTCGGCTCCGGTCTGGGCGCAGGGCGATTGGGATATGCAAAACCGGATTAAGCGGCTGGAGAATGAAATCGATACGTTGAGCCGGGCGGTTTACCGCGGTGAAAAACCGCCGCCGGGAAGTTTTTCCGGTGGTGGTGCGTCGTCGGGCGGGGCGGATGTTGAAGTTCGTCTGCAGCAGATTGAAACCGAGATGCGCGATTTGCGCGGGCAGCTTGAACGGCAGTCTTTTGAAATTCGCCAGATGAAAGATCAACTCGAACGTTTTACCAGCGATATGGAATTGCGGATGAATGATCTGGAAAGTCATGGCGGCGGGCAGCGTTCGGGCAGTGCCGGCGCTTCCTCCGGTATGCTTTATACGGTCCCTTCGTCGGTGAATACGGGAGCTTCAACGGATTCTGCCGGGCAAGGGGCCGGGCCAACCTATCAGTGGAGTTCTTCTAATAATAACGCTGCCGAGGCCGGGCAGCTTGGTTCCTATAATGCTACGGGCGATAGCGGCGGCGGCGATCTGGCGGCGGCGACTTACGAAAACGCCTTTGCGATGGTCAAAAATCGCCAATACAAGGCGGCGCAAACCGAGTTTGAGAGTTTTTTACGTGATCATCCCGATCATGCGCTGGCCAGCAATGCGCGCTATTGGCTGGGGGAAACGCATTATGTGCGCGGTGAGTTTGAATCGGCGGCGCGCGTTTTTGCCGAAGGGTATCAGAAAGATCCCAAGGGCTCGAAAGCCGGTGATAATTTGCTGAAGCTCGGTTTGTCGCTGGATGCGCTGGGTAAGCGTGAAGACGCCTGTGTGGCGCTGCGCCAGTTGAAGAAAGAAAATCCGGCCGGGGCTGCGCCGGTGTTGCGGCGGGCGGATCAAGAAATGTCCCGTTTGGGCTGTTGATTTTCGTTTGAACACAGCAGCGGGTACGGTGATCACAGCGTTTTTTGATGTCGCGCCGAATAGCAAATAAAACATGTTTTCAGCAAATCGCATATTTGTTATTGCCTGCGGCGCTTTGGGTTTTAAGTTATGGGTGTTACTTCTGAAAAATTTGACTTCGAGATGCAAAAGCTCAGACTGGACTGGTCCGGCGTTGATGTGATCGCTGTGGCCGTGTCGGGCGGGCCGGATTCGATGGCGCTGTGCCGGATGCTGGTGGGCTGGGCGGAGAAGCGGAGGATTACTGTGCATGCGCTGAGCGTCGATCACGGTTTACGCACTGAGGCGGCGGAGGAAGCGGCGCAGGTGGGCGTGTGGCTGGCCGATTGGCCGGGGGTTAAGCACCATATCTTGCGCTGGGAAAATCCGGCGGATACAGCCATTCAGGAAGAGGCGCGCAAGGCGCGGTATCGGTTGATGGCCGAGTATTGCCGGGTTCATGATATTTCCTGTTTATTTTTGGCGCATCATCGCGATGATCAGGCCGAGACGGTGCTGTTTCGGTTGGCCAAGGGGAGTGGACTGGACGGATTGTCCGGGATGCAGTCGGTGCAAGCGTATGATGAGAATTTGAGTCTGGTGCGGCCTTTGCTGGGGTGGGGCAAAGACGATATTCTGACCTATTGCGCGGCGGAACATGTTCCTTATGTCGAAGATCCGAGTAATGAAAATCCGGATTATGCGCGGGTGCGTTTGCGGCGTGCGCGCACGGTTTTGGAGGAGGAAGGGCTGTCGGCCAAGCGGCTGAGTGTGACGGCACAGCGTCTCGCCAGAGCCCGAAAAGCCTTGCAAGAGCTGACTTTGCGGGTCTATAAACAAGCGACCCTTAAAAAAGATACGAAACACATCGTATTAAAATTAAGTGATGTTATCGCGCAACCGGAGGAAATTGTTCTGCGCTGTGTTTTGCTCGGGCTGGCGGATTTACGGTCCGGTGCAGATTATGCGCCGCGGATGGAAAGGATTGAAGCACTGGTCAGTGATTTGTTGACAGCCCAAAATCGCAGCGAAGCGTTTCGAAAACGGACGCTCGGCGGTGTGGTGTTTTCGTGTGATAGCGGGATGGATGTTTTGCAGATGGAGCTGGAAAATTAAAATTTGGGGCAGGCATAGATTAAGAGAAAATCACTGTGCTGCCTCTCAATTGATTCAGTGAGGATTGAAATGAGGAAACTTGTATGGATAGGCTTGATTTTGGAAGTTTCCCCTGCTCTGGCGTTTCTCCTTCTCGTTGTGTTGCATCCTGTCGGTGACCCGCAAGATTCAGGGAACATGTTCGTTCGCATTTTGGATTATCAGGGGGCTTTCTGGATTCGAAAAGCCATTCCTGTGCCGCCGCCGCTGCTGTTTGCTGGTGTCTGTCTGTTGTTTCCAATATGGCTAAAAAAACGTTCCATTGCGGCGCGTAACGGAACTATTGCAGGCATAGTTTTTCTGGTTTGTTGGTTCCTGATCATGGTTGTACCGTTTCTCATTCATGTGAACTGAGATAGTGGTTTTACAGTTTTTGCTCTTACCCAATCTTTATCTATGCCAGCCTCAAAGCTTTGTGGTTTTCAGGAAAACCGCGCGAAAAACCCGATTTTCCTTGTTTGTACGGGAAATTGAATTACATTGACGTCACACTTTAATTGAAGAAGGGATAATCAATCGTGAATGGATTTGGACGCAATCTGATTTTCTGGCTGGCGATCGGGCTGACCATGATTTTCCTGTTCAACATTTTTCAAGGCGCGCAGCAAGGTGCGGTGAGCCACTCGAACATGATTTCCTATAGCGAATTTATGGCCGATGCGCGGGCGGGCCGTATTTCCAATGTGACGATTAAGGGGCAGGAACTGCACGGGGTTTTTGCCTCAAGCGGTGATGAGTTCCGCGTTATGGTGCCGCCGAATGAAAATGTCGTCGATCGCCTCGAGGGCAGCGCGGTGCAGATTGCGGCGGCCAGGGAAGATCCGCAGCAAACCACCTTGATGGATATTCTGATAGCATTGCTGCCGGCGATGCTGATTGTGGGCGTATGGATTTTCTTCATGCGCCAGATGCAGGGCAAAGGCGGCGGCGGGGCAATGGGCTTTGGCAAGAGCCGGGCCAAGATGCTGACCGAGAAGCACGGTCGGGTGACATTCGAAGATGTCGCGGGGATTGAAGAGGCCAAGCAGGAGCTGGAGGAGGTTGTCGAGTTTTTGAAAGATCCGCAGAAGTTCTCACGGCTGGGCGGGAAAATTCCGAAAGGGGCGCTTTTGGTCGGTCAGCCGGGGACGGGTAAGACTCTGATTGCGCGGGCCGTGGCCGGTGAGGCGGATGTGCCGTTCTTTACGATTTCCGGTTCGGACTTTGTTGAGATGTTCGTCGGGGTGGGGGCGAGCCGGGTGCGGGATATGTTCGAGCAGGGCAAGAAGAATGCGCCGTGTATTATTTTTATCGACGAGATCGATGCGGTAGGGCGGCATCGCGGTGCCGGACTTGGTGGCGGGAATGACGAGCGCGAGCAGACGTTGAACCAATTGCTGGTTGAGATGGACGGGTTTGAGTCCAATGAGGGCGTGATTATTCTGGCCGCGACCAACCGTCCGGATGTTCTGGACCCGGCGCTTTTGCGTCCGGGGCGTTTCGACCGGCAGATTGTGGTGCCGCTTCCTGATATTAAGGGGCGGGAAAAAATCCTCGAAGTGCATATGAAGAAAGTGCCCCTGGCCAATAATGTCGAGCCGGTGGTGATTGCGCGCGGGACGCCGGGCTTTAGCGGGGCGGATCTGGCGAACCTCGTCAATGAAGCGGCGCTCTTGGCAGCGCGGCGCGGCAAGCGGGTTGTCGGGATGGATGAGCTGGAAGACGCCAAGGATAAGGTGCTGATGGGGTCCGAGCGTAAATCGATGGTGATGAGCGAAGATGAGAAGAAACTCACCGCGTATCATGAAGCCGGGCACGCGCTGGTCGGGATGCATGAACCGGCTTCGGACCCTATTCACAAGGCGACGATTGTGCCGCGAGGCCGGGCGCTGGGGCTGGTGATGCGCTTGCCGGAAAGTGATCGATTATCGATGAGTCTGGAAAAGCTGAAGGCGGATTTGTCGGTGGCGATGGGCGGACGCGTGGCTGAAGAGATTATTTTCGGCGGCGAGAAAGTCACCACGGGGGCGAGCAGCGATATTCAGCAGGCGACGAACATGGCGCGGAAGATGGTGACCGAATGGGGCTTTTCCGAAAAACTGGGCACGATCCGCTATGCGCAGGATCAGGAAGAGGTGTTTTTGGGCCATAGCGTGACGCAATCCAAGAATATGTCCGATGGAACTGCCGCGCTGGTGGATGCCGAAGTGCGGCGTATTGTTGAGGAAGGGTATAACCGGGCCAAGCAGATTTTGACGGACAATCTTGGGGATTTGCACAAGCTGGCCAAGGCTTTGCTGGAATATGAATTGCTGTCCGGCGATGAGATTAAGGATGTGCTGGCGGGCAGGCCGATTTTGCGCGATAGTGATAACGAACCGCCTGAGGATACAACGCCGAAATCTTCGGTCCCGTCAGGTGGCGGTTTTGCCGGTGGGAAAGCGCCGCAGGGGGCGTAAGATATGTTGGATTTAGATTCCCGCGTGCATGCTGATCCGGAGGAGATGTTGCTTCCTTTCCGGAAGGCGCTTATCGGACTTGGTGTTTTTATTACGCTTGCGGGTGTGGCTTTGCTGCTTTATTTTTCTTACATGACTTATCAGGTTTTTAACGAGCCTGGGCAGATTCGTGTTGTGCAATATGTTCTGGAGCTTATTCAGCGTCCTAATCCTGTGATTGAAGGGTCGCTTACCGTGCAAACGCCGCAAGGTCCCAGTGATATGGATTTCAGTGTGAAAATGTCTGAGGAAATTAAAACCGTTGTTTTTATCTTTCTGGGTGGGATTGCCTTTTCTGTTTGTGTCGGTATTTCGACAGCTGTCGTCAATGCCGGCGTGAGTATTATTAAAGGTGCTGTGTACAGGGGTGATACGATCAATAAGTGAAATTCATAGATATTTAGGAGAGAAATGATGATTAAATTTGAAAAAAATATTGGTGACAAGGATAAAAAAGCCCGGATTTTTGGGGCTGTTGTGCTGTTTCTGGCCAGCTTCTTTATTTCCGGAGTTGTCGGCGGTGTGCTGCTTTTGCTGGCGATCGTTATGGCGGTGACCAGCTTTTTCAGCTATTGTCCGGCCTATACGTTGATGGGTATGAATACGTGTTGTGGTGACGGATCTTGCAAAGCCGGGAAGGCTGAAGAGCCGGGC
Organism: Rhodospirillales bacterium; assembly: GCA_020638295.1. Classification (GTDB taxonomy): domain Bacteria; phylum Pseudomonadota; class Alphaproteobacteria; order Micavibrionales; family Micavibrionaceae; genus TMED27. The sequence continues at coordinate 516,949 of JACKIU010000002.1, read as the reverse complement.
GATACGCCGGACGAAGAATAGCTTGGCGGTTTATGCCACGCCGTATGCCGGTATGGCCGGGGAGAGGGCGGTTTCCCGGCTCTTTGAGGCGGGGTTTCTGGACAGGCATTGTTCGTATTCCGGGTTTTGCTGGATGTTGTGAATGATGTCGCTCAGGAGTTCGGCTGTTTCTTCCAGACGCTGCAGGTCTTGAAGCAGGTCGTTGCGGATTTCGATCATGACGAAGGGCGCGTCGTGTTTTTGGCTGAGGCTTGGCGCGGCGATTTTGTCGCTGAATTGTCCGTTTTTCAGATTGTACGGGTACTGTGAGGCGGCACGGCGGCCCATTCTTTCGATCAAGGCGTGTTCGATTAATTCCGATAATGTCGTGTCTTCAAAATAGGTGATGCCGATTTCATAATCACGGCCATGACCGTGCCATTCAGGTGCGAAGCTGTGTAGCGCTATGTTTGCTGCGCCGTTATGGGCGTGTTTGATGTCAGAAATCAAATCATTTTCGGCGGCAGTGTAAGCATCGTAGATTGCTTTGCGTTCGCTAAGCTGTTTTGTGGAAATATTGTGGTTGCCGGGGATACAGATTTTGGGGCCGTATTCTGAAGACTCCGGGGTTATGGCATATTCCCATTTGCGGTTTTTTTCCACGACCAGACGCGAGACGTTCGAGCTGATGGAGGAGATGTGCGGTATCAACCGGTTGATGCGTTCGACCAGTTCTGCGGTTCCCCAGTCGCAGACCTCGTGGCGGTGCTGCGGGAGCTTCGGGTCGAACCACCATGCGGGCGCGCCCAGCGGGGAGCCATCCCGATCGATCATGTGTTCGGGGACCTTCCATCCCGTATGCGGCGCGGAGAGTATGAGAGGGCTGTTTCCCCGGTGCAGGCGATAAACGGGATCGTTTTCGCGCAAGGCAACGTCTCCGAGATCTGTTTTCGGAGGGCCGGGGTCGCTGACTTCGCAGAATTGTACCGTCGTTGTTTGCGGTTTCATTATGTCTTTTATTTTGTTTATTGCCTACTGGTAACGTTTTTTGAAATATATGGCAACAAAAAAGTATGTTTTATGTATAAAAATGTGTTGGTTGTTTGTGCGCGCGATGGGTTTGTGTGAGCGTGTCTGCGAATTCCGCGCTTGTTATCCTCCGTATTTGCCAGTACAACGAAGACATGACACGGAAATATTTCGGAACAGATGGAATTCGCGGGCGGGCCAATGTTTACCCGATGACGCCGGGCATGGTGCAGCGGGTGGCGATGGCAACAGCAAAGGTGTTGCGCGAACGTCACGGCGGGCAGCCGACGGACCGGGTTGTGATCGGTAAGGATACGCGGTTGTCGTGTTATATGCTGGAACAGGCGATGACGGCCGGGTTTTTATCGATGGGGATGAATGTCATCCTTACGGGTCCGGTGCCGACGCCGGGAATTGCGATGTTGACGCGCTCTTTGCGCGCCGATGTCGGGGTGATGATTTCGGCCAGCCATAATTCTTTCGAAGATAATGGGATCAAGCTGTTTGGTCCGGACGGGTATAAGCTGGACGATGACATTGAGTTGGAGATCGAAGCGGCGCTGGAGGAGGATCTTGGCGCGCATCTGGCTTTGCCTGGCGATCTGGGGAAAGCCGCAAGGCTGGATGATGCGATCGGGCGCTATGCGGAGAGCGTGAAGCGGGCTTTGCCGCGCGGGACGACGCTGGAGGGGTTGAAGGTCGTTGTGGATTGTGCGAACGGCGCGGCGTACAAAGTGGCGCCGCAAGTTTTGTGGGAGTTGGAGGCCGAGGTCGTGTCGATCGGTGATGACCCCAACGGGCGCAATATTAATGACGGCTATGGCGCGACGGCGACGGAGAAGTTGCAGGTCGCCGTTGTTGAGCACGGCGCGGATCTGGGACTAGCGCTGGACGGGGATGCGGACCGGTTGATTATGGTTGATGAGACGGGCGCGAAGATTGATGGTGATCAGTTGATGGCGGCGCTGGCGGTTTCGATGCAGGAGGCTGGCGATTTACAAGGTGATACGCTGGTGGCCACTGTGATGTCTAATCTGGGGCTGGAGCGGTTTTTGAAAGCGCGCGGGATTGGTTTGATCCGCACGGCGGTCGGGGATCGGTACGTGTCCGAGACGATGCGGGCGGAAGGCTTTAATCTGGGCGGGGAACAGTCCGGGCATTTGATTTTGTCGGATTTGAATACGACTGGGGATGGGCTGCAGGCGGCGATCAAGATTTGTGCATTTCTGAAAGAGAGTGGAAAGACGGCGAGTGAGGCGCTGCATTTGTTCGCGCCGCTGCCGCAGATTTTGCGCAATGTCGAGTTTAAAGACGGCAAGCCGCTGGATGCGGATGAGGTCAAGGCCGCGATAGAACAGGCGGAAAGCTCGCTGGTCAATGAGGGGCGCGTTCTGGTGCGGGCCAGCGGGACGGAAAGCCTGATCCGTGTGATGGCGGAAGGGGATGACCCGGGCAAGGTTGAAGGCGTGGTCAATGATCTGTGCGCGGTGATTGAGAAAGCGGCGGGTTAAAGAAGATCTTCTGCATCCTTTACGTATATTTTGAGTATAAAAGGCGTGATCAGGCATAAAAGTGTCAAACCTGTCCAAGCATAGACTACTGTTTCGAATGTTAGCATGTGAAACCGGTCTGCAATTTTGTCAAAGTCACCGAAGCCGTGGCTTCCTTTTTGAGTGTAGTAGATCAGGCGATGGATTTGATTGTTTATCAGTCCATATGAGTCGATAAAAATTCTGAAAATCAGGCCAAAGCCAAAGATTGCGTTCAGGACACGTTCAAAATTTCTGCGCGGTGCGAGATTAAAAAGGGCGCGAAAAAGTAGAAAGGCGGCGATGAGGGATTCAAAAGCAGGTCCCATAAAGTCTATGACACTGCTGCGCCAATTTTCATTTTGAAAGGTTGCGATATTGAAAAGGAGTAAGCATATGAGGTTCAATGCGATTATTTTGTGATGCCGTAGAATGTAAATTCCATATAGTATTCCTCCCCAAATACAGATAAGAATAAGCAGGGTTTTGTCTGTTATGGAATATGCAAAGCCGCCGCCGTGTTGGAAATCGAACATTGGCAGTGTCAGATATCCGTAATACCAAGCGGCGAGTGTATGGCCAATTTCGTGAAAGAATACAGCCATGTAGGTTAAACCTGATGCGGCCCACCCTAGAGGAAAAATGGAAAAGTTTTGATGCATAATCCATTGGTAGATTGGAATGCATATAAGACTGGCTGAAATAAATCCTATGACCAGGGTGCGGGTTGTTGTCATGATTCTTATGTTACGTTCATATGCTATTTCGTCAATAATTATGAGCTTAAAATATTCAATCTATTGACTTTTAGGGCTTTGCGCCGTATCGATAACGCATGAATTCAGCTTCCCAAAATAATGCGCTTTTGCCCAGTGGGTTTGAGGATTTGCTCCCCCCGCAGGCGGAGGTGGAATATGATGCGATTGCGCGCCTAATGGCTGTGTTTCGCAGTTTTGGCTATGCGCGGGTGAAGCCGCCGATAGCTGAGTTTGAGGAAAGCCTTCTGGCTCCAGGGCCGGGGGCGGCGCTGGCGTCTGAAACATTCCGGGTGATGGATCCTGTAACGCATCGAATGATGGGGCTGCGCAGCGATATTACGGCGCAGATCGCGCGGATTGCGCTGACGCGGCTGGGTGACGAGCCTCGCCCGTTGCGCTTGACCTATGCGAATGATGTGATCCGCACGAAGGGATCGCAGGCGCGCACGCAGCGTCAGTTTACGCAGGTGGGCTGTGAGATGATCGGCCGGGATGATGTCGACAGCGATGTTGAGATTTGTGTGGTGGCGCTCAAAGGGCTGGCGGCGCTGGGTATTGAGAATGTGACGATTGATTTTGCGGTGCCGGGGATTATTGAGGATATTTTCGCGGCGACGAGGCAGGATGAACGCGGAATTGACGGTCTGCGTCACCGTTTGGCGGGCGGTGCGGATAAAGCGTTTGCGGCGCTGGATGACATTCAACTGGGCGCAGACTCAAAGCTGTGCGTTGCGCGGCTCAAAGGCGTGGTCGATGGATTGAATAGCGCGCTGGCGGCGCTGGGGCTTGGCGGAGTTAGAGTGACGATTGACCCGCTGGAAACCAAGGGGTTCGAATATAAAAACGATTTGGCATTTGCATTGTTTGCCGAAGGCCAGCGCGGTGAGCTGGGACGCGGCGGGCGTTATGATATTTATGAGGGTGAGCAGGCGAAGGAAAGTGCTGCCGGGTTTACGCTCTATATGGATACGTTGCGCCAAGGGTTGAAGGTGCAGAGCGGTGCAGAGGTGAAGCTCGTTTCGTGTGATACGGATTGGGCGGAGATTAAGAAATTACAAGATGATGGGTTTATAGTCGTTCGTCAGTCATAACCGTCATTGCGAGGAGTGAAACGACGAAGCAATCCATGAATATTGTGCTTGTCGCTCTGGATTGCTTCGCTTACGCTCGCAATGACGATAAAGGAAAAGGATTTATACATGTCGAATGTTGCGGTGATTGGCGCTCAGTGGGGCGATGAAGGTAAGGGCAAGATTGTCGATTGGCTCTCTTCGCGCGCCGATGTCGTGGTGAGGTTTCAGGGTGGGCATAATGCCGGGCATACGCTGGTGATTGACGGGGTGACGTATAAGCTGCATTTGCTCCCTTCCGGTATTGTGCGCAAATCCAAGATTTCGATTATCGGGAACGGGGTGGTCATCGATCCGTGGGCCTTGATGAAGGAGATTAAAGCCATTCAGGAAAAAGGCGTGGATGTGAATCCTGACAAGCTGATGATCGCGGAAAACGCGCCGTTGATTTTGCCGGTGCACGGGGCGCTGGATGAGGCGATGGAGATGACGCGCGGTGACAAGCCGATCGGCACGACGAAGCGCGGGATCGGCCCGGCCTATGAAGACAAGATTGCGCGCCGGGCGATCCGGATTTGTGATCTGGAATATCCGGATGTGATGCGTGAAAAGTTGGACCGGATGATGTTGCATCACAATGCATTGCTGAAAGGGCTGGGGGCGCAGGAGATCAGTGCGGATGAGATTTTCGACGCGCTGATGGCTGTGCGCGAAGAGATTTTGCCGTACAAAGCCGTGACGTGGAAAGTGTTGCATGATGCGCATAAGGCCGGGAAGAAGATCCTGTTTGAAGGGGCGCAGGGGATGATGCTGGATGTTGATCACGGGACCTATCCGTATGTGACATCTTCGAATATGGCGGCCGGGCAGGCGGCGTGCGGTTCGGGAATGGGGCCGGACCAGATCGGTTATGTGCTGGGGATTACCAAGGCCTATACGACCCGCGTGGGTTCGGGGCCGTTTCCGACTGAACAGGAAAACGAGGTCGGTCAGTTCCTGGGGGAAAAGGGGCATGAGTTCGGCACAACGACCGGGCGCAAGCGGCGTTGCGGCTGGTTTGATGCGGCGCTGGTGCGTCAGACGGTGAAGCTGGGCGGTATACACGGGATTGCGTTGACCAAGCTGGATGTGCTGGACGGGCTGGAAGAGCTGCGGATTTGCGTAGGGTATGAGATTGACGGGGAGCGGGTGGATTACCTACCGGCCTCGCAGGTGAAGCAGGCGGCGGTCAAGCCGATTTATGAAACGATGCCGGGGTGGAGCGAGAGCACATATGGTGCGCGGAGCTGGGCGGATTTACCGGCGGCAGCGGTGAAATATGTGAAGCATATTGAAGAGTTGATCGGTGCGCCGGTGACTTTGCTCTCCACCAGTCCGGAACGCGATGACACGATTTTGATGCAGGACCCGTTCGTGGCCTAGAGCGTTTTACTTTTTGTTCGAACAATATTACACTGCGGGTTGTGTCTAAAGAATTTAGGCATGTTTTCGTCTGTCTTTAATGCACTTTTTCGTGCGTGTTTCATTGGTAATCCAAAGAGTTTTTTATGGGTGAATCGGACTCTCCGAAAGATGAAGGCAAAAAGATTCCAACGGCTTCCGCTGGTGTGGGGGAGGTCGGTGGCGGTGTTGAAGGCCAGACTGCGGAAAAGATTAATGGGGATGTTGCCGATTTTCGCGGACAGGTTGAGATTCAGTGCGGGGCACCCCTGCCAGTTTATAATGCCGGGCTGAATAAAGCCTATCGTGCTTATTCCAAAGATTCGAACAAGACGCCGTTGATTGCGATTGTCTGTGAGCGTTATATGGTGCCGCGGCGGGGTGTCGCCAGCATTTATTCAAATTTACACGATAAGTCTTTGGCGAAACTGGTTGTGCATGGGGTGGTCTACTGGCCACCGGCCAAGCGCGAGGTTTATGTTTTTATTTATTACGACAATTGGGGGCGGCCGTTGTTGAAGCCGGGAGAGCCTGCGGCATTGGGCTGGAAGCAGGATGATGTTCTGCCTGCTATTGTCGGGCCGATTGCCGGAATTTTACGGGATTTCAGGGATAAGGACTTTGTGCATGGGGCTATTCGCCCCGGCAATATGTTTGACGGCGGGGCGCACGGTAAGCCCTCAAGGATTATTTTGGGTGATTGTTTATCCGCACCTGCGTCTTCGACACAGCCGGTTTTATATGAGCCGATTGCCAGAGGAATGGCCGATCCGAATGCGCGGGGGAAAGGAACGATTGCGACCGATCTTTACGCATTGGGGGTTTCGATTGCGGTTATGATGCGTCACAGCGATCCCTTGGCGGGGCTCAGCGATGACGAGATCGTTAAGCGTAAGGTTTTGTATGGAAGCTATGCGGCGATTACCGGTAAGGACCGGTTTAAGGGTGAAATCCTGGAGTTGTTGCGCGGCCTTTTGCATGACGATCTTTCCCAGCGTTGGACGATTGATGAGGTGTATGAATGGCTGGATGGTCGGCGTTTGAGTCCAAAACAGTCTGTGACGGCGAAAAAGGCTCCGCGACCGTTTGATCTGGGCGGAGAAAAATATTTTATTGCCTCCTTGATGGCGATGGATATTGAGGGACGTGTCAAGGAGACCAAAAAAGCGATTGAGGATGACAGTCTGTTGAACTGGATTGAGCGTTCTTTGGAGGATGAAGAGGTTTCAGAACGCTTTCAAAAGGCGCTTGTCGATGCGCGTCAACAATCCAGCGGGACAGGGCATGAGGCCTGTCTGGCCGGGAATGTTTCAATAGCGCTGGATCCCGAAGCGCCGTTACGTTTTCGGAGTTTGCGTCTTTTGGGGGATGGAATCGGGAATGCGATTGCCGAGGCAATGGTTCTTAAGCAGCCGGTTGGCGCATTTATCGAGATTTTCAGGAATTTGTTGGTTCTTAACTGGCTGACGGTACAAAGTTCGAATGTTGTCGATGTCACGGGGTTGTTTTCAAAATTTGAAAAATGTCGGCGTTATCTGAAGACGAATAAGTATGGCGATGGTATTGAACGTGCTGTTTATCTTTTGAGCCCGGAATGTCCGTGTCTGAGCGAAATTGTTGATGAGTATTATGTTACGGGTCCGGAAGAATTGCTGTTGGCCTATGAGGATTTGTGCAAAAAGGGAAAGGCCCCAACGGCGTTTTTGGATCGTCATGCGGTGGCGTTTTTATACGAGAAAGAGCAAAAGGTTATTGAACCGTATCTTTACGATCTTAATTCGCATGAAAATCACCGCATTGTTGCGGCCAATCTCAAGTGTCTGGCTGCGATTCAAAAGCGTTATAGTATGGGTGATATGCCAGCTTTGGCGAAGGTTATGGCTCCGCGCTTACAGGCGGTTGTAAAGCGTTATCATGACCGATTAGTTCAGGAAAAAATGAGAGAGGCGGTTGCGGAATTCCAGTCGACGGGGGATTTGAAAAAGATTGCCAATATTTTTGAAAACGCCGATGTCACGAAAAAGGACTTTGCCTCTTTCCGCAAAGCGATGCAGGAATTTTTGAAAATTGAGTCCGAGCGTCAGAATCTTGAGTTTCGTTTGGACAAGCAGGGCTTGTTTGGCATTGAAACGGGGCGTGAGGTGGCGGCGATTATTTCCTGCGTGTTGTCGTTTATCGTTATTATGGGGACGGCCTTTGTGTTTTTCTCTGATAAGGCGCTGTTTTAAAGGGGATAAGGCATGGCGAAAAAAACTGCCAAGAAAAAACAAAAGCGTAAAGTTTCTTTATGGGTGAATTTGTTTTTGATCCTGTTGATTGTGATGTCAGCGGTGTTTTTGCCTGTCGCGGTTATTCTTTTTATCGGTTTGCTGCCGACTTTTGTGGTGTTTTTTGTCGATCAAAATAAAAAGAAAATTAAGGCTGTAACGGTTGGCGCGATGAATGTTGCCGGTTGTATGCCGTTTATTATGGAGTTGTGGACAAGCGAAATGTCGATGGCCAAGGCCTTGTCGATTATTATCGATCCGATGGCGATTATTGTGATTTATTCGGCGGCCGGGGTGGGGTATCTGGTTGACTGGGCGGTGACTGCGTTTGTGTCGCGGTTTTTGTATCAGCGCGGGGTGTCGAGAATTCATGCGATTGAAAAACGTCAGAAAGAATTGATTGAACGCTGGGGGGAAGAGGTGAGCGGACGGATTGCTTTGGACCATGAAGGGTTTCCGTTGGACGATACTGATGTTGTTTCAGCGGCCTCTGAAGATAGTTAAAATCCCATATAAGCTTAAGCAAATATTTATCTCTTAGGCGCATACTGGGAGAGTTAGGGTTATGGGGTTAGAGGAGCGTGCATCGGACGCTTTTTTTATGCCCGGAATTTAGAACCAATTTAATTTAAATAAAATATATTGGGGTAAAGTTGGGTAACTTTTTGAAAAAATTCATAAAAAATGATGAAGGTACGACGGCGATCGAGTTTAGTCTGCTGGCTGTTCCGTATTTGATGCTAACCTTGGCTATTCTTGAAATCGCGATTATGTATGCCTCTGCCAGCTTGCTTGAGGGGGCAACAAGTTCTGCAGCGCGGATGATTCGCACCGGTGAATTACAGCAATCCGGCATCGATCCAGAGTCCGCATTTCGGGAGGGTTTGTGTAATTATGCGACCGTTTTGATCGATTGTAACGATGTGATGGTTGAATCGATTACCCTGACCAGTTTTGGCGATGCGGCCTCTTATCCACCGCAATATGATGCTGACGGAAATCTGGTGAGTCAGGGATTTGATGCTGGCGGTTCTGATGACCGTATTCTTATTCGCGTCGCATACCGTTATCAAATGATGACGCCGTTTGTCGGTCCGCTGCTTGCCGGATCGGATAATTCACGTTTGTTTATGTCGACCATCGTTTTGCAGGTTGAGCCTTATGATTTTGCAGGAGCAGGCGCATGATCGTAAAATTATTCAAAGACTGGTTTAAATCTGAAGACGGTGTGGCTGCTGTTGAGGCTGCACTGGTTTTTCCGATTATGCTGGTGCTGTTGCTGGGGATGTTTGATCTGGGTAACGGGATTTTGGCAAACCAGAAAACAATCCGGGCCTCTCAGGTGGCGGCGGATTTGATTGCACGCAGTTCGGTTGTCGATATGGAGATGATTTATGATGCGATTGATGCCAGTGAGTTGGCTCTGGACCCGTTTGACACAACATCTTATGGCATAGATGTAGTGAGTCTGCGCTTTGATGATGATGCCAATCCGGTGATTGAATGGCGTGAAACGCGCAACATGACACCGTTGGCCGATGTGGAAACGCGGGTTGCGGATCTGGCGCAGGCCGGTGAAGGCGTTTTGGTTGTAGCGGTGAATTATGATTTTGAACCGCTCTTTGGCGGTTTCGTTATTCACGATATCGCCATGCAGGAAATTGCGTTTGCGCGCGGGCGTCAGGGCGCGGTGATTGAAAGAGAATAATAACAAGGCTTTTTTAGGCTAAATTAAAAACCAAGGTGGTCGTTATGCTTAAGACATATATTCCAAATTTTGTGCGTTATTGCCGCGAGACACGTGCGGCCATTGCCATTTTGTTTGCTCTGATGGCGCCAATGCTGATCGGATCGGTCGGGATGGCGATTGATTATTCGCAAGCGTATCTGGTTCAGCAGCGTCTGGCGCAGGCGATCGATGCGGCGGCGTTGGCGGCGGCGGCGATTTCAAGCGATCCGGCGACCATTGAGCAAAAGGTGCGGGATTTTTTTGATGTCAATTATCCGCCGGAAAAAATCGGAGTGACGTTTGAGCCGCAGGTGGTGGTTGAAGGGAATCTGGTGACGGTGACCGGTTCTGCGACTTACCTGACATCGTTTTTGCGGGTGATCGGTATTGATGAAATAGATATTGCTGCGGAAACGGTTGTGCAGCGTGAAGTTAAGGGGCTGGAAGTTGTTCTGGTGCTGGATAATACCGGTTCGATGGGTTCAAACAACAATATCGGCAAGTTGCGCACGGCGGCGTGTGAATTTGTTGAAATTCTTTTCGGGACCTATGATGTTGATGCGACAGGCGATTGTCTGGATCGCTATGGGACTTACGTTAGGGCTGAAAACGAATATGTTAAAGTTGGCTTGGTGCCGTATGCGACATCGGTGAATGTCGGGCCGTATGGGCTGGGATATGATGATGACGGCGCTCTTTATGAAACCGCGTTTTTAAATAATCCTCTGGGGTTGACATTTAGCAATGATGCAGACACGGATATCTGCGTTATTGAAGAAGATGACGGCACGGATGTGACTGATTTTGGCGGGCCGTGGTATATGTATCGCTGGTGCCGGGATAAAAATGACGGCAGTGCGCAGTGTAACTATTACAATAACTATATTTGTAACGGTGACCAATATAACTCAACTGGTTCGAGCTGTCTGGACTGGGATTATCAATATGGCGCCAGAACGGTTTATCGTGCTCCAAACTATATATGTCCGAAAGCGTCCATTTTACCTTTGTCTGAAGATATGACGGCGTTGAAAGATCGTATCGGCGAAATGGAGGCCCGGGGTAATACTTATGGGAATATCGGTATGGTCTGGGGCTGGCGTGTATTGTCCCCTGAGGCACCGTTTACCGAAGGGGTTGATTGGGATAACAATGCCTGGCGTAAGGTGGTCGTTATGATGACCGATGGTGATAACGTCTATAGTAGCCCGTATTCTGCTTTCGGAGTTTCCGGTACGCACAGCGTTAATAGCAGCGGCGTTCTGGATGATCGTCTTGAGGATGTGTGTCAGAATATGGATACGGAAGACAATGTGACAATCTATACGATTACGTTTGATACCGGCGGTATTGACGCGGCAACTGAGCAGCTCTATGAGGATTGTGCAGCCAATGGCGGGCGTCACGAACATGTGACGACATCCGATGAGTTGATTAGCGTTTTCCGCAGCATCGCTCAGGAACTTAGCAACCTGCATATCAAGAGCTAAAAAAGAACAGCGCCTGAATATAGTGCGCAACACAGGAAGCCTCATAGCCCAAGCGCTGTGGGGCTTCTTTTGCGGGCGAATTGAATGGAGTTGGAATAATAGGGAATCCTTTTATTGCGCTTTATTGTTCCTTTTCTCGTATATCGAGAAAAAACGAAATAAAGGATGTATTTTTTATGCGACTTAAGTATAAAATAAATAAAAATAAAGTAATTGTTTAAACATAGAAATATTTCAAATTTTATATAAAAAAGATTCAAATTTATACTTGAAAATGGGTGATTTTTTATTCTATTATTCGCGTAAATACTGCGTTCTTTAACCTTCCATTAATCAACTTTCGATATTCTAAAAGAGTAAACGGTTGGGAGCTTCAAGTCCTTAAGTCTCATTGGTTTTGAAGTGTGGGTAACCGGAATTCGAAAATCTAAAAGGAGAAAACCATGTTGAAATTACTTGCTTTGAAAGACGCTTATCTGAACAACGAAGAAGGCGCGACGGCTATCGAATACGGCTTGATTGCTGCCGGTATTGCGATTGCGATTGTTGCTGTTGTCTTCACGCTTGGTGATGAAATTGAAGCGACATTTACCGACGTTGAAACAGCGGTTGCTGGTCGCTAATTTTGGTGATTTATTTAAAAGCCCACCCGTGAATGGGTGGGCTTTTTTATGACCTTTTCCGGGTTGGGGCGCGTGAATATGTTTGTCCAGTTTCTTATTTCTCTTTCTCTTTTTCTACAAAAATTTCGTGCTGAGTGCGCGGGCGCAACGGCGATAGAATATGCGTTGATTGCGGCCGGTATTGCGCTGGCAATTTCTGCGGTCGTCTATACGCTGGGTGATGAAATTCTGGCGATATTCGAGGATGTTGAGGCGGGTTTTGCCGGTCCGTAATTGTCTTTGAATTTTCTTTGAAGGTATGGGTCATGCTTTTGCTTATCGTTTTTCTGATGTGTTTGTTTGTGGTGGCCGGGACGGGTATTTTGGCGGCGCAATCCGATTTGCGCGGCATGACGATTCCGAATGTCTATACGGTCATTGTTGTTGGCGCTTTTATTGTTTGTTACGGGGCGTTGTGGATGGGCGGGCGCGATGATGTCTTTGCCTCATTGCCCTCACATCTTATCGCCGCTCTGATCGTGTTTCTCATCACGCTGGCGATGTTTATGGGCAAACTGATGGGGGCTGGGGACTCTAAACTTGCGACAGGGCTAGCGCTGTGGGCCGGATTAAAGGGGCTGGTGCCGTTTATTTTCTATATGAGTGTTATCGGCGGTTTGTTGGCGTTAACAGCTCTGGCGCTTAAAAAATGGACGCCGGTGAAAGAGCCGAAGCCTGAGAGCTGGGTGGCGCAGGTGCAGGGTGGAGCCAGTAAAGTGCCCTATGGTGTGGCGATTGTGTTCGGCGCGCTGGCATCTTTTGTCAAAATAGGGTATTTTGATCTGGACGTTCTGTCATCCTTTGTCATTGAGTAGTCTTCCAAGCGCCTGTTTTTCTCATATTTTCTCTGTTTCACGCTTTCTTAAGAAAATGGGCGCATCATGATAATAGACACTTTTTTTGCCCGTTCGGGCTTTGCTGCGTCCTTTACCAGATTTTCAAAATACTCAAAAAACCGGAAGAGGTTTTGTTATGAATAAGAATATTCTCATTGTCCTTGGCGGCGCCGTGCTGGTGGCTGTATTGGTCGCGATGCTGGTGCAGGTGACGCTTGGCGGCAAGAAAGAAGAAGCCGCACTTCAGGAAGCCAAGGTTGAGGTTCTGGTCGCGTCGAAGGATCTGGCGATCGGGCGTGAGATCAAAGACGGGGATACGCGCTGGCAGGAATGGCCGAAGAGCAGCGTTTTTCCCGGTGCGGTTTTGCGTCAGGACGAACAATCACCGATTGAGGCTCTTGAGGGGCGTCTGGGGCGTGATGTGGCCGAAGGCGAACCGGTGATGAAGTCGGCGATGTTGGGTCAGGTTAAAGGTAACATGGTGGCGGCTACGCTTGAGCCGGGTCAGCGCGCTGTGGCGATTGAGGTGTCTGCTTCCAGTATGGTGGGCGGGTTTATCGGCCCAGGCGACTTTGTCGATGTGATTTTGACCTATAAGGAAAGCGTGCGCACTGATGATGATAATCCCGAGATTACCAAGATGATTGCGCTCAATCTGAGCAAAATGGCGACCGAGACTATTTTGCAAAATGTAAAGGTTCTGGCGGTTGACCAGACGGCTGAGCGTCCTGAGGAAGACACGATTAAGGTCGGTAAGACTGTGACGTTGGCTGTCGGGGCGCAGGATGCCGAGCGGCTGTTTCTGGCTTCAGAGCTGGGGGAGTTGACCTTAGCGCTGCGTGCGGTTGGCGATGACCAACCTTTTGAAAAGCAGTGGCCAACGGTTTCGGATGCGCGTCTGACGAATATGGGTGACGAGGTCTATGCCGAATATGAAAAAATCAAAAAGGAGGCTGGAATTAATCGCAATATTGTGCGAATCTATAGTGGCGAACAAGTCACGGCAATTCCTGCCCGTTAAGTCCTTTAGCAGTCCTTGCTTTTAATTCTGTTTCTTTTTTCTGCGTAACCAACTGAAAGTCTTATCAATGATGACGATGTCCACGTATTTATCCAGAATTAAGGTGGCGCTGGCTTTGGTGGCGGTGCTGGCTGTGTTTATGGCGCCTTTGGCGGTGATGGCAGCCAAAGGGGATTTGGAAACGATCCAGAGCGAAATGAAAAAGGATGGACCTTTGATTATTACGCTGGGTAAGGCGGATTTGGTTTCGGTTGATGGCGATGTTTCCGATGTGCTGGTGGCTGATCCTTCTATCGTGGATGTGATGGCTGTGCAGAGTAACAATCTGTACGTCGTTGGGGTTAATGTCGGGGATACGAATATTATCGCGCTGGATGCGGCCGGGAATATCGTCAAGCGGATTGATTTGCATGTTGCCTATGATTTGCAGGCTATTCAGGCGCTGGTTGAGGAACTGTATCCGGAAGAAACGGTTAAGGTTGGGGCTATTCATGATCAGATTTTGTTGACCGGAACGGTGTCCAATCCTGAGGTGGCTTCGAAGATTGCGAATATTGTCGGTCATTATGTCAGTGACTTGCAGGATGAAAGCGATCCTATCGATGAGTTGATTTCCAATTTACTTGATGTGCGGGGCGAGCAGCAGGTGATGCTGCAAGTTAAGATTATGGAGGCTTCGCGCACGGCTTTGAAAGAATTGGGTGTGGAAACATATTTGAACGACCCGAATGAGTTGTCGGCGACGACTTTGTTTGGCGGTAATCCGGGTTCGAGTGCAACGTCGCGCGGCGATCAGGTGATCTTTGGAACGGGCGCGGGGATTGCGTTATCTCAGGATGCGGCGGCGATCGGGAGTGCGCTGGTTGATACAGGTGTTCGCGGGCTTGGTTTGGCGGCGATTGAATTGAATGCGCTGGAAGAGCGTAATCTGGTGAATATTTTGGCGGAGCCGAATTTGACGGCGGTGTCCGGGGAGCAAGCCGGGTTTTTGGCCGGCGGTGAGTTTCCTGTGCCTGCGGGGCGTGACCAGATCGGGAATATTATTATCGAATACCGAGAATTTGGGGTGTCTTTGAATTTCCGTCCGGTTGTGCTTTCAAACAAGCGGATCAGTTTGCAGATGAATACCGAGGTATCGTCGCTGGATTATGAAAGTGCGGTGACGCTGGCCGATCTGGTGGTGCCGGGGCTGGATATTCGCCGGGCCGAAACGACCGTGGAGATTCCCAGCGGCGGCAGTTTGATGATTGCCGGGATCTTGCGCTCGGATGCGTTGAAAGGGATGACCGGTTTGCCGGGGATCAGCAAGACGCCCGTTCTGGGTGATCTTGTGAAGTCCGACAGTTTTCAACGCAGTGAAACCGAGCTTGTGGTGATTGTAACGCCGTATCTGGTTGAGCCTTATGCAGAGGAAGATCGCGCTGCACCGGTGCCTAAACAGGAAAGTAATCCGCTTGCTCAGGCCTTTGCGGCCAATATTCGCCGCAACTACGAGGTTGAGGATGACGAGATTTTCGCGCTGGATGAGCGGTTCGGGTATTTGCTGGATTAAGGGGTGATTGAGATGTCTGAAGTTAAAAATGCAAAACATAAATGGGCCGTATCTTTACCCTATACGATTTTGGCGATGATTGCGCTGGCGATGGTTTTGAGCGGGTGTTTGTCTGAACCGACGCAGCTCAATCAAAACCGTTTGCAGGTTCAGGAAGAGACTTTTTCCGATACGCTGCCGGCTTCTGAACTGAGCGGCGCAGCGGTGCAAGGTTTGGCCAAACATTACGATAAACACGGAGATGGCCCGGTGGCTTTGACTGTGACGTATGATCCGAAATCCAAATCAGCCAATGCGATGCATGCCAGTGACGAGGCTGCGCGGATTGTCAATGAAATGCGCAATGCGGGCATTCGCGATGTTGATGCAAATATCCTGCCGGTTAACGGTTCCGGCGGGATGAATGCGATGATTTCCTATACGGCCTATAATGCTCTGGCACCGAAGGATTGCGGAGCAATTTCTGGTTTTGATGATTTGGACGTTAAGGTTGATGAAGACTACAGGCTGGGCTGTACGACCGAGACTTTGTTTGCGCGTCAGGTGCGCCCCAAAGATCTTAAAGGGCAGGGCGTTACAGATATGACGACTGACGGGCGCCGGATGAGCAATACGGTTGAAGTCTACCGCATGGGCGTGCCGAATGAGCCTCTCGGTGGTGAGAGCTCAACCGGCGAGTAAGTTTATCAAGGGCGCTCATAAAGTCTTAAATATATGAAATTATAATTATTAGCAGTTTGTAATATGTATGACGGACGAGGATAAGTAAAGACGAATGAGCGAGGTGGACAGCCAGGCAACCTCAATATTGCTTCCTGCATCGAGTGTTGCTGTTTATTCAAAAGACCAAGGGACATTACAGGCCGCCAGAGATCTCGTAGATGACTGGCGGTTTGCCCGCGTTAGTGTTCAGGATGAAGAAGGTGATGTTGAAGCAGCAATCTCGACCTATAGGGATATCGCATCGCCGCAGTTGGTTATTATCCAGACCGATGTGATTGATGAAGGTTTTACGGGGCGGCTTGAGGAGTTGGCCGGGCATTGTGAGGCCGGAACATCGGCGATTATTATCGGGCCGGACAATGATGTGAATTTGTACCGGCGTTTGATCGATATGGGCGTGAGCGATTATCTCGTGCGTCCGGTTTCATCGTCACAGCTTGGCGAGGTCGTCGCCAGGGCGCTGGTTGAGAAGATCGGTGTGACCGGCAGCCGTCTTATCGCGATTATGGGATCGAAAGGCGGGGTTGGCGCGTCTATTCTTTCAGAGGCGCTGGCTTGCGGACTCAGTGAAATTTTGGGCCAAAAGACGATCTTGCTCGATACGTCCGGCGGGTGGTCGACTTTGGGGGTTGGGCTTGGTTTTGAGCCGAGTACGACGTTAAACGAAGCGGTGCGCGCGGCTGAGAATAATGATGAAGACAGTTTGAAACGCATGCTGCACCCGGCCAGTGAGAAGCTGAGCGTTCTTGCCACGGGTGGGGATGTGATGCTCGAAGAAGGGGCCAGCCCCGAGCAGTTGGAAAAGCTGATTGATATGCTGATGCTCAAATATCCGTTTGTGGTGGTTGATTTGTCGCAATCTTCAGGCGCTTTGCAGAAGACCGTGCTGGCGCGGGCGAACCAGATTTTGATTGCCGCAACACCGACTTTGTCGGCCTTGCGGCTGGCGCGCAGTCTGATTCACGAGATCAAGGAGGTGCGCGGCGGTGAAGATGAGGCGGTAAGCCTGATTGTTAACATGCAGGGCGAGGCCGTAGCGAATGAAGTTTCAAAGTCGGATATTGAAAAGGCTATGGAATTTAGTGTTGCGGCGTATTTACCTTATGATGCCAAGATGTTTCTCGGCAACGAAAGTGACAGCCGCAAGCTGACCGATGATAAAGCGGCGCGCGCCTTGATCCAAAGCACGTTGTTGCCGGTGTTGAAAAAATCTCTGACCGAGGTTGCGCTTGAATCTTCTGATGATGAAAGTGCGGCAGCCGGTGGTTTTCTTGATGGCTTGCTTGGCAAGTTGAAAGCTAAAAGATAAATCCGGGGCTGTCTTGTCTGGACTATAAAGTAGAAGAAAGTCTGTTTTCATGTTTGGAAAGAAAGCTTCAGAACCAAGTTCTCCGACGTCTCCGGCCAAGCCGAAGCCGTCAGGGAAGCCTGCCGAGAAGAAAGTGGAAAAGGCGGGCGCGCCTACTCCTGCTCCTGCTCCGGTAAAAGAAGCCGCGAAGAAAGATGATAAGCCTGCGCCGGCTTCCGTTGAAATGCTGGCGGGGCTTGGAGATGCGCTTGAGAAAAAGTCTGAGCCGGAGGAAAAGTCGGAGATTGCCGCTGTTGCCGAGACTGTCCAGGCTGCACCGGAAGTTCCGGCAAAAAAGGCCGCGTCGGCACCGAAAAAGGACAAGCCTTCTGACGATCCTTTTGCGCATGATCTTCATGGGCATGAGGATGAAGAAGTTAGCAGTACGGATTCGATAACGGCGTTGCGGCTGCAGCGCTCGCGTAACCGGATTTGGCTGGATCTGCGGGACGGGATTGACCTGAAGGCTCTGGCGAATATGGAATCCAAGGCGGCGCGCGAGGAGGTCTTGAGCGCGGTTGAGGAGATTGCCCGGTTCCGTAACCTCGATCTGACGGCGGCTGAGTTGCAGTCGATTGCCAAGGAATGCGCCGATGACATGCTTGGTTTCGGTCCGCTGGAGGAATTGCTGGAGCGTGATGATATCGCCGATATCATGATTAACGGCCCGGATACGACCTATATCGAGGTGAAGGGCAAGATTGAAAAAGCGCGGATCAAATTTCGCGATAACCAGCATTTAACGACGATCTGTCAGCGGATTGTGGGGGCGATTGGCCGCCGGGTTGATGAAGCTTCGCCGATTTGTGACGCGCGCTTGCCTGACGGGTCGCGGGTGAACGTGATTATCCCGCCGCTGGCCGTGGATGGGGCGTGCATGACTATCCGTAAATTTACCAAAGACAAGCTGACGCTGGAGAAATTGCAGGAATTCGGATCGATGACGCCATCCTGTGCGAAGCTGATTATGGCGATCGGTCGTTGCCGGGTGAACGTTCTTGTATCGGGAGGTACGGGTTCGGGTAAGACGACGATGCTAAACTGTCTGACGCGATATATCGAACCGGGTGAGCGGATTATTACCTGTGAAGATGCTTGCGAGTTGCAACTGCAACAGCCGCACGTGGTGCGTCTGGAAACGCGCCCGCCCAACCTTGAAGGGGTTGGTGAGGTGACGATGCGCGATCTGGTGAAGAATTGCCTGCGGATGCGCCCGGAGCGAATTATCGTGGGTGAGGTGCGCGGGTCGGAGGCGTTTGACTTGTTGCAGGCGATGAACACAGGTCACGACGGATCAATGGGTACGGTGCACGCCAACAACCCGCGTGAAGCGCTTTCGCGTATGGAAAACATGATCGCGATGGGCGGTTTGAATTTGCCGCAGCAGGCGGTGCGTGAGCAAATTGCCGGTGCGGTGCAATGCATTATTCAGGTGCAGCGTTTGCGTGACGGTTCTCGTAAAACAACCCATGTGACCGAGATCACGGGGATGGAGGGTGAGGTTGTCACGATGCAGGATCTGTTCGTCCTTGATATTGAAGGTGAGGATGACAACGGGAAGCTGATTACCAGACACCGCGCGACCGGTCTGCGGCCGAAATTCTTTGATAAAGCCCGTCAGTTTGGCGTTGATCAGCTCGTCCTTGATGCTATGGAAGGCGCTTTCGATTAAAATTTCTATTATGGAGGGCTGCAAATGCTTATTTTTAAAACTTCCGGTTCTCACATATCGAAATATATGCTGCGATCCGGGTTTTTAAAAATAAGCATTTTCGCCGTTCCCTAATAGAAATTCACTTTGTTTAAATAAGGTTTTGAGTTCATGTCGATGATTCAAATCATTTTGATTGGTGTTATTACCCTGCTGATTGTCGGTATGGCGCTCGCGTTTACAGCCAGTCAGGAAAGTGCGCGCCGGAAAAAGCTTTACGGTAAGATTCAGGGGCATGGCGCTGCGGCTTCGCCCAAGAACGAAAAAGGCGTGAAGGATAAGCGCCGGGACGATTTGGCGAAAAAGCTGAAAGAATCCAAGGCCGAGGAAGCGTCTGGCAAAAAAAAGACAACGTTGTCGATGATGCTGATGCAGGCGGGCTTAAGTATTTCCGTTAAGCAGTATTGGCTTTTTTCCGTGCTGTTGATGGTAGTGCTGGTTGGGGCGGCCAAATTGATGGGCCAGCCTTTGCATGTCTTGTTGGCTCTGGCGGTTATCGGTTTGTTGGGGATTCCGCGGCTGGTGGTTAAAAAAATGGCAGCGCGGCGGCAGAAGAAATTTCTGGAAGAATTTCCCGACGCGCTGGAGGCCTGTGTGCGGTTGCTGAAAGCCGGGATGCCGGTGTCCGAGGCGATTTCGATGATCGGGCGGGAATTTACCGGGCCGGTCGGCGAGGAAATGGGCCGGATTTACGATAAGCAAAAGATCGGGGTTTCATTGGCTGAGGCGGCTCTTGAAGCGACGCGCAGCATGCCGTTGACCGAGATGCAGATGTTTGCCACGGGGCTGTCTATTCAGGCGCAGACCGGTTCCAGCCTGTCGGAGGTTCTGACCAATCTTTCGAACGTGATCCGTGCACGGTTCCGTTTGAAGCGCAAGATTAAGGCGTTGTCTTCGGAAGCGATTGCTTCGGCCTCGATTATCGCGGCATTACCCATTTTGGTGGCTACGGGGATGTATTTTGTGAATTACGAATATATCAGCGTGCTGTTTACCGAGCCGTTCGGAAATGTCTTGCTGGCGTGCGCCGTGACCTGGATGAGCTTAGGTGTTTTTGTCATGAAGATCATGATTAACTTTAAGGTGTAAATGTTATGGATAATGAAATTATTATTACGCTGGTGAGCGCGGTTCTTGCTGCGGGGTCTTTTGCAGCATTTGCACTGCCGTTTTTGAATAAAAGCGAGAAGAAGGAGCATTATAAATCGGTCGTCGAAAAACGCAGAAAAGACCTTTTTCAGGCGACGCGCGACGGCAGCATTCATAAAGCCAAGCAGGATAAGAATGTGTCTGCGGCGGATTCCATGGCGGCGCTGTATAAATTTCAGCAGATCGCTGGCGCGATGGGGGAAAAGGTGCGCGATAAAATGCTGCAGGCCGGTATTCGCAGCCCGAATGCACCGATTAAGTTTATGATTGCGCAGGCGGTCTTGCCTATCTTGCTGGCCGGGTTTACCGTTTTGGTGTTGTCGAACACCGATAAGGAAATTTCCGATACGATGAAATTGCTGTCGGTTTTTACGGCGGCGGTTATTGGTTATAAATTGCCTGACGTGCTGATTAAGAACCAGATTTTGAAACGTCAGCAGGAGATTAACCTCTCGTTTCCCGATTCCCTGGACATGATGTTGATCTGTGTGCAAGGCGGGATTGGATTGGAGCAAACGGTTGACCGTGTTGCGGAAGAAATTTCAGAGCACTCCCCCATTCTGGCGGAAGAGCTGGGTTTGCTGAGTGCGGAGATGGCGATGCTGAACGACCGCCGTGAGGCTTTGCAGGATTTTGCGCGGCGCGTGGGCTCGGGGGCAGGAAAAAGTTTTGCCACGGCGCTCATTCAGGCCGAGCAATACGGGACATCGATTTCGCAGGCGATGCGCGTGATGGCGGATGAATTGCGCGATATGCGGATGGCGGCAGCCGAGCAAAAGGCTGCAGCATTGCCGCCGAAGCTGACCGTGCCGATGATCTTATTCTTTCTGCCGGCGCTGTTTATTATCATTCTGGGACCGGCAGGGATTTCGGCAAGTTCACTGAACTAAGTTCTATTATTTATAGCCTATTCCCTATAAAACGATCATGCTTTCCCCGTGGAAACGTGGACCTTAAGTTTTTGATTTTAAAAGATTCCCGTTTTCGCGGGGATAGGCTTTCTCGCAATACTTCGCCTTTTTATAGGCACTGTTTCTTAAGCCGACTTCATTCATCGTCCTTGCAGTTCAAGTTTAAACATAAATTATCAACATAATGTTGCGGCGAGGTTGAGGGCACCATTATTAGAATTTAACGTAATATTAACAAAAGCGTCATTATAATAGTGTGTGTAATCGTAAACCAGCTTGTGAGGGGATAAATGGCAGATCAGTTTGAGAATCCAAGAGAACAAAGTTTTGAAAACATATATAGTGACATGTATGAGGTTGCTATAGAGCACGGCCTAACGCCAGAAAAGGCATCTGAATTTTCTGAAAGAGTGAGAGAAGTTTATCATCAATTAAGTCAAAGTACTGAAACGGAAACTTGCCCCTCTGTACTGTCTGTAGCTTTTCGCAGAGCTGTTGATGTTGATGCGGGCAATCCGGAGTTCACGGTTGAGGGCTATGGCGTGGACAAGGACGGATACTTTTTTAGAGAAGAATTGGATAACCCCGAGGCTGCTGCTGTACACAAAAAAGCTTTGGCTGACTATAGGGGAACAACCCCGGAGAAATTGGGCGGTAGTTTCCAGAATTATGTGTTTACCCCCACCCTTATTGGATGCGGTCGTGATGCACCCTAAATATGCTTAATTAAGGTGTTCATCGGTGTTTATTGCAGCATAAAAAAACACCGCTAATCGTGCGGTGTTTTTGTTGTTCACGTATCAGATATTAGTCTTTGGTTGTCGCAGGTTTTTTAGACGGTTTGGGGGCCGGGACACCATCGGCTTGCTGCAGCGCTGTGACGATGCGCAGGTTGCGTTCGATCTCTACGCGGTCTGGCGATACATCCTGAGCCTTGCGCAAGATCTCGATTGATTCCTCAAGATAACCCTGAGAGGCGAGGTTAAGCGCCAGGTTGTTCATAATGGTGGTCGGGTCGCCTTGCCACAGCTCCAGACCTTTGCGATAGGCGCGTTCGGCTTCCTGATGCATGCCTTGGGTATCCAAAGCTATGCCGAGGCGATGATAGGCCTTAAAATTGACTTCATCGGCAATGATGGCCTTTTGTGCGTATTTTTCGGCGGCTTCATAGTTGCCTTGTGCAAGTTGAACCGCAGCATATTCGGATGTGGATAGTGATGAGGCGCTTTTGCTTTTGGCAAAAGGCTCAAGGATTGCAGCAGCCACATCGTATTGATTATTTTCGCGCAGGGCGATGGCGTAATCGACGGCAGCGGTTTCGCTATCGGGCTGTTGTTTGTATACGCGCTCGAGGTAGCTTATAGATTTGCTAGGCTTGCGTGTGTAGTCGGCAGCGCGTTCTATCGCACCATCCATTGATGAGGTGCGGAGCTGCGCATCTGTTGTGCTTTGTGCTGTCTGACATGCGGTCAACGCACTGCAAGTGGCCAGTACCAGAATCAGGGAGGAGGATTTTTTCATGCTCATTGGATCGCTTTCGCCTTATTTGCTTTTGGCTCTTTGTCCGTAGGTATTATACACAAATGTTTTCAAACTCTCAGTCCTTAATCTGTGTCGGTTACATTTTCCGGCGGGCTGGTTACGGCGTCTGCTGCCTGGGCGGTATTTTCTCCGCCTTCTGCTGCTGCTGCTGTTTCAGCAGCGCCGCCTTTGGCCTGTTCTGCGCCCATGATGATTTCGTGGCACATGTCCGGACAGTAAAAGACGCTGGTCGAGCGGCAGTTATCGTCGTCCGAGCCTGCGCAGGAGCGGCGCACGCGCAGATATTTTTCTTTTGGGCTTGCGACGATGACATGGCGTTGCATGATGATATTGCCGCCTTGATCCAGAACGGTGAATTGCGTTGCGCCGGGCGCGCGGGCGACCAGAACCAGTGTTTTGGAGGTGTCAGCCAGAATGCTTAAATGGTTCGGGTTGCCGACAATGATACTGGCGGCCGGGCTTTCAAGGCGCACCAGTTCGGATTTATCCGGTGTCAGTTTAATCGGCGGATGGGTGTGGGCCTGGTCGTCATAGCTGAGGCCGCGTTCCTGCGCCTTTGCCGCCGGAAGGATGTCCAGCGCGGCCGGTGTGTCTGCTGCTACGGTTTCTTGCGCTCGCGCCGTTGTGGGCAGACCAAGGCTATAGAGCGAAATAATGACGCCAAGGAGCGCGAAATGGACGGTTCTTGAAAAAATCATGTGAAAAACCCTTGATAAGGGATAAGGACTACTTCTTCCAGTATAACGGCAAAGGGCTTAAGAATCACCTTCTTTTTGCCGGGATTTTACTTAAGTTTTAAATTCGGCTTTGGCCGCCGTGCCCGGGCTGTTTACGGGATGATGCAGATCGGTCCGGTTACGTTTGAAATACCCACCAGGAACTCCCCAGGCGGGCAGGGCGTGTACGGCGTATCGGCGAAAGCATCGGCGCAGAAAACCCGGTTTTTCTCTATTTTGGTGACGACATGACCTGCCGGGCATTTCATATCGGCGACTTCGCCAGCGATGATTTCGGAAGGCATGCAGTCATTTCCCGCTTCGTCGCAAAGGTTTTCGGCGTGAATTTCATAGGCCTGAACATCGCCGAGCAGATGGAATTGCACTTGGGGGCTTTCTTCACCAATGCCGATAAAACCGCCGTTTGTGTTGCCTACTTGATTGATTTGGAAATCATCGTCTGTATCGTCTGTGCCATTGTTAAAAAACAGCACATTGGTGTATGCCCAGAGGTTGGTGACATTGCTGACTATAAATCTAACGTAGTCGTCGTTGTAGTTGTTATTGTTCTGATTGTGGATGGCCTTGAGGAAGATCGCATCTGCAACCAGAGGCTCTTCATGGTCACAGTTTTCAATTTCGTCCAAGGGGAGCGTTGTGCCGTTGGCTTTATCAACGGCGTCGGCATCGACGATGTCCACGCAATCATCGGCATACTTCCCACCTTCGGTCCAGGCGCCTTTACTGTCCGCGCCGTGCGAAATAATAACGGCGTGGGCGATGCCTGGCGTATTTAGAAGGTTGGTGTTGTTTTCATCAACGATGAAAATGGCGCCGGCCTCATGGTTGAAATCATCGGGGACGGCATCGGTTAGAGCGGTTGTTACGGCATAGGTGAGTTTGTTCCCCCAACCGTCCATACCATGTTTTGCGACAAAGTTTTCAGAGACGGCATCGCTGGTGTCACCATCGTCGTTTGGGTCCAAGAAGGTTTGGAACGGCACCGTACCGATCAGGACCTGTTCTCCATTTCCGTCACCGTCAACATCGCGGCCTGTGGCGGTAATCAGATTTATATTTCCGCAATCTGCTTTGCCATACATGGGATCTCCGGGCGCCAGTGTTGGATCGGCCGGGCACGGGTATTTTTCGAGTTGAAGTTGGAAGACAAACAGCGCCCTTTCCGTTTCGGTGATCGATTCCATGGTTCTGTTGACACTGAGATCGCGCATGTATTTTTTTAGCCCAAGCATCACAGAGGACATCACCAGACCAAAGATGATCAGGACAATGGAGAGTTCCACCAGTGTAAAACCGTGTTGGTCGCGGTGAATATATTTCATGTCATTCTCTTTCTTTGGTCTTTTGGGTCATGTCCTCAATTCCGGTTCAATGCTATTGACACAGGCATGCGTCATAGGCGTAGACGTTCGTTGCCAGTTTGGCTGACGAACACACCTTGGGCGGGTCGGTTTCCAGTCCGCAATCGCAGGAATCACCGGCATGGCGGCTGAGTTTGGGTCCGGAGGTGCCGCTGTTGAAGCCTTGCGGCGTCCAGTAACAGATTCTGGGTTCCGGCGGTGCGCAGGTGTCTTTTTCCGGCGGCATAACGTCTTCCCATTTTGCATCTGGGCACGTGAAGTTAACTTTAACCCAGTAATCTCCAACGTGCCCTGGGGTCGGGCAGGCGCGTTTATCAGTATAAGAGGTTGGCGTACAGGAACAGAAGTCGCTGTCGGGTTTGCCGTCCTCGTTAGTCCATCCTCCCCATAACCCGGGGTTGTCCGCGCCATCCGGGCAGGTGAAGAGTTTTACCTGTGGAATTGTGCCATCCAGACCGCTGGAACAGGGGATGTTTCTGTGATCAACGTCGGGTGAGCATTTGCAGGTTCTGTCGGTTTCCTTCCAGCCGGAACAGGTTAGTGTTGTAGGGTCATGGATGTTTTCCTGGTAAATGCGTCCAGCGTTGAAGCCAGCAGGACAGGCAATGTCCCGTGTTTTCTTCGATGCATAGGGCACACAAGCAGTATCGTCCAATGTGACAGTGTTCCAAAAACCTGCCGGACAGGGATATTGGCTTTGAACCGTTTTGGTTCCGAAAAAGCGGTTGCCGCAATCACTGGATGTGGCGCAACTGATATCATAAGGCGCTTGGGCGTCCGGTGTGCAGTTACATGGATTGCCTGATGTCCATTTGTGTTTCCACGTGCCATATTCACAACGGTATGTTGCGCTGCGTGTTCCACCGGGGTTGCCCGGGGCCGTGCTAACGGTGACAGTTTTATAAGTGCCATGACTGGCGGCAAAGAGCGTCTTGGTTTCGGTGCATAGCGTGACATCAGTGGTTATGCAGCCTGGAGGGGGCGGGGATCCGCAGTTTAACGATCCGTCCGCTTTTACCCCGATGACAAATTTGCCGAACGGGCATTTGATGAAAATTTCACTTTCACAGACGGGTGCGCCGTTTTTAATGCCGGTCATGTATTCTCCGTCAGGGCATTGCATACCGCCGCCCGTGTCAATTTCACCGGCGATGAGGCTGGAAGCAAAGCAGGTGGTTGAACCGCTGGCGTAATCGCAGATTACATTGGATTCAAGTTTGCCCTCGTCTTCTCCTTCCTCTGTTGTGCTGAGGTCGTCACGAACGACAATAATGCCGTCAACCTGGACTTCTTCACCCGGGGTTTTTGATGCGGTCGGTCCGATGCCGAAATTGCCGGACGGTTTCATGGCAACGTCGTTGTATCCTGTCGAGCTGAATTGGACGCCGTCGGGGTTTTTCTCCCATAACGGCGTGCTCTGTTGGGTGGCGTAGGTGATCACGTCGTCGTAGGTGTTGGCATTGCCAGCCGCGCGTGTGCTGGTCTGGGCGAAGCGGAAAATGGCGTCTGCGTCAAAATTACAGTTGTCCGATTCAAGGCTGCCGGCCGTGCAGGGCAGGCGTCCACCGCCGTAAGTATAGGCACCGTTGCCGTTTTCACCAGAACTGAGAATCAGGAAGTGCGCGGAGTGGTCGGGGGCGACAATGGAGTCGCCTTGATCGTTCAGGATTATAATGCCGCCATCGTCATCTTCGTAGGTGTCACTGACAGCCATTTGTTCGGTCACGGCGTAAATAATGCGGTTGCCATACCCATCAAGGATGCTGGTTTCTTCCAGATTCAGGTTTTTAAACGGCAGGGTGCCGATACGGATGCGCGGTGCAACCGGGCCGACGTCGGCGCCAAGATTTTTGTCGAAATAGGTCACCACTCGCGCAGGATCGCCAAGCGTGGTCGGGTCGCTCACGACACGGGCGTAGCCCAATGCTGCGTCAACGCCCGTGCCTTCTGCGACGGTTGCCACATCTGAACAATCGCTTTCAATGCCGTAGAACGGGTCGCCTGCTACTGCCGAGAGCGATGCCGGGCACGGGTAACGGCCGTAGGTGTCTCTGAAACCTGAAATGGCGTTGTTGGCTGTGGCTACTGCCGTCTCTGTGCGTTGTTTTTGCAGCCAATGTTGGCGCTGGGTCATTAGTTGGGCGGTTGCGGCGATGATCAGACCGATGATCATGGTGACAATGGCCATTTCAACCAGCGTAAAGCCCCGTTGCCCTTTTAAAGAGGAAGCGGCGGCGTTTGGTGTGTTTACGGTGTTGCGCATGTGATTACTCCTGTCGATGAAATTCCTGATACATACTGCCCTGCGGGGCAGGTTGTTGCGGTGGTGAATGAAGGGATTATTTCTGAACATTTGGCTTTGTTTGAGCCGATGCCGGACATGCCTTTACTACCGATGCAATTCATATTGGGATCGTTTCCGGCGATGCTTTCCGCTTTGAAACAGTTGTTTCCTGCCGTGTCGCAATATTCGGAGGCGTGGGCCTCGCCTTGCTTGTCCGGGTTGCCAAATTCGTCGGAGGCGCGAATGTTTCCAATGATATCCAGTTCGGATTGCGGGTCGTTGTTATTGATGCCGATATAGCCGGCGGTTGTCCCTACGTCATTCGGGTTGGTGGCGGTATCGAACATCTTTTGCGGCGCGAGGGCCATGAAATCCTCGGCATTGCGGGTTAAAAAGATGTCGTCGTAATGGTTCGCACCAGCAACCTGACTTTTTATGCAGGTCGGGAATAGGAATATCTCATCATTGTTCTGGCAGTTTTCAGCATCTTTTGTTGTGCCCAAGGCGGGACACGCCTGTGGCGGAGCGGCCATGTTTTGTGCCGGATAAGCGCCAATTTCATCCGGGCCGCTTGAGTAGAGCGCCAGATGGACACCATTTGTGTCGACCGCGCCTCCCCCGCAGGTGTCGGGAAGAAGTCCTCTGGTGTCGTCTTGATGAATTGTGATCAGGCCCCAGCCCTGGTTAAATCCTCCAACAGGCGGTTGGGCCAAAACGTCGGTTACGGCGTAGTTGAGTTTGTTGCTCCATGCATCCAAGGTTTCCTCTGGGGTCATTTTCAGGGTTTTGAAGGGCACCATTCCCACCCAGATATTGTCAATGCCGGGATTGCCGTCGATATTCATTACCGGGATAACGCTTAGGCTGGCGGCGGTACAGTCCTCTTCACCGTAGGTTGCATCTGCCGGACCGAGTTTCGGATCCGCCGGGCAAGGATAGCGGTCAAATTCGAAATAGAATTGGGAAATGGCACTATAGGCCAAATTGAGGTTGGCTTCGGTTGTGTCTTGCTGGGCGATTTTAATAAATTGGTGATATTGCTGGACAAGCGGGGCGGCGATCAGGCCGATGACCAGAAGGGCGATTGCAACTTCAATCAGCGTAAAACCACGCATGCTTTGGGCCGCGTTTTTTGCCGTTTTGCGATTTGGCGTTTTGATGTCGGTTTTCACTGTTTTTCCCCATGCTCTAATTTTGTTTTTATGACGTGCCAGCACGCCAGATCTCGGAGGACATATGCCTCCCACTCTCTCAGAATAGCAAAAATCACTTTAAAAATTGATTAAAATTTTATTTTGATAAGGGAATTTTGTTTAACATATTGATTTTTAATATTATTATTTTTTATTTTTTATAGAGATTTGGGGGGTGTACGTAAATGTTTTAGATATATGAACATATCATTATGTATTTATGAGAAGTTTTGGGGTGTATGTGTAGCGTGTTTGGAGCGTTTTATGCTCAATTAATCGTTATGTGCGACGATTTCAGGGGTGCAGGGGGGATCAGGGAAATAGCTGTCGATGGAGGTTCCGTCGTAGGTTACGTAACGGTTCTTGAACAGGGGGTCGATCCGGTGGGTATGGATTTCTACGTCTTCCAGATAACGGAAATAGTGCCCGATTCTTGATGAATCGGCTTTATCGACTATTAAATCATGGTGAATTTTATCCAGCACTCTGAAGATCACATAATCCTTGTTGTCATCGTCGATCATAACAATGTCCGGACATTGGCTTTGGTGGTTGGTTTCTAATGTTGTACCTGTTTGGCCGGGCGCGCATGTTCCTAGAACTTTCGCGCTATAATGGACGGCTTGGGTGTTTTGAGTTGGCGGTCGGTCATTTGGCAATTTATCCCCCATAATGACATAGCCTCGGTCGTAAAGCTCCTGAAGTTGATGGCGGGCCTGATAGACACGGCGGTAGAGCTGCGGGCTTTCATCCAGAGCGGCGTGAGTGGCATATTGCATGATCACGGCTGTTGTCAGGTCTTGTACTTGTGTGATCTTGTCGATGTTTTTGGCCGCGCGTTGCTGTTGTCCCGAGATGGATGCAGGCTTCTCATTGGCCGTTGCTTGTTGTTCCCTTGTCAATTCCAATTCACAATGATCGGCTGCTCTGTGTCCAAAGCCTAAGGCCAGATTGGCGATGGCATCAATATTATCTTTGTATGTTTGTTTGTACAGGGCGGCTTTTTCGTCCGGGGAGGTGTCGTCTTTATTGCCTCTGAGCATTAGTAAGGCGGAAGGAATGGCAGCAGCCGTCGTTGCAAGAGCTGCTGCAATCATAAACCGCCGCCGCCGCGGGCTTTCGGGGGCGTCTTGAGG
Source organism: Rhodospirillales bacterium (assembly GCA_020638295.1). Lineage (GTDB taxonomy): Bacteria > Pseudomonadota > Alphaproteobacteria > Micavibrionales > Micavibrionaceae > TMED27. The sequence continues at coordinate 487,492 of JACKIU010000002.1, read as the reverse complement.
TGTGTTGTCCGTCTCTTTTTCGTTCATTAAGGACATAGCGTCGCCTTATCGTTTTAGTGCGCTTGAGCACTATGTAAAATTTATTGCGTAAATGCAACTGTTTTTTACAGGGGTAATGTAGGCCTGTGAGCGGTGAGAAGCAAATTTTATGGGGCCGCGGGCTTTCGTTCTTTACAACGCGCCGAGTCTGGGGGAGGCGGTTGGTGCGCTGGCAATGGTTTGCGGGGTTGGGTTGACGCTCAGCGCGAAGTCCCCGATGCTATAGGTGCCGGATGTGTACAGGTTTGCCCCCTCGAATTCACAACGGAAGCTCAAGAGATTCTGGTGGGTCGGGTCGATTTTTATATCTTCGCAAGGTTGCGGAGAGCTGAAGGCTGTTTCGGGCAGCGTATCCGCACCAGCGGTGTTTGAGAAAGCAGCCAGCAGTTTATCGGGAAGTTTGGGAAATGCGGTGATATCGGCCTGAGGCAGGGACATTTTGATGGTATCGCCTGCAATCACCATGTCCGTATTCATGGTGCATTGAAGCTCGAGGCTGGTGAAAGAGGGCCGGGCGATGCAGTGCAGGGCGGTTTTTGTATCCTGCGGCGGCGTTTGTTCGGCTATTTGTGTTTCACTCATAATGGTGTTGACGCCCCAGAGGCGTTCGATGGCGGCTAGGTCTTTTGTGGCGTGTTCGATTGCATTTGCATTGCCACTTTCCTGAGCGAGTTTGTAAAGCTCGACGGCGAGTTTTCGGTTTTGCGGGGAGCCGTTGCCTTCATACAGCAGGGACGAAGCCATTTCGTTGAGCGCCCAGCCGTGGCCTTTTTCGGCGAATTGCAGGACATATTGGCCGCGCTCATTAAAATCCTGCGGGTTGAGGGCTGCGAGACGTTCGAGCGGGGAGAGCGGCTGAGCTATGATTTGCTCTTCAGAAACCGGGGCTTCTGGGGGAGGCGATTTTATTACTGTTGCTGCTGTTTCAGGCTCAAGCGCAGGTGTTTCAGCGATGGTTATCTCTTCTTGCACGAAGGCTTCCGGCCAGCGTTCGCGGATGATATCCAGATCGCGTGAGGCTTGGTCTGCGATTTTTGGGTTGTCGCTGTGTTCGGCGATTTGCAGCAGTTCAACGGCGAGTTCACGGTTGAGCGGGGAGCCGTTATTTTCGCGCAAGAGGTGGATGGCCATTTCCTTGACGGCCCAGTCATGACCTTTTTCGGCGTAAGATAAGGTCTTGGCGGCGCGGCCTGAGAATTCATCGTGGTTAAGCTGGCTTAGTTTATCCAGCGGGGTGAGGGTCGGGGCGGCAGCGGTTTCCGGAGGTTCAGCCTGCGTTACGGCGGTTTGCGGCTCTGTTGTTTCTGTTGCAAGAATTTCTTCTGTTACGGTCGCTTCTGCTGGCGGTGGGGTGGTTATTTCCGGCTCTGATGATTGTTGATAATTATTGGCAAGTCTTTCCGGTGTTTGCAGATCGTCTATCTCTCCGGCGTTTGCGAGGGGAGCGAACATTTCAAGGAACTCAAGGAGGGCAGTGCCGCCGAGGGCGGCTGCACCGGAGTTTTTGAGCAGTTTTCCTGTATATTTCCATTTATTCTCACCGAGGAAGCAGAAGAAGTCCTTAACTATGTTCCAGATACCTTGCGGGCGCTGTTTATCTTGGGCACGGTAATCTTTAATGGCCTGATAGCCGGTGATGAAAGTTCCAGCGGTAGCGCCGCCCAGTGCGGCGCTGGCTCCGAAAGACCCGGCCAGACCGACAGCGGCGGATTTAAACGCCATGATGCATCCGGCACCCATGGCGGCTTTGGCAAAGGTTCTGGTCAGCTTGCTGTCGGTGATTTTACGGGCGCGGCTGTACAGCGCGGTTTTGGCGCGCTCAGCCACGGCTCCGGCGCGTTGCCAATGATCGCGCAGAGGGGGCGTGGGCATATAAAGCTGTGTGGCGGCGGCTGCGCTCATATTTCAATATTCCAAATGAGAGGGGTGTTATAGCGCCGGCTTTAAAATTATGCAAATAAAATGTTTTCCAAAATATCTTGACATAAGTTTAAGGTTATGGAATGTGATGCGTATTCTTTACAGAATTCTTTTGATTTTTTAACTCGACCAATGAGGTGATGAGATGAGTAAGATTAATACAAGTGGTGTTATTGCGAGTGTACTGGCTGTTGCAATGTCTGGCGCGGCGCAGGCTCGTGATGGTGATGAAATTGGTAATCAGTACAATCATTTTGGTGATAACATGACGAATACAGCCGAAGCGAATTCAGGTTTTGAAGCGGAAGACAGCTTTAATTCCACTTCAAATGCCGCTTCTGTGGCCGGAGCGGGTGTTAATTTTAACTCAAACCCTGGAGCAAGTGCTGGGGTTGAGTTTCAATCGAATGACACTTACAATATTGGTGGCCCCGAGGTCGGTGTGACAACGCCTGTTTCCGTCACAACTCCTGTTGAAATTTCCGGTGACACAACCGATGTGCGTGTTGAAACGCCCGTTGAAGTCGGTGTCGATGTTGGAGGGGATGGCCCTGTGACACAAGGCGTTGAGGTCACGACACCAGTTGAAGTTCAGACTGGTCCTCTGGCGCAGGATCAACGGGTTGAAGTCGAAACTGCCCCTGTGACGCAACAACAAGGGGTTGAAGTTGATGCGCGTGATCAGTCTTCGAACAAGACAAAAATTGATGCACGTCAGGGTGCAGCAACGAATGTTGCTCATTCAAGCGTTAACGTTGTGAAGACATGTGTGCCAAGTTACAGCTTTGGTTTGACAGCTGGTGGTGTTTTTGCCAATTATGCCGGTCTTTCGTTCTCTTATGTACCGGGTGGCGGTGTTGAACTGAATGATAGTGGTTATACCGTTCGTGAACTCCATTTGCTGGGTAAAGGTCAAGAAGGTCCGGATGCCAGAAAAGCAAAATTGGAAGAGTTGAAAATCCCTCAGAGCAAAACCCTGACATGTCTATGGGATGAGTGGGATAAACTTGATGAAGGGTATAAGCGTCTTGAGCTTAAAGGCCAGCATCAAGCTACTGTTGAGAAAATTCGTCAGGATGGTGCGGCTAATGTTGCGCGCATTGGTGCAGCGAAAGGTATTGCTCTTAAAGCTATGGATCACTGTGGTAACCTTGGAATTTATAACCCTAAGGTGAACCCCGCTCAAAACTCTAAGCTAGAGGGTGCGATGGTCAGAGCGATTAATCAATCTATAGCTTTGAATCCTACTCGAGGCTCTGAAGATGAGCATGGTTGCGTGGTTCGATATGGTGATGCGGCCGTTAAGTTCTTGTTTGCCCCTGCCAATAACTAAAGAATTTGTATTTTCTAAGTAAGTTTAAGTTAGAGCCGCTTTGAGAGCGGCTCTTTTTTGTAGTCGCTTTTTCTTGACTTTATTATGACAATTATATAGTGTGCGGTACTCGTGAATTTTTGGTTTTGAGGTTTTTCGATGTTAATGTGTCATTTTCGAAGTGCTGTGGTTTTGCCTGTGGTTTTGGTGGCAGGATGTTCTGTGACCCGAGATATTATTCGTGATCCGATTATTACGGATGATTGCGATATCGTTGTGCGTGAAACCGTTGTGGTGAACGGGCAGGTGCAGTCGGATCGTGAGTACGAAGACCCTAGGCAGCCATATGCTGGGCGTTGCGGCGGTGAGCGCGAAGCGGAGTTGCGTGCCTTGTATGAAACGAAGGCAGAGGAAAGACGGCGGAATATTGCTTATGAAATTCTTGCTAAAAGGGCCGGGGTTGTTTTGCAATCGCCTTTTGATGAATCGAAAGTTACCCAGCGTATGCTGGCCGTAGTTGATTCCGAGTTTCCGGAGATTGCCGAAGAAGGACGTAAACTTCTCGCAAAACATAAAATCAGTGAGCAGGCTTTGCGCGAGCGTGTGGCCGTTGACGATATTCACGGGCGGTTCGGGGATTTACGTTCGGTTGGCGGCGATTTTGATATTCCCGCGGTGGCGGCGATTTTGGGGTTGTATTATCAGGACTCATTTCCTGAAAATAAGCGGCGCTATCCCAAACTAGAGCAGGCGTTTTTGCGTGAGGTGATCGACGGTGAGCTGGAAAAGGCGGGCTTACGCGTTCAAGATCTTGAGGCGGCCTATACGCAGGCGATGTTCCGAAATACTAAATGCCGTAACGTTGAGCGTGCCGATGGGGTGATTGAGTTGCAGTGTGGTGTGGAATAGCTGATCTGATCCGGGCGCGTGAAGATGCGCAACGGTTTTGTCGCCGGAGGAAGAAGCAGCCTGTGTGGCCTTTCGCAAACGCGATTAGACCACCACCATATCATAGATCTCAGACAAAAAAATCCGCCCCAAGGGGCGGTTTAGAGGTACCAGATCGGATGAAGTAGTCTCAAAAATGTGTCTCATTAAGTAGTTGTTTTAAAAGGAGATTCAAAAAACTCTACTGTTGTATTACATGCTCCGCAGTCTGTCCGTTTATGCTCACCATAAATTCGTTCTCTTACGTCTGAGGCGGGGGGCCTAAATATTTGCCCTTGCCCCCCTTGCTCAAAGCCGGTCTTACGCACTGACCTTATATTTTTAGAATACATAAAATTTTATGTAAATACAACAAAATTGCGAAAATTTTATCTAAAATTTTATCTATTTAATTTTTTTATAACATTTTCAATAGGTTAAAAAAATCCTGCGGCGCATCGACTTCATAGCGATGTTCCCGCCCGCTCACCGGATGCATAAATGATATGACCTGCGCATGCAGAGCCTGGCGTGGAAAATCAATCAGCTTTTGCGCGATTTCGCCGTCATAACCGGCTTTTTTAGCCGCCGCCCGCACCGCCGTGTCCTGCGGACCATAAAGCGGATCGCCAATCAGCGGATGCTTGATCGCTTGCATATGCACCCGGATCTGGTGCGTTCGCCCGCTCTCCAGCTTGCATTCCACCAGACTAAACGCCTCGCCATACGCCTTCAAAACCCGGTAATGCGTGCGCGCCGCCTTGGCGCTTTGCCCTTTCACCGCCATTTTTAAGCGATTGCGCGCATCCCGCCCGATCGGCATATCAACGCAGCCCTTCACCGGCACCGGCACTTTCAACACCAGCGCCTGATACACCCGGCTTAATGACCGGTCTTCAAGTTGCGCAGCAAGCCCCTGATGTGCCTGATCATTTTTCGCCACAACCATCAGGCCGCTCGTATCCTTATCCAGCCGGTGCACGATTCCCGGTCGCGCCACCCCGCCAATCCCCGACAGGCTTTCCCCGCAATGATAAAGCAACGCATTGACCAGCGTGCCGCTGACATTGCCTGCCCCCGGATGCACCACCAGCCCGGCCGGCTTGTTAATCACCAGCAGATGCTCGTCTTCATACACAATATCGAGCGGGATATCTTCCGGCTGCGGCGCGGCCTCTTCCAGCGGCGGGATAACAATCTCGACAACACTCCCGCGCGACACCTTATGCGAAGCATCCGCGCACACCAGCCCGTTTAAACGCAACGCCCCGGATTGAATAAGCCCCTGCAACCGCGAACGGGAAAACCCGTCGGCCAACGCCGCAACAGCCTTATCAAGGCGCTGCCCGGCATTCACCTCATCAATTACAAAACGCAACGGTTCTTTCGATTGATCGCTATCCGTCATCTTAAACCAAAATCTTAAGGCAGTTCCCGTTTTTTGACACGGCACGGATCGAGATAAGGATCAACCCCCGTCGCCCCAACTACCCATCCTTCTAGACTGCTCACTACCTCATCAGGCATTTGCGGCCCGGGCATATCCGCATTTTGTCCATGCTCAATCTTATAAGCAACTTTTGTATCGCCGATAATCAACCGTTCCGCCCCCTTACTGGGCATCAACGCATAAGCGTTCACCGCCTCGCCATTAAAAAACTCATCACTGGAAAACATCACGCCGCGTGGATTAAGCGTCAAGAGCCGTACATGCTCAACCTCGCCGGAATTCTCAGGCGCTTGCCCGTCGATAAGCACGCTAATCAAACCGTCCTCACTCACCATTACATCGCGCCCGTCAAAATGCAGCGCGCCGTTGAGGTAACGTTGCCAGATCACATCGCCGCTAAAACCGTTTACCACCATCACCCAGGCCGCCCGGTTGCCTTCACCCGAGGGTAAGGCCGTGCCGACCACCGCCAGAGTATCGGCCAGCATCGTATGCCCCCGCACCAACTCAGCCCCGGCCCCGCGCGCATAAGATTGCTGCCACATCATCCGCAAATCATCGGCCAGCCGCATAAGCCATCCCGTTTTACGCCCCGATGCATTATCAATGTAACCGCTGGCCACATATCCGCCATCATCCATTGGAAACAAATCATACATCGCATTTTCCGAACCGATGACAAACGCATGATCCGAAATCACCCCGCCGGACGTATTCACCCGGTACAACACCGACCATCCCGGCTCGTCGCCTTTGACCGTCGCTGCCGACGCCGCAACAATGTAAGACTTTTCCGACGCGCCAAATTCAACATCGTGCCCGCGCACATGGTTCGTGCGATCTTTAATGGTCTTGCTCGACAGCAAATCCCCCTGAAGATTAAAAATGCCCAGCCACAAATAGCGCCGCCCCTTTTCAGGGGTAATATTGGCCAGCACCATCGCCCCCTTGTCATGCGGTATAACCTTGACCACATCGGCCAACCCGGCCACCTCGTGCGTCTTACCCCACAAAACCCGGCCGTTACGCCCGATCTCCGCCAGCAACACATCCTTGCGGTCGCTATGCTGCGGATCGATCAACGCCCCAGTCGCCAGCACCGTCCCGGTTTCGAGCACGATCGCGCTCTTAAAGCGCTCATCCGTAGGAATTTCCCCGTAAATACTGTCCCAGACATTATAGGAACCAACCGTAGGCTCACGCAGCTTCACAATCGCCTCATACTCGATGTTACAGTTCTGCGCACGGCTCGCCGCTCCCGGCAAAGCTACAAGCGCCGCAACTACTAACAAAAAGCTCAGTCTCTTAATCATTTTTATGAAAGCCATAACGTTAAAACCTTCTATACTGCACAACAGGCGATTTGCATAGCCCGAGCCTGCAAACACTATGCCGTAAATGACAAACCATTTGAGTAAAAAACGAACAAGCCGGAATGAAAATCCTCATTATCAGCGATGCATGGCACCCCCAGATCAACGGCGTGGTCCGCACCTACGAACACTTGGGCGCGGAACTGAAAAAGCGCGATCATGAGATCAAGGTTCTCGGCCCGTCCGATCTCGGCTTTTGCCTTCCGATGCCCGGCTATAGCGAAATCAAACTGGCGCTCTTCCCTTATCGCCGCCTGAAACGCGCCATTGAACGCTATAACCCCGACCACATCCACCTGCCGACCGAAGGCCCGATGGGCTGGGCAGGGCGTAAATACTGCCTGCGCCACGCGCGCTCCTTCTCAAGCGCCTTTCACACCCGTTTTCCTGAATATGCCGCCAAGCGCATCGCCGAAATCCTGCCCTTTGCCTATGATTACGCCCACGCACACGCTGTGAAATTCGTTCGGCGCTTCCACGCCCCTTCCTCCGGCATGACGGTCGCCACCCAAAGCCTCGAAGACACCTTACGCGGCTGGGGTTTTAAAAATCCGATGGTCCGCCTCACCCGTGGCGTCTGCCTCGACACCTTCACTCTTGGCAAAAAGACCCTCTTTCAGGACCTTAAAGGCCCCGTTGCCCTGTATGTCGGCCGCATCGCCATTGAAAAGAGTGTTGAAGACTTCCTGAAAATGAACTGGCCCGGCTCAAAAGTCATCGTCGGCGAAGGCCCGTCCAAAGCCGAGCTGGAACAAAAATATCCCGAAGCCGTTTTTGTCGGCAAAAAGACCGGCCAAAACCTCGCCGACCATTACCGCTCCGCAGATTTATTCGTCTTCCCTTCACGCACAGACACTTTCGGCATGGTCCTGATCGAGGCTTTGGCCTGCGGCCTCCCCGTCGCCGCCTATAACGTCACCGGCCCCAAAGACATCATCACCGCCGATTTCCTCGGCGCCCTGCACGATACGGATCTGGCCGCCGCCGCGCAAAAAGCGCTAGAGAACAAAGACGCGCAAAGGCGGGCGGACTATGTGCACAGAGAATACACATGGGAACACGCCGGCGCACAGTATGAAGACATGATCTTGAACATCGCCAACACCACCGCGAAAGGATAAAACGCCATGGCCCACATACTCATCGCCGAAGACGATCAATCGATGTGCAGCTTCCTGCAAATGGCGCTGGAAAAAGCCGGACACAGCGTAACGACTGCCTATAACGGCGTCGATGCGCTCAAAATCATCGAGGACGCGGACGTGCCTTTTGATTTATTGCTCAGCGATATCGTCATGCCCGGCATGGACGGCATAGAACTCTCCACCAAAGCCACCAAGGCCCACCCCGAACTCAAAGTCATGTTCATCACCGGTTTCGCCGCCGTAGCGATGGGGCGCGAAGATCTGGATCAGGAAAAAACCAAAATTTTGGCCAAGCCCTTCCACCTCAACGATCTGGTCAAACAGGTGGAAACCTTGCTCGCCGCCTGATCAATGGCCCGTGCTCAGCCGACGCTCCCACGCCCAATCACGTAAAACAAACAAAAAACACTTGAAAAACCGCCCGCATACCAGTATCCCTATCCCCACTTGACCGCAAAATGTGGGTGGTTAGCTCAGCGGTAGAGCACTTGCTCGACACGCAAGGGGTCACAAGTTCAATCCTTGTACCACCCACCATTTTCCCCTTCATAAATTTTCCACCGCCAAAGCCCTTTAAAACAGAGGCTTACAACCCAAATACTAACGCTTTCTTAACGATATTCACCGATAATAAGGTGCAAAACTGTATCTGCCCCGCAGATGCAGAAATATTGAGTTGAGGGTTAAAATGGCGGAAGATAAGGACTTACAAGAAGTCCCTTTAGTCAATAAATATAGGGAAAGAGTGGCCGGTGACAACACCGTCTGGGCCGACACGATCACCCCGCCCACCGCCGAACAAACCGCAAAACTAGCCGGTTTTGCCAATGAAGGCATGAAAAGCGACCTCCTTCACGGCCATACGGCAGATCTGGGATCCGATGCGACATTTTGGGACAAAATCGGCACAAAGGACGGATTCCACATCGCGCCCGTGGACGAAAAAACCGGGCAATTTCGTTTTGAAAACCTGACGCAAACGACGCTCCCCACGCTCGGCGGAACAATTGGCGCCGTTATCGCGCCGCTTGAAAAAGAATGGCTGGTGGGGCTGGATTTCGATGTCAACGTCAAAGGCACAATTCGGGTGCAAATGGCCAAGCCCGGCGAAGATCTCGGACCGGCAGGCTATAAACTTTCTCACAATATTAAAACGGACTTGAAATTCTATAATGAAAAAGTCGAAGACCCACTAAAAGTCTCAGGCGAAGCCCTCTGGATTGAAAAATCTAAGGAAATACCGAGCTTCGCTTTTAACCATAAAGAAGAAACAAACCTTGAAAGCGCAATGGCCGACCTCGGTAACGCGCCCACTGATCTGGCCTTCGCCCCCTCCGACACAGCAAATAAGTCAGACACGCCAGGCATCGCCCCTGACACAAGCCCCCTTCCTGCGCCGATCGAAAAAAACGTTGACCTGTTCGCTCAATTCAATCCCGAAGATGCACATAAGGGATACAAAGGACCGGCACCGTCGCTTATCGATGCAAAAGTCACCTTTTCCGGCGAATATCGGCTCAACGCAGAAATAAATGTCGAAACCGAACACACCCTGACCGTACCACGTCAGGACTATGAACGCATCAAAGCCGAACTTGACGGCCAGACAGTGTATTCCGCCAGCGTTGCCGGATCTGTAACCGTCTGGAACCCCGGCGCTGACAGCGAAGGAAACGCCAGCGAACTCTTCGTTCACGTAGGGCTTGATAAATTTCAGACGAAAAGCGGCATAAACGAAACCCTGACCATGGCCAAACTGCTGCAAGACGAAAAAGACGGTGCAGGCCAGCAATATATCGCCGAGCTCAACGGCAAAACGCCGCCTCCGGTCAATCCATACCTTCAAAAAGCCCCGGCCGAAACCATGATCGCCAAGGCCAAACCCGAACCTGAATTCATCGGCACCAAAGACGATATCAAACTCGCCCAGGCCTCCTGCAACCTGATGATCGACGGCCTGGAACTTTCGGTCGACGGCATTGCCGGAGAAAAAACCGATAGATGCGTCGGCGCGGTACTGGGAGATACATTTGATCCGAACAACTATCAAAAGAATGCTGAAAACCTGCAGGAGCTCATCACATTAACGCCCCCGGCCCGCGAAAAAGCCGAATTTTACGCCGCTCAGGTTTTAAAAAATCCGCAAAACCACTCAATCCCGGCCTACAGCTTCCAGGCCTACGAAAAAGCCATGCAGGGCGAACATTTTAAGTTTGACGGACTTCCCGGAAAAGGCACGCTGCTCGCCGCAAAAAACCCGAGCAGCATTCTTGAAAACCAGCCCGGCATCGAAGCCATAGCCGAAGCGCCGAAACCCGGCGGAGAAACACCATCACTGCGCTGTGAGTTTGGAAAAGTCTGCGGCCCCGAAACCGCCGCCAATGATCCAAGCTTTGACAACCCCGCGCTGCCGGTCGTCGCCAACACAACCACCCAAGCCATATCGCCCATGACACCGGGTTAAGAAGTGCGCTTAAACACCTAGATATATTCCACTGATTTCACTATCCCTTATACTGTCTTTTATCAGTTTAATTCTTTGGATCGCATTGCTTTTATGGATAGCGATGGGAGCATGGAACGTTTTCTGTGCATTAGCTGCAAGCGTTTAGTTCGTCATCGACAACCCCAACGCCGTCTCCGGGTGCGGGTGCGGCAGCTCTTTTTCGGTGTGTCACTTCGCCCGTCATTGCGAGGAGGCCGCAAGGCCGACGCGGCAATCTATTTTTTCATCTGACATCACTGGATTGCTTCGCTACGCTCGCAATGACGTTCAAAATATGGTTATATTTTCCCATGAAAATCGCCTCATGGAATGTCAACTCACTCAAAGCCCGCCGCGCGCACGTTGAAAAATACCTCGCCGATGGCGGACTCGATGTCCTGATGGTGCAGGAGCTCAAAGGCCTCGATTTCCCGCACGGAGAATTCAAAGCCCTCGGCTGGCACACCGCCGCCGTGACACAAAAAACCTATAACGGCGTTGCGATCTTTTCAAAAACGCCTATTAAAATCATCAAAGAGGCCCTGCCCGGCGATAAAGACGATGAACAGGCCCGCTATCTCGAATTCGAAACCAATGGCGTGCGACTCATCGACATCTACCTGCCCAACGGCAACCCGGTTGGCACAGAAAAATTCACCTATAAACTCAGTTGGATGGAACGCCTGTACAAACGCCTGAAAACCCTGCGCAAAGACAACATCCCCTTTGCCATCGGCGGCGATTTCAACGTTATCCCCGAAGATCAGGATTGTTATGATCCAAAAGCTTGGCAAACTGACGCCCTTTTCCAGCCTGAATCCCGCGCGGCTTTTCGCAAACTCCTCCATCTCGGCCTGACAGAAGCCTTCCGCGCCCTGCATCCAAACGCCCCAGGCCATTACACCTTCTGGGATTATCAGGCCGGGGCATGGCCCAAAAACCATGGCATCCGCATCGATCATTTTTTACTCTCCCCCGAGCTTGCCGACCGCCTGATAAGCTGTACAATTGATAAAGCCCCACGGAGCTGGGATAAACCTTCCGATCACACGCCGATCATCATTGAGATAGACCCATGAAACGTTTCTTAGCTTTAAGCTTGCTCTTGTTAAGCGCCTGCGCCTCAAACGAAACAACCTACCAGCATTATTTAAGCGGCAAGGGCCTCGAATCCCAACTGCCCGAACGCTTCCAACATTGCCACGGTTATGGCTGCAAATTCATCACCCCCGTCAGGTTTACCCAAGACGACTGGAGCGTAATTGAAGCCGTATTCACGCCGCCCCCCGCAACGCCTGCAGCTGAACGCGAAGCGATCAAAACCGCCATAGGATTGTTCGAACAACGTGTTGGCGCCCAAACTGGCACCAATGTTGACATTCACGGCACCTTTATGAAGGTCGGCGATAAACAGCTCGATTGCGTCGATGAGAGCACCAACACCACCATCTACCTCTCGCTGCTCCAGCAAAAAGGCCTGATGCGCTTCCACCGCGTTGAAGGCCCCTCCATGCGCCTGCCGCTTTTGCATGCCGGACGCTGGCCGCACCAGACCGCCGTCATCACCCGGCGCGACACCGGAGAGTTCTTCGCAGTCGATAGCTGGTTCCATGACAACGGCGCGCCAGCCGAGATCGTCACATTAAAAACGTGGAAAGAGGGATGGAGACCGAATACAAACGGTGATTCTTCAAATTGACTATGCTAGAGTGATAAAAAATACGGGGTATCCTTATGAAGACATTAACGAAATTCTCAATTTTAGCCTTGGCCGGAATCAGCACCCTCAGCCTCAATGCCTGCGGCCCGCATGAACCTTTCCGCGAACAGGTCGCCGCCCGCCTGGCCAGCCCGGTCTGGATGATCAAGCGCCCGGTCGAAACCGGACCGTTTATCCTGACGGCTTTCGAACGCATGCATGAACGCGGCCGCCCGGCCGCCCTGTATATCGAAGGCGCAGGTGAAGCCGACGAAACGATGATCAAAGGCAAAATGTTCAACCCCACGCCGCGCAACCCGGTTGCGCTGCATCTCGCCTCAATGGATAAGGCCGACAATGTCGCCTACCTCGCCCGCCCTTGCCAGTACACCGGCCTGCGCGATGCGGAAAGCGCCTGCGATGAAAGCTATTGGGGCGATGCCCAGTTCAATGCCGAAACCGTGGCCTCTTATCACAACGTCCTCGACAATATCAAGGCCCGTTACGGCGTCACCGAATTCAACATCGTCGGTTATAACTCCGGCGCAACGCTCGCCGCCATGCTCGCCGGTCAGCGCAAAGATATCAAATCCCTGCGCACTGTCGCCGGACGCTTCGACATGGCGGCCCTTTCCGGCGCTCTCCCGGCTTTACGCGGCATGCCGCAGCACCACTTTATCGGCGGTCAGGATGAACTCGCCCCGCCGGCTGAACTGGAAAACTACCTTCAGGCTCTGGGCGACACGCCATGCGTCGATTACACCCTCATTCAGGAAGCAGAACATGAAAAAGGCTGGGTCAACAAATGGCCTGAACTGCTAAAAAACAAAGTGCCCGAATGTTCCCTGCCGCCCGCGCCGGAATTCATTCCGATCGAAAAACCCGAACCTATCTACGTTCCGCGCATGGGTGTGAGCAAGAAATAGCGGCTTTACAAAAATCGTTTACTGGCAGAAGCTCTGCCTGAATGAGATTTGAGATATTTTTCGAATTCGAAGGCTTTTTGTTCATCAAAAAACGTCGTGTAAGTAACAATCTCCCACGGTACAAACTTCGAAGTATGCGGAACACGCCCGGCGTTATGCTCCTTTAAGCGCGCATCAATATTCGCCGTTATCCTGATATATTTTTGATCTGGGGGCTGTACCAGATAAAATGCCATCATAGAGGCATGCAGCTGTTCTTTAAGCTCTTCATGCGATCCGTAATGGTAGCGTTTCACGGCGGCGTCCTTGATGGTCCGGTTCATGCATTCCACCTGTCCGTTGGTCCAGGGATGTTTGACTTTGGCAAGCCGGTGTTCGGCGCCATTTTCCGCGCAGACACGATCAAAGATATGGACAAAGGTGTGTTTGTCGCATTTGCGATTGGTGAACCGGATCCCGTTATCGGTCAGGATATGCGTGAGTTTGTATGGCACGGCAGCGATCAGATTGCGCAGGAACCGGGCTGCAATCATCTTTGTCTGGCGTTCGTGCAACTCCACATACGCAAACTTCGACGTACGGTCGATGGCCACAAACAGGTAACGCTTGCCTTCTTCCGTGCAATATCTGTCCCATAATGCCTCCTTGGCTGGAATCTCCTTATACATGATTCCTCCACAACGCGGGACTAAACAGTTTTTCTTTTTGGGACAATTTTACATTCTTTTCACACCGAAAAAGAACTGCCGCAACCGCAACCGGATTGGGCGTTGGGGTTGTCGATGATGAATTCGGAGCCGATGAGATCGTCTTTGAATTTTACGGTTGCGCCTTCGAGGAAGGGCAGGGAAATATCGTCGGTGACGACGCAATCGGCAAAGGTCAGGTCTTTGCTTCCTGCGCTTTCGGTGAGTTCGAGGATATATTGAAAGCCCGAGCAGCCGCCGCCTTCTACGCATACGCGCAGCATCAGGCCGGGCTTGCTTTGGGCTGTGCGTAAGTGTTCAATGCGCTTGATGGCGCTTTCGTCAATGTTTAAGCTCATAGCTCTATTATATAGCGTTAGAGTTTCAGATGAACAGTCCAAACCTACTGCTGCCTGTTTGTGCTCCATGAAAAAAGAGGAATACCCGATTTTCACAGCTCTTAAACATTGGGTCGAAGGACATTTTAATACGGTTTTGATCCTTTGCTTTGTAGTGGGGATGTTTTCGCCGTGGGTTTCTGCGGTGCCAAGTTATGCTGTGTTTTTGCTGCTGGGCGGGGCGTTGTATTTTTCGTGTGCGCGATTGACAGTCCGCGAGTTGAGACAGATTCGTGTGCGACAGGCGGTTTCGTTTTATATTGTACGTTTCATTTGCCTGCCGTTCGCGCTTTACGGTTTGAGCGCCTTGTTTTTGCCGGAATATAAATACGCCATTTTGCTTCTCGGTTTAATTCCTGCGGGTGCATCTGTGCCTTCGCTGGTGGGGATTTTGGGCGGGAATGTGACACTATCGCTCGGCTATACCGTTGTCTCCAGCTTATTGGCGCCATTTATTATTCCGCCCGCCTTTGCCTTGATTGGCCATGGCGATGTTGAACTGGATGTATGGCATATGTTTTATACGTTGTGCGGCATCATCTTTATTCCCGTCTTTTTGTATTTTGTTTTAACGCGTCCCTTTGCCGGGTTTAAACAGGTTGTTCAGGCTAATGCCCGTTTTGGTTCTGTGGCATTGGTCGGGGTTATGATTATTTTGGTTGTGGGGCAGCAAAGAGAGGGGATTCTTTCCGACCCCTGGTTTTTGATACAGGCGATGCCGGTTTTATTCGGGGTTTATTTTGTGTTTTATCTGTTTGGCTGGCTGTTTCCCTATAATGGAAACACAGGAAACAGAATTGCGCATACGGTGTGTTCTGGCGCAATGAATAACGGTTTGGCGATCGGGATTGCGGTGGTCTATTTTTCACCGCAAATGGCGCTTTTGATGGTTCTGACAGAAGTGCCGTGGGTTCTGGGGTTGCCCTTGTTCAAAACCTTTTTACAATGGCATAAAAATAAGCAGCAGGAATTATAACTCATGTCTCAAAATCAGCCTTCCTATAATTATTGCGCCCTGCCATTGGCGGCGTATGCGTGCGTGCCGGAACAATCTCGTGGCCGGGTGCATGAGGAAAAAGACAGCGCGCATCGCAGCGCGTTTCAGCGGGACCGGGACCGGATTATTCATGCAAGTGCGTTTCGGCGGCTGAAATACAAGACGCAGGTGTTTGTTTATGATGAAGGCGATCATTACCGTACGCGGCTGACCCATACACTCGAAGTGGCGCAGATTACCCGCTCCATCGCGCGGGCGCTGATGGTGAATGAGGATTTGGCCGAGGCGGTGGCGCTGGCGCATGATCTTGGGCATACGCCGTTTGCGCATATTGGCGAGGAATATCTGGCCAAGTGCATGGCGCCGTATGGCGGGTTTGAGCATAACGACCAGTCTTTGCGGGTGCTTACCACGCTGGAGCGGAAATATCCGCGCTGGGTTGGGCTCAATCTGACTTGGGAAACGCTGGAAGGGGTCGTGAAACATAACGGTCCGCACGATATGTCGCCAAATGGAGCCGATATCGCGGTGCGTGAGTTGCAGGAACAGATGGATATGGAACTGGGCGGTCATGCCAGCATTGAGGCGCAGGTGGCGGCTCTCTCGGATGATATTGCCTATAACAATCATGATGTCGAGGACGGGCTGCGCGCGCATTTGTTCAGTCTCAAGGATCTTGGGAAGGTGCGCTTGCTGGGCGAAGTGATTGCGCGGGTGCGGGATGAATATGGCGATTTGAATACCCATGCGCTGGTACAGGAAATGATTCGCGAGATGATCGGGGCGATGGTGGAAGATGTGCTGAGCGAAACCGAATCGCGTCTTCAGGATTTAAATCCGCAGAGCCCGGATGATATTCGCGGGGCGGGGCGGCAGATGGTGGCGTTCAGCGAGGATATGCGCGCCAAAGTCGATGAGTTGCGGGCGTTTTTGTTTGAGCGCATGTATCAGCATTATACGCTGAACCGGATTCATTTGAAGGTTGAGCGGATCATCACGGACTTATTCACAGCTTTTACGAAAAACTATTCCGTGCTTCCCGATAACTGGCAGGCGCGGGTGGAAGAGGCCGGAGGCGCCGAGAATGAACAGATTCGCGCGCGGATTGTGGCGGATTATATCGCCGGGATGACCGACCGGTATGCGATCCGCGAGCATGAGCGATTGTTTGATCTCTATTGGGATCTGAAATAAAATTCTGGCAGTTTAATTTAAGAATCACTGTGTTTTTGTGAGGGATAGTCAAAATGAATCAAGATCCAAATTTCCCGCGTTTCGGCCAACAGCCGCCGCATCAGTATGGTTTGCACAGCTTTGATACGCTGCCCCCGAAAAGAGGGATCGTGGAGAAAGTCTTTGGTGAGGAGATCGCCCGGAAGTTCTCGAGCCCGTTGTTTTCGACAGCGGCGTTTGTGATTGCGGGTGTGGCGTTTGCCGGAGTGATTTTTGCCGTGTATCCGGATTCTGATAGTCAAGGCGATGTGCCGGTCGTGCAGGCCGAAACGCTGGCTTATAAGGAAATTCCGGCTGAGCCCGGCGGGATGAGCATTCCCAATCGCGATAGCACGGTGTTTAGCGCGATGAGCGGGCAGGGCATGGATGAGCCTGCGCTGGTCGAGAATTTGTTGGCCGAGGAAGAACCGGTGGACAAGCTCGCGGCCTTTGCTCGTCAGGTTGAAGAAACGATGGAGGAAGAGCGGGGCGACGTACCTGAGCGGGCCGAAGAGGTTGTCGATGACATTTCGACAATGGCATCTGCCGAGGATGAAGAGACGGCGCCGTTCACGCTGCAAAAAATTTCAGGGCAGAGCGAAGAGGCGGCAACGCAGGAGGTTGCTCAGGTGGGAGCGCCGAATCCACTATCGCCGGTTGATGAGGACAAGCGTCCGAAAATCATTCACAAGCCGGGTGAAAATCCGGAAACGCTTGATTTTGTGCGTTCGGTTTTGGATCAAAAGGATAGCCGCGTTGCCACAGTCAGTGCGCCGAGTGCGAGTGATGTCGCAATGCGTGCGGCGGCCGTTGCGCCTGCCGCCGGGAATGCTGCAAGGGAGGTTGGGCGTGATTTTAACATTACGCCGGGGTCTTACTATGTGCAGCTGGGGAGTGTGAAGTCGTTGGACGGGGCGGAGAGTGAGTGGGGCCGTTTGGTCAAGGAATTCGATGCCGAGCTGGGCCGTGTTTCGCACCGTGTGCAGGCGGCTGAGTTGGGCGATCGCGGGACATTCTACCGCATTCAGGCCGGGCCGATGAGTAAGACTAGTGCGGCGGATATTTGTGATTCGATTAAGGCGCAAAAACCCGGCGGGTGCTTGATTACGCAGTAGTCTTCGCTGGTTCTTTTAATGATTTAAGATCCCCGCCTATGCGGGGTTCTTTTTTGGAGGTAAAGTGGTGTGAAAGGACGTTCTGATATGGATTTGGCGAATACAAAAGCGGTGATTTTGTCGTGTGTCGGCACAGCCTTGTCTGAGGATGAGCGGCGTTTTTTTGAGCGGGCCAATCCGCTCGGGTTTATCCTGTTTGCGCGGAATTGTGAAAATCCAGCGCAGGTGAAGGCGCTCTGTGATGATTTGCGGGCCTGTGTGGGCTGGTATTGCCCGATCCTGATTGATCAGGAAGGTGGGCGGGTGCAGCGGCTAAAACCTCCGGTGTGGCGGCAATATCCTCCGATGCGCCAGTTCGGCGATAAAGCGCGAGAGAATATAGAGGGGGCGCTTGAGGATTTGCGCTATAGTATTTTGCAGCTTGGTGAAGAGCTTACCGAATGCGGAGTGAATGTGAATTGCGCGCCGGTGCTGGATGTGCTTACGGACGAGACGCATGAGGCGATTGGCGATCGGGCTTTTAGCAATGAGCCGCAAGTGGTTGGACGGCTTGGGCTTTGCGTGTGTCGGCATTTATTGAGTCTGGGTATTATTCCGGTGATCAAACATATTCCCGGTCATGGACGGGGAAAAGTGGATAGTCACAAGGACTTACCGCATGTTTTTGAAAGCTTGGAAACTCTACAAAAAAATGATTTCGATCCGTTTCGTATCGTTATTGAAAGTGATGTTGGGTCTCGTGTTTGGGCGATGGTGGCGCATATTGTCTATGATCAAATTGATGGGGAGCATCCTGCGTCGGTTTCCCCGGTGGTAATTGATAAGATCATTCGTCAACATATTGGTTTCAATGGGTTTTTGGTTTCCGATGATCTGGATATGGAGGCGCTGGGCGCTTGTGGGCCGATTGAGGTCCGCGCCGCGCTTACGATTGGGGCGGGCTGCGATGCGGCATTGTATTGCGCCGGAGACATGCAGGTGATGGAGCGAATCGTTAAAACTGTGCCTAACCTCTCGCTTAAGGCGCGCAAACGCTTGCAAAATTCGTATATAGACGCCAATATGGCGGCATGAGCGACATTGCTGTTAACGAAATCGCATTTGAAGAAGATCCTCCGCGTGCGCCCTTTGAACAGGCGCACGAGGCCGATGCTTTGCTGCTGAATATCGACGGTTATGAAGGGCCGATCGATGTTTTGCTGGAGCTGGCGAGAGGCCAAAAGGTTGATCTGCTGCAGGTGTCGATTTTACAACTGGTGCGCCAGTATCTCGATTTTATGGAGCGGGCCAAGGCGCTGAACCTCGATCTGGCGGCGGAGTATCTGGTGATGGCCGCGTGGCTGGCCTATTTAAAATCTCGCCTGCTTTTACCGCGTGAAAACAACGAGGCAGACCCGAGTGCTGAAGAAATGGCAGAGGCATTGCAATTCCAGCTCCGTCGGCTTGAGGCGATGCAGGCGGCGGCGGACAAGCTGATGGGCCAGCCGCAATTGGGTCAGCAGGTCTTTGCACGCGGTGCGCCGGAAGGTGTGCAGGTGCGCACCCATACGCGCTGGGATGTGAAGCTGTATGATCTGCTCAAGGCCTATGGCGATATCAAAAGGCGTATTGAGGGGCAAAGTTACGATTTGCCGACCTTTAACCTGATGAGTATGGAAAACGCGATGTCGCGGTTGACGCGCATGCTCGGGCAGTTGCCGCGTAAGGGTATGCATTCGGTGTGGAGCACGCTGGAAAGTTTTATGCCCGAGGGGGTTAAAAACAAGCTGTTCGGGCGCAGCGCGCTGGCCTCGACCTTTACGGCCGGGCTGGAACTGGTCAAGCAGGGAAGGTTGGAGATTAAGCAGGACGGGCTGTTCCGTCCGATTTACATGCGCGGCGTGGTCGTGGATGATGTGGAGGCGGCAGAATGAGCGAAGGTCCATCGGAATTGGTGCGGATTGTGGAAGCGTTGTTGTTTGCCAGTGCCGAGCCGCTGAGCACTGCTGATTTGCATGAATATACCCCTGATGGCGCGGATGTCGGGGCGGCGTTGATGCAGCTTAAGCGTGATTATGAAGGGCGCGGAGTGAATCTGGCTGAGATTGACGGTAAGTGGGCGTTTCGCACGTCTGCTGATCTGGCCGAGGCGCTGGCGATTGAGAAAGAGGTTTCGAGAAAGTTGTCGCGCGCGGCGCTCGAAACGCTGGCGATTGTCGCCTATCATCAGCCGGTGACGCGGGCCGAGGTTGAGAATATTCGCGGGGTGGCGACGCATCGCGGGACGCTGGATGCCTTGATTGAGGCGGTTGGGTGAAGCCGGGCGGCGGCGCGAAACGCCGGGGCGTCCATTAACGTGGGTGACGACGAATGTGTTTTGGATCAATTTTCTTTGGAATCGGTGATGGATCTGCCGGGGCTGGATGATTTGAAGGCCTCGGGTCTGCTGGATCGGCGCCCGGCGATTGAAGCCATTCCGGGCAGCGATGATCTGTTTGCTGGACAAGAAGGAAGCGAGCGCGTAGAACAGGATGCGGATGAGCCGGGCGAAATTGAGCGCGAAGCGCTGGAAAAGGTTCAAGCGGATCGCGATTACGAGCAGGAACGCGCCGAAGAGGAATTAGAGGAGATTTAAATCCATGGCCCCGGGACCGTTACAAATTCTGATTGTTGTCTTGTTGATTTTGGTGGTGTTTGGTGCCAGCGCGTTTGCCGATGATTGCCGAAAATCTGGCCAAAGGGATTAAGAGCTTCAAGAAGGGCTTGCATGACGATGATGACGCGCCCAAGAAGATCGACGATCAATCTAAAAAAGACGATTGAAATTTCCATATTTTATTGATGTTTTTTGTGTTTGTGCTTTATCGAGCTAGCTTTTTATATTGGGAGTAAGCTTATGAGTGCGATAATTCGTGATGCTGTTAAATCTGATTATGATTTTTTGTGCGCGGCGTTTGCGCAAGTTAATCGTGATCATTGCAAAATGGAGCCGGGTTTATACCGGGAAGTGGACGAAATTGCGCCGCGCTGGCAGTTTAATGCGCTGGCTTTGGGGCGGGAGGTTCCCGGTCTTCGTTCCTATGTTGAGAATCGTTACTGCATTAAAGTGGCGGAACGGGTAGGGACTCCGGTTGGCGCTGTTTTCGCGTGGCCGGAGACGAAAAAATTTCCCGGTAGCAGGGCGCGCGTTACGGAAGCTTATCTGGATAATATTGTTGTTTTTCCAGATAAATATCGAGAAGGCGGCGTTGGGACTGCGTTATTGGATGCGGCCAAAGGCTGGGCTGAGAATGCCGGGCATGAATCTCTATATACGAAGATCGTGAATAAAAATAAGGTGAGTCCTTGCTTTTTATAAGGCAGTTGGCTTTAGCCCCAGAAGCATTAATTTTGGCGGTTATAATAAGGTTTTTGATCCTCATCATGTGATGGGTTTTGAAGGGAGCACGGTGTTCGAGCCGAATGAAGCTATTGCTGTCGTGTCTAAAAAGCGCTCTTCTTTAAGTTGGTCGAATTTTGAAAGAGAGGCGCATGTTCTTTTTCGCCCCGGCAGTGGTGCAAAAATGAATCCGAGTTTGTTGAAGCAAACACAGGACTGGGCCACAAGCGTAGGGCTTGAGCATATGGTTGTCGAGGTTCCTGTCGATGATTCTGAAAGCATTGCTTTGTTTGAGGAAGCAGGGTTTACTGCCGATAGTACAAATATGGAGATTCATTTAGGCTGATATGCTTGATTTTGGCTGGGCAGAGTTGTTTTTGGTGATGGCGGTGGCGGTGTTTGCCATCGGGCCGAAAGAGATTCCCGGCCTGATGCGCGGGGCGGGGCGGTTGTTTCGCCGTTTTCAGTATATGAAATACGCGCTGTCCCAGCAATTTGAGGATTTTATGCAGGCCGAGGGCCTGAACGAGGCGGTGAATTTCGAAGCCCGCCATGACGGGGCGGAAGATTTTGACGAGGCCGCCGAGGATGAGGACGTGATGAAGCCTTTGGAGGACGAAAGTGATTGATATTCGTTTAGCCGAAGCTGGTGATGCTGAAGATATCTGGAATATTTTTTCACAAGTTGTTTCCAAAGGTGATTCTTATACATTTGCCCCTGATATGGAACGTAAAGAGGCGCTGTCTTATTGGATGGGGGAGGATAAGCATTGCTACGTTGCCGTTGAAGACGCTCAAATTGTTGGAACTTATATTATAAAAGATAATCAACCCGGCTTGGGTTCTCATGTAGCGAATGCCAGTTTTATGGTTGCGCCGGATGCGCAGGGGCGATCTATTGGTAGGGCAATGGGTGTACACGCCTTGGATGAGGCGCGCAGGCTTGGGTATAAAGCTATGCAATTTAATATTGTTGTGAGTACAAATACCTCCGCTGTGAAATTGTGGGAGAAACTTGGATTTAAAATTATTGGAACTATTCCTGAAGCTTTTCAACATAAGGAGCTTGGGGGATGTGTTGATGCTTATGTGATGTATAGAAAGCTATGACTGAAAACGTGGCTCAGCCTTTGACCGAACATTTGATTGAACTCCGCCAGCGCCTGCTCTGGGTGGTGGGGGCGATGGTTGTTGGCACGGCGGTGTGTTTCGGGTTTGTCGAGCAGATTTACAGTTTTCTGGTGGCGCCGCTGGCCGCAGCGATGGGCGAGGGCGATAGCCAGCGTTTGATTTATACCGGCCTTACGGAAGCGTTTTTTACCTATCTGAAGGTGGCGTTTTTCGCCGGGATTTTCCTGACCTTCCCGATTTTGCTGGTGCAGGTCTGGGGTTTTATCGCGCCGGGGCTGTATGACAATGAACGCAAGGCTTTTCTGCCGTTTATGGTGGCGACGCCGATCTTGTTTTTTGCCGGTGGGGCGGTGGTTTATTATGTGGTGTTGCCGATGGCCTGGCCGTTCTTTTTGTCGTTCCAGACGAATGCCGAGCAAACCGCGTTGCCGATCCAGCTTGAGGCGCGGGTGAGTGAATATCTCGATCTGATCATGACGCTGATTTTTGCGTTCGGCTTGTGTTTTCAGTTGCCTGTGGCGCTGACCCTGATGGGCAAGGCGGGGCTGATCAGTGCGGAGTGGCTGGCGGCGAAACGTAAATATGCGGTGATTTTGACATTTATTGTGGCTGCTTTTATTACGCCACCGGATGTGATTAGCCAAATCTTGCTGGCTGTGCCAATATTGGGCCTGTACGAACTTTCCATTTTTCTTATCCGTCATGCCGCAAAGCAAAAGTCCAAAAGCTCAGTATCAACGCCGTCTTGATGACGGTGTTCTTAAGCCTGACCCTATACAGAAAAAAGTTATTCTGGCGTTGGATCGTCTGTATTGGGATCTGGTGGAAATTTCCGAACATTCGGCGACTTGTCGGGGCTGGCGCGCGGTTAAAGAAAAAATTCCGTTTTTAAGCACCGCGCCGGAAGCAGCGCGTGGGCTGTATCTCTGGGGCGGAGTGGGGCGCGGGAAATCCATGCTGATGGATTTGTTTTATGATTGCCTGCCGGAGAGTATTCCAAAGCGGCGGGTGCATTTTCACGCCTTTATGATTGAGCTGCATGATTATCACCATGCACGGCGTAATAGCGCTGATGTGTGCGAAGGGATGGACGGGATTTTACCGCTGTTTGCGGAGCGGATTGTCGAGCGCGCACGGGTGCTGTGTTTCGATGAATTTCATGTCACCGATGTGGCCGATGCGATGATTTTGGGGCGCTTGTTCCGGCATTTGTTCGAGCGCGGCGTCGTGGTCGTGGCGACGAGCAACTGGGCGCCGGAGCGGCTGTATGAAGGTGGCCTCCAACGTGATCGTTTCCTGCCGTTTATCGATTTGCTTAAAGAGAAAATGGAGGTGATGCATCTGGACGGGCCGGTGGATTACCGCACGAAGTTTTTGATGCAGGAGGGGACGTATTTCTGGCCGTTGGGCCAAGAGACGACGCGTCATGCCAACACGGTGTTTAATGCGCTCACTGACAATGCGCCTACCGATACCGATACGCTCGAGGTCAAGGGGCGCACGATTGAGGTTGAAGCTGTCGCGCGCGGCGTGGCGCGGTTTACATTCGCGCAGCTGTGTGAGCGTCCGCATGGGGCGGAGGATTATCTGGAGATCGTTAAGAATTACCATACAGTGTTTGTCGAGGGGATTCCAGCGCTGGGCTATGACCGGCGCAATGAGGCCAAGCGGTTTATGATTTTGATTGATACGCTGTATGAGGCGGGGACGAAGCTGGTGGCCACAGCCGATGCTCTGCCCGATCAGCTCTATCGCGGGCACGATCACGGCTTTGAGTTTGAGCGCACGGTATCGCGCTTGCAGGAAATGCAAAGCGCGGCGTATCTCGCGCGTGCAACGTCAGGCACAACTGGGACACAATAACTATTGTGTCCCAATCGTTAATTTTTTGTTTTGGGGCTGAACAGCATGGTTAAGTTTTTGGATAAATTCTTTGGCAAAACGCCGAAAAGCTACGAGGAGCAGCGCGAGGCGCTGGCTTCGGCGAATGTGAAAGAACGGCTGTCGCTGGCTTCGAATTCCAAGACCAATAAGGAAATTTTGTATTATCTGGCGGAAAAGGACCCCTCGCCGAAGGTGCGTAAGGCCGTGGCGGAAAATGAAGCGATGCCGGTGCAGGTTTCCACTGTTTTGGCGGATGATGATGATAGCGATGTGCGCCTCGCGTTGGCCGGGCGGCTGGTGGATTTGTTGCCCGGTGCGTCGCAGGATCAACAAAGCCAGCTTTATGCGTTTGTCGTGCAGGCGCTGGGGACGCTGGCGCTGGATGAAGTTTTGAAAATTCGCGTGGCGCTGTCTTCGACGTTAAAGGACCATGCGCATACGCCGCCGAAAATCGCCGGGCAGCTCGCGCGGGACGTGGAGCAGCAGGTGTCCGAGCCGATTTTGCGGTTTTGTAGCGCGCTGTCGGATACGGATTTGCTGGATATTCTCAAAAGTCATCCGGCCAGTTGGGTGATTGAGGCAATCGCCAGCCGGGACAGCGTGAGCGAGGAATTGTCCGAAGCGGTGGTTGAAACGCGTGATAGCTATGGTGGGAGCGCGTTGATTGGCAATGACGGGCGCTGCTCTCGGATAATTTGTTGCACAGGATTGTCGAGATCGCCCGTACCTTGCCGGAATGGCAAAAGCCGATGGCGGTGCGCAAGGCTTTACCGGTGTCGATTGCGCGGGATCTGGCGGAGTTTGTCGATGCCTCTGTGCGTGATTTACTGCTCAAGCGTGGTGATTTTGACGAAAATACGACGGAAGAACTGGCGGCGGTGTTTCGCCGGCGCGTGGATTTTGTTGATGATGGAGCGGATGAAACGCCCCATGATAAGCTGGCGCGGCTGATACAAGAGGGCGGGTTGAATGAGGAGGTGATTTCCGATGCGTTGGCGATGCGTGAGAAAGATTTTGTCGCTGAGACCATTGCCTATTTGATTCAAAACTCGCCGGGAAAAGTGCAGGGCATTTTTGATATGGGTGCGGCCAAGCCGATTGTGGCTTTGTGCTGGCATGCGGGGTTGTCGATGCGTCTGGCGTTGGCGCTGCAAAAAGAAGCCGGGCGCGTGAACCCACGGCAAATTCTCTATCCTAAAGGCGGGACGGATTACCCTCTCACCGAAGATGAGCTCAACTGGCAGCTTGAGTTTTTGGGGTTGAAATAGATTTCGTATCGCCTCTGGCGTTCGTTGGGCAGAGGTGTTTCATATACATATCGTTGTGGATGATTGTTGTGTATGGTGACGTTTTATTACTGCCATCTATTGTTATTGGTTATATATGATCTTTGTTTAGTTGTTTTTGTGTAACTAAATTATTTTGAGGTGAAGATATGATTATGGTAGATGCTGAGCAAACGCAAGGGATTCTTCGGGAAAAATTTGGACAGCAAGGGGTACAAGTTAGTGCTGAGGGGTTGCATGATGTAACGCTGAGAGCTGTTGTGGAGGGTACGACGCTGGAGGATGCCAGGCATTTTTTTGAAGAGGCTTTAAGGAATGCAGGTGTAAATATGCGGCGTGTTTCGTACAGGACGTGTGGTGTGTCAGTGGACAATGGGTTGCAGCAAGTTTGTATTGATATGCGATGATGTTCGTTCTTGCTCCTTTGGGGTGAAAATTGTAGCCTTTTTCAAGTTTTAGAATCATTTAAGAAGAAGGCTCATCTCATGAAATCTCCTAAACGTGTTGTGGTGACCGGTGCGGCCGGTCAAATTGGATATGCTCTTTTGTTTCGCATTGCTTCGGGGGCGATGCTTGGCGACGACCAGCCGGTGATTTTGCACTTGCTGGAAATTCCGCCGGCGATGGGCGCGCTGCAAGGCGTGGTGATGGAGTTGAATGATTGTGCGTTTCCGCTGCTGGCGGGGATCGTGGCGACGGATCAGCTCGACGTGGCGTTTAAAGACGTGGATTATGCGCTGCTGGTCGGTTCGATGCCGCGCAAAGAGGGGATGGAGCGCAGCGATTTGCTCACCGCCAATGGCGGGATTTTCGGACCGCAGGGCAAGGCGCTGAATGACCATGCCAGCCGTGATGTGAAGGTGCTGGTGGTGGGCAATCCGGCCAACACAAATTGCCTGATCGCCAAGGAAAACGCGCCGGATCTACCTGCGGAATCTTTTAGCGCGATGGTGCGGCTCGATCACAACCGGGCGATTTCGCAGCTGGCGGAAAAGACCGATATGCATTCGACCGATATCAAAAAGATGATCATCTGGGGCAACCACAGTTCGACGCAATATCCGGATTTGCATCAGGCGAGCGTCGGTGGCGTTTCGGCGATGTCGAAGGTTGATCAGGGCTGGTATGAGAGCGCGTTTATTCCTACGGTGCAGCAGCGCGGCGCAGCGATTATAAAAGCACGCGGTGCATCCTCGGCAGCTTCAGCGGCCTCGGCGGCGATCGATCATATGCGGGGTTGGGCGCTGGGCACGCCGAAAGGCGACTGGGTGTCGATGGCGGTGCCTTCGGATGGATCTTATGGCATCGCACCGGGCGTGATCTACGGCTATCCGTGCACCTGCGCGGGCGATGGGACGTATGAAATCGTGCAAGGGCTGGAGATCAATGCGTTCTCACGCGCGCGCATGGATGCCACGGATGCAGAGCTGCGTGAAGAGAGAAAGGCTGTTGAGGCTCTGCTCGGGAACCGGAGCAAAGCGGCGTAAGTTCTTCCAGTTTTGCCAAAGCAGGCGTCGGCCCGGCATCCATGCAGGCTGGCGTTTTGTTTTGGGCGGCCACAGTTTGAATACCGGCGAATTCTTTTTGTACTTTGCGCTCAAAACGACCATAGGCTTCACGGGCGGTGAGAGGGCGCTTGCCGTCATAAAAGAAGGCGCGGTTCAGTTTGGCGGCTTCGCGCATGGCCGGGTTATTGAGTTTGGCGACGGCGATGATCAAGCCGCGGTTTTTCATGCGATAGAATTCTTTGGCCAGTGAGAGGCCGAGCATGTGGGCGATGTAATGATCGGTGGCGGTGACTTTACCGCCACCTTTATAGCTTTGGATGACGGCGGTTTCCTCACGGATTTGATAGGCTTTGATGAGGGCCGAGGTTTCCGGGTCGTGGCGCAGGGCGAGGATTTCCGCCTTCAGATAAGGGTTTTTGGTTTTCAGGCGCGGCGGGCCGGGAAAATTCGGGCGCTCGATGGCGGCGGCATAGTGCGGGTATCCGGCTTCTTCGCCATAGCGGCGCATCAGGGTGAGCCATGTGGGTTCGATATATTGGAAACTGCCGCGCGCGGAAGAATGCGCGGAGACGGTGAGGCGGCCCAGATCGCTTTCCATTTTGGCCTTGAGGACCATGAGTTCGAAATCAACCCCGGTTTTGAGGGAGGCTTTGTAGATGGCGCTGGCCAGTTGGGTGTTTTGGCCTTGGGCTTTGAGATAGGCTTTGAGTGCGCGCGCGCGTTCGAGGCGTTTTTCATCTTCACTTTGCAGCAGCATGACGCTGGCCGGTTTGATACAGCTATCGGCGGCCCAAAGCGGGGCCGGGCACAAGGCGATAAGTAAGAGGATCAGTAATAAACGGGTCATACGCAGTTTTGTTTTTTGATTGGTAGAACGGGGTTTGGATAACGGTTTTCAAGGGCGCGGCGCACCTTGTTCTTTTAGTGTGTCATGCTTTGGGTAAATGAATGGATAAGTTTAGACCGGATTTGATCTAAATCGTCTGCCATGTTTTAGGTTTGGGGCGGGGTTGGCGATGCGCTGGCAACTTGTGCCGGCGGTTCGGGTTTTAGAGCCTGCGCTATTTCGCGCATGAGTTGTTTAATCTCGTCGCCTTTCAGGCTTTCCCATTCTTCGCCGAATTCTTTATAAAGTCTTGTCTCAACCTCGTTGACAGTCTTGGCACCTTTAGTCGCGTTTTCAATTCGTAACATATAGCGTTTTGCGGCAAGTTCGGTTTGGGCTTCCCAGTCGAAAAGGCGATTGCCGTCGATATGACCGATGTCGCGTTCGTGCTTGAGCGTTCCCCATACGAACTGGAATGCGCCTGCCGCCG
Organism: Rhodospirillales bacterium; assembly: GCA_020638295.1. Lineage (GTDB taxonomy): Bacteria > Pseudomonadota > Alphaproteobacteria > Micavibrionales > Micavibrionaceae > TMED27. The sequence continues at coordinate 459,325 of JACKIU010000002.1, read as the reverse complement.
GAGACCCCGTTTTTCCAGGGATTATAAATTCGCCATCAGGGCCTTTAATCGAGTATTGTTCATTGAGGTATTTCGCCTGCCAGTCGATGACTTCGTTGACCGTCATTTTTGTAATGTCCGGCACAACTGTACCGAGTTGTGTTTTGTCGCCAGGGTGCAGACCGGTCCAGTATCCGTTCACGCCCGGCCCCTGTCCCGGAAGGGTTTTGTTGCGGTAATCATAAATGACGGTCGGGTCGCCGTTTGACTCTTTGGTCAAAATGGCGTCCATCAGGCGGTTGAGTTGCGGTTCGATGGCTTTGATGGCGGCATCATCACCGATGAGTTTGCTGACAAAATCTTTTGGGGAAAGCTGTCGGTCCGGGTGGTTTTTATCTTTTATGACTTCTTTGAGAGCGTCTTTCTTCTGTTGAAGGGCTATGGCCTGCGTGTCGAAGGCCCAATCTTTGGGAGCCGAGTCGCCGCCGACGATATCGTTATAATCAGGATATTTCGGCCCGGGCGGGTAGAGCGCGTTGAGAGTTATTTCGGCGGCCATTTCATCGCTGGAAAACATCGCGAATATGGCTTGGAAGAGTTTGGAAAAGACACTGCCGGTACTCAATTTCGGGTTTGAAAAGACGGCCACGCCGATGATGCGGCCGTTTTCATCTTTAATCCAGCGTTCGCCGGTTTCTCTTTCAATGTCGGTGAGGTCGCGGGTGAGGAGGTCGCCGGACTTTTTCTTTTTCTTGGCCTTGGCAGCCTCGTCTTCGGCGGTTTTTTTGAATTCAGGGTTGATTTTTTCACGGCTTCCGGCGATGTTTTTGTCTGCCGGTGCGTCGCCTTTGGGGGCGTTGACATCGGGGGTGGTTGCGCCGTTATCGGCAGCCGTAAACTTCGGCGTCAGGTTTTTATCCTGATCCGTATTTTCTGTCTTATCGGGAGTTGTCGCTGAATTATCATCAGCCATAATGTCACCCTCTTCAATTCAAAATTACCGCAAAGTTTTTGTTCTTTTTTCTTGCCCCCATTATGAAGAACAGGAGTTAATTTTTGGTTAATATTGCGGGGGATTGGCCGGGTGAGTGCTGTTTTTAGCTCATCATGCCGGGCGCCACGGGGGGTGATATTTGTTGCTCTGCGGCTGGTTGCGGAGCGGTGGAAACTTCTGCTACAGCCTCCATGTTAGGGGCCGGCGCGGCGGTTTCAGGGGCAACGATTTTGATGCCGTTGTAGTTTTGCTCTTCGAGTTTTGCGACTTCCTGTTCCATGATTTCGTAGGGAATATCGTTGTACTCGGCGATATCGCGAATTTCGCCGGGGCTTATATTTCCGTGCAAAGTTTGTGCAAGTGTTGCGGCCTGTTCAATTTGCGCTTCTCTTGTGAAATTTCGTTCAAGGGTTGGGCTTCCGGGGTTATCCGCTTGTGTTGATTGTGTGACTTCGCTGGTGCTTTTTTGTAAATCTTTGATTTCCAGGTCGAGTTCGCTAATTTCGGCTCTGTTGAGTTCCATTTCGGCGGCCCGGTCGCTGAATTTTTCATCCAGCGCTTCCAGCGTTGCGCGGTCTTCTGCGGAAAGTGCGCTGTAATCGATGTCAACTTGTTCTGCGTCTGGATCATAACTGTAAGTATTGATGGCGTTATCCCGCAGTTTTTCTGCGTAGGGCTGTAAATGTTCCGGCAGTGCGTCAATATCTGTTTTGAATTGAGCGTCCAGGGTTTCGTTTTGCTGGGTCAGGATTTGTTGTTCATCAATTAGAATCCCGGCAAGTTGTCCGTTGAGATCGAATTCATCCGCATTTTGCGAATAGCCGCCTTCTTCCTCAGCCTTCCGGGCAGCCTCAACAGAGTCTTCTTTAAATTGATTAACTTTAGCGGCAAAGTCAGGATTATTTTGCGCATATTCTTTCATTTTCTGAACCATGTTTTCCGCTTTTTCGCGGGCATCTTCTGCCGAAAGTTCAGGGTTGTTGTTCATGAGCTGTTGTGCCAGAGATTGCGTGAACTTTTCATCAATCATGTCGTGGAGCTGTTCGTCTGTGTATTTATCAAACTCCGGATTTTTACGCATTTCCTCAGAGAGATCCTTATGGAGCTGCTCTCTAAGTTTCGCTTGTTCCGCAACATCATCGGTTCCGAGTATATCTTCAACGATACTGTCGAATACATGTTGATGCTGATTAAGGAATGCTTCGACTTCAGCCGGTAACCAGAGGTTTGCTAATGTGTCTCTGAATTGTTTTTCGCGTTTTTGCTGTTCTGTTTCTGTCGGCACCCCGTTTGATGTGGCACTGCTGGCGGCTCCATAGCGCGTCATCATGGTCAGGTCCATTTGCCGCTTTTCAGAGAGAGGGCCGCTTATTTCAAATTGCGAGAGGGTGTTTTCTGCAGGCGTATTCTCCGGCAAAATTTGTGGTTTTTCATCTTCTATGTAACTTAGTAGTGACACCTAGTTCTACACCCTTTTTTCGCTTTGCGTGGAGATTTTTAAGATTGTCGACAATATCCCACGCACGCGTTTATCTTAATATGTAAAGATTTATATTTTATTAACGTTTTGGAAATATTTTGGGGGTTATGACGCAGGGCTCGTGGTTGGACGTTGGTTAACGTCTTGTTCTGTAATGGCAATCTCTGTGTTTTGGGAGGGGATTACGTCCTTGTTGTAGGTGCTGGACAGTTGGCCGGCATCTTCATGACGGGCGGCGGGGAATTTTATGTCTACACCATGCTTTTGCGCTAGGGCGGCGGCCTCGGTTTGGGCGTTTAGGGCGTTGAATTTGGCGGTTATTTCGACGCTTTTGATCGCTTTGCGTAATTCATCGGCGGCGAGTAAGGCTCTGAACGTATCGACGAAACCGTTCTCAGCGTCTTCACTGTTCGGGGTTTCGTTCATAAAGAGATCGCCATCGACATTGGCGCGTTTATAAAGTTCGGCGATGATGACAGGGTTTTCGATATAAGTACGCGTTTCTGTGGTTTCATCGTATGTGTAGAGTTTCAGCGTTTTATTATCGCGATAGACGCCTTTGCCGTCGAGTGTGATGGGATTTTCCCAAGCTTTCTGAACTTTATCATCAGCCGTAAGGGCGCCCGCCTCAATCATCCAGTCGGCCAGATTGTCCAGAGCCCATTGTCCCGGCCCTTCACCGTAAAGGCTTTGCAGGAATTCATGACGGCTGGCGAAGGCGTTCATCGCTTCGTCAATCTGGCTTGTGTTTTGTTGAACCTGTGCTTGCTCGGCCCGTTTTTCCAGAGCACTTTGATGGACTTCGAACATCTGCATCGCGATGGTTGAGAGTATTTTTCCATTGCTGGTATCGTTTTGTTCCAGTTGCTTGCTGATTGCCTCGAAGCTGAGGCCTTTTCCGTCGTCGTAAAGCCTTGCGGCTTCGTTAAACATGCTTTTAATTTTTTCGCCGGAGGCGGCGTTCATGTTTTGGGTTGCTTCAATCTGCCGGTCCAGCAGTTCTTTGCGTTCAGTGAATTCGTTCAGCCGTTGCTTGAGTTCGGCCAGTTTTCCCCGGGTTTCGGCGAGTTCGGTTTCTTTGCCGGATAATTCTCTGGCGTTTTCGCTGAGTTTGTCTTCATAAATCTTGATCTGCCGTTCGATTTGTTCGCGGTCCTGATCCAGCTTAAAGCGCTCGATTTCCAGATATCGCAGTGTGTCGCGATAGCCGAAGACAGTATTGACGGTGCCTTCGCCCATCTTGCCCAAATCTCTGGCAAGCTCTTCCTGCCCGGCGTAAAACGATTCCGCATCCTTGAGCGTGGTCTGGTTGCCGAGCTTGCGGCCTTGCGCTTCCTGCATTCTGATATCGCCCATCATTGAAAAGCGCTTGCCTTCCAGTGTTTCGCCAAACAGTTTCATTTGCGTTTGCGGCAGGTCGTCAATTAGAAGTTTTTCCTGCGTATGAGGGTCGTTGATATAATAACGGCCTTCATCGTCTTTGAAGACGATGTAGCGACGCGGGCCGTCGATGCCGAGAAGTTCGGCGCGTACGGTGATGAATTCCCGTTCTTTGCAAAAGGAAGTCGAGGTTGTCATGGGCCGCTGCCGGAAGCATTTTATGAAGGCCGGTGTTGTACCGATCATATAATTTATCGATATCGGTGCGGGCTTGTCGGTTTTCTTCTAACTTGCTTTTGAATTCTTTGAGCGTTGAGGCTATTTCCTCTTTTACTTGCAGTAGATCTTTGATCTCTTCTTCCAGAATTATAATCAGTTTTTCGGTGTCTTCGATTTTGGTTCGTAACGCCTCTATCATGCGGTCGAGTTCGATTTGCAGCAGGGCCAAAGAGAGCTTTTCGCGGGCTTTGCGGTTGTCGCGTTCTTCTTCGGTTTCTTTTTCTTCATGGCCGGTGGCAATTCCTGAGGATACACCGGTTAATCCTTGTAGGTTCAAATTGCCGATGAGGGCCCAGATTTCCCGGGAGATTAAACCTGTTGGAGGGATTGCAAAGGTTGTTGTGGCGCTTGTAATGCGGCCAAAATCCAGTGTTTTTACTGAATCTGCATTTGCAGTGATTTCGGCGTTTTCTGCCATTTATCAACCCTTGTTCTTACCGTTTGTCCGGGTGCGTTTATATCGCACCATCTATTTTCATATATCGCAGCATAATCGATAAAATTTAAGATTAAGTTAACGGCTTGTTAAGAAGTGCGGGCCTGCGCATATAAAAAGGTGCATGCGCGCATGTTTACGGGTTGCAATGCGCGCAGAGTGCATTAGTCTTGCTGGGGAGATTCTTTATTAACCACTGGGGAAACTTTCCATGAATATCCATGAATATCAGGCCAAAGAACTGTTGGAAAAATACGGCGTGGCGGTGCCCAAGGGCATTCCTGCGATGAGCGTTGATGAAGCCGTTAAAGCGGCGGAAGAGCTTCAGGCCGGCGGGACGAGCCTGTTTGTTGTGAAGGCGCAGATTCATGCCGGCGGGCGCGGGGCCGGGCATTTTAAAGGCGCGGCCGATGATAAAGGCGGCGTTCGTCTGTGCAAGAGCATTGAGGATGTGCGCGCGGCGGCCAAAGCGATGATGGGCAACATCTTGGTTACCAAGCAAACCGGCCCGGAAGGGAAAGAGGTTCAGCGTCTTTATGTGACCGATGGGGTGGATATTTCAAGGAATATTATTGTTCGTTATTGCTGGACCGGGCGACGGCCAAGGTCACCTTTATGGTTTCACCGAGGGCGGAATGGATATTGAGGAAGTTGCCGAAACGCATCCGGAAAGATCGTCAAAGTGGCGATTGATCCGGTTGTCGGCATTACAAGACCGATGCTGAAAGCTGTCTGATGCGCTGAAGCTTTCCGGGGCGGCGAAGGCGAGCGCGCTTCCGTTCTTTGAAAATCTTTACAAATGCTACATGGAGCTGGATGCTTCAATCGTTGAGATTAACCCGATGATTTTGGCCGGTGACGAAGTGATGGCGCTGGATGCGAAGTTTAACTTTGACGATAACGCGTTGTTCCGTCATCCAGATATCGTTGCGCTTCGTGACGAGAGCGAAGAGGACGAGAACGAAAAAATTGCGGCGGATAATGAGTTGTCTTATGTGCGGCTGGACGGCAATATTGGCTGTATGGTCAACGGGGCGGGTCTTGCCATGGCGACGATGGATATCATCAAGCTGTATGGCGGCGAGCCGGCGAACTTCCTCGATGTTGGGGGTGGTGCCACGGCTGAGCGCGTGACGGTGGCGTTCAAGATTATTTTGTCCGATCCGAACGTAAAGGGGATTCTTGTGAATATCTTTGGCGGGATCATGAAATGTGATGTGATTGCCGAAGGCGTAATTGCGGCGGCCAAGGAAGTGAATTTGAGTGTGCCGTTGGTCGTGCGTCTGGAGGGGACAAATGTTGACAAAGGCAAGGCGCTTATGGCAAGTTCCGGTCTGCCGATTATCCCGGCTGATAACCTTGATGACGCTGCAAAGAAAGTTGTTGAGGCCACGAAACGGGCGCAAGCGGCGGCTTAGTTTTTGTTTTAACTTAAGGAGAAAATGTATGGCTGATGATGGAACGGGAAGGTGCGGTATACGAGTCTTGTTTCTGGAAGCAAATTAGCGGAGATGTTTCAGCGCGGAAGAGCTGTCGTAGTTCCGCAAGCGAGTGGGGAGACTGCACCTTCTGAGGTTGTAACGGTGCAAGGTACTGGTTTTGAGGGGGCTTATGATCAGGCTGGTGTGCTTTTTGATGATTTTGCTTATGAGGTCTCTTAAAAAGGTTTTGCAACGATAAATGCCCCGAGAGTCGTGGGCCTTTAATCGAAAGAGCATAAGAGTTTGCAATTCCCGCCAATGTGCGGGAATTTTTTTTGTGTTCAATGTTGAAAACCTGATGCTGGGATGTTGATTTTACTTCAGGGCGCTATATAAAAAAGAGAGCGCAACGCTAGAAAATTGAGGAATCTTATGTCCGTACTCGTTGATAAAAATACCAAAGTGATTTGCCAGGGTTTTACCGGGGCGCAAGGCACGTTCCATTCCGAGCAAGCGATTGCCTATGGCACGCAGATGGTCGGCGGGGTGACGCCGAAAAAAGGCGGGCAGACGCATCTGGGTTTGCCGGTGTTTAATACGGTGAAGGACGCCAAGGACGCTACGGGCTGCAATGCGACGGTGATCTATGTGCCGCCGCCATTCGCGGCTGCGGCGATTGTTGAGGCGATTGAGGCCGAGATGGCCCTCGCAATCTGCATCACCGAAGGCATTCCGGTGCTGGATATGGTGAAGGTGAAGGCGGCGTTGCAGGGCTCTAAAACCCGTTTAATCGGGCCGAACTGTCCGGGGATTATTACGCCTGATGAATGCAAGATCGGGATTATGCCCGGGCATATTCATACGCGCGGCAAGGTGGGAATCGTTTCGCGCTCCGGGACTTTGACGTATGAAGCCGTCGCGCAGACCGGCGCGGTTGGTTTGGGCCAGTCGACCTGTATCGGTATCGGCGGTGACCCGGTGAACGGGACGAACTTTATCGATTGTATCGATATGTTCATGAACGATCCGGAAACCGAAGCTATTTTGATGATCGGCGAGATTGGCGGGACAGCCGAGATTGAAGCGGCGGAATACTACCAGGGTCTGAAGAACAAAAAGCCGATTGCCGGGTTTATCGCCGGGGCGACCGCCCCTCCGGGCAAACGCATGGGCCATGCGGGTGCGCTGATTTCCGGCGCAGATGATACGGCGCCGGCGAAGATGAAAAAAATGCGCGAATGCGGGTTTGTCGTCTCCGAAAGCCCGGCAGGGCTTGGTCAAGCGGTCGTGGAAGCCCTGGCAGCTTAGGCGACTGAGGGTGGTTTGGGCCCGGGGTTTTCTACCGGATTTTCCGGCAAGGGTTCGTCCGGATTGGTGAGGGCATCGTAGGCGTTGTCTGCCAGTTCGAATGCGCTTTCGGCAATTTCGCGCAGGCCGGATTTTTCGATTTCTGTGAATTCTTCTCCGGCGGCTTCTATAAAGAGTTTTCGTGTGCCCTCGCGGGCGGCATCGCCGGCCCCAAACATTCCAAGGCCAGTTCCGTTAATTGCGGCCTCAACCGTGCCGGTTGCCAAAGCGGCCCCGGCCATTTTCGAAGTCACCTTTAGGTATGTTTCCTGTTTCAGCGAGTGTAAAAGCGGCGGTGACGAAAGCGCCGACGACCGGGATACGCTTGCCGACGAATTTTGCAGCGTGGACAAGTTTATCGGATTGTTTTGTTAGCCAGCTTGTCCAGCTTTTGCGTTTGAGTTCGGTGTGTTTTGCGATCATCGTGTCGGGGTTAATGCCGGAGACTTCTACGAATTCTTTGAAATATTGCTTTGCTTTAGGTTTGAGTTCTCCCGAGTGGGGGCATTGTTTCCTGCATTGTGTGCATCCCATTGTGAAAGGCCGAAAGACTTTTGAAAAAGCTGGGTGATCATTTGATTATAGGAAATTTTGTCATATCCCATACTTTCCAATAGCGTATTCAATGCTTGCGGGTTGTGGGCGTAGCTTATGCCTTTTGCGATTGCCTTTGTTGAGGGCATCGTCATAAGTTTTTCAGCCGGGAATTTATTTTGGAAAGCCTCGACGGCTTTTTTATTTGTTCCTCAGTGCCGCTGTTTGCATAGATGACGATTTTGTCGTATCTGCGTGGTTCGTCAGTAAATTTGAAGTAAATGTCGCGTTGTGTTCCGGTTTCGAACAGAGCGTCTTTCCATGCGCGCATTGCGTCGGCCGCATGTTCGGGCTTTGGCGAGATGTAAATTCTCGAATGGGTCGGGTGCGCTTGGCGGGCATTGAAGAAGTCGTGAGCACTACCGTCCGCTGAAGGGATGTGTCGCATGACATCTTGTTTTGCCGCTGAATATGCATCGCCTAACATCTTTATATGGTCTGGGGAATTTTGACCGGTATGGCTATGGCGTTGTTGTATAATGTTGTTGTGGCTTTGAAACTGTCGTTTTAATTATGCCGAGGAAAATGCGGGCGACATCTTCGGAGACTTTTCCGGATGCTTTAAGTCTTTGAACATGGGTTTTGAGAGCTTTTACTGTAGCGGGTCTGCTGGAGATTTTTCGAGTTCTTCAAGCAGTTGTTCGGATGTTTTTGATAGAACTTTTCATTGATTTTGGTGTAGTTAATAAAGTTTGCAGCTCTTTCTTCAACGGATGTTTTTCTCACAGGTGAATGAAGGTTGCTGACAATATTTTGTATAGTTGTTCAAAGATTAGCTCTGCAGACATTTTTTCCGTCTTTCCTGTTGTCCGTTGGTTCAGGATAGCTGCAGCTATTTAAGATCAGATTAATAAACTTAACATTACGGAAAATTTTGCCGGACAGCAGGATTTGCGGTCATTTTGCCTCGTTGTCGTTTCCTTCATTGTTCGGTTAAAAATTTAATTTCTTTTAAAACAACAAGATCCCGGTTTTCACTAGGGTGACACCTCTGAAACAGTATGTCTGCGTTATGTAAATTTTGGCACGGGTTGCAACGGTGTTTATCAGGAGAAGGCGAGGTAAGGGACTGGTTTGATTGAACATAAAGGGAGATATGCGATGTTGAATTATATATATGGATCAGGACGAGCTCTATGTTGTGACGATGATGGAGATTATCGATATGAATGTGCATAATCGGCGTTTGGCTGGAGATGGCACTGCTTTTATTGTGCCATTTTTCAGCAAGCACGTAAGGAGATACGGTTTTATGGGTGCCCGCGTGGCTTGTAATTTCGCACCCTTCACTCCCTATACCCCATATACCCACCCTCGATGGAACAGTGGGCGGGCTTTTCCAAAACCGTATTTCCTCTTGATGCCCCTCGGTTTCGTTGTAGACTTGAAAGATAAGCTGCCGCAAAACCGGGGGGTCTTTTTTATCGTGGATGTCTTAGATCAGTTGAGCGCGCAACAGCGCACCTTGATTGTCAGTATGCCCTATCGGGCCGGGCTGTGGGTGAGCCACAGTGATGATGAGGGCGGTGATGAGGCGCATGAAAAAGAGCTGACGGCGCTGGCGAATTTGATTGATGGGTTTTCCCAGCAGGTTTTTGGCTCAGAGATGTTGCAATATATTATGCACCAAACGCTCGCGCGTAAGGATGAGTGGGAAAGCTGGTCGGGTGATATCGACAAAGTGCCGGAAGAATGCAAGCAGGCGCTGGAGATTTTGCGCGCGCATGTCGATGAAAAAGACGTGAAAGTGTATGCAATGCGCCTGATGGAACTTGGCGAGGCCGTGGCCGTTGCATTTCGCGAGCATGACGATCCGGTCGGTGCGGGAAGCTTAAATTGCTGGCGACGTATTTGTTGAGCCGGGTGAAGGCGCGGTTGAAAAAAGTGCCAGTGAAATCATTTGATGAATTCTTGAATATCAGCGCCGAGGAGCGGAAGGCTCTAAATCGTCTGGCTGACGCGTTGGGTGTGAATTACGGATTTTAGGAAGGATTGTTATGAGCTCTCTTGCCGATTTTTCTGATGATGAACGCGCGTTGCTGGTGTGCCTGCCGTATAAGGTCAGGGTGTTTGTCAGCTATGCTGATGATGAAGGTGGTGAGCATGATGATGAGCGAGAGATGGATAGATTGGAAGAATGCATCATGGCGATTGCTGGTCTGCATGTTTCTAAACCGTTTACCGCAGAGATTATGCGTGAAACTGTTGAAATGCGTGATAAATGGCCGCAATGGGCGGCGCAGAGCTGGCATGTGCCTGAAACCGAGAGGCCGTTAATATCTTGAAATCGCGTGTTTCAGATGAAGCTTAAAATTTAACCGCTGATGGAAATCGACTGCGGTTGCTGAGGCCTATGCGAGTTTCGATTGAATCCGGAACTGAAAAATTACTCTGTCTCAGATGATGAGAGATGATTAGCGGCGGAAATACAGTGCGTGCCGGCAAGCACTCATGTGGCGACTTGGACAATTCTGGTGAATTATCAGATCTTACGGTTATACGGGTGTGACGATTTTGAAAAGTATGTCTAAGAACAAGGCCGATGGTTTTACAAAGAAATTAACGTTGATCGCTTCATTATGAAGTTTATCAGATGCGCGGCGCTATATGGAAGCCGGAAAATAAGCGTGCTGAACGGATGGGCGATTTGATTTCGCGATGCGTGCGGCTTTAAAGCCTTAGGCCCTCTTGACCGTTTCTGCGTAAAATATTAAGTCCATATTTGTTGAATTCCTTAAGCGGCACCTGGAGGCCGAAACGCATGACACACGCATCTGAAAACCGTACATTCCTGTCTGGTCCGAATGCCGAATATATCGCGCATCTTTACGGGCAGTTTCTGGCCGATCCGCATATGGTGGATGCAAGCTGGCGGGATTTTTTCGACGGGCTGGATGACAGTGAAGCGGCGTTGTTGCAGGAGCTTTCCGGGGCGAGCTGGACGCCGCAGGAAAATTCAAAAGCCTCGCGGCGTTTTGGCGTCGTGCACGGCGGCGCTATCGGTGAGGATTCAAAACCGCCAAGACGCTCTTCCGACAAGGCGACAGGGGAGGATGTCAAGCAGGCGGCTTCGGATTCTATTCGCGCATTGATGTTGATCCGGGCGTATCGGATGCGCGGGCATTTGATGGCCGATCTCGATCCGCTGGAGATGCGGGAAAAAACCTATCACCCGGAACTGGATCCGGCGCATTACGGTTTTACACCGGCGGATATGAACCGACCGATTTATGTCGGCGGCGTTCTGGGGATGGAATATGCCTCGTTGAACGATATTATTACCGCTCTGAAAGAAACATATTGCGGGAAAATCGGGGTTGAATTTTTGCATTTGTCCGATCCGGATGAGAAGCAATGGGTGCAGGAACGTATCGAGGCGCCGCATAACCGTACTGAATTTACGGTGAATGGGAAGCGGGCGATTTTGCAGCGTTTGATTGCGGCGGAGCATTTCGAGCAGTTTTTACACAAAAAGCATCCCGGCACGAAGCGTTTCGGCGTCGATGGCGGTGAAGCGCTGATCCCGCTGATGGAACAAATTATGAAGCGCGGCGGGCAGCTCGGGCTTGAGGAAATCGTGATCGGGATGGCGCACCGCGGGCGGTTGAACGTGCTGGCCAATGTCATGGGCAAGCCGTTTACGACGATTTTCGCCGAGTTTCAGGGGCATTCTTCGACGCCGAATGACGTGCTGGGCTCGGGCGATGTGAAATATCACCTTGGGACCTCGTCGGACCGGGATTTTGACGGCAATAATATTCACCTGTCTTTGACGGCTAATCCGTCGCACCTTGAATTTGTCAATCCGGTGGTGATTGGTAAGGCGCGCGCCAAGCAGTTACAGCGCGGCGAGTCGCAGTCTCCAACGGTCCTGCCGCTGGTTCTGCATGGTGATGCGGCGTTTGCCGGGCAGGGGGTGACGGCCGAGACTCTGATGATTTCCGAACTGCCCGGATATCGGGTTGGCGGGACGATCCATATCGTCATCAACAACCAGATTGGTTTTACGACGATGCCGAAATTTTCGCGTTCGGGGCCGTATTGTACCGATGTGGCCAAGATGCTGTCTGCGCCGATTTTCCATGTGAACGGGGACGATCCTGAGGCGGTGGTGCATGTGGCGCGGATTGCCACCGAGTTTCGCCAGAAGTTCAAACGCGATGTGGTGATCGATATGTATTGCTATCGCCGTTACGGTCACAACGAAGGCGACGAGCCGGCCTTTACGCAGCCTTTGATGTACAAGAAGATCGCCGATCAGGAAACGACGCGCGCGAAATATACGCGTCAGTTGGTCGAAGAGCGGGTGATCACGGCTGAAGAAGGTCAGGCGATGGTGGATGAATTTGACGCGTATCTCGAAGAAGCGTTCGCGGCGACGAAGGATTACCAGCCCAATAAAGCCGATTTCCTTGATGGCGCATGGTCCGGGATGAAGGTTGCTTCGGGCGATGCGCGGCGCGGCGAGACGGGGATCGGCGAAGGCGAAGTGCGGGAGATCGGCAAGGTTTTGACCGCTGTGCCGGACGGTTTCAATATTAACCGCAAGCTGCAACGGGTTCTGGATGCAAAGACCCAGATGCTGGAGACGGGGGAAGGGTTTGACTGGGCGACCGGTGAAGCGCTGGCGTTTGCTTCGCTTTTGAAAGACGGTTTTGCCGTGCGGCTTTCGGGGCAGGATGTCGGGCGCGGGACCTTCTCGCATCGTCATGCGATCTGGTACGATCAGGACAATGAGGAGAAACATATTCCTCTCAGACATGTTTTGCCGGATCAGCCGCTTTTTGAAGCGTATGATTCACCCTTGTCCGAGATGGCGGTGCTGGGCTTTGAGTACGGCTATTCGCTGGCCGATCCGAAGACCCTGACTCTGTGGGAAGCGCAGTTTGGAGATTTTTCCAACGGGGCGCAGGTGATGATCGATCAGTTTATTTCTTCCGGCGAGTCCAAGTGGTTGCGTATGTCGGGTCTCGTGATGTTACTTCCGCACGGGTATGAAGGCCAAGGGCCGGAGCACTCATCCGCGCGGCCTGAGCGTTATTTGCAAATGGCGGCGGAAGATAACTGGCAGGTTGTGAATTGCACGACCCCGGCGAATTATTTCCATGCGTTGCGTCGTCAGATGTTGCGTGATTTCCGCAAACCGCTTGTGGTGATGACGCCGAAATCCCTGCTGCGGCATAAGCTGGCGGTTTCGAAGATGGAAGACTTCACCGACGGCAGCACCTTCCACCGTTTCCTGTGGGATGACGATCATGACACACTCGTCGCGCCGGAGAAAATCAAACGCGTCGTGCTCTGTACGGGTAAGGTTTACTATGATTTGTTGATGGAACGGCGCGAGCGCCAGATCAATGACGTGATGATTTTGCGTCTCGAACAGCTTTATCCGTTTGCGCATAATGCGCTGGTCGAGGAGCTCAAGCCTTATAAAAACGCCGATGTGGTCTGGTGCCAGGAAGAGCCTGAAAATCAGGGCTATTGGAGCTTTGTTGACCGTAAGATCGAGGCGGTTCTTGGTGAAGCTGGCATTAAGGCCAAACGTCCGGCCTATGCCGGGCGTCCGGCAGCCGCGGCCCCGGCGACAGGTCTGATGAGCCGGCATATGAAAGAACAGGCGAAGCTGGTTGATGAGGCGCTGAGCGTTTAGTGTTTAGTGTTTAGTTTTTTGTCATCCCCGCAGCGCGCCGAAGGCGCTGGCACAGCGGGGATCCAGAAGTGGCAGAGTTGGATTGCTTCGTCAGGCTTGCAGCCTTCCTCGCAATGACGTTAAATGCGCGCATGATAGAGAGAAACTTCAACCCCTCCATCTATTTCGTGGCTGACCCGTCCTTATGTGCCGGGCGGGATATTGTTGATGTGGTGAGCGCCGCTTTGCGCGGTGGCGTTACGATGGTGCAGTATCGCAATAAATCCGGTGACATGAAGGAAATTTATGCGCAGGCTGCGATGTTGGCTGAAATGCTGGCAAGTTGCCCCCACCCTAACCCTCCCCCGGGGCGGGGAAGGGAAGAGCGTAGCGAGGGTGGGGGGGTAATTCCCTTCATCATTAACGATCACATTGATGTGGCCTTTGCGGTGGGAGCCGATGGCGTTCATCTGGGGCAAGGCGACGCCAGCGCAGCCGAGGCGCGGGCGAAATTGGGCGCGAATGCGATCATCGGCCAGACGGCCTTTACCAAAGAACAAATTGTAGCTGTCGATCCCGATATCATCGATTATATCGGCCTTGGGCCATTTTATATAACCCAAACCAAGAAAGGGAAGGATGTTTTGGGGCCGGTGGAGCAGGGTGGGAATGGGCGGTTTTCCGAACTGGCTGCGCTGTCACCTGTGCCGGTGGTGGGGATTGGCGGGATTACGCCCGCAAATGCGCAGGCCGTGATGGAGGCGGGCGCGGCCGGTGTGGCGATGATGCGCAGTATTAGTGAGGCCGAGAATATCGAGCAAGCCGCGCGGGCTTTCCACGTGTCATTGCGAGGAACGCAGTGACGACGCAATCCAAAAAATGTAGAGCTTGCCGCTCTGGATTGCTTCGCATACGCTCGCAATGACGAAAGGGACATTATGGCTGAGTTTGACCTTATCGAAAAATACTTCGCGCCCTTGTCGATGGACGGATTGAAGAATGATACGGCGGTGCTGGATATTCCGGCCGAGCATCAACTGGTTGTCACCAGCGATACGTCCAATCGCGGCGATCATTTTGTCGAGGAGATGAGCGCCTTTGATGCGGGACGAAAATGTCTGCGCGCTAATGTTTCGGATCTGGCCTCCAGCGGCGCCGACCCGCTGGCCTATCAGCTCAATCTCGCCTTGCCGAAAGATCTGGATGAACGCTGGCTTGCGGATTTTGCCGCCGGGCTGGCGGCGGATCAAAAGCTTTATAATATTGCACTTTCGGGTGGGGATACGACCGGAATGAGTGCGGGGGGCTTAAGCGTTTCAATTACAGCGTTAGGATTAGTGCCGCGCGGTGAGGCCGTGCTGCGATCCGGGGCGCGGGCGGGCGATGTGGTGGTGATTACCGGCATACTGGGGGATGCGTTTTTAAGCCGGTTGCATATGCCGTCACCGCCGGTGGTTCTTGCGCCTTTGGTGCGTAAATACGCGCATGCGGCGGTGGATATTTCCGATGGAATTTTGGCCGATCTCGGGCATGTTTGCGCGGCTTCGGGGCTGAGCGCAACGCTGGAGTTTGATAAAATTCCGCTCTCTAAAAAAGGGCGCGCGGCGCTAAAAAATGGCGAGGCAAGCGTGGAAGAATTGCTGACCTGGGGGGAGGATTATGAACTCGCCATGGCGCTGGTCCCTGAGGATTTTGAGGCTTTTCAGGCCGAGGCTAATGCTCTTGGCGTGAGTTTGAGTATCGCCGGGCGCTTTGATACACGAAATTCTGAAGGTCGTGCGGTTACGGTGCTTGACGCGAGCGGGCAGGCGATGCACTTTAGTAAGACTGGCTGGGTACATTTTTAGCGTTATTATGCGCTGCGGGGGCTTGCCTTTATAAAGCGCAGGGCGTAGATCTTTACCACATTTTTAAACACCAAAAGAGCGAAGATACTCATGACTCAGATTGTTGTTCCCACATTAGGTGAATCGGTTAGCGAAGCGACTGTTGCGCAGTGGCTGAAAAAAGAAGGCGAAACGGTGAAGGCCGATGAGCCGATTGTCGAGCTGGAAACCGACAAGGTAACGCTGGAGGTCAATGCTCCGGCTGACGGTGTGATTGTCAAGATTACTGTGGGTGAGGGCGAAACCGTTGAGGTTGGCGCTTTGCTTGGTGAAATGAGCGCCGGTGGTGCGGCGGCCAATGATACGCCGAAAGCAGAACCTGCTGCGAAGGAAGAGCCGAAAAAAGACGAACCGGTTGAGTTGACCGAACCTGCACCGACGGCTGAATCGTCGGATGATGTAAAGACCTCTCCGGCAGTGCGTAAGATGCTGGCTGATAACAACTTGAAGGCGGGCGATGTTCCGGCCAGTGGAGAGCGCTTGAGTAAGGAAGACGTGAAGACGTTTATTGACAAGCAATCCGGTGGACAGTCCACGGTGGACGGTGGTCAGAAAGCTCCTGCCGCTCCGATTGCGCAACCGTTAACTGTCAGCCGTCAACCGAACGCCGAACGTGAGGAACGCGTGCGGATGACCAAGCTGCGTCAGGTGATCGCCTCACGTTTGAAAGAAGCGCAAAACAACGCGGCCATGCTGACCACCTTTAACGAGGTGGATATGGGTCCGGTGATGGAGCTGCGCAAAACATATCAGGATGCGTTTGTGAAAAAGCACGGTATTAAGCTCGGCTTTATGTCGTTCTTTGTGAAGGCGGCGATTAATGCGCTGAAAGAATTTCCGGCGGTGAATGCCGAGATTGATGGCACCGACATCATCTACAAAAACTACTATGATATTGGGGTGGCGGTTTCCACGCCGCAGGGGTTGGTGGTGCCGGTGATCCGTGATGCGGATCAGATGAGCATGGCCGAAATTGAGGCCAAGATTGTCGATCTGGGCGTGCGGGCGCGTGACGGGAAGCTGTCGATTGACGAGATGACCGGCGGGACGTTTACCATTACCAATGGTGGGATTTTCGGTTCGATGCTTTCAACACCGATTTTGAATGCGCCACAGTCGGCAATTCTGGGGATGCATAATATCGTGCAGCGTCCGGTGGTGATGCCGAATGGGGCTATCGAGGCCCGTCCGATCATGTATCTGGCGCATTCCTACGATCACCGGATTATCGACGGGCGCGAAGCGGTCAGTTTTCTCGTGCGGATCAAACAGGCTATCGAAGACCCGGCGCGCCTCGTGCTAGATGTTTAACGCTCCATAATTTTCGCTTTTTTTGAAGTTAAGAATTGAGCGAAGGCGTTATTCCAGGTCGATCCTCAATGTTTGCGAGTTTTTGGCGTAGCGCATGTTTTTTACAGTATGTCCGGTGGCCTGAGCCGCTTCTGTGAAAATCCTTTTGGCTAGGGCTATGCGTCCTTCTTCATCAGGAAGCAATTCAGGGAAGGTCAGCTCGTAAGCTGCCGTATTGCAGTTCATAACACATGCCATTCCCGGCGGTGGTTCAGGGTTGAAATCCAATTCGATATAAGGCCTGCCGTTATGCATCACAAGGACATCCATGATTTTTCTTTCTTTAAGGTTATCGGTGCGAGACGGTTAAAATTTCTGCATCCGTGAGTTGTTTTAAGGCCCTCGTGCCGTATTCATCGCGGCTTTTGTTTATATTGCCAATCTGAATTTGGTTTAATCCTGCGCCGATCATATTGACCAGTTCGCGGGAGGTCGGGACGCGGGAGGAATAGATATGGGCCGGATCGAGATGCAGGCCGTAACGCGGGGCGTTCATCAGCAGGCGGTTTAGCGGTTCAAGGATATAGCTGTATTTATTGTCCGGGTGTTCGAGCGTTTGTGATGTGTAACCAATAGTCGGATGGCAGTTGGCCAGAATGGAAAAAAACTGTCCCGCCGCATCCGTTGCCAGGGCAATGGCGAAGGGTTCGTCTGCATACGCCGTTATTGCGAGCGATAGCGAAGCAATCCAGAAGGACTCAATGGATTGCTTCGTCGGTTGCACCTCCTCGCAATGACGGATGGCAACCGGGTTTTCATTACTGGGTTTATAGCCCGGTGCGTGGCGGGAGATGACTTCAAAACGCCGGTCTTTGCGGTAAATAACGAAGACATCAATCCCGGCCTTGGCCGCGATGCGCATCGACATGTTTTCAAAATCATCGCCGCGTCTGCACGCCCAGTCTTTATCGAACCCTTTATGATCGGTATAGAGCTTGGCAATGCCGGCCTCGGCTAGATTTTTCATGCAGTTGGGGCAAGGCGGGTCGGTGATGAATACAGACGCCCCGTCGGTTTTATGACCTTGCTGCCCGGCCTCGATGATGCAAGCGGTTTCGGCGTGGATGGTGCCGGAGGAATTGCCGATATCTGTTTCGCGACCGATTTTTTCTGCGATGATCGGTGGCCAGTGATTAACGTGGCTTAAGGCCCAGCCGTCTCCGGCAATTGTCGCGGCGATCTTATTGGTCGGGTGATCGCTGGTGGCCACGATATCGACGGCGGCCTGCATGTGAGTATAGATGTTTGTCTTGTCTGTCATTCCGACCGGGAGCGTAGCGGAGCGGAGGAATCTTATCAATAAAATAACGATGAAGATCCCTCGACTTCGCTCGGGATGACGCTATAATATCGCTCGTGATTTTTCACTCTAACGGGAACAGAATTATGGCTTCTGAAAAATTTGATGTGATTGTGATTGGCGCAGGGCCGGGCGGCTATGTGTGTGCGATTCGCTGTGCGCAGCTGGGCCTGAAAACGGCGTGTGTGGAAAAGCGCAAGACGTTGGGCGGGACTTGCTTGAATGTCGGGTGCATACCGTCGAAGGCGCTGCTTTCATCCTCAGAAAAATTTGAAGAGGCCGGGCATCATTTCGACGCTATCGGTATTGAAACCAACCCGAAACTCAATCTGGCGAAGATGATGGCCTTCAAAGAAGATGTTGTTGACGCCAACACCAAGGGCATTGAATTCCTGTTTAAGAAAAACAAAGTGACGCGCATCGAAGGGGCGGCGGAGATTGTCGCGCCCGGCAAGGTTAAGGTCGGTAAGGACGAATACGAAGCCGAGAGCATCGTGATTGCGACGGGCAGTGATGTGATTTCATTGCCGGGCATTGAGATTGATGAAAAACGCATTGTGTCTTCGACCGGTGCGCTGGCGCTTACCGAAGTGCCGAAAACGATGGTGGTGATTGGCGGCGGGGTGATCGGGCTGGAGCTTGGCACCGTCTGGCGGCGTTTGGGCGCGCAAGTGAGCGTGGTTGAGTTCCTCGATCAGATTTTGCCCGGTATGGATGGTGAGATCCGTAAGGAATCTGAGAAGATATTCAAGAAGCAGGGCATTGATTTTAAAACGGCCTCAAAGGTTACATCTGCAAAGTCAGGGGCGAAGGGCGTGGAGCTTACGATTGAACCCGCAGCGGGCGGCAAGGCCGAAACCATGAGCGCGGATATCGTGCTGATGGCCGTGGGGCGCAAGCCTTATTGCCAAGGGCTGGGGCTGGATAAGCTCGGCGTGGAAATGACTGAGCGCGGGCAGATCAAGACTGATGAGTTCTTTGAAACATCCATCGAAGGCATCTATGCGATTGGTGATGTGATCACAGGGCCGATGCTGGCGCACAAGGCTGAGGATGAAGGCGTTATTCTGGCCGAGATGCTGGCCGGGCAGTCCGGACATATCGATTACAACCTCATTCCGGGGGTGATTTACACGTGGCCGGAGGTGGCCAATGTCGGCAAAACCGAGGAACAGCTCAAAGAGGCTGGCGTGAAATACAATGTCGGTAAGTTTCCGTTTATGGCCAATGGCCGGGCACGGGCGATGGGCATGACCGAAGGCTTCGTGAAAATTCTCGCCTGCGCGGAAACGGATCGGGTTTTGGGCGCGCATATGATTGGTCCGAATGTGGGCGATCTTATTCAGGAAGTGGTTTCGGTCATGGAATTCCAAGGCACGGCGGAGGATATCGCGCGGACCTGCCATGCACATCCGACCCTGACCGAAGTGGTGAAGGAAGCCGCGCTGGCGGTGCATAAACGCCCGATCCATATTTAAGGCAAATTATAAGGATTACCCAATTCTCAACTTCTTTTAAGAGATTGAAATAAAAAAGAAAAATGAAGCCCCGGCTTTGAGCCGGGGTCCGTGGGATTTGGGTATGCATCGTATGGACCTCGCATCAGGTGCGGGGTTTCGCGGGGTTTTATATCCCGGCGGAAAGAAAGACGTTGAGAATAGCGTAAGAATTGTTTTTAAAGATCATATCCAATTGCGCAAAGGAGGTTTGCCGCCATTCTTTTCCCGTTTGACATTGGAACGAGATTTATGCGCGGTCTTTCTGTGAGAAGATATCCTCTTTGTTCCATATTTTCTGCGGATTTCCCGGTTGCGCGGGAAAATATAATATAGAATTGATCCTTGTTTTCCGTGGCTTCGCATTTTGGCGCTTCGACAATTGCGTAGTTTGTATCTTTTTCCAGAGAAAACGGTTTGGAATCATCCTGACGGGGATGAGCCTGTTCATTGAATTTCAGGGCAACAAGGTCGCTTTTAACCAGAGAGAGACAAATCTTGGATTGTGCGTTCTCATATCCAATGTGCATGCAACAATGACCTCATCTTTTTCAGGCGATCGAGATTTCCTTTTACTTTGACGGCTTCAGGATTATCAATTTGTGTCTCAAGATCGTATTCCGGGAAACAACGGAGCGCCTCTTTCAAGTTTTTAATGTTTGAAGATAAAATCGTAAGCGTTGAAGGCATAATTATGATGCCGTCGGCAACTTTACCTTGAAAACCGGTGTTGCCGGACCCGTTTATGCGACGGTTGAGAGTTTCTGCTTTTTGTGTTTTGGTGGAGGGGCGTACCACCCCATCATTCTCAAAACTTTCCAGATCTTCGTAAGTTAACATTTGAATTTCTTCGCTGTTGCTTTAAAAACACGCTGTTTCGTATAACATAAAAATCTTATATAGCAATAAAAAGTATGTTTTGTTATTTTTTGCGCTTCTTTTGTGGTTGCTTGACTATATTATGTGCGGTTCTTCATGAGCGGGTTTTTGAGACCCGCGTTCGAGCCGTTCGCGCGCGGAGATTCACAACCTGGTTAAGCCCGCGGATGGGCGGCCTTGTAGATCCGCAGCAGTTCCTCGGCATTGACTTCCGTATAGCGCTGGGTCGTGGACAGGCTCGCATGGCCCAGCAATTCCTGAATTTCGCGTAAATTGGCGCCGTTTTGTAGCAGGTGCGTGGCAAAGCTGTGGCGCAGGGCGTGGGGCGTGGCGTTTTCCGGCAGGCCGATGCTGGCGCGCAAGGTGCGCATGGCTTTTTGCGCGATGCCCTGATTGAGCCGTCCGCCGCGCTGGCCGAGGAAGAGTGGTAAGGCGTCATTGCGAGGAGAAGCGCAGCTTCGACGCGGCAATCCAGAATCTGGATTGCTTCGCTCCGCTCGCAATGACGTTTGATGATGAAACGGACACATTTCTATATAGGCGCGCAACGTTTGTTCAACAATATCAATGACCGGGACCTGGCGTTCCTTGCTGCCTTTACCGATGACGCGCAGAAAGCCATCGCGCGGCATATCGCTTAGATTCAGGCTAAGGGCTTCGTCAATGCGCAGGCCGCAGCCATAGAGCAGGGTGAACAGGGCGCGGTCGCGTTGGCCGATCCAGTCTTCTTTGGCCAATAAATCGGCGGCTTCCAATACATTGCGGGCTTGTTTTTGGTGTAGAGGGCGCGGGATTTTATGCGGCAATTTCGGGCTGCGCACCGTGGAAATGGCGGCGTTGTGCATGATGCCCTGTTTGTCGAGCCAGCTGAGGAAATTCTTGATACCGGACAGGGCGCGGGCGCGGGTGGCGTTGCCCGCTCCATCTATCGCTCGGCGTGACATCCAGGCGCGGAAGTCGCGGATCGAGATGCCGGACAGGTCATTGAGGCCCGGGTTTTTGCCCAGATGCTCATATAAGAACTTTAAAAATGCATTTAAATCATTATTATATGCACGTAGCGTATGTCTGGAGAGCTGTTTTTCATGGGCTAGATAGTCCTGCCAGCGGCGGACAGTCTCGGCCAGATCGGCGGCACAGAGAGCGAGGGTCTCATCTTTCATGGTATAGTCATTTATCTTAAAAATTTTACAGCTCTGCAAATTGCCGTTTTTTCAAAAATCTTACTCATGTACCACCTGTACACTGCGTCGCTTTTTGAAAAAGCCGACAGTTTTCGATGGCCGTAAAATTTTTAATCTAAACGACTATAAGATGATATCACGGCATGCTTTGCAGAAAAACTTGCTTCTTCACGATGCCAAGGCCTATGAGTTTTGACCCTAGACACTCAGCCACAGCCTAAAGCAGCGTTCGATGACGCGGGCGAGGAAGAGGATCTGGTCGGTGGCCTGAGTTTCGTTGAACATGTCCGGATCGCGGCTGCCGAACGCCAGAATCGCAGGCGGTGTATCCATTGAAATTCCTATATGGAGCAGGATTTGCGATTTGACCAGTGTGGCGCCGCCGCCATAGATGGCTTCGATGCCGCTGATATGATCCTGCAAGAGAACCGGTTTGTCCCCCATCCATTGGTTGACGGTGCCTTCGGGCACGGCGGTGATGCCGGTGGTTTGAATATGAGAGATGGCGTTGCCGTCGGCCTCAACAATTAGCACAGCAATATCAACATCGAGCATCCCGGCCAGATCCATCGTGATGGCTTGAATGAAGTCATGGAAGTTTGTCGCTTCGAGCAGGCGCAGGATTGCCGTGTGGATACGCTGTTGGTTATTCATATTGGCGCGCGAGCTGGCGACGATTTCGCGCGTGGTCTCTACGGCCTCGTCCTTGGCGGTTTTAAGGCGTTCGATCATATAGGCCTGAAAATCGGCGGGCTGTCCGCGTACCCCACGCTTTTTCTTCGGGATGAGGAGTTCAAAAACGTCAGGGTTATCCTGCAGGAAGTTTGGGTTTTCCTTGAGAAACTCAACGATATCGTCTTTGGTGATTGTCATTTCGGATGTTTTTGTAAGTGCGTCAGACATTTTTTTATTCTACTACAGAGCGCACAGAGACCGCAGAGTTTTTTTGCCTTGTTTCGTGAATTGTGATATCAGGACCGGAGTTGGAGTATTTTATGTCTAAGAACGCAAGGTGGATCAAGGGAACTCTCGCGGCGGGCGTGGTTACCGCTGGCGGTATTTATGCGTGGAACGAGACTGTTCCCGACACGTATAGGGATGTCTATGTAACCGGATGTACAAACTCTTTTAATGGTAGTGCTGCTGGACTGTCAGTCGTTTTTGAAAAACCTGAGGGCGGTACGCCTGCTTTGCGAGGGCGTACCTTTAATTTATCTCAAGATCTTTTGAATTCCCAGCCGGTTTTGGCCGACTGTGATAGTGCAGGATATGAACAATTTTCACGTGTTTGTGATTTGACCTCTAAGGGCACCTATTTTCCTTACGTTGGTCTGCAAATGCGAGCAATAGGGCTGGAGTGCGAAGTTACAGATCCTTCGAAAAAAGAGGGGATAGCACGACTTTACGATCAGGATGGCGTTGATGAGGTCCCGATATTCAACACGGCTAAAAATTACCAAGGGCCTAGGGTTCCAGAAAACTGACTACAAAATGCCCCAACTCCGCCATAGCGCAGAGCTTAAGAGAATAGCTGTAGCGACAAAGTTTTAGTGAGAAAGCTCTGTCGCGTTTGTCGGTTCTGGTTGCGCCGGTTCTTGGTTGCCGAATGCAGCGTACGCTGCTGCTGTTAAAATTATGGCAACAGCTGCACCTGTGACAACTTTAGTCATTTTTTCAAATTCCGGGGCCAACGTCTCCGGTATTCTGGACATAACGATATTCCTCCGCCTCATTCTTTACAGTCTGGTTGTAGCCTGAAAACGGCGAAGAGTCAATTTACGGCAGTTACAGGATTGATTGTCCTGTCTTTTTCCAGTCTTCGACGAAGGCGGCGAGACCGGATGTTGTGAGCGGATGTTTGTAAAGCTGGCGAATCACGGCCGGCGGGGCGGTCATGACATGCGCGCCCATTTTCGCGCTCTCGACAATGTGCAGCGGGTTGCGGATCGAGGCGACCAGCACCTCGGTGTCAAACTGCGGGTAATTGTCGTAGATGCGCACGATGTCTGAAATCAGTTGCAGGCCATCTTGCGAGATATCATCAAGGCGGCCCACGAAGGGCGAGACGAAAGACGCCCCGGCTTTGGCGGCGAGAATGGCTTGCGCCGGTGAGAAACACAGCGTCACATTGACAAGCGTGCCGTCGTCGGAGAGTTCTTTACACACACGCAGACCGTCTTCGGTTAAGGGCACTTTTACCGCGATATTGTCGCCCCATTTGCGAATGACTTCGGCCTCTTTGCGCATGGTTTCGTAATCGGTTGCGGCAACCTCAGCGGATACCGGGCCGTCGACGATGCTGCAAATCTGCTGGATGACTTCTTTAAAATCTCTCCCCGATTTGGCGATCAGCGAGGGGTTGGTTGTCACCCCATCAACCATGCCTGTGGCGGCCAATGTCTTGATTTCATCAATGTCACCGGTGTCGACGAAAAATTTCATGATAGTCGCTTTCTTTCCTTTTTATTGAGTGTTGCTATAACTATCAGATGCAGAATCTTTTTCAAGAGGTTGAGGAGCAAAAAGCGGGCGCATTGCCGGGGGCGGTGATGTCTGTGTTGGTGCCGTATCCGGTGGATAAGGTCTATGATTATATCGTGCCGGAGGGGCTGGATGTGCAGGTCGGTGACTACGTGACTGTGCCGTTAGGGCAGCGCGAGGTGCCGGCGGTTGTGTGGGGTGAAGCCGCCGGAGACGTGAAGTCTGAGAAGCTCAAGGCGGTTGTCCTTAAACATTCTATGAAGCCGATGCCGCCCGTGATGCGTGAATTTATAGACTGGGTGGCGCGTTATACGATGTCGCCGAAGGGGTTCGTGCTGAAAATGGCGTTGTCGGCACCGGGTGGGCTGGATGCGCCGAAGCCTGCGAAGGGATATGCAATCACTTCGTCATTGCGAGCGGAGCGAAGCAATCCAGAGGATGTAGATTGCCGCGTCGGATCTGGCGATCCTCCTCGCAATGACGTTGTTAGAAATATCAAACTTACTGAGAAGCAGAGCAAAGTGATGACGCTGCTTGATGATGGAAGCACTCGGATTGCGGCGGATATCGCGCGTGCGGCCGGTGTCAGTGCGGGTGTAGTGAAAGGGTTGGTCGGCAAGGGGCTGGTTCGGGAAGTTGATATCTTTAATCCCGCGCCGTGCCGACGGCTAGAGCCTTTGTGCGCGCGGACGGAACTGTCGGAGGACCAGCAAGAAGTTGCGGATATTTTAAAAGCCCATATAAGTTCCCCCTCCCTTGAGGGAGGGGGTAGAGCGGAGGCTGTCCTTGAAGAAGTTGAAAAAACAGAAAAACCAACCACTATTCAACACCCCCATCCTAACCTTCCCCCTCAAGAGGGAAGGAATTCTTTTGGTTTTAAAGCTTTCCTCCTCGACGGCGTTACCGGCGCGGGGAAGACGGAAGTCTATTTTGAGGCGGTGGCCGAGGCGCTGGAAAAAGGTCGGCAGGTTCTCATTCTCCTCCCTGAAATTGCGTTGTCGAATGCGTTTTTGGACCGGTTTGAGGCGCGCTTTGGCTGCGCTCCGGCCTTGTGGCATTCGCATTTGTCTGCGGGTCAACGCAAAACCACATGGCGCGGGGTGGCGGAAGGGCACTCCAAGGTTGTGGTCGGGGCGCGATCGGCGCTGTTTTTGCCGTATCAAAATCTGGGACTGATCATTGTCGATGAAGAACATGACCCGGCCTATAAACAAGAGGACGGCGTGATTTACCATGCGCGGGATATGGCGGTGGTGCGGGCGAAGCTGGGCGGTTTTCCGATTGTGCTGGTGTCGGCGACGCCGAGCCTCGAGACGGTGCATAATGCGTGGACCGGCCGGTATGCGCATTTGCATTTGCCCGACCGGTTTGGCGGCGCGCGGATGCCGGAGATTGATCTGGTCGATATGCGCCGGAAAGAGGAACGCCCGGATGTGCAGCATTTTATTTCGACCAGTTTGAAAGAGGCGATGGTTCAGACGTTGGAACGCGGGGAACAAGTGTTGCTGTTTTTGAACCGGCGGGGCTATGCGCCTTTGACGCTGTGCCGGTCATGCGGGCACCGGATGGAATGCCCGCGTTGTACGGCTTGGCTGGTTGAGCATAAAAAGAGCGGGGCTTTGCAGTGTCATCATTGCGGGTATTCGCAGCGCGCGCCGAAACACTGTCCGGAATGCAGCGAAGAGGATAGTTTTGTCGCCTGTGGGCCGGGCGTAGAGCGGATTTATGAGGAAGCCAAGGTCTTGTTTCCCGAGGCGCGGATTTTATTGCTGGCCAGCGATACGGCGGAGAGCAACGAGGCGTTGCGTGCGATGCTGGAGGATATTCGGGCGCGCAAGGTTGATATCATCATCGGCACGCAGATTATCGCCAAGGGGCATCATTTTCCATCACTGACGCTGGTGGGCGTGGTGGATGCGGATTTGGGTTTGCAGGGCGGGGAGCTGCGCGCGGCGGAGCGCTGTTATCAATTATTGCATCAGGTGGCGGGCGCGGGCGGGGCGCGAGGATAAGCCGGGGCGGGTGTTGCTGCAGACCTTTATGCCGGAACACCGGATTATGAAAGCGCTGGCTGAGGGCTTGCGTGATCCGTTTCTAGAAGCCGAAGCGCATGAGCGTGAAGCGGCGCATATGCCGCCCTATAGCCGTTTGGTTGGAATTATCGTTTCGGGGCGTGATGAGCGGCTGGCCTTTGAGGTGGCCAAAGAGCTGGGGCGAACAGCACCGCAAGGGGGCGGGCTGGTGACGTTGGGGCCTGCGCCTGCGCCGTTTGCGCGGCTGCGCGGGAAATATCGGTATCGTTTACTGGTGCAGGCGGATAAGGCGATTGATATCCAAAAGACGATTGCGCACTGGATTGGCGCGGTGAAAGTGCCGTCAACCGTGCGGGTCTATGTTGACATCGACCCGCAGAGTTTTCTATAAGACGAAATATTGTTTTTCTGGAAATATATTGGAGGAATTAAAAAATGAAAATTGAATCAGGGCAAGAGGGGAATGTCAGAACCGTTCGTGCTTATGGTGAGCCTTTGCCGAAAGGTATTGAGTTGGGCAGTGATTTTATGCGTGCTGTTGCTGGAAATTTTATGGTGCGCGTGGATTATGACTATGGTTCTGCTATTGCAGTTGCTTTTTCTAAAGATGCTTTAAGGGAGTGGTATCTTGGACAACATAAAAGTGCCTCTGCTGCGTATGAAGTGGGTGATGATGGTTTTGTTGAGGTGTATGGTGATGAGGATTCTGCCCATCATTTTTTGTCGCAGACGGAAGCTGATGAGCTTGCTCATATGGCGGAAGAATATGCCAGAATTTATGGGGAAAATAGTGGCGCAGCGGATTCACGGCATTATTGCGAGCAAAGAGGTTTTGATCCGGAACAAGAAGGATTTGTTCTTGCCCGATAAGGGAGGCATGAAGGTTTGATCCGCAGAGTTTTTTATAGATCGTATATAGACCAATTACCGCTAGTTTTGGTTTGGGGTGTTTTCGGATTTTGGTGCGCGTACCGTGTTTTGGGGATATGCTCTTAGTGAGTTAAGTCTCTTGTGCGCTTTGCGAAGTTCTGAATCTTCGGGGAGGGCGTGGAGGGCTTCGGTGTATGCGGTATATGCGCTTTTGGTGTTAGAGGTGGTCATTAATTTACCCTTATTTTTCAGTGTGTTAGATAATAGAATTATTCAATATAGCGCATCATGCCAAAACTTTATTGTTATGTCAAATATTTTCTAAGGGATTAGAATTTTTGATAGGCATTTTCGGTTAAGTCTTTGATTTTTTGCTGTTCTTCTGGTGTGAAGTCACATTTGTAATAGGTGGGAGCGCTGATCTTATCTTTCCAGATGGCACTGATGCCGGTGTCTTCGAGGCCGCAATGGGCCAGCATGGCCTGAATATGGCTTTCCGGGGCGGTGCAGAAATCCTCGTATTTAAGGATCAGGCAGTTGTCTTTTAACGCCGGGTGGTTTTGCAAGGTTTCGTAGATATAGCTGTAACAGGCTTTCCAGTATAATGCATATGCGGTGACGAGGTCGCCGTCCTGCCATGCGCTCATAATTTGCGCGGTGGTTTGCGGATCGTTGAAGTTTGTCGGGCGGAAATCGAGGCCGAACTCAAAGTGGCCGTGACGGCGCATATAACGCCGTCCGCGCGGATCGTCTTTTTGCGACTCGCTGAGCAGGCGGTGCTGTTTGATCAGCGAGTAAATATGTGTTTCGGGCTGACGCAGCGGGATAACGAAACGTGCATCGGGGAAGAGCTTATGCAGATAAAGCAGGCGCGAGGCATGGTAATTGTTTTTCAAGGCGATACGGTTCGCGCTGCGGGCGGCCAGTAATTTGAGCAGGGCGTTTTTGTAAAAGGTTTCAAAGGCCGGATTGTTTGTCGTTGCGTTCAGAATGTTGTCGGCTGCTGGATCATGAAGCGTTTCAAAAAACGACATCCAGAGAATTTCGTCCAGCGCTTCGGGGCTTTGCATGTTGATGCGCAGGCGGTCTTTGTGGGCGCGTTCGATTTTATCCTGCGGGGACGGGAAAAATTTACGCGCCGTGTTCCAGAAATACTGGCAGTGGATGAACGGATAATCGCCATATTGGTAACTGGTGCAATCCGGATGGCTGCCCAAGATTTCCAGCGTGATTGTCGAGCCGGCTCTGGCCAGCCCGGTGATGAAAACGGGGCGCTGTATTTTCAGGTCGATAATGTCATAGTGCAGCAGTTTTGTTTCCAGATTGCCTATGCCAATCAGTATGTTGGGTGCTTTTTCTAAGAGGCTGCCGAGCCAGTCGGTATAAATGGGAACGCTGGACATTTTTTGTTCGTTTGTGCTTTGGCGGTTTGTTATAGTTTTTTGTAGTGTTTTCTTAGTTATTCTCAGGAAAGTTGAAGATCTGTCAATGCGTGAAAGTGAATTAAAGGTTGCCGTCATTGTTTTGTTGCTGTTTTTAAGCATGTTTTACGGGGCGTTGGTTTCAGCTTTGGAATTTTTTCCTTACAAGTATTTAAAACCATATCTGGCGGTGTCTGCCAGCGTAAGAGAGGCTTTAAAGATTAAAGAATATAACGAGGAGATACGCTGGATACAAAAGACGCCGAATAATACCGGTGTGGTTTTTTCGTCGGGCCGTGCCGGTGAGGATGAAGAGTATACGTTGTATTCATCAACGCATGATTTGACAGCCCGCCTGATTGATCATAAGGGCGACATTATTCATAAATGGTCCTTTAAATATGATGATGTCTGGGATAATCAGGATCATATTATTTCGCTTGGTGAGCTGGATAATTTTTATTTTTATTTGCGAGCTTTCCATCTGTTCGATAATGGGGATATCTTGCTTTTAGTGTCTGCCGGGGGGACAACGCCTTGGGGTGTCGGCTTAGTAAAACTTGATAAAGATTCCAATGTGCTTTGGTCATATACTGGCTATCCTAATAATGACTTTGAGGTCGGGCCTGATGGAACGATCTATGCGATCGTACATAAAATTCGTGAGAGCAGTCCGGAAAGTTATGAGATGAAGGATTTGCCGTTTCTTGAAGACAACATCGTTGTGTTGAGTCCGGATGGTGAAGAGATTAAGACACTTTCGTTAATTGATGCTTTGGATAATTCGCCTTACAACGCGGTTCTGGCGAGTGTTCCTGAAAGTTATAATGGGGACCCCACTCATTCTAACTCGGTAGATTATATTTATGAAAACCATCCAGATGTGTCATGGATGAAGAAGGGATATTTGCTGATTTCTATTCGTAATCTTAATGTCATGGCCGTACTTGATCCCGAGACGGGTAATTTGGTTTATGCGAATGGCTTGATTTCAAGGATGCAGCATGATTTGGATATTTTGCCGAATGGGCATCTAATGGTTTTTGATAATCATGGCAGTATGACTGAGGGCGGGTATACGCGCGTCATCGAGTTTGATCCTCAAACGCAAGAAATTTATTGGATCTATGACCCTGATGTAAAATCCCATGGTTATGAGTTTCATAACAAGTTTTGGGGGATGCAACAAAGGTTAAGCGATGGTCGGACGATGATTGTTGATCCGGAGTATGGACGGATATTTGAGGTTGATGAGGCAAAGAATATTGTTTGGGATTACCGTGTTCCGATGAGTGAAGAGATAGATGGAGAGCTATATATTCCTGTGGTTACAATGGCCGAACGGATTGATTCGAGTCAGTTGCAGTTTTTGTTGCAGTAAGATTGTCGTGTAAGAGAAAGGGGCAGTGATGGATAAATTCGTCGTTTTTCTTTTTGTACTGGTGTTATTGGCGGCAAAACCTGCGCTCGCCTATATCGGTCCGGGGCTGGCGGTGGCCGGGGTGTGGATGCTGTTCGGGCCGATTGCGGCGGCGGTCAGTGTTATTCTCATTCTGGCGTATTTTCCGCTCCGTTATTTTTATAAGAAATATAAGCATAAAAAAATGCAGCAGGCTGAAGGGGAAAAAGCTGATGAGGCGGATGCGCCGCCGTCTTCTGAATAGTTCGAATTGCTATGGGATTTTCCAACCTTTTAAAACAATCCAGCTTGCCGCATTGTCTCACGTCGTATGATCTCCTGAAGATGCTGGCGCTGGTTTTGATGGTTGTCGATCATATCGGGTATTTCTTTTTCCCGGCAGAGATCTGGCTGCGGGTGATCGGGCGCCTGAGCGTGCCGATCTGGTTTTTCCTGATCGGCTATGCCAGAACGCGCGAGGTGCCAAGATTGTTCTGGGCGATGGCCGGCGTTGTTGCTGTATCGGCGCTGGTGGCCGGAGAGTATCTGTTTCCACTCAATATTATTTTTACCCTCATTCTGGCGCGGATGAGCGTGGACTGGCTCTATACGCACGCAACGCGTAATCACGAAGCGTTTCGGGGGATGTTCTTTTTGCTGTTCTTTGCGGCTGTGCCCAGTCTGGTGTTGGTTGAATACGGGACGCTGGGGTTTTTGTTTACGCTGATCGGGGCGTTGCGACGTCACAAGGATGAGATTACCGCGCCAAACTGGGTGATCGGTGCGTTTATGAGCGCCAGCGCGGCGGCGTATATTCTGGTGCAGAGCCTGTTGTTGCCCAGCCTGTCATTTGCGCAATTTGTGTTTTTTGTTGTCGGGATGGGGGTTTTAAGCATTTTACTTTACCGGTTTGAACCGCGCACCTATGAAAAGCTCAGTTTGTCATCGTTTCCGCCTGTGGCCATTCTGATGTTGCTCGGGCGCCGGACGTTGGAGTTTTATGTTTTGCATCTTGTGCTCTTTCGCGCTGCGGTCATGTTTGCCGATCCCGAACGTTTTGCATTCTGTGATTTTCAGATTTTTGCGTTTTCGCAGGTGCTGGCGTTTTTCTTATAGTGCGGGTTAATCGAACTCGCCGGGATCGTCTAAAAAGGCTGGGTTTTTCAGGTCTGAATAAATTGTCTTTACGTCTTCATCATGTCCGTTGTTGCGGTAGATATAGATGACGTTGGTGATGTTGGGTTCTTCGTCTTCCCACAGGCCGTAATAATTATGGATGGCGTGGCGCGAAACATAAGGGAAGACGGAGCGGATCGTGTTGTCGAGGTTGCGGCTGAAGGCGGATTTGAAATTCGGCAACACACCAAAATTGCTGAGCATTTTTCCATCGTCTTTGAGGTGGGATTTGACTTCGGCGAAGAATTCTCGCGTAATCAGATGTTCGGGAATGGTCATGGCCCCCTGAAAGGCGTCCAGAACGATGACGTCATATTTTTTATCGGTTTGGGCCAGAAAACCACGGGCGGGCAGGGGATGGAAGGTCTGGTTGCTTTGTAGCGGTTGCTGGAGGATGTGCTTTTCGGCGATGTCCTTGAGGCTTTTGTCGATATCGACATAGTCGTAGTGATTGCCGTGATCGCCAAAGCCCAGAGTGAAACCCCCGGCGCCAATCACCAGAACGTCTTTCGGGTTTTTCTTTTCATCCCAGATCGGAGTGAGGGCAACTTGTTCGATGAATTCGATGTAGAGGTGTTTACGTCCTTCATCCGTATACATCGAGGACATGTTATTATTGAGAATGAGGTGGCGTTGGCCGTCAAACTGCAAGAACTGAACAGTGTTATATTGATTGTTTTCAATGATATGGAAGTTTTTCATAGCCTGGGGGGAATTTGCTATGATGCCACCGAAAATAAGTATCCATGTCAGTGCGATGCGGCGTGAGAAGCGTTCACGACTTAAGAGTGTAATCAGGACGCCCAGAATAACGAAATTGAGGATTGCGGTGTTGTGCACGCCGATGCGGCTCATCAGGACCAGCGTTGAAAAGGTTGCGCCGATAAACGAGCCCAGCGTTGAAAAGAAGAGAATTTTTCCGGTGATTTTCGAGAGTTTTTCTTTAGTGAAAAAATTACAGGTCAGGGGAATGGTCTGGCCAAGCAGATAAACCGGCGTCACGATAAACAGGCCTGCATAAAGAGCGTTGACGATCAGACGGTTTTTCAGACCTGCGCTGTAAAAGATATAGAAAAACAAATCGACATAATTATAGGATAGCGCAAAAATGAGAAAAGCGAGGGCGCCGAGCAGGTTGATAATCAGCTTTTCACGCACGTTTATAAACATTTTCAGGCCCGGCAGGATCATGTGCTCTCCGGGTTTAAAGCGCCCGCCGGCGTGATAGCCAAAGGCTAAGGGCATCAGGACGGCGGCAATGATAATCGATATGGTATCCGTGCCGCTGCCGACGAAGGGGACGCTGAGGCGAATGGCCAAAAGCTCGGACGAAAGAACAACGTAACCTTCAAGGATAATCAGGGCGAACAGGGCGATGATGCTTTTGCGTGAATTCATCTGATTGGTATAGCGAGGAATAGTTGCATCGCAAAAACAATTTTTGTGTTTTTACAGATCTGAAGGGTGTATTTTTTATGCGTCCTTCCGGTTGCTGTGGAATGCTTGTGAAAACGTCGTTTAATGGGGTTTTTGCTCTTGTCATGCGTTGTTCGCTATGCTAAATCCTCGCGCAACACGAAAAAATCTCAAAGGGAGCCACAGAGCGTGTCATCGTCAAGCCAAGCCTCTTCTGTTGTCAGCCAGCGATATGCTCGTGCATTGATCGAATTGGCCGAAGAGTCGAAAAAGCTCGACAAGGTCGAAAAAGACCTTCAGGATTTGAAGGCGATGATCGAGTCTTCCGATGATCTGCAAACGGCGATTCGAAGCCCTTTGTACTCTGAACAGTCCTTGTTGAACGTGGTCGGGGCGCTGGCTGATAAAGCCAAGTTTCAGGATATTACGAAGAATTTTCTCGGCCTTCTGGTTAAGAATGGCCGCCTCGGCGGTTTGCAGAAAATACTCGATGCCTTTGCTGGCGCGCTGGATAAGCGCCGCGGGGCAATTGCCGTGAATGTTGAAGTGGCGCAAGATTTGTCTGCCGGGCAGCAAAAAGACCTTGAAACCGCCTTGTCAAAAGCGATTGGCAAAGATGTCGCGGTGAGCGCCAGTGTGAAACCTGATCTGTTGGGCGGCATGGTGGTGACGGTCGGGTCCTTGATGATTGATGATTCCGTACGCCGGAAGCTGGAGCGCTTGAAAGTCTCTATGGGTTCCGGTGCGAATGAAAATACAGTTTCCAACTTAAGTGAGGTCAGTTAAAAATGGAAATCAAAGCAGCAGAAATCTCCGAGATTCTTAAGAAGCAAATCGCCGATTTTGGTGCGCAGGCCGATGTGGCCGAGATCGGTCAGGTCTTGTCCATCGGTGACGGTGTGGCGCGCGTTTACGGTCTGGATAATGTGCAGGCCGGGGAGATGGTTGAGTTTCCTGGTGGCGTTAAGGGTATGGCGCTGAACCTTGAGGCCGACAATGTCGGGATCGTGGTGTTTGGTGATGACCGTAACATTAAAGAAGGCGATATCGTGCGCCGGACTGGGAAAATCGTTGAGGTTCCTGTTGGGAAAGAGCTTTTGGGCCGCGTTGTTGACGGTCTGGGGAACCCGATTGACGGTAAAGGGCCGATCAAGGCCAAGAAAACCAGCCGCGTTGAAGTTAAAGCGCCGGGGATTATTCCGCGTCAGTCTGTGTTCGAGCCGATGCAATCGGGGCTGAAGGCTGTGGATGCGCTGGTGCCGGTTGGCCGCGGTCAGCGCGAGTTGATCATTGGCGACCGTCAGACCGGGAAAACGGCTGTGGCGATTGATACGATCATCAATCAAAAGACAATCAACAAAGCGTCTGATGAGAAGAAGCATCTTTACTGTATTTACATTGCGATCGGTCAGAAGCGCTCGACGGTTGCCCAACTGGTGAAGGAGCTCGAAGAGCAGGGTGCGATGGAATATTCTATCGTTGTGGCGGCGACGGCCTCCGACCCGGCGCCGATGCAGTATCTGGCAGCCTATACCGGTGCGGCGATGGGCGAGTATTTCCGTGATAACGGTTTGCACGGTTTGGTTGTGTATGACGACCTGTCCAAGCAAGCGGTGGCCTATCGCCAGATGTCCCTGTTGCTGCGTCGTCCACCCGGTCGTGAGGCGTATCCGGGTGACGTGTTCTACATTCACTCCCGTTTGCTGGAACGCGCGGCGAAAATGTCGGACGCGCAAGGCGGCGGGTCTTTGACCGCTCTGCCGATCATTGAAACACAGGCCGGTGACGTGTCCGCCTACATTCCGACGAACGTGATTTCGATTACCGACGGTCAGATCTTCCTTGAAACAGGACTGTTCTATAAAGGTATTCGTCCGGCGATTAACGTGGGTCTGTCTGTGTCTCGTGTGGGGTCTGCGGCGCAGATCAAGGCGATGAAACAGGTTGCCGGTACGATCAAGCTGGAGCTGGCGCAATATCGCGAGATGGAAGCGTTCGCGCAGTTTGCGTCCGACCTTGACGCCTCGACGCAGAAATTGCTGGCGCGCGGTGAGCGTTTGACCGTGCTGTTGAAACAGCCGCAATACTCTCCGTTGACCGTGGAAGAGCAGGTGGTTGTGATCTTTTCCGGGACAAAAGGGTATCTGGACGGGATCAAGGTGTCCGAAGTTGAAGCTTACGAGGCCCGCTTGCTGGAAACCTTGCGTGCAAACGGTCAGGATATTCTCGACGTGCTGGCGGAAGAGAAGAAAATCTCCGACGCGTTGGAAGAAAAACTGCACAGCTTTATCGGTGATTTCACCAAGGGTTTTGCGAGTGAGAAAGCGGCCGCTTAAGGAAAAGGTCTGATTATCGATGCCAAGTTTACGCGATTATAGAGACCGGATTGCCTCGGTTAAATCGACCCGCAAAATCACTTCAGCGATGAAGATGGTCGCGGCCTCGAAGCTGCGCAAGGCCCAAGAGCAAGCCGAAGCTTCTCAGCCTTATGCCCAGAGCATGGCCGAGATGATGGCACGGGTGGCCAGCGGCGTTGTGGTCAGTGACGCCAGTTCGCCGCTGTTGGTCGGTACGGGCAGTGAGCAAAAGCATTTGCTGGTGATTGTGACTGCAGACCGCGGTTTGTGCGGCGGGTTTAATGGTAATCTCGTGAAGGCGGCGCGGGCGAAAATTTCGGCGCTGCGCGAGCAAGGCAAGGATGTGTCTTTGGTTTGTGTCGGCCGTAAGGGGCGCGATTTATTGCGCAGCGATTATCGCCCGCAGATTGCGCAGAGCTTTGTCGGGCTGATGGGCTCTTCCAAGGTTGAATACAAAGACGCTAACAAGGTCACTGAATATGTGCTGGAACAGTTCGAGGCCGGGGCGTTCGATGTGTGCCATCTGGTGTATAACGAATTTGTGTCCGTGCTGACGCAAAAACCAAGCGTACAGCAGATTATTCCGTTTGCCGTGCCGCAAGGTGCGTCGAAGGAAAGTGATAAGAAGAAAGAGTCTTCCGGCGGCGTAGCGTCGGCTTATGACTTTGAACCGGAAGAAGAGAAGATTTTGAGCGCCTTGTTGCCACGCAACATTGGTGTGCAAATTTTCCGGGCGTTGCTGGATAGCGCCGCCGGGGAACAGGCGGCGCGGATGACGGCGATGGATAATGCAACGCGTAATGCCGGGGATATGATTGATAGTTTAACATTGGCCTATAACCGGGCGCGTCAGGCCTATATCACCAAGGAGCTGATCGAGATTATCTCCGGCGCGGAGGCGGTTTAGTTCTGAGTAAAAGGAGTGTTTATTATGACTGATGACGTAAGAACAGATGCAAATGGCTTAGGTTTGGCGGCTATTCAACAAGAAGCTGCAACAGGTGGGAAGAAACCGGTTAGAAATCCGTTGTTGAATCTTCGCATCTCTGAAATTTACAGACTTGCTCATCGTGCAAATGCGCAGGGCGGCATTGATGTTGATGAAGCTCAGCAATATGTATGTGGAATTGAAAGTTAAACGATAAGAGGACGAAAAAATGGCAAAAGCGAAAGCAAAAAGCAAAGCAACAGGTGCAGTCGGCACGATTTTGCAGGTGATGGGCGCCGTTGTTGACGTGCAGTTCAACGAAGGCGAAGTGCCGGCGATTTTGAACGCGCTGGAGACGGACAATCAGGGTAATAAATTGATTTTGGAAGTGGCACAGCACCTTGGCGAAAATACCGTGCGCGCGATTGCGATGGATATGACAGACGGTCTGGTGCGCGGCGCGGAAGTGGTTGACACGGGCGCGGCGATTTCCGTGCCGGTCGGTCCTGAGGTTCTTTCCCGCATTATGAATGTGACCGGTGAAGTCATTGATGAAGGTCCGGAACTGAAAACAAAAACGCGCTGGGAAATTCACCGCGATGCGCCGTCTTTCGAAGAACAAGCCACGGAGGTTGAGCAGTTGGTGACCGGGATTAAGGTTATCGACCTGCTGTGTCCTTACGCCAAGGGCGGTAAGATCGGTTTGTTCGGCGGTGCGGGCGTGGGTAAGACCGTGACCATTCAGGAGCTGATTAACAACATCGCGAAAGGCCACGGCGGCGTGTCTGTGTTCGGTGGTGTGGGTGAGCGGACCCGTGAAGGGAACGACCTGTACCATGAGATGATGGATGCGGGCGTTATTAAAGAGCACGATTACAAAAACTCGAAAGTGGCGCTGGTGTTCGGTCAGATGAACGAGCCGCCCGGGGCGCGGGCGCGCGTGGCGTTGTCTGCCTTGACTATGGCGGAATATTTCCGTGATGAAGAGGGTCAGGACGTGCTGTTCTTCCTTGATAACATCTTCCGCTTTACACAGGCCGGTTCCGAGGTGTCCGCTTTGCTCGGGCGCATTCCGTCCGCTGTGGGTTACCAGCCCACGCTGTCAACCGAGATGGGGAATATGCAAGAGCGCATTACCTCGACCAACAAAGGCTCGATTACTTCTATTCAGGCGGTTTATGTGCCGGCGGACGACTTGACCGACCCGGCTCCGGCGACGACCTTTGCGCACCTTGACGCGACCACCGTTCTGTCACGTCAGATTGCCGAGCAGGGGATTTATCCGGCTGTGGATCCGCTGGACTCGACATCGCGGATTCTCGATCCTCGCGTTTTGGGCGATGAGCACTATACGGTCGCTAACCGTGTTCAACAGACCTTACAGCAATATAAAAACCTGCAGGACATTATTGCTATTCTCGGGATGGACGAGCTGTCGGAAGAAGACAAGCTGGTTGTGGCGCGTGCGCGGAAAATCCAGCGCTTCCTGTCGCAGCCGTTCCACGTTGCGGAAGTGTTTACCGGGACGCCGGGCGTGTTCTGTCAGCTCGAAGACACGATCAAAGGCTTTAAAGCGATTGTCGATGGTGAGTACGACCACTTGCCTGAGAGTGCGTTCTATATGATCGGAACGATCGATCAGGCGGTTGAAAAGGCCAAGAAGATGGCCGCCGAAGCGGCGTAGCCGCTTTAGTTGCAAGGTACAAGGTTCCAGTTGCAAGAATCTTGTACCTTGTATCTTGAACCTTGTAACTTGTGAGCGAATGAAATGAGCGAACCGCAAACAATACAATTCGAACTGGTGTCTCCTGATGAAAAGCTGGTGTCCGCGCCGATGCGGATGGCCGTTATTCCAGGCGATGAAGGGGAGATCGGCGTGTTGCCGGGCCATAGCGCGCTGGTGGCCTCGCTCAAACCCGGTGTGGTTGAGTTGTATGAGCGAGCAGGCGGGAAGCCTCGTAAAATCTTTATTGCCGGCGGATTTGTCGATGTGAGCGCTGAAAACTGCACGGTTCTGGCTGAGGAGGCGCTGCCCGTCGAGCAGATCGATCGGGCCGCAACCGAACAGCAGATTGCCGATCTGAAAGAAGATCTTGGCGTGGCGCAAGAGGCGCATGATAAGGACCGCATTAGAAAACGCCTGACTCTGGCCGAGGCCAAGCTTTCCGCCGTGACGGGCAAGCTGGCGGCTTAACGGTCTGCGGTGGAACTTTCTGAAATTTTACAAAATTTGGGCGGTGCGCATTTTCTCCTTGTGCAGGCGATCGGTTTTGTCGGTTTTGCAATTTTTGCGGCATCGTTCCAGTTGCTCAAGCCGCGTCATACAATCCTGACGCAATCTTTTTCCAATTTATGGATCGGTGCGCATTTCTGGGGTCTTGGTTACGGCATGCCGACTTTTATTGCTTTTGCCGCCAGCGTCCGGGACTTGGGTTCGGGGGTGTTGTCACAGCGGGTGCAGCGTTTGTTTTTGATCGCATATATGTGCGTTCTTTATGTCGCAGCGATATTTCTCGTGCAGGGCTGGGTGGACTGGTGCGCGGTTTTGGGGGCGAGTTTGAACACGGCAGCGCAGTTCTTCCGTGAGCGTTTTTACATCTACCGGTGCTGTCTACTCGGCCATCAATGTTTCTGGCTGGTCGTCTATACGGTGATTCTCAGTATTCCAGGGCTGATTTTTATGAGTGGGATTCTGATTTCCAATGTTATTGGTATCGGGCGGTATCTTTGCAAAAACCGTGCTTGATTTACTCCCCCGCTTTGCCCCATTTGGCATTGTGAAGGTCGATTTCCACGAATTCCTGATGTTTGAGCGCTTCGCGTAAGGGCGCTTCTTCCGTGCCGACACTGAACAGTTCAAGGCAATGTTTGGTGATAAAAGTTTCCTCGGCGGCGGTGTTGATCCATTTGAGCAGTCGATCGAATTCGCCATTCTGATTGAGGAAGCCGATGGCGCGTTTATGTTTGTGCAATTGTTTCAGGCCGAGCGCGCAAATGGCGTAGTAGGAATTTTCGACGCTGGGAACGTCGATTAAGATCGGCTCTTGCGTCTCGCGAGTGATTTCATCTTCGAAGTGGGGGTAGTGGTCGGGTTCTTCGATAATCTCGGCGGGGGCTTCGTAATTTTCCAAGGCTGCGAAAATATCTTCGATGCGCTCGACGATGATCAGGAAGCGCGGATCAAAGTCGGGCAAGGTGTGCAGATAGGCAATCAGATCGTTCCAATAGCCTTCGATATTGACCAGCACCAGAGGTTTGGCATGCAGACCGAGATGCGCCCAGTAGAGCATTTCGAGGCTTTCATCCAGCGTTCCAAAGCCGCCGGGCAGGGAGACGACCGCATCGGCAATGCGGAACATCCGTTTTTTGCGGTCCCAGAGATCCTCGACCATCACCGTTTCGGACAGGCCGCCTAAAATGCGTTCGCTGTCTTTCAATTTACGCGGGATGATGCCGGTGACGTGGGCGCCGTCACCCAAGGCAGCCTTGGCCAGCAGGCCCATCAGCCCCGCATCCATGCCGCCATAGACGAGGTTATAGCCGCGCTCGGCGATCAAACGGCCCAGCGCGCTGGCGGTGTCTTTAAATACGGGGCGGGCGTGGCCGGAAGAGCCAAGGTAAACGGTCAGGGTTTTGATGGTGTTCATGTTTTTTCCAGAGTGTCATCCCTGCGGAAGCAGGGATCTTGTTATTGTCAGGGCTGGATTCCTGCTTTTGCAGGAATGACAGCGGTTGTTTACGCCGCTGTCTGGTTCAGTTTATGCCAGCTTTCCGCCAGATCAACAAAATTCTGCACCAGATGTTGTCCGTGCTCGGTCAGCACACTTTCGGGGTGGAATTGGAGCCCATAGACCGGGTGGGTTGGATGGGCGAGCGCCATAATCTCGCCACCGTTCGTCTGGGCGGTTGTGAGCAGCGGGCAGGATTTTGACGGTTTGACAATCAAGGAATGGTAGCGCCCGACATTCATCGGCGAGGGGAGGCTCGCGAACAGGCCCTGTTGATTATGGGTGATGGCGGTGGCTTTGCCGTGTGTGGGGGTATTGGCGCGCAGGGTCATTGCGCCGTAGGCTTCGCCGATGGCCTGATGTCCCAGACACACACCGAGGATCGGCAGCTTTGGGCCGAGGGTTTTGACCGCTTCGACGCAGATGCCTGCTTCTTTCGGGGTGCAGGGGCCGGGAGAAAGGATGAGCGCTTCGGGCTTCAAATCTTTGATCTCGTCAATAGTGATAGCGTCGTTGCGGACAATTTGCGTGGAAACGCCGGTCATTTCAAAATACCGCGCCAGATTGTGAACGAAGGAGTCGTAGTTATCGATGACCAAAAACATGGCTCTTTAAAGCATATTGAAGGGGCTGCTGGCAATCTATGAAAATTCTGCATTGTTGTGCATTTTTAGGTTGTTATTTGCTATAAAAACAGTATAAAAGCATTCGGTTTTGAGTAA
This sequence comes from Rhodospirillales bacterium, assembly GCA_020638295.1. Taxonomy (GTDB): domain Bacteria; phylum Pseudomonadota; class Alphaproteobacteria; order Micavibrionales; family Micavibrionaceae; genus TMED27. The sequence goes on along the minus strand of JACKIU010000002.1, from coordinate 419,160 downwards.
GACAGATAAAAGAGGAGATTTTCTATGGCTGAGGCTGTGAAAGCAATTGCGCCTAAAGATCCAGAACAAGCGGTTCTTTTTGAAAGAATGTGCAAAATGTTTGATAATGCGGCCCGGCCTGATGCTTCTTCACAATACCCCGAAGAAGAACAGGACTACCGCCTTACTCTTTTTACCGAAGCACTTACTTCTAGCTCTGTAGATTTTGGTTCACTTGATGAGAGTGAGCGTTCGATTCTGGCTAAAAAAGCGTGGTCGGCTCTTGATCATTTTTCGGGTTCTGCCCGACATTCTGCGGAATTTTCTGTGTCTCAAAATGCATTGTATGGAGCGCTTGTTCCTGATGGTGTGGAGCGCGTTATAAAACGGTTTGAGATATCTTCTTATCCTCGCATAGCGGGGCAAAAAGGTGGTGCGTTTTTATCTGTTCTTCATGATGAAGCGGATACTGTTTCTAAGCTCTCTGCAGAAGATCGCCAGCGTGTGTCTGAAGCTATGAAGATTGCTTACGATAAATTCAAGGATCATGAAACTGCGTACAACGCTGTACTTTATGTAATCTCTAAAAATTCTCGTTGGCAATCGTTGTTCTCGTTAAATGAAGAACAAAATCATGCGCGATTGGAACTAGCCGGCCAGTAAAATCTCTTCTTCGATTTCGTGGCGCGGTGTTTCGAAGCTGCGGAACAGGCCTTCGGCTTTATGGAAGGTTTCCTGATATTCGTCTTCGGGCCGCGAATCTGCTACGATGCCGCCGCCGACCTGGAAGCTAACATGCTGGCGCGCGCCGGTGCCTTCATAGACCAGTGTGCGGATGAGGATGTTGCTGTCCATGTTGCCGTCAAAACCGATATACGCAAGCGCCCCGCAATAGGGGCCGCGGCGTGAGGGTTCAAGTTCTTCGATGATTTCCATGGCACGGATTTTGGGGGCGCCGGTGATCGATCCGCCGGGGAAGCAAGCCTGCATCAGGTCGAGCGGGGTCTTGCCGCATTTGAGCTGCCCGCGCACGGTGGAGACCAGATGATGCACGCTGGCGAAGGTTTCGAGCTTGCACAGCTCTGCGACCTTGATCGATTTCACCTTGCAGACTTTTGACAGGTCGTTGCGCAGCAGGTCAACGATCATGGTATTTTCGGCGCGGTCTTTTTCACTGGTTTCCAGTTCTTCGCGGTATTTTTGATCCAGTGCGGCGTTGGCGATGTGGGGCCGTGTGCCTTTGATGGGCCGCGTTTCCACGCGCGCGTCCTTGACGGTCAGGAAGCGTTCGGGCGAAGCGGAAGAAATTTTTATATCGCCGCAATTCATATAGGCGGCAAAGGGCGCGGCGTTGACTTCGCGCAAATGCCGATAATGGGCAAAGGGGCTGAAACCTTCTGGCAAACGTGCATCAAAGCGCTGGGACACATTGGCCTGAAAGAGGTCGCCGGCCTTGATATATTTGATGACCTTGTCGACCATATCTATGTAATCGCAGGCATCGAAGTTGGATTCCCATTCAAGGTGCGTGTCTTGATAGGGCGCTTGGCGTGTCGGGTGGGCGATGAGGCCGAGCACGTAGTCCTGTTTACGGCGGGCGTCATGATAGCTCGGCGCATGGGTGATGATCCAGGCCTGATTTTTTTCATGGTCGAAGGCCAGCACCTGATCGTAAATGCCCAGCGCAAGGTCGGGCATATCGGGGTTGTCGGCAGCGCCCTCGGGCAATTTTTCGAGCGCGCGGCCAACGTCATAGCCGAAATACCCGGCCAGTCCGCCCTGAAACGGCGGCAGGCCCCGGACATGTTCGCTTTCGGGGACCCATTTTTCCATGCGGTCCTTGATGATCTTGAACGGTTCGCCGGTGATTTTGAGCTGCTGCTCCCAGTTGGTGATCAGCATTTCGCCATTTTTATATTCCAGCGTTTCAATCGGATGAGACACGACAAAGGAATAGCGGGCATTGGGATGATTGCGGTCGGCGCTGTCGAAGAGCAGGGAATAGGGTAAATGTTCAAGGGCGCTGAACGCCTCTAAAGGATCGCGGATCGGCAGTTCCCGGATAAAAGGCGTCATGCGCTGGCTCCCTTCACGTAAACATATCCCTGTTGTTGTGTTTCTGGTGTGAGGGCAGTTTAATCTGCATTTTTGTTCACAGCAACATTTTTAGTTTTGGGCGATTCTGTGATTTAGAAAATTCTAAAATGACGTTTATCCACAGGCGGACGATTTTTTAATTGACATATTGCTGTATGTGGGTAGTGTCACATTTCAAACAAGATTGGGACGTTTTTATGGGTGAGTTTGAAGCATTGACTCGGAAATTTTATGAGATAGAAGCCTACTATCAAGGGCAGAATGAAAGTTTTGCTCTTGAGATGCATGGGAATTGTCAGTGGTTATTTCCTAAAAAGCTTGAAGAAGCTGTTAGTCGTGCTCAAGAGCTGTTTTCTTTACTGGAGAATGCTATGCGAGAGGATGGTCTTACCCTTGAAGAGATGCGGCAAATGGATGATGTTTTATTTGTGGCTCAGTCTTTAGCTGATAATGCCGGTCAGTCCTTGTCGGCAGTGGTGGGAACGGCTCGTTATGATGCTTGTGTTGAGGAGCTTATTCGTTGTTTTCCTGAAATAGAAGATTGTCAGGATACGCCATCGATCTTTTCTTTATAAAAACGTCTTCATTTCTTCTACTACATTGGTCAATCCGGTTTTGACGACTTCGACATTTTTGGGGAAGGCGCTTTGCAGGCGGGTGGGCAGCCCGGAATCGAGCATGACGAACACACCTCGATCTGTGGCGCGGCGGATCAGACGGCCATAGGCCTGTTTGAGCTTGAGGCGGGTGATCATCTCATCATAGGCGCGGCGGCCGAATGCATCGCGGCGGGCTTTGTGCAATATGGTCGGGCGCGGCCACGGGACGCGGTCAAAGACAATCAGGCGCAAGGCGTTGCCTGGCACATCGACACCATCGCGGATGGCGTCGGTGCCGAGCAGGCAGGCATGTTCATCCTCGCGGAACATATCGACCAGTGTGCCGGTGTCGATTTCATCGACATGCTGGGCGTAAAGCGGCAGCCCGGCGTTTTCCAGCTCACCGGCGATGCGCGCCTGCACCGCGCGCAGGCGTGAGATGGCGGTAAAAAGGCCCAGCGCGCCGCCGCCTGCGGCCTTGAACAGGGCGCGATAGGCCCCGGCGACCTGATCGAGATTGTGTTTATTGACGTCGTTAACGACGAAGATTTTGGTTTGTGTTGCGTAATCAAAGGGGGAGGCAAAGCTGCAGGTTTCAGTGTCAGGGTTCAGCAGCCCCGCGCCGGTGCGCTGCAGGGCGCTTTGCCAGTCGGCGTGATCGTCCTGTGAGGAATCGCGCAAAGTGGCGGATGTTACCGCCATGCCGTGCAGATGCGGGGCGATGGAGGCGGCGAAGGGTTTCATCGGGTCGATATGGTGGCGGTAGAGGCCGACATCGACGGCTTGTCCGTCTATGCGCTCGATTTCCATCCAGTCGATGAAATCGCTGGAGGTGTTACTGCCATCAGGGCCTTTGTCGAGATTTTCGAGCATGGCGATCCACGCCTGCAGGGTGAGGGCGGCGCGGCGTTCTAAGGCGGCGCTGAGTGCTTCGAGGCGTTTGCGGGTGTCGGCGCTTAGCATGCCGTCATCTTCGGTGAGTTTCTTCATAAAGAGGCGGGCTAAGGCCTGCATGGGTTTTTGCAGGTCTGCCAGTGCGCTTTTGAGTTTACGCGCGGCGGTGAGGAGGTCTTCATCAACCGGAAAGAGTTCGGTTTCGAGGGAATAGGGGCCGTCTCTTCCATCGGCGCGGGCGCTGACGGTGCGGTAGATTTGCGCGGTGAAGTGTTCGGTGGGGCCGGAGGGCATGCTATCACGCAGGCGGCGGGTCCATCCATCCATCGGTAAGGCTTCGGCGGCGTTTAAAATTTTACGCAGCAGCTCTTCGGCCGCTTGCATGCCTTCGGTGAGATCCTCGGCGCGGCGTTTGAGGCCACGGGCGCGGCTGGCGCGGCGGCCACCTTCGTTGCCGAGAATCCAGCGGCGCAGATCGCGGGCCTCGCACGCGGTGAGGTGGGCGGCAAAGGCGCTGTCGGCGGCTTCGAAGAGGTGATGGCCTTCGTCAAAGATATAGCGGCCGGGTAGGCCATCGCCGGGCGTGGACAGGGCTGAGGAGATCATGACCAGCGCGTGGTTGGCGACGACGATGCGGGCGTGCTGCGCCTTGCGCTGGGAGTGTTCGACGAAGCATTTATGGTAGTGGTCGCAGGCGGAATAGACGCATTCGCCGCGACGATCGGCCAGCGCAGAGGTGTGGCGATATCCCAAGAGGCCAGCCAGCCAGCCGGGGTAATCCGCACCGGTGAGATCGCCGTCTTTGCTGGCGGCGGCCCAGCGCGCCATGATGCCGGCGGCGATGGCGGCATCGGGGTGTTTGGCAAGCGCGGCACCGGCGGCGGTCTCTTCGAGGTTGAGCAAGCAGAGGTAATTCTCTCGGCCCTTACGGGTCGCGACGTGGACGGCCTTAAGCTCCGGGTTGGGATATAGGCGGTCCAGTTCCTGATCAATCTGGCGCTGGAGGTTTTTGGTGTAGGTGGAAATCCACACCGTGCCCTGGTTCTTTTCCGCCCAGACGCTGGCCGGGGCGAGATAGCCCAGCGTTTTGCCCACGCCGGTTCCGGCTTCGGCCAGTACAATGTTTGGTTTTATATTGGCGCCATCCCCGCGGTTCTGTGAAGCAGAACTTAAACAGCGGGGATCCATATGTGCGGCATCTTTGATGCTGCTCTTTTCCGGATCCCGTTTGTGCGAGCGCCCTTCAGGCGCGCCAACGGGATGACTTCGAATAGGGGCGAAGGCGTGAGTGATTTTTTCGGCATATTCGATCTGGCTTTGGCGCTGTTCGGCATCATCAAACCCGCGGAGTTTTTGCAGGCGTTCACAGGCTTCGTCTTCGCTGACGCCGTGGTGAGAAGCGGGCGGGGGCGGGGCTTCTTCGGCCCATTCGGGCAGGTTCTTCCAAATGTTCAGCCCGGTTTTGGAGTTGACGGGCACGGCTTCATCATATGGCTCGCCGAGCGCCGAAAATACAAACGGCGTCCATGCCCAGCCCCCACGACCTTTTGAGCCGTTCAGGCCCATGACGCGGGCGATTTCGAGTGGATCGGCCTTGGCCTTATGCGGGTCGGCGCGCAGATCACCGAGCAGGGCACGGGTGATCTCAAGCAAACTCATCGGCGCGTCGTCGAGGCTGGCCGGTTCGGCTAAACCCAGTGTCTTGCACAGGCCGTTTACAGTCGGGGTTGAAAAGGTCGCCGGGTGGACAAAGGCGAAGAGTTCGAGCACATCAAAGGCGATGAATTGCACATCGTTGCCAAGTTTGGCGCGGCAAAAGGGTGCGTGGCAGACGAGGAGGGGTTTTTTATGGATGAGCGCGGCGGTTTGTTCACGAGAAAGCGTTTTGAGCTCGCCGTCGCGTGTGAGCATATAGGCGGCGCGTGCATTCACGCACAGCGCCGGAATATCGGGCAGAGGGATGGCGGTGGTCGGTGCTGGTGCGGTTTCGGGAATCATAGTGTATATTAATCGCAACGGGCGCAACGGACGCAAAGGAAAATATAAAAACGTTGCGTTCTTTGCTGTTATTTTCCCGGCGGGACGAAGATTTCCGCCGCTTCGCCGGGGAGGGATTCCACGTAAATGCTTTGTGAGGGGAAGGCGAAGGCTGTGCCGGCTTTGTCTTCGACAATTTGTTTGATGGCGAGTGCGAAGTCTTCTTTGATTTCCAGCCATTCACCCCAGTCTGTCGTTTTGGTGAAGCAATAGACCAGAAAATCGATGGAGGAATTGTTAAAGCTGTCGACGCGAACGAAGGTCGGGACCTCGTTAGCCGTGGCAAAGGCGTCGTTATTGGTGATGTAATCCATGATGCCGTCGCGGATGATCTGGAGCTGTTCAACGGTTGTGCGGTATTCGACGCCGATCGCCCATTTGATACGGCGGTGAGTCATGCGGGAAAAGTTTGTCACCACGGCATCGGAGAGGTTTGAGTTCGGCACATGGACCGGGGCTTTGTCAAAGCGGCGAACCTTGGTGGAGCGAAAGCCGATATCTTCGACCGTGCCTTCGACGACGCCGTCGACCAAAATCCATTCGCCGGGGTGAAAGCGTTTTTCGGCGATAATCGTTATGCCGCCGATCAGGTTTTTGAACAGGTCCTGCGCGCCGAGTGCGACGGCCGCGCCAAACAGGCCAAGACCGGCGAGGAGCGGGCCGACAGCGATGCCCCAGATTTCAAGGATAACAGCGGCGCCGATAAAGACGATCAGGACTTTGAGCGCCTTGAAAATCCATTGCATCATTGCGCGGGTGAGGAGTTTTTCAAGCTTTTTTACGCCGTGGCTTAGGGGGTCGGCGGCGCGGTGCAGGGCCCAGAAAATCGTAAAGGCGATCAAGGAGCGTTCAGCGCGCATGACAAACTCGTTCGCGCTGTCGCCCAGGCTTAGATACTGGCTGGCGAAAAAAATACCGAGAATAACGGGGACGAACTTGATCGGCGGGATCAGCGCATCGACGATCTTATCATCCAGCTTTGTCGTGGACTGTGCCGCCCAGTTATGCAGTTTGGTTAGAACAAATTTGCTGAAGATGCCGCGGATGAGCATAAAGCCGGCGAAGATAAGGAGCGCGATCAAAATTGCCCCGATATCGACGCCATACAGGCCGTGGGTCCAGACGTCGATGACCAGAGCTTTTAAGGTTTCAAGATCTTTGTCCATTGTGCTTGGAATCCTTTTGTTTTGAACAGAGAAGGATATAGCACGGACGCTGTAGGGGTTAAACCGGTTTTTGGGAAGGAGGGCAGGTTAGGCGGAGGCTGCGCAGCCGTGATTAGCAATTGCCGTAGTAGCGTTTCCAGATATCGGCGCGGTTGGCTTTTTCAAAGGCGCATTTCAGATGCATTTTGAGGGCGGCATTGCGCAAGGCCATTTTGTAATTCGGGCCGACGCCGGTGGTGCCGTCTTTCATTTTTACAATCGTGATTTGCTTACGATAAGGAGGGATGTTGATGACATCGCTTTCCAGAACCTGATCGCCGGCCAGTGCGAGAGTGCGGGTTCTGTTATAGCCCGGGCAATCCTGCATGACGTTGATGTTATCAATCGGGCCAAGATCGTGTTCGCGATGATCATGGCCTTGCCAGATCAGGTGTTTACCGTCGATATCTTTGCGGAAGTGGCATTTGCCGATATGCAGGATTGCGCTGAGGGAAAGATCTTCGTTGAGCGTTTTAAAATCTTCCGGTGAGAGTCTTTTTTCACCGAGGCAAAATAATTCGAAGTCTTTTAAGCGGCGTAAAACCTTTTCCGGTTTCATGCGCAGGGATTGAAAACCAAACATTGACCAAACTACCGTATAAACAAAATTAGCCTATACTTATATGTTAAAACTGAAATGGTTAATTTATTTTAAATTTATATAAAATTTTATCTAAATTTTATGAGAATTGTTGATTAGGTGATGTTTTTCTTTATTTTTCAGTGTTTAAGCGGCCCGCGCGAATTTGCCATCCAGTGCATCCTTGATCAAAGCGGCGGTGTCTTGCACGCCGTAGAGCCGGATGAAAGAACCGAAGCGGGGGCCTTGCGACTGGCCGAGGCAGACTTCATAAATTGCCTTGAACCATTCCCGCAGTTCTTCTTTCTCGTAACCGTTTTCCTTGCCGGCGGAGAAAACCTCGGTCATGTAGTCTTCTGCTTCGAGATGGTCTTGCATAGATTCCAATCGTTTAGAGAGGTCTTCTAAGGCGGCGCGTTCACGATCATCGGGGGCGCGATATTGTTTTTCCGGCAGTACAAAATCCTGATAATATTTGATCGCATAACCGACAAGCCGATCAAGGAACGGCGCACTTTCGGGGGTGGCTTCGGGGGCGTAGCTGCGGATGAATTTCCACAGTGTTGTCGGATCATCGGTGTTGGCGGCATTAACCAGATTGAGTAGCAGCGCGAATGAAAGCGGCGTGTGCTGGGAATTGGGAATGGTGCCGTTGTGTATATACCAGGCCGGATTTTCCAGTTTCTTGGTATCGTCTTGCTCAGGCAGTTTATCAACAAACTGAATATACTCGTCTACGGCCTTGGGAATGATATCAAAATAGAGTTTCTTGGCGGTGGTCGGGCGCTGGTACATGTAATAAGCCAGGCTCTCATGCGGAGCATAATCGAGCCATTCTTCCATCGTCAAACCGTTGCCTTTGGATTTGGAAATCTTTTCGCCTTTTTCATCGAGGAACAGTTCGTAGCGGAAACCGGCCGGGCCGCGACCGCCGAGAATCTGGGTGATTTTGGCGGCGATGTCGGCAGCGGTGACCAAATCTTTTCCAGCCATTTCGTAATCAACGTCCAGCGTGTACCAGCGCAGCGCCCAGTCGGCGCGCCATTGCGCTTTGCAGCCGCCGTTGAAGATGGACTGGGTGATCTTTTCCCCGGCGCCGTAGCCGCTGCGGGCCAGTTCGCTGTTGTCGAGAACTTCGAATGTCGCCATGCCTTGTGCCGCATCGTCGACCCCGCGCAAAATGGCGTTGTGCAGGATGATCGGGTGGTGATCGTCCGCGCTTTTCTTTTGGACAATCGGGAAAAGCGGTGAGTACGTCGCGGCGCGTTCTTCGCCCAGAATGGGCAGAACGGCTTCGCGCACATTATCATATTTTTCCAGCATCAGAGACAGCGCATCGTTAAAGCGACCGGATACATAGCAATCGTTCGTCGAGCTGAGGAATTCATATTCGAAGCCGAAGCTGTCGAGGAATTGGCGCAGGCGATCGTTATTATGCGCGGCAAAGCTGAGATGGTCGCTTTCAAATGGATTGGGTACAGAAGACAGCGGCATGCCGAGCGCGCTTTCGAGCAGTTCCGGGTTAGGGACATTGGTTGGGACTTTGCGTAGGCCGTCCATATCGTCGGAAAAGCAAATGATTTTGGTCGGGATGCCGGGGGCCAGGCGTTGAAAAGCGTGCATAACCATGGTGGTGCGCGCGACCTCGCCGAATGTGCCGATATGCGGCAGGCCCGAAGGGCCATAGCCGGTTTCGAACAGGACATAGCCTTTGGGGCCGGGCTTAATCTCGCCTTTATTCATGGCGCGCAGGCGTTTGATCACCTGCCGGGCTTCTTCAAACGGCCAGGCGCGGCACTTATTGGCGATTTCCAAGTCTATATCTGACATTTTCGTGTCCTTTTATCGGCAATATGGATAGCAAACTCTGTTTTGTTTTTAAACATAAAAAAGCCGGGCAGCTTTTGGGGCGCCCGGCTCTTTATATGATCCGGTTTAGAACTTTATTTCTTCAACTCATCACGATAGGCGTCGCGCACGCGGTCTGTGGCTTCCTTGCACATTTTCAGGTCGTTTTCAGCCTGCAAGGCGCGGGCTTCCCATTCCGAGCAATCGCATTTCATGCATTGTTGCGGCTCGGGAGCGGCAATGGGCGCAGGTGCGGGAGGCGGAGTCTTTTGCGTATGTGTTGCCGTGCGCTCCATTTCATATGGTGGGGCGTCATCGTAAAAGCCCATGCCGGTTTCACAAGCGGATAGACCCAAGACGGCCAAGCCCAGTAGACATGTTTTTAAAGCTGTTTTCATCGGCTTTATCCTTTGTTGATTATTCGAGAAGTGGGCAGAGCTTATCAAGAATTAGCAGCGCTGAAAAGTGAATTGTCAATCCTGCGTCAGGAGTGGTTTTTGTGATAAAGCCGTCTTTTGTACAGCGTGAGCAAGATAACGATGTTGATGCACACCAGATTGATGCCGTTGACGACCGAAAATTTGAGATCAGCCAGATCAAAAACACTATAGAGCAGGCTGACGATCGCGGTGTAGTTCCAGATCATCCAAGCAGTGATGGAAATTTCGCGGCAGTCGGTTTGGCTTTTGTAAAGGCGTCTGATTTGTGGCATGTATCCAAACAAAACGACAATGCCAACCGTAGAATAAAGAAGTCCGATAATATTCATTTTGGGTCTTTCGATTTGATCGTAGTTTACTTTACATGCCTGAAGGCATCGTGCAAAAAGTTTGTCGAAACTCATCATCAAAAATAAAAAATGCGCGTTCGTTTTTGCCATTGTTTTTTGGATCAAAGAGGCGCGAAAAAAAAACCTTTGGAGAATAAGGCGATTCACAGTATATTTGTCGGAAGAGTAACTACTTTTGTCCAATTTATTTTACCCTTCCTTTCGGTCAGTTCTGACCACTTGCAAAACATTTCAGGAGAAAACTCATGGCAACCACACAAAAGAAACCGGCGGCAAAGAAACCTGCTGCCAAAAAGGCGATGGCTAAAAAGCCTGCAGCTAAAACTTCAACGACAAAGGCGGCGGCTGCGAAAAAGCCTGCGGCTAAAAAAGCTCCAGCCAAGAAAGCAGCTGTTAAAAAGACGGCTGTGAAAAAGCCTGCTGCAAATACTAATAAAAAGGCAGCTGCGGCTAAAAAACCTGCAGCTAAAAAACCTGCAGCTAAAAAACCTGCGGCTAAAAAACCTGCGGCTAAAAAACCTGCGGCTCCTAAGAAGAAGGTAGCGGCGAAAAAGCCGGCAGCAAAAAAAGCGACGGCCAAAAAGGCCCCAGCGAAAAAGAAACCAGTAGCCAAGAAAAAGCCGGCAGCTAAGAAACCTGCGGCGAAGAAAGCTGTGACCAAGAAGGTCGTCAGCAAGAAGAAAACTGCGGCTAAAAAACCGGCTAACAGCAATATGAGTGCTCCGGTTAAGCGTGCGGCCAGTAAAGCTAAAACGGTGAAGAAAGTCGCCAAGAAGCCGGCTGCAAAAAAAATGATGGCGAAGAAGAAATAAGCTTTAACGCCTTATGGTTTACGAAGCGCCGCTGAGGGTATCCTTGGCGGCGTTTTTCTTTGCTTCTATCGGGTGAGAGGTTCTAGTTCTAAAGATCTCCCAGTGTTTTTCGGATCTGTGGTGTTGTAGTGCTTCCGTTCTGGATTATTTCTTTTTTCTTTGAAACTTTCATATAACTTGTGATGAGCTTCTAACTCGTCCTTGCACACAAGAGGCGTTCCTTTCGGCGCAAGGGTCAGAGTGTCGTTTATGTTCTGGGAATTAGCGTCAGACTCCTTGGTCGGGGTGGTAGTATGTCCTTTTCCCGCCCTTTCAATCGCCTCTTTAACATTCCTTACAGTTTGGCTAAAAGTGAAATCTCGTTGCAAGCGATTCCATTCTCGAATGTGAAAACTCAAAGAAAATTTTGACCAACGTGGTGTTAGCGTCAGGTGGAAGCCGCCAGAACTTCTTTCAATCTTATGTTGAACGTGTTTTTTAGCAAGATCACAAATAGTCATTACTTGTCTCCTCGCTGCTGCAGGAATTTTAAGGGTAACAGAGGCTATTCCAAGTTCTTTTTTATTCTGTTCATTCATATTTTTGCACCTGATTTTTTAAATTATACGTATATTACATAACATATAAAAAATCAAGAAAAAAACGACGGCGAAGAAGAAGTAAGCTTTAACGCTTTATGATTTACGAAGCGCCGCTGAGGGTATCCTTGGCGGCGTTTTTTTGTTGCGTGAAAAATCTTGTATTGGGAAGGGAAGACTCAGTGTATATTGATGGTGTTGTCGGAATTGCTCTGACGATCGCTGCTGCTGCTTAAGGCAGTTATATTGAGAGGATACAAGGTCATGGCGACAAAACCCGGATCTAAAGGCAAGCCCACTCCGAAGAAATAGTGCGTTTGTGCTCTCTTTAAGAATTAAGGCGCGGGGCTGATCGGTCCCGCGTTTTCTTTTGGTCTCTTCGCGGTTTTGGCCTATATAAACCCTTATGAAAGCGGTGATCCACAATAACGACGCGCCGGTGCAGGCACAAATGGAGGCGGAAGGGGCTTTTGATCGCTCGCAGCCGTTCAAGATCCATTCCGACTTTACGCCGTCGGGGGATCAGCCGTCTGCGATTGCCGCGCTGGTGGAGGGGCTGAAGGACGGTCTTAGCGATCAGGTGCTGCTGGGGGTGACGGGCTCGGGTAAGACCTTCACCATGGCGCATATCATTGAGCAAACCCAGCGCCCCGCCCTCATCCTCGCGCCGAACAAGACGCTGGCGGCGCAGCTTTACGGGGAGTTTAAGTCGTTTTTCCCCGATAACGCGGTGGAATATTTCGTGTCTTATTACGATTATTACCAGCCGGAAGCCTATGTGCCGCGCTCAGATACCTTCATCGAGAAAGATTCCAGCATTAACGAGCAGATCGACCGGATGCGCCATGCCGCCACCCGCGCGCTGTTCGAGCGCAAGGATGTGATTATCGTCGCCTCGGTTTCCTGCATTTACGGGATCGGGTCGAAGGAAGATTACATGGCGATGGCGTTCGGCGTGGAGAAGGGCGCTGCGCTAGACCGGGATGAATTCATCCGCAGGTTGATCGAGCTGCAATATATTCGCAACGACATTGCCTTTGAGCGCGGGAGTTTCCGCGTGCGCGGGGATTGTGTTGAGCTGTTCCCGGCGCACTTCGAAGACCGGGCGTGGCGGTTTGATTTCTTCGGCGACGAGCTGGAAACGATTGTCGAGTTCGATCCGCTCACGGGTGAGAAGTTCAACGCGCTTGAAGGTGTGCGGGTGTTTGCGAACTCGCACTATATCACGCCGGGGCCGACGATGGCCCAGGCGATCAAGCAGATCAAGGCCGATCTGAAGGCCCGCATTGCGCAGTTTGAGGCGGAAGGTAAATTGCTGGAGGCCCAGCGCATCGACCAGCGCACCAGCTTTGATATCGAGATGCTGGAGGCCACGGGCATGTGTCAGGGGATTGAGAATTACTCGCGCTATCTGACGGGGCGGGCGAGCGGAGAGCCGCCGCCGACGCTGATCGAATATTTGCCGACGGATGCGATTATGTTTCTGGATGAAAGCCACGTCATGGTGCCGCAATTGCGCGCAATGTATAACGGCGATTTCGGGCGGAAAAGCACGCTGGTGGAGTATGGCTTCCGCCTGCCTGCCGCCGTCGATAACCGGCCGCTGAAATTCGACGAGTGGAATGATTTTCGCGGCCAGAGCATTTTTGTGTCCGCGACGCCGGGGCCGTGGGAGCTGGAGCAAACCGGTGGGGCATTCGTTGAACAAGTTGTGCGGCCGACGGGGCTGATTGATCCGCCGGTGGACATTCGCCCGACCGAAAATCAGGTCGATGATCTGATGCATGAGGCGCGCGCCGTGATCGCGGCCGGCGGGCGGATGCTGGTCACGACGCTGACGAAGAAAATGGCGGAAGGCTTGACTGAATGTTTAGGCGAAAACGGGATTGGCGTGCGCTATATCCATTCGGATGTCGATACGCTCGAGCGCATCGAAATTATGCAGGATTTGCGGCGCGGGGCGTTCGATGTGCTGGTCGGGATTAACCTGCTGCGCGAGGGGATCGATATTCCGGAAGTGACGCGGGTGATGATTTTGGATGCGGATAAGGAGGGCTTCCTGCGTTCGAAAACCTCGCTGGTGCAAACCATTGGCCGGGCGGCGCGCAATATCGACGGGCGGGCGATTTTGTATGCCGATAAGGTGACGGATAGTATGCAATACGCGATTGATGAAACCGCGCGGCGGCGGGAAAAGCAGCTCGAATATAACGCCGCGCACGGCATTACGCCGGAAAGTGTGAAGAAGAATTTATCCAGCATTCTCGATAGTGTGTATGAGCAGGGCGATCATGTTGCCGTGCCGCTGGCCGCCGACAGCGCGGTGCAGGAATTCCTGCATGAACATGGCGATGACCCGGTGAAATTAAGGAAGCATATTGAGGCGATGCGTAAAAAGATGCTGGAGGCCGCCGGGAATTTGGAATTTGAAGAGGCGGCAAAATTGCGGGATGAGATTAAGCAGCTTGAAGACAGCGAGTTGGGGATTTAGATGGAACAGAAGATTATTGCTCCTGATGACGAGGATATTGAACACATTGCCAACATGCTGATTCTCGCCGAGAATCTGGCTAAAGATGTCATTAACGAAAGGCTGGACCATAGTCTGAATGATTTGGAACGTTTGCAACGTATATTGGATTCCGGTTCGATCCAGCCGGAAGCAACTGTGCCGTTGCAGGCATTAGGGCTGGTTTTTGGCAAGATGTTTGTTGAAAATAATGAGGACTATGATTGGTGGATCGTAGAGGATGAATATGGGCGTGATCCGTGCATTCGTTATAAAGAAACAACGCTTATGATTTTTCCGCAGACCGTGATTTCCAAGAGAATTGAAGAGGGGGAGGATTGTGATATTTCCGATATGTATCACGGTTTGTTGGAGAGTTTAGAAGAAATTCGTTTTGAGCATTATGAGGGTGAATAAGCGTATGCTCGAAGTTGCCGGGAATTTGGAATTTGAAGAAGCGGCACGGCTCAGGGATGAAATTAAACAGCTTGAAGACAGCGAGTTGGGGTTATGATTGAAGAGAAAATATCTCAATTTGATGCGGCTGTTAGGCAGCTCAATACGGCTGTGAAATTGTTTTTTGAAGGTAAGGATTTGCTCTCTGTGTGCACCTTGGCAGCGGCGGCGGATAGGATTTTTGAAGATATTTATCGACACGAGCGCAATGAACACCTTCAACGACAGCTTATTCAAAATAAAGATAATCCTGATTATCGTCTTCGTTTTTCAGTTTATGAAGAGTTCAAATTTCGGATTAAGGATGAGTATCATAAGGAATTTTTTAGAGACTATTATAGGAAACATCCTAATGCTTTGAAGCATGCTGATAAGAACTATGGCGAACAAATAGAAATAAGTTTTGATATTGTTGAGATGTACGTTTTCCGAGCGATTGTTAATCATTCGATTGTTGCCACTAATGGTACGGTTCCTATTACATCTTTTAATATATGGTTTATGGTTCGACACCCTAGATTCGTTAGAGAAGATGTGCAAGGGCCAGCTCCATTAGAGGGAGCATTGAATTATTTTCAAGAATACTTTTCTGCTTATGGTCAGGAAAGAGCGCGGTTACATTGTTATGACATGCTTAAGCTATCCTGTCCTGAGATGTTTGTTGCATCTGATTTGAGGTGTTACGAAACGATTAATGATGTTGATGGGCAAGTTTTATCTTCTAGAAAGCGGATAGCTTAGATTTAAAATTGTTGCCTTAAGTTAACAAATTTGTTAACTTCATTTTCATGAAATGGATAATGCCGTCATTGCGAGGAGGGCGAAAGCCCGACGCGGCAATCCATCTCTGGATTGCTTCGCTTCGCTCGCAATGACGTTTGTGCTAGGGAGTTTGAAAGATGACACGTCCGACATTTGAAGATTTTAAAAAGAAAGCTTTGCAGGACAAGGCCGTTGCCGCGGAATATGAGGTTCTTAAGCCTGAATATGCCTTGCGCGAGCAGTTGATTAAAATGCGCTGTGCTGCCGGTTTGACGCAGGAAGAAATCGCCGTGCGTATGGGGACGAAAAAGGCGAGTATTTCACGGCTCGAAAGTGTACATGCTGCGCATTCGCCGCGATTGGAAACGATTGAAAAATATGCGCGTGCGGCCGGGTTTGCGCTGGATATTCGTTTTAAGCCAGAAGACCATCACGCTTGACAATCTATGAATAAATTCCCTCTTCTTTTCTTCGTGATCTCTGTGTCCTTTGTGTTTAAAATCCATTCATGACCAAAGCAAAACAGCCGACCTTGATTATTTTCGCCGGGGCGAACGGTTCGGGGAAGACGACCGTGGCAAAACTCTTGCTGCCCAAACGCCGGATTAAGGAATTCGTGAACGCGGATGAGATCGCGCGTGGTCTTTCGCCGTTAAACCCGACGGGGCAGGCTGTGGCGGCGGGGCGATTGGTGCTTAAACGGACAAAAGAATTGATCGCCAAGCGTGAAAGTTTTGCGATCGAGACGACTTTGTCTGGCAATACGTTGTTGCAAAATATTGTATTGGCGCAAAAGGCCGGTTACGAAGTTGAGATGCATTATATCTTTTGCGCTGATATTAACGTTAATATTCAACGGGTTAAAACGCGCGTCAAGCAGGGTGGGCATGATGTCCCCGCGTCTGATATTCGTCGCCGTTACTGGCGGAGTTTGCGCAACTATGTTCGCATTTTTCATGAAAAGTGTGATAAAATTGCTATATATGATACAACGGCTGGTGCCCTCGTTGAAATTGCAGATAAAGACCATAGGGCGCACTATGTTGTATTTGACGATGTGTTGTTTCAACGATTTGTTGTTAGATTAAATGAGGCTTTGGACGATGAGCGCTGAGATATTTGATACTAAACTGGCAGGGCGTAGAAAGCCGAAGAATGTTTTGGCGGGGGCGATTGATATTGCGATCCGTGATGCTGAAATACATGGGACTGACTTGATTATTAAGACCGATGGTAAGGTTCGGCATGTTTCTCCTCAGGCGATGAAAAAACGGCTCGCTAAGTCTTAAGCTTGACAAATTAAGAATAAATTCCTAAAATGTGGTTTTTCTGCGTGTTGGCGGGCGGGTGCCTGCGTTCACAATAACAAAAGGAAAAGCGCATGGAACAGAAAGACGGTCCGTATCTGAATGTCACCATTCACCAGCTCAAGAGCAATATTGCCCGCTATCTCCGGGCGCTGGAGCGCGGAGAGCACAAGGCGATCCTGATCCATCGTTATGAGCGCAAGGTGGCGGTGCTGTGGGGGTATGAGCGGCTCACAAACAGGGACGAGGGCGAAAATGCCGGGTCCAGTGGGTCCGCTCGGGGCCAAGATGCTGAATTTGAATGAAAATGATCGGGCCCGCCTTGTGTTTTACATGTGGGTCCATACGGGCTCGGTCGGGCCTACTTCCCTTGGCCGGGGAATCGATTATACTGGGGTGCATGATGAAACGGGTTTTGCTCTTGGCGTGTTTGTGCGTTCCGCTGTCGGCCTATGCGGCGGGGGATGATGCCTATACGATCAAGGTTATTCAGGATGACGGCAGTGTCGATGTGATTGATCTGCGGCAGTCCGGGGCGGTTCCTGCGCCTGAGCCTGAAAGTGCGGCTGAGCCTGCGGTTGCGCCTGCGGTTGCGCCGATTGTTGAGACTCCTGTTGCGCCTGCCGGGAAGGCAAAGCAGCCTGTACCGCCGCCGCCGCCGAAAAAGGTCGCGAAAAAAGCTGCGTCTCCACCACCGCCTCAGCCGGTAAAACCGCCGCCGATGCCGGTGCAACGTTCCGCGCCTGTGGGCAGTGAAATTCACCGCGGGCAGGCGATTGCGATTGCGCTGGATTATGCGCCGCCGTCGAGCGATGTCGAGGTTTATCGCTCTGAATATCAAGGGAAAACCGCGTTTTCGGTGATGTTTAAAACGGATGAGGGATATCACGAAGTGCTGGTTGACGCGCTGAGCGGACAGGTGCTGGATAGCCGGAAGAGCGATGTGCTGAACGACGACGCGCCGCGCCCGGGGCATTTGCCGGGCGGTTTGCACTAATTCCCTGTTTTTATCGGTGACGCGTTAGCGGACGTTTGGGCGTGATTTTATTTTCTCAGCTTCACGCAGGATGCGCTCTTCTTCAATCTTTTTAGCCTGATCGAGAATGCGCTGTTCTTCTGCGGTTACGCCGTTATTTGCGGTCTGCTCCTGCATCGGTTCGTCGCCGCCCGCCTCGGGGATTTTGCTGTTGAGGCGCTCGGCGGTGCCGGTGGTGCGATCAATGGTGTTTTCCGTACGACTGATGGTGTTTTCAACCTTTGAAACGGCCCGGTCTATGCGGTCCAGAAAGCTTTCGGCCTGTGCGACGGAGGGAATGGCGAGCGCTGTAAGGCAGGTCAGGGCAAGAACATGTTTCATTGGCGTCTCCTTTAAAACTGTTGGTGAGGGGCTTTTATATCCGAATATTCGGGAGGGTTCAACTTTTAGTCGTTATAGCCGGGGGCTTGCTCACCGGCGGCGGTTTCGATGGCGGCCAGTTGAGCCAGCGGGTCGAAAATCTCCGGGTTTTGCATGGCGTGTTCGAGCGGGCCTTCGCAGCCCTTGGCATTGAATATTCCCATCATCAGGGTGCGGCGTTGTTCGGCGACATCCTGTATGCCATCGGCCTGGTCGGCGTTTTTTCCGACATTATGATCGAGGAGAAGTCCGCCAACGGCCAAGCCGACTCCGCCGGTGACCGAACCGATCAGAAACGAGCCGATTGCCCCGGCGGCGGTGATGCCGTGGCTTTGCATTTTGGCGCGGTCCTTGAGGTCTTGCGTGGTGTAAATGATGTCGCGCATACGCATGGCTTCTTGTGAAAGAGCGCCACAGCTTAGTTTAGTGTCGCCTATCCGGCTGATTTGCAAGTTTTCGACAGTTTGCGCGGTGGTTTGTTCCGGCGCGGGTGTCTGTAAGGTGGTGGGAGCGGGTGCTGCGGGCGGCGTATCGGGCACTTGTCGCCCGGCAGGTTTTTGCAGTTCGATGCTGATTTGTTCGAGCAGGAACCTGGCCTCGCTTAAGGTCTTATGATCGGCGCTCACCTGCCGGTATGCAGGCTTATGCTCGGGCCGCGGTATATCGCCGGCGAGACTGTGTGTGGCTGTGAGTGAAAGTAAGGCAACGCAGGACCATGCCAAAAGCGATTTCATTGCATTCTCCCTTGGCTCTACAATTACATTTTTCTCATGTAACCGCAAGGATTTGCGAAGTTTTTGTCCACACGCAAGGGAAGTGGGGGTAAAGATCAGTATGGACTTGCGGGGCGGGGCATATAGGAATAGGTTTGCGGGCATGAGCATTTATATTGAGACAGAGCGTTTGTTGTTGCGGGACTGGAAGGATGAGGACCGCGCGCCGTTTGCGCGGATGAACGCAGATCCTTTGGTTATGGAATATATGCCCAGACCTTTGGATGAGAAGGCCAGTGACAAGCTGGTCGGGCATTTTAAGGATCATATTAAACGTAAGGGATATGGGCTGTTTGCCGTTGAGGTGAAAGAGAACGGAGAGTTCGCAGGCTTTGTCGGGCTGGATACGGTGCGTTTTACCGCGCATTTTACATCGCCGAAAAAACCGGCCACGGAGATTGCCTGGCGGCTGGATTATGAATTCTGGGGCAAGGGTTATGGAAGTGAAGCAGCCAGCGCCGTTCTGGATTACGGGCTTAATGATTTGAAGCTCAAAGAAATTGTCGGTTTTACGGTGTATGACAATACGCGTTCTATCCAGTTGATGGAAAAGATCGGTATGGTGCGCGATGAGGATGGTAATTTTGATTATCCGAGTTTGCGGAAAGGGCACCCGATGGGGCATCTGGTTTTATACCGTAAATCCTAGCTCTGGATAAGTTTGTGGGCATATCTGTGGACGTTCGCTGAAATCTATTATTTTATAGGCCATTGTGATTTTGTTTTAATCGCGCTATAGTGAGCGTGGATATTCGTTTATCCATTCTTACTGCTTTCCTGTTTTAAACATTGATAGGATTAGGATTTTTCACGATGAAAACAGCTCGTGCGCTTCTTTTGGCTTCTCCGTTATTGCTCGGTGCTTGCGGTGAGGGTTATGATTTGATCAAGACCGATACGATGTTTCCGTATGGTAATCAGCGCACAGCCGGGAGCGGGTATGCCTATGTGCTGGCCCAAATGTTGCCGGAAAAAGAGATGAAGTTGCAGTCTGTTGCTCCACGCAAGGCGCCTGAGCCGTTGCAGGAAACCAAAGAGATTATCGAAGATATTCCTGAACCGGCTGAACCGCAGCCGCAAAAAGCGGAAGAGATTTTCCGCGAACAGCAGGAAAAATAAATCTTTCCCGTTTTTATGTGGTCCGCAGGACAGAACACCACGGCTTTTACCCTCTGGGGCACGAGAGTCCATGGTAATCGCATTTGATTTTAACAGTTTGCATTTCACTTGATTTCGTCATTCCCGCGTAGGCGGGAATCCATTTGTCAGGATCATTTTTACCTGGAAAAATGGATTCCACTACAATTTTCCTTCGCTTACGCTCGAAAAATTCGTGGAATGACGGTATTATGTGTATATCGAAAGTTCAAATGCAATTGCCATGCATGCCCGCCTTGTGCGGGCATCCAGATCCCCGCATGCGCTATGCTGAGCGGGGATGACGATGGAGATGGCGGGATGACAATGGAGAGGGAGAATGTCTTGCTCTTAAGCGGAACGGTCATATAGGGATGTCCATGAGGCTTGTTCAAATTTGAAATAGTTTTAATGCTTATTGGATTGAAAACTCACCAAAAATTAAATCGTTTTATTTAACATAATAATTGTAGGTGCGTTCACGGCATCTTAAAATCTGTGATTGTATATCACTGTAAATGGCCGGAAGATCTTCGTAAAGGTTAAAGATTAGGTCGCCGGTTGTCCCAGTTCATAACATAAGAGAAAGGTTGGACTCATGACATTGGATGTCGAAACTATCGTGGCTGTCTCATTGATGATGGCTGTGTTCTCTGCCGTTGCGGCGGTGGGGACGTCTCTGGTCCTCGGGGCCGGGTTTGAACGGTTGCGTAACGGCTTTGAAGTTGTGCGCAAGCAAACCGGTTTTTTCAGCGATGCTATTCACAAGCTGGAGCAAAAGGTTGAGGTTGTTGATCAGCAAACCAATAAATTCAGCGCGTCGATTACGGCGCTGGATGCCAAGGTTACAAATGTCGGCGAACAAGCGAATATCTTTAGCGATGTGGTTGCCAAGCTTGACCAGAAAGTTCAGATTGTTGATAAGCAGACCGGGTTCTTTAGCGATGCGCTGCATAAGCTGGAGAAGAAGGTCGAGCTGTCCAACCAGCATGAAGAAATTGTGGCTGAGAAGCTTGAAAAATCAGCAGGTCACGATCTGATCAGTACCGGTAAAGCTGAGGCTCTTGTCGCGCATGCTGAAGATTTGCTGTCTCAGGTCGGTAATCTGGCGATGAGAATTCAGACACAGCAAGATACAAAGTCTGCGGTGATGAGTTCTCAAGAGCTGCGCCTCAGTATGCCGCAAAATTTACAACATTTTGCGCTGCAGGGTGGATCCATGGATCAGGAAGAGATTCACTATCATTAAGGCGTAAAAATCCACGCGTCTTATGATCGGGACTGCGTGTGAGCTGTAAAATACGGGCCCTTCTGTTATCGCGGGGCCCGTTTTTATGCCTCGGCTTGCCTGTCGCCATTGGCGCTTTCTTGTTGAGACGGGATGGTCGCGCCCGACCAGACGTGCTCGAAGCGTTTGGTTTCGGAAGTGTGGGCGGCCGGGCTGTCGATGATTACGATCATCGACTGATCCCAGAGACGGAAGGCGATTTTGCTGCCATAGATAAAGGTGAGCAGGCAGGTCTGGGCCGTTGCCGGGAGAAGCCAGCGGCATTCATCGTTGGGGCTGAGGACGTTTTTGGTGCCTTTGGCGCAGAGGACACGTTGCCCGATTTTGTTCGATTTGATGAGTTCGATGTGGTCGAACAGTTTTTGCGTGGTGATCTGGCTGGACAGGGTGTTGTCGGCGTTCATGATGAGGATTTCGCCGTTGCGCGCGCCCATTGTGGCGTGAATGTCTTCGAGCAGTTCGTTCATTGCGTCCTGACCGTGGATGATGCGGATGTTTTCGGCCTTTTTGCGGATGCCGTCCTGACCGAGAAATTCAATATCGGCGCTTTCGAAGGCCATGCGGATGGCGCGCAGGGATTCGGCCTTGATATCCGAGTGGCCTTTTTCGAAATTGTTGATGGCGGTTTTGGACAGGCCGGAAGAATCGGCGAGATTTTGCTGGGTCCAGCCGAGAATTCCCCGGGCGCCGCGACATTGTTCAATTGAGATCATGATGCCGAATCCTTCCGATGTTAGAAGTCTACTTGCGTGAATTAAAAAGTCAAACTGGATTGAAAGAAAAGTTGCGCGACGTGTAATTATTGTATAATAGTCATCTTTAGTTGAATTTATGTGTGTGGAGAGTAACTATGAAATCAACAAATATTTATCATGAAATGACGCTTGAGCGATGCCGGCTTCATGTGGCTCAGCTGTTCGCGGTTTATTATTTTCGTGACGAGCATGAGCGCGGAGTTTCGTGCTTTCCGTCGACACAAGGGGATTTTGTCGAAAGCATCCTGAAATCTCTTGTGAGCGATCTTGATTTGCTGGAGCGGGAAATTTCAGATTCGGACAGCGGGTTACAGGAGTAAGTTTTTCCCGTTTATATCTTTAAGGGTCTGCTGGTCATTGCCGGGCGGATTGATTAAACTTTGCGGGTGAATGTATGAAGGTATGACCTTTATTCGAGGAGTTTTAAGTTGTCGATCTGGTTGGTGCTTTGGGCTGTTATTTCCCTGATCTTGCTCGGGTTTTTGGGCTGGTCGTTGCTGATTTTGTATCGGCAGAAAAAGACCTGGAAGGCGTTTGCCGAAAAGCACAAATTGCGGTTTAAATCCAATGCCCTGATGGAAGGGCCGGAGATGGACGGTACTATTGAGTCCTATAAATTCAGTTTTTTTACCGGCGAGCATTTGACCCCGGATGTGCGTTCGACGCGCAAGTTGACGGCTGTTGAGGTGAGTCTGCACAGCACGATGCCGATTGACGGCGGGATTGCCAGCGGCGGGATGATTCCGTTTATTGAGGCCTTGCGGTTCAAGGCCGAGGTGCGTCCCGAGCATAAAAGCTGGAGTAAGGCCTATCTGGCGGCCGGAGATAACCGGTTTGTTCTTGGCGCCTATATGACCGATGAGCGGATCGAGGCGATCACCAAACTGATGAAAATTAAGAACGCCTGGGTTGTGTTGATATTCAGGGGAGAGCGGATGTTGCTGCGTATTGATATGGCGGACCCTATCGCTGCGCCTGATTATCTTGAAAAACTGACCGTGCTGCTTTTGAAGGTGACCAAAATTCTGGAGGTGTCCGAGTCCGAATATAAGGCGTTGAAAGCCGAAGAAGCGCGTGGGGCGATGAAGGATAGCGCGCCGGTTCTGGAAGAGAAGCATGTCGAAGAGGCGGCCGGTTTGCAACTTGAGGAGGATTCCGAATCCTAGACCTTACGTGTTAAATTGACTTTCGATCGGTAGGCGCAGGGGGACGAATTCCTCTTGCGGCCACCATTTCTCTTCACATTCGCCATTGCTTTCCGCCGCGCGTCAAGGCATGATGCGACGATGGGCGAAGATGTACAACACGGAAACGACGAAGAGGCCCCGGCGCATCACAAGCGGGGTGTGGGTGCGCGTCTGCGTGGATATCTTCTAACCGGGATTGTCGTCACCGCGCCGGTCACGATTACGATCTATCTGACCTACGTGTTCCTGACCTTTGTCGACGACAAGGTTTCGGGCATCATCCCGGAGGAATGGTACGAAGGTATTTACGGGTCGACCGCCGTGCCGGGTTTGGGGCTTGTTATCGCGCTGACCGGGTTTATTTTTATCGGCTGGTTCGCGACGAATTTTCTCGGGCGGCTGATTATCCGTATCTATGAATATATTCTCGACCGCATGCCGGTAATCCGCACGGTCTACGGCGCAATCAAACAGGTGTTTGAAACCATCATGGCCAGCCAGTCCAGCGCCTTTCGCGAGGCGGTCATGCTGGAATATCCACGCAAAGGTGTCTGGTCTATCGGCTTTGTAACCGGCGTGAGTGAAGGTGAAGTCCAACGCGTGACATCCGAAGAAACCATCAATGTGTTCGTTCCGACAACGCCCAACCCCACCTCTGGGTATCTGTTGTTTGTGCCGAAAAAAGAACTGGTTTATCTCAGTATGAGCGTTGAAGAAGCCGTGAAGCTGGTGGTTTCCGCCGGAATTATTACGCCGCCCGACCGTGGCGGCAATCATAAAAAAGGATGATAAAACGCGATGAGCCTGATCGAAGACATTAAATCCATTCAGGCCCGCGACCCGGCCGCCCCGACTTTTCTCGAGGTCGTGTTCGGCTATAACGGTTTTCACGCTCTGTTGTTTCACCGCCTGAATAACGCGATCTGGGGGCTGGGCTTACGGGCTTTAGCGCGGTTTATCGCCAATATCGGCCGCATCCTGACCGGCATCGAAATCCATCCCGAAGCCAAAATCGGCAAGCGTCTGTTCATTGACCACGGCACCGGCGTGGTCATCGGCCAGACCGCGATTGTCGGCGATGATGTTACGATTTACCATGGCGTAACGCTGGGCGGAGTAGGGCGCACAGATCAGCGTGGGGAAAAACGCCATCCCACGATTGAAGACGGCGCGATGATCGGCGCCGGTGCGCAGGTTTTGGGGGATATTACCGTCGGCAAACACGCCAAGGTCGGCTCGAACTCGGTCGTCACCAGCGACATTCCCGAAGGCAAAACCGCGCTTGGGATTCCGGCTCGTGTCATCGGCGGTGATGATAAAGCCCGCGGCTACGGTATGCCGTCCCGCGAGGAAATGGAACAGGTCAGTTTTACCATTGACTGCATCGTCAAGGAAATGGGGCATATCAAGCGCGAGCTCAATATTTCTGATGCCCGGCCATGCGGGGAAAAGCCAAAGAGAAAGCCTGCGGTGAAAAAGAAACCCGCCGCCAAGAAAAAATCCCCGGCCAAAAAGCCTGCCGCCAGGTCTGACGCGAAGAAATCGGCTTGAGCGCGCTCAACTTTTCCCCTTGTCATTCCGGCCCCCGGGTTCGGCCAGAGGCCGATCCGAGGGTAAACTTCGGCCGGGATCCATTGAATGAATTTGTTATGGAACCCAATTCTCAACTTTTTTCAACGCCCTGAAAAACAAGAAGAAACGAAACACCATTTTTAAAACGGAGTCCATCCTATCGACTGCAAATCCCCATAGGCCCCGCATTGAATGCGGGGTTTCGGTTTTTCTTCCGAAAACGAAGTTGAGAATGGCGTTATGGATCCCGGATGGCAAGTCTCCCTAATCCCTTGCGGGATAAGCTCGACATAGCTTCCGGGATGACAACTGAGGTTATCCTGAGCGCAAATACTGGATCGCCTGATCGCGTTCGAAGAGATAGAGCAGGGTTTTCAGCGCTTTTCCGCGTTCGCTTTCCAGTTCAGGATCGCGGTCCATAATCAATTGCGCATCATCGCGCGCCGCGGCCAGTAACTCGCCGTGCACACTCAAATCCGCCAGCCTGAAGGCGGGCAGGCCGCTTTGCTTAACGCCCAAAATATCGCCCGCCCCGCGTAGCTCCAGATCTTTTTCGGCAATCAAAAATCCGTCCTCGGTCTGACGCATGATCGACAGGCGCTCTTTCGCGGTTTCGCCCAGCGGCCCGGTGTACACCAAAAAGCAATAGCTTTGATCTCCGCCGCGCCCGACGCGTCCGCGCAACTGGTGAAGTTGCGATAGCCCGAACCGCTCGGCATGCTCTATGACCATGAGGGTTGCCTCCGGCACGTTGACCCCGACCTCGATCACCGTGGTCGCCACCAGTATATCGAGTTCCCCGGCGGCAAAGCGGGCCATCACCTCGTCTTTGTCCTGCGGCTTCATCCGTCCGTGCACAAGGCCTACACGTCCGAAACGATAGCGCAGAATATCAAACCGCTCTTCCGCCGCCGCCAGATCGAGCACCTCGGATTCTTCAACCAGCGGGCACACCCAATACACTCTTGGACCATTTGGCCCTCCCTCCTTGATCTTGCGCGCCAGCCCCTCAATCATATCCTCCAGTTTTTCATGCGGGATCAAGAGGGTCTCGACCGGTTTGCGCCCCGGCGGTTTTTCATCCAGCCGCGACACATCCATATCGCCATAGGCCGTCAGGGTCAGCGTGCGCGGGATCGGCGTCGCCGTCATCACCAGCACATCCGTGCCGCGTCCCTTGGCCGAAAGCATCAGGCGTTGGTGTACGCCAAAGCGGTGCTGTTCGTCGATCACCGCCAATCCCAGATCGGCAAAGGCCACATCGTCCTGGAACAGCGCATGCGTACCGATGACGATTTGAGCGGCGCCGTTTTGAATTTGCTCCAGTAAAAGCGCGCGGTCCTTGCCTTTGTCTCGTCCCGTGAGGGTCACAAACCGAACGCCCGCAGTTTCCAGCCACGGCTTTAAACTTTCCGCATGTTGGCGCGCCAGAATTTCGGTCGGCGCCATCAAGGCGGCCTGCGCGCCCGTTTCCACCGCGCTGAGCATCGCCATGGCCGCGACCACGGTTTTGCCGCTGCCCACATCGCCCTGCAACAGGCGCAGCATCCGCGTGGGCGCATGCATGTCTTTATCAATTTCGCTTAAGGACCGTTCCTGCGCGCCTGTCAGGGAAAAGGGCAGAGCGGTCATCATTTTGCTGCGTAAAACGCCGTTGCACTTATAAACCCGTCCGCCAATGCGTTTCTGGCGATGACGCACCAGCGCCAATGTCAACTGATTGGCCAGCAATTCATCATAGGCGAGGCGCTGGCGGGCTGACTGCTCGGGCAACAACGCCTGCATATTTTCCGGCTCGTGAGTCTGCTTAAGCGCCACATCCCAATCATCCCATTTCTGGCGCTTTTTATATTCGGGCTCCAGCCATTCCGGCAGAGTGCTGATAAACCGCAGCGCGCCGACCGCAGCCTTGCGCACCACCTTGTTGGTCAGTCCGGCAGTCAGCGGATAAATCGCCTCTACCGTTTCCAGACTCGCGCGCTCGGACAGCGGCGCCACATCCGGGTGCACCATCTGCGGGTTGCCTTGGTAATATTCGATCTTGCCGCTGACAATCCGCTGTTCCCCTTGCGGCAATTGTTTTTCGATCCAGTCCTTATGCGCATGAAAAAAGGTCAGGCTCATCACCCCGCTGTCATCGCGCACCTTCACGCGGTAGGGCTGGTTTCGCCGCGCATTGGGGATATGGTCAAGGACCGTAATCTCCATCGTCGCCACGCATCCCTCCGGCGCTTCGGAAATTTTCGGGGAAAACCGTCGGTCGATGAAATCCACCGGCAAATGCCAGAGCAAATCGAGTACCTTCGGCCCGCCACAGAGCTTTTCAAACAGCTTGGCATTGCGCGGCCCTACACCGGGCAGGGCGGTCAGGCTTTGAAACAGTGCATCAAGTTCAAACGGTCGGGACATGGTCTTTAAGTCTTACGCGATATGTCGCGCGGCTTAAAGGGGCTTTTTACCGATTTGCCGCCCCAGCTTCACCGCATAGGCGCTCACCCCGATTAGCATAAAGCCCATCAGCATCAATGCAATCGGCCAGCCGGTGACATCGGCGAAATATTCATCGGTGTAATACCCCAAAAAGCCGAGCAGCGCGAACGTCGAGACCAACAGCAATGTTCGGCTGTGCATCCGTGTGCTAATAATCATAAGACCAATCGTCAGCGGCAGGTAAAGCAGGTCGAAAGGCGGGGCTTCCTTCACCACGTCGAATACCGACCACAACAGTCCGATACTGCCCAGAAAATACCAGAACGGCGCAATGGCGCGATGCTGCGTACGGTCAATCGTCCAGGCCACCGCCATAATCGAGGCCCCCAGCCCAATGCCGATCAACTCGCCGGGCACGTCGGCGCGCTCCATCAAAATTCCCAGACTGGAATTCCAGAACAGATAGGCAAAAAACAACAGGCTGGTACGTTGCAGTTTGAAAAACGGCAACAGGAATTGCAAAGCCAGAATGCCAAACACAATCATCGCGGCCAGTTGTGCATCGTCGCCATCGGCATATTCATACAGAAAAACAAACATACCCGTAGGCAGCAACACCGCGCTTTTCAAAAATAACGGCGTTGAGGCTTTCTCGTAACGCTCATCCTTCAGCACCAGAATGCCGAGGATAAAGGCGACAATCCCCGGCCCATAGGTGATAATCACCCGCGCCGGACTGTTCAGATCATCCCAGATCATCGTGATAAACAGCCCCAGTCCGCCAAAAATAAACGCTGCGCCCAGATAGCCCAAAACCCGGCTCAACCAGCCGCCACTCTTGTCTTTCAACGCGCCTTTGGTCAGATGTGCGCCGATTTCATCCAGCGTAATATCATGCGTCTGCGCCAAAGTTACGATGTGCTCCAGCGCGTCTTTCTTGGTCGTGCTGTCACTACTCATCACCAGCCTCCGCCGGTTCGACGATCCAGCCGATGAACTGCGAATTATATCGCTCGGATTTCGGAATAACGATCCGGTATGAACCTTTGCGTAAAACATGATGCGAGCGTGAATGATACCCGCCGCCAAAAAGCTCGGTCATCAGGTTACCTCCGCCGCGATAATCATAATCAAAGCTATATCCATCCGGGCTTTCTTTGAGGTCTGAAAGCTTCCGGGCATTCAGTCCTTCTATCGTCTGGTCTATCTTTTTCTTGGGGTTGTCAACGACCGGCAGCGCAATTTCCCGGCTGGCATCTTTGGTTGGGTCATAAACGAACAGCCGCGGTTTTTGCCAGTTGTGATAGGAATCTTTTTCATCGGGCGGATAATAAGTAAACCGCACCTCATCACCTTTAACCACAATCCGGTAAGGGTAGGCATTGTTGTTTTCGTAGTAATTCGTCGCAAAGATGACGCTATGGGCAGGCGGATCAACAGCGATCTTGCCCATCTGCGTCGCGCCAAAAAAGATCAGGGTCAGTAATAACGGCAAAGCGATACCCGCCGCCAAAACCAGGTTTTCTTTGAAAAAAGCTTTCATTTCCGATGGCTTCCCTTTTAAACTCTCACAGCTATGACAGTAGAATCGCAGGAAAATAAACGCAAGCGCCTGATTTTTCGCTCCGAACATCGCGGGACGAAGGAAATGGATCTCTTGCTCGGTTCTTTCGCACGTAAATACGTGCCGGAATTCAGCGAAGATGAGCTGTCACAATATGATGAAATTTTGCAGGAAAACGATCCTAACCTCTATAACTGGATTACCGGCAAGGAATCCGCCCCGGCCAATTTCATCACGCCCGTCTTCGAAAGGTTGATGCGGCATCGCTACGCCTGACGTAAAATAATTGACAATTATGAAAAATTAATTTAGTGTGCCTCACAAAATAAATTATGTAAGGAAGAAAGCAATGAGAGGCAGTTTTACAAGTGCGAAGGCAGCTGAAACTTCCATTGAAAAAATCTCTTTAGCAGAGGCAAGGAGACTTGATACTGAAACAACTAGCACCTCGGTCGATGGCGGATTGTTATCTCAGTATTCTGAGTTATCAGGTGTAAAAGGGCTCGCTATTTTTTCTGCTTCGGATGTAGAGAATGAACTCGGTTCTGATTACTTGCAACGTCTTAATAAGTCAGGGATTAAGGCCGTTACCGTGCCTGATGATATGGCAAAGGCACACGGGTATAAGGGGGAAAGTGTCATTCTTGATGTAATTGCCCTTCGTGGACGAGCAAGATTTAACATTCAAAGCAACCCTGCTGGAGGCGATCAGCAGAAGTTTCTCATCAAATTTTCTTAAACACTGCGAGATAGGCGTAGCTGTTGTAAAGTTTGTGGATGTTGAGGGTGCCTTTGCCTTCGGTTACAAGATTTTGTAAATAGTCCAGAATCTCCGGTTTGTGATAGACATGGAACAAATCGAGCCACCAGAAAATCAGCTTTTTAAACCACGTCGGCTGGCCCTTCATATCGCCGAAATCAACGATATGCAGTTCCCCGCCAGCCGGTAACAGCGCCAAGGCATGATCGATGGATTCTCGCCAGGGAGGGATGATCGAGAGGGAATAGGAAAATACAATCTTATCCAGCGGGCCTTTGAGCTCAAAAACGGCCTGAGGATCAAAAGTTTCGGCGTAGCCCTGCGCCAGCTTCACCCGGTTTTGTAGTCCTGCATATTTCACCGCGCTTTGCGCGGTTTTCAGCATCTCATCCGAAACATCCAGCCCGTAAAAATGCACGTCTTTATGCCGCTTGGCCATTTTGATGAGGTTACGCGCCGTGCCGCATCCCACTTCGCAGATATGCTGTCCGGGCTTGGGCGCCAGCCGGTCGATGAGTTGGTCTCGCCCGAGCAGAAAATATTTCCGGCTCGCGTCATACACGTGACGCGTCCAGCGATACATGCTGTCCATATTGGTCTTGGCGTCAGGGTTCGTGCTCATGCTTCAGGCTGCTTTCTTATCGGCGGATTGCGCCTTGGCGTTGTTTCTAAAACTATAAACATGAAAGCCGCCATAAATCGAGGAGCGATCTTTCTTCACCGCTTCGACAGATTGCGCCGGGTCATAGTCGAATTGCGCAAGCAAATCCTGCGAAAGCGCTCCTGTCAGCGGGCTGTCATCGCCAGCCGTGCGGAAAATGATCCGCGCGCCGGGCCGGGCCGTGCGGACCACTTCCCCCCACAACTCATTGAGCGCCTTATCATTCATCCAGTCCTGCGCATCCAGAAACACGTAGCAATCGAGACTGGCTGGTGGTTGGGATTGTAAAAATCCGGTGATTGTTGTGTGATGCACCTCGACCTTATCGGCATTGGCCTTGAGCGTTTCGTAATGTTCTTCCTTTAAGTAGCGCGGCACTGCCTTTTTATAGGCGCAGTCATACCCGCGGCCAAAGGCCTGCCAGGCGAAATAATTATCCTCAATCGGAAAATCGGTTGCTAACCGGCGCAGGCGGGCTTTGAGCACATCGGCCATATCCGCCGCGCCTTTTAGATTATCGAACTGTGACGGCGGAATGCCGAGCCCATACAGTGCCGGGGGCATATTGCAGATGAAACGCACAAATTTTTTCTCGAAAACAGGCCCCAACGTCCGGTCGAAAATTTCACCCTGTTCCTGCTGGTTTTTTGCGGTCAAAATCTCGCGCGGATCTTGTCCGTAAATTTTCGCCAGAATATGCACGGCGGAAATAAACCGCCCCAGCAGGCCGAACTGGTACAGGTTTTTGGTGAAATAATTGATCCGTCGGCCCCGGAAAGGACTCCAGCCTTCCCAGTATTTACGTGAAAACGCATCCAGATGCGGCGCGATATAGCGGTCATAATTCTCGATATTGCCTTTCTCATCGGCGTGGCCGAAAAACGCGAAGAAACTCTCATAATCCGGCAGGTGCTTGATCGCTGCAATCTTAAGGCGGGTTAGCGCCACATGCGCCGGGTTCAGGTCGATCACCTTGACCTTTTCCGGGCTTTCGGTCAGGTAATTCATCACGTTGCATCCGCCTGAGGCAATCGTCATGATCCGGCTGGTTTTATCCAGTTTGAGCGCTTCCAGATCCACTTCCGGGTCTTCCCAGATTTGCGGATAAACAAATCCGCGAAAGGACAGGGTGAACAGCCGCTCTAAAAAGCCGCGCTTGCTCAGCGCGTTGTGTTTGTGCACGGCAGATTTCAAAAGCCCGGAATCCGGCTTTTCATTCTCATTGGTCGCCGCTGGCTGTGTCATTAGAATTCTTCCTTTAAGTCTCCGTTATTCCTATATATAAAAACCCGGCAACACAACGCATTAATTGATAGATGAATAAATGAACCGGCCCGCAGAAAATATTGAGAACGAAAAAGCCGCCGCAGACAACGTGATCTATGGCGCGCTCGAAGGGCAGGACGCGAGGCTTCTGGCCGCGCGTGCGCGTGAGATTATGCCTGCGGATAAGGTGCTGGTCCATGTTGCGCTCGACGATACGCGGATGGCCACGCTTAAAGAACTTCTCGGCTTTTTCGCCCCTGATGCGCAGGTGATTGAATTTCCGGCGTGGGATTGCCTGCCCTATGACCGCGTGTCGCCCAATGCCGATATTGTCGCCAAAAGAGTTTTTGCGTTGATCCGGATGCGGGCCTGGGAAAAAGAAGCCAAGCGCACCCCGCGCATTGTCCTGACTACGATCAATGCGATCACCCAGCGCGTTATGCCGAAAGACGTTCTGGCGGGTGCATCCTTCACGGCGAAAAAGGGCGGGCGGATCGATGTGGAGGCGTTGCATCTGTTTTTAACGCAAAACGGTTACAGCCGTACGCAAACCGTTCGCGAGGCCGGAGAATACGCGATGCGCGGCGGTATTATCGATCTTTTTCCACCGGGTTACGTTGACCCGCTACGTCTGGATTTGTTTGGCGATGAGATTGAATCGATTAAAGCGTTTGATCCGCTGACGCAATGCACATCTCCATATTTTTCGTCATTGCACGGCTTGTCCGTGCAATCTGGAGATCACGCACATAAAGCGTGTGATGACGTGACAATTACTCTCCAACCCGTCACGGAATTTTTCCTCAATGAAGAGAGCATTGATCGTTTCCGCTCCGGCTACCGTGCAGTCTTCGGCGTTGTTCAAGGCAGCGACCCGCTCTATGAAGCGGTTTCCGAAGGGCGGCGTTATAACGGCATGGAACACTGGCTGCCGCTGTTTTATCAGCGCATGGATACGCTGCTATCCTACATCCCGGCCTATGATTTAATCCTTGATCACCATGCCCGCCGCGCCGAGGGTGAACGCCTCGACCAAATCCGTGATTTCTATCAATCGCGCCAGACGCTCAAAGACGCTGCGCTGAAAAAGAAGAAAAAATCCAAAGACATCAGCCTGTCCGGCGCGTTCTATAACCCGCTGGCTCCGGAGCGGCTGTATCTGGATGAGGGGGAGTGGGGCGCGCTTATTGCCGATGCATATCTCCTGTCACCATTTCAAGCCCCTCACCCTAACCCTCTCCCGGGGGGAGAGGGCAGCGAAGCTTACGCTTCGCGAAGAGAAGAGTTAGCTGCAGCGGGTGAGGGGACAAGAAAAGCCCGCGATTTTGCCGACATTCGCGCACTGCCCGACGGCGATGTGATGGGAGAGTTGCGCACTCACCTTTCGTCATTGCAAGGAACGAATGTGACGAAGCAATCTATGGATTGCCGCGTCGAAGCTGACGCTTCTCCTCGCAATGACAGGAAGATGTTAATCACCGCCTATTCGCAGGGGTCACTGCAACGCTTGCAAACCATGATGGAGGCGGCGGGGATCGCCAATATCAAAATCATCGCTGATCGTGAAGATTTTAAAAAACTGCGTTCGCATGAAATCGGTTTGACCGTTTTGAGTCTTGAGCACGGCTTTACGGCTCCTGATCTGGCTGTATTAACCGAGGCTGATATTCTCGGTGACCGCCTTGTGCGTAAAACATCCAAACGCAAAAAGGCGGAGAATTTTCTGCGCGAGGTTTCCGCTCTGGATGAAGGCGACCTTGTTGCGCATATCGACCACGGCATCGGAAAATTCATCGCGCTGGAAACCGTAACAATCGGCAAAATCCATCACGACTGTCTGAAAATTGAATATGCCGGTGGCGACCGCCTGTTTGTACCGGTGGAAAATATCGAGGTGCTCTCACGTTTCGGAAGCGATGAAGGTACGGTTCAGCTTGATAAGCTCGGCGGCGCAGGTTGGCAGGCGCGCAAAGCCCGCGTCAAAAAAGACCTCATGGAAATGGCCGACGGGTTGCTCAAAATTGCTGCTGAAAGATTGCTGCGCAAAATCGACCCTATAGAGATTCCTCAAGAGCTTTACAATGAATTTGCCGCGCGTTTTCCTTATGCGGAAACCGACGATCAGGAACGCGCGATTAACGATGTGCTCGAAAGCCTCGCTGGCTCCCACCCCATGGACCGCCTTGTATGCGGCGATGTCGGATTCGGCAAAACAGAGGTCGCCCTGCGCGCCGCCTACGTTGCAGCGATGGACGGGTTTCAGGTCGCCATCGTTGCCCCCACAACCTTGCTCGCGCGTCAGCATACCCTGAACTTCACCAAGCGCTTTGCCGGAACGAAACTCCGCGTCGAACAGCTCTCGCGTCTAGTGAGCGCCAAAGACGCCAAGGCCGCGAAAGAAGGTCTGGCCGACGGCTCTGTCAATATCGTCATCGGCACCCATGCCCTGTTCGGCAAGGGAATCAAATTCGCCAATCTCGGCCTGCTGGTTGTCGATGAAGAACAGCGTTTCGGTGTTAAACAAAAAGAACGCCTGAAGGAGCTGAAATCCAATGTCCACGTTCTGACCCTGAGCGCCACGCCGATCCCGCGCACGTTGCAAATGTCGCTGACCGGCGTCAAGGAAATGAGCTTGATTACCACACCGCCTGTGGACCGTCTCGCCGTGCGCACCTTCGTTATGCCGATGGACACGCATGTCATCCGCGAAGCCCTGCTGCGCGAACATTATCGCGGTGGGCAGAGCTTTTATGTCTGCCCGCGTATCGCCGATATGGACGAGCTGGAAGAGATGCTGAAAGAGCTGGTGCCTGAGGTCAAAGTCATTACCGCCCACGGCCAGATGAGCGCCGGTGAGCTGGAAGATCGCATGAGCGCTTTTTACGAGGGCCAGTACGAAGTCCTGCTGGCCACCAATATCATCGAAAGCGGCATCGATATTCCGCGCGCCAATACGCTTGTCATCCATCGCGCCGATATGTTCGGTCTGGCCCAGCTCTATCAGATCCGCGGGCGCATCGGCCGCTCCAAGGTCCGTGCTTATGCGTATCTCACATACCCTGCTGATGCGCTGCTCAATCCGCAGGCGCAAAAGCGGTTGGAGGTGATGGAAACCCTCGATACGCTGGGCAGCGGGTTTCAACTGGCCAGTCACGACATGGATATCCGCGGGGCGGGGAATCTGCTCGGTGACCAGCAATCCGGCCATATCAAAGAGGTCGGCGTTGAACTGTATCAGCAAATGCTTGAAGAAGCGGTCGCTATGGCTCGCGAAGGCGTCAGTCTCGATGATATCCCGCAGGATAGAGACTGGTCCCCGACTATCAATCTCGGCGCCTCTGTGCTTATTTCTGAAGAGTATGTTCCGGATCTGGGGGTGCGGATGAGTTTATACAGAAGGATTGCGGATTTGGGTTCTTCCATGTCATTCCCGCGGTGCAGCGAAGCTGCGCTTAAACAGCGGGGATCCAGTGATGCCAGCGGCGAAGCCGCTGACGTTATGGATCCCGTTTGTGCGAGCGCCTCTGACGAGGCGCGCCAACGGGATGACAGTTTGGAGGGTGAGGACATCGACTCCTTCGCCGCCGAACTGATCGACCGTTTCGGCGACCTGCCTGAAGAAGTGCAAAATCTGCTCGATATCGTCGCCATTAAACAGCTCTGCAAAAAGGCCGGTGTGTCTTCCGTTGAAGGTGGCCCCAAAGGCGCAGTGATCGCCTTTCATAACAATACCCCGCCCAACATCGAAGGGCTGATGCACTGGATGACTTCCAAAGGCGGCGCGCTGAAAATGCGCCCGGATCAAAAACTGGTGGCCATTCGCCACTGGGACACGCTTGCGAAGCGCATCAAAGGGGTGCAAAGTCTGATGAAAGAACTTGCTGCTGTTGCTGCCTGATTGATGGTTTTTTAAGACTTTCAGCATAAAAATAGACAATGGATACTCATCAAAACATAAAGCCCGATACCCCCGTTACGGTCGGTATACTCTGTGAAATTGATGGCGACGGTAAAAGGAAAACCTGCGATCGGTGGGCAAAGCCTTTCGAAAAAGCGGGTATGAACGTCGAATATATCCCGGCGGGTGCGGATGACCTTGATGTGCGGTTGAGCCGCATTCACGGCCTGCTGCTGCCGGGCGGAGATTCAAACATCCATCCTTTATTCTACGATCCTGACTACGAAGAGTCTGAAGCCAGTAAAACCGAGCGCCGCGATATCGCCCGCGACCGTACGGCGATAGAACTGGCTCAAAAAGCTTACGCACTCAACATCCCGACACTCGGCATCTGCCGCGGTATGCAGGAAATGATGGTGGCGTTCGGCGGCGCGCTGGAAACCCTCAATACGGACATAAACCATGCAAAGGGGTATGAGGCTGTGCGCGAGGATGGCAGCCGGTGTTTCGAGACCATGGACCGGCTCATACATCCAATCGAGATTGTCCCCGGCGGGCTGCTCGATGACATTTATGATAGAAAAACATTTTTGGTGAATTCAATCCATATGCAGGGCGTCACCCGCGATTTCTGGGAGCACGACCGAAACAAGGATATTCGTGAGGTTTTCAGGATTGAGGCCATTGCGCCTGACGGGGTTATCGAAGCTATCAGCACCCATCCGGTCCATGAAAAACGCTTTTTTGTCGGTTTGCAGGCGCATTTTGAACTGCCCGGCCCGCTGCAAATTTCGATTTTCACCTCCTTTCGGCGCAAAATCCGCGATTATGCAGCGGAAAAACAGGACGCATCCGCGTAAAAACTTGGTTCTATTTCTGAACTATGGCATCGTGAGAGCATAAGCTTTTTAAAAGCCCGAACGATAAGGGGGGCGCAATGTCATTAGAATACGCCGAAAACCGCATCAAAGAAGCGCTGAAGCTCAATAGCGGCAACCAGATCAAAGCCCGTCAGCAAATTATTGCCTGGACCTACGAAGACGCCAAGCTGCTTCATGCGCTGGCCAAACCGCATCTCTCAGGCATTGTCGCCTATAACATCGAACGCGTCGCCTCCGGCCGGGCCGATGCCGCCCGTTCGAAAAGCGAGCCCAAAAAAGCGGCTGCCCAGCCTGCCCAAAAACAACAGGTCAAAGAAGAGAATTTCGGTATGGAGATTCTAAAGGCCCTCGCCGGTTCCAGCCAGATGTTCGGTCTCGAAGACGCCGGCGCGCCGCGTAAAAAGCAGCCTGTGTCTCAGGCCCATCTCGATGCCATTAAGGCTATGGCCGCGCGTCAGAAAAAAACTGACTAATTCATAACCATCAGAAGTGATTGCCGATGTCTCAACCTGCTCAAAATATATTTGATGAGGACCATCGCCGGATGTTCATTGAACGCCACGGCTGGGCGATTGAAAATTCTGTCGGACAGGATTCTTCAATCCGCCGTTATTTTCGCGTACAAAAAGGCAAAAGCCGCGCCGTCCTGATGGAAACGGTTCCTGACGGCTCTACGCACGCTACGCCGGGCCACAGCCTCGGCGATTTTATCCGTATCGCTGAATGGTTGCGCGCTATAGGTCTGAAAGCCCCGGAAATTTACGAAGAAGACCGCGAGGGCGGCTATCTTTTGCTCGAGGATCTGGGGCAAACCTGCTTCCGTGATGCCCTTGATAATGGACAGCCGTCCGAAGAGCTTTATCAGTTGGGCAAAGACGTGCTCGATCATATCGCCGCGCAAGACTGCCCGCTCGAATTACAGGATTATTATGTCAGCCACGTCCACCGCCGCCACCGCCGCGTCGTGGACTGGTTCATGCCGCTGGTCCGTGGGCGCGTCAATGAAGTTGATCTGGTTGAATCCTATCGTCATGTTTGGCACGAAATCGAAGCCGCGCAGCCCCGGCCCGAATTCGGCTTTCTGCATATCGATTTTCATGCGCAAAACCTGATGTGGTTGCCCGAAGAAAGCGGTTTGCAGCGTTGCGGCATTCTCGATTTTCAAGGCGCGATGATCGGCCCGCGCCCTTATGATCTGGCTAATCTGCTTGAAGACGCCCGCTGCGATGTCCCCACCGATGTCAAAGCGCACATTCTCAGCCAACTTAGCGATGCCGAGCGCATCTGGTTCCGCATTCTGGCCACCCAGTTCCATTGCCGCGTTATCGGCCAGTTTATTAAACAGGCGGTCATTGATAAAAATCCAGCCTACCTGAAACATATCATGCGGCTGCAAAATTATCTGGCCGAAGGGCTGAAAGATCCAGTGCTAGCGCCCTTAGCTAACTGGTTTGCTCAGCATAATATCGATTTTACAAGGGTCGTTCCGCTGGAAAATCTGGATATTTTGCGCGATCTCATCGCTGAAGATGCGCAATAGGGCTGGCCAGTCCCAACCCCAGAAAAAACCACAAAAACCGGATATATAAAATCTCATGCAGCAGGGAATAAACTCCGAACGCCAGCAGCACGCCGATAAGGCCAAAACGGAATGCGGCCTCTTTTTCATCCTTTTTGGCAGATTTAAATAGCGCCATCAACATACACACATAAACGCTCGCAAAACCAAGCAAGCCAAACGGCCCCGTTTCGGTGAGAATCCACAACGGCGTATTATCAATAACCGAGATATATTGACGCTCTTCATCGTGTTGGACTTTCAGGGCCGTTCCAATTCCCGCGCCAGTAATCGGATGGGCCTTAATCAGCGCCCAACTGTCTTTCATAATCTGCAACCGGACCTGATCTCCCAGATAAACAGATTCTTCGTATGCTAACCCATCGCTATTTTCAATTTGAGCTTCTATGTTGGAAACTTTACCGAGATTGCCCAAGACTTTTTCCACTTTTTTAAAATTCGCAAAAGGGGCTAAAAACAGACCGACAATAACCAAGGGCAGGCATAATCGCAGAAATATAGGCCTGTGTGTAACCAACAAATACAATGATAAAGGGATAATGACCAACAAAGCCGCGCGCGATAAATTAAGCAGTAAAAAGAGTGGCAGCAAAAACCACAGCGCGGCATATAAAGTTTTTTCATTCTTTGGAAGGGCCGACTGGCGAATAAGCTGGAGACTGCTGAGGGTTAACGTACATAAATACAGAAAGGCAAAGGCATTGCGATTGGCCATGAGTCCGGCCATATCCCGACCTAGAGAATATCCAAAAACCGACAGCGACTGGAGTATTTCGAGATGATAAAGTCCCCGAAAAAGCCCCTCAATGGCAATGACCAGAACTACAAAAGCCATAAACGGCAGGATAAAAAAAGGTTTGATGAGGTCCGGCCTGTTTGTTCCAAACCACGCCCCGGCCAGCAAATACGCCATCAAAACGCCACAGCCAACGCCCTTATTGATCAAGGCCCACTGGCTCCATTCTCCCTGAACCAGATAACCATGGATCAGGCCAAGGCCGATGATCAGGCTCAGCAGGGCCGGGGCCCAATATCCAAACGGCTTGTTCCATCGCGGCCAACACGAGGTCTTGAAAATCAGGGTCCCCAGAATGAACACACCGGTAAAAGGCAGTATCAAATCTGCAAGGTTAACCCGCAACCCAATATAATTTTCAGACGCAAGCAGCGTGATCTGCACCTGCAAGGCGATTGCAAAGAAGAACAAAAGCAGGCTGGAGATGCGTGTAATGCTCATCGGTTCTGGCGGATAAAGCCCGGCAGTTTGAACGCGGAGTTACGGCGTAAAACCAGTGCCGGAATGCCGACGATAAACGCGCAAATCATGCTGATCAGGCCAATTTGCACCGAAGCGGCAAAGGCGACCTCAATCGGAATATCAATCAGTCCGAGGCCGTACACAAACGCCCCTTCACGAATACCCCATCCGCCATAGCCAACCGGCAGGCTGGCGATAATCGTAATCAGCGGCAGAATGGAAATGAAATGCAGCCATGAGAACTCAATTCCCATAGACGCTGTCACCGCATAAACGGCGGCAAAATAGGCAACCTGTCCGATCAGGCTGGAA
Organism: Rhodospirillales bacterium; assembly: GCA_020638295.1. GTDB lineage: Bacteria > Pseudomonadota > Alphaproteobacteria > Micavibrionales > Micavibrionaceae > TMED27. The sequence goes on along the minus strand of JACKIU010000002.1, from coordinate 379,990 downwards.
ATAACGATTTTGCCCATTATGTTGTGATCGGTCATCACGGTGCGTAAATATTTGAAACACATTGTCACTTTTCGATGTGAAAAAATAATCTTGCGCCGGAACGTTTCAAACATCAGCAGGGCAAACAAAAACGCTCCGCAGCTAAATAGCCCCAGAATAAAGATGGCGTGACTAAACATATCATGGCTGGCAATCGCGCTCAGTACCGGCAAAAACAGGGCTGTCAGGATCAGAAGCGCCAGCAGGGTCATCACCCGGTCAAGCGCCGTCGCCGCAATCGAACGCACCAGAGAGATTCCGCTTTGCACACTCATCGCAACGCGGACGATAATCCCGCCAATCGAGGTTATAAACAGGTAATTGGCAATCATACTGGCCAGCGTCACGCGCATCGCGTTGTGATATGTAATGCGATGTTCATGCGCATTAATCAGCAAAAACCACCGATAGGCCAGCGCAATGATCTGCACAAAAATCATCAGGGCCGCCACCAGCCAGACCGGCCCCTGAATGTCGCCGATATGTTCGCCCAGCGCCCCTAAGTCCATACGCATGGCGAGCAGCGCCATAATCGCCAAGGAGATGACGATTTTGATCAAAAGTTTATGCTGGCTCAATAAATGCTTCATCAGAGTTTTTGTTGTATATAGCTGAGAGAAATAAACGGACCTTGCTAATTCCTTGCAGAATTCTTACAACAGAAAGCGGAAGGTTAACACAAAAACTTCCGAATTTGTGAGATAAGCCCTCCAATGTCCGGGCTATAAACAACAAAAGGGAAAGACTATGTCCATCATTGCCGACCGCCTCAGCCGTATTAAACCTTCTCCGACCATCGCCGTTTCGACCAAGGCCAAGGAGCTTAAAGCCGCAGGGCGCGATGTGATCGGTCTGGGGGCGGGGGAGCCGGACTTCGATACGCCTGATTTTATCAAGGACGCCGCCAAAGCCGCCATTGATGCAGGCGAAACCAAATATACCGCTGTGGATGGAACGCCGGAACTCAAAGACGCGATTATTGCAAAATTCAAACGCGATAACGATCTCGAATATACCCGCGAACAAATCACCGTCGGCACCGGCGGGAAACAGATTCTTTACAATGCGCTGATGGCCTCTGTGAATCCGGGAGATGAAGTGATTATCCCGCGCCGTACTGGGTGTCATACCCCGATATGACGTTGTTGGCCGAAGGTACGCCTGTCATTGTCGATTGCCCGGAAAGTAATGATTTTAAACTCCGCGCCGAGGATCTCGATGCGGCGATTACTCCGAAAACCAAATGGCTGATCTTTAACTCGCCCTCCAACCCGACCGGCGGTGCCTACAGCAGCCATGACGAGCTTAAAGCGCTCACCGATGTGTTGCTCAAACACTCGCATGTCTACGTTATGACCGACGATATGTATGAGCATCTCGTCTATGACGGGTTTGAATACGTCACGCCCGCCCAGGTTGAACCCAGGCTTTATGATCGCACCCTGACCGTGAACGGCGTATCCAAAGCCTACGCGATGACCGGATGGCGGATCGGCTATGCGGGCGGGCCGAAAGACCTGATCAAGGCGATGGCCAAGGTCCAAAGTCAAAGCACCTCCAATCCGTGTTCGATTTCTCAGGCCGCAGCCGTCGAAGCCCTCAACGGCGACCAGTCCTTCCTGCAAGAGCGCAACGCCGTGTTTAAACAGCGCCGCAATCTGGTGGTTGACATGCTCAATGAGGCCGAGGGCATTTCCTGCATCACCCCCGAAGGCGCATTCTACGTTTATCCATCTTGCGCCGGTTGCATCGGCAAAACCACGCCCCCTAATAGTCCAAATGGGGGCAAGGTGATCGAAAGTGATGAGGATTTCGTCACCTATCTGCTCGAAAGCGAAGGCGTGGCCTGTGTCCACGGTGAAGCCTTCGGCCTCTCTCCGCATTTCCGCATTTCCTATGCGACATCAACCGAGGCGCTCACCGAGGCCTGCAAACGCATCCAGCGCGCCTGCGCGGCATTACAAGGCGAAGCGAAGGCAGCTTAAACAACAAGTTGTGAATAATTTGCTTGCACACCTTGTTGCAGAAGAGCTGATCGAAGATCACCTTCAAAAGAGGTTCCACTGTCAATTGGAGGAAGATTTAGATGTTCTCCCACAAGGGTATTGTGATCCCTGACTTCGGAAGTCGCTTTATCCATAAGGGCCTGCAATGCAATAAGCGCGTCCCGGTTGGTTCGTCTTTCCAGCTGGATAGCAGGAGCGTCTTTTAAATCTTGTTCCATTCTGCGAAGAACGTCGTGATCCATAACGTTAAATTTTCCATTGTCCGTCGCCAGAACGGTCGCAACGGATTTTATGGCACTGTACATCACATGATTTGTAAGTTTACGGTTATCGGGGGCGATGGCTGTCAGCAGGAGATAATCGGCAGCGTTCTCCTGATCTATCGCAGTGTCTCCAACCTCGGGATAGGCCGTTTGGGCATAAACACCAGAAGAACCAGGAGGACACAGATGTACGATTTGAGAACCTCTTTTTGCAAAAGCTCTCAGGCGTTGTGTCGTCGTAATTCCCGCCGCGTCATAGTCTTCTCTCAAATCATTAAAGCTCATGCGCGTAGGATCTTCGTGTTCGAAATAAATGAAGCTTTTACCTTCTGCCGACTGGCCGGTTTTTTGACCCAGCCATTCGTTCAGATCTTCTTGGGCGCACTCTTTCAAAGTTGTAAAAAAGTCTTCGCCCAGATCCCTTGTCCGGTATCCGTCCTTGACCCATACATAGGTCCCCTGCGCGCCGCCAAGATATCCATTTGTCTGGTCTTCGGTGAGGTTATGAGTCGTAAATTTAACGCTGTCCCAGCCCCCGACCACTTGATCGGTTTCTTTATCAACCACCATCAGGAGAGCATGTTCTGTTGGTCCATTTCCAGCCTGCATGCGTTCATTGTTATTGGTTTGCAACCATAAACGGATTCCCTCTTCGCTGCGGCGAATTTCCGGCAGTGTAAAAATGCTTGAAAATCCTTCATAATATTTGGAAATTAAAGGATCTTGAGGGTTTGTAACCTTAACGATTTCAAAACGGTCTTGAAGATTTGTATCTGCAAAATCCTGTGTCAGAGTGGTGGCCATTATTTTTCCTTTCAAATCTGTTTGTTTGATGAGTTTATATTAAAGTTATGTTAATAGTCAATAAAATTTTATGGAAAAATTTTAAAGGATTAGGCTTATTATCCTAACCAAACACCTTCGACCAAAAACTGCGCTTTTGTGGCTTAGAGTCGCGGTTACGCACCAAAATATGACAGAGTCGGTCAAATTCCTGGCTCTGTTCTTCTAGAATTGCCTCAGAGAAGTGGCTCATCCGCTTTAAATTTTCTGATCCGGCGTCATCAATCGCCAGATTGACAGCATCGGGCTTACCGATGTCACTAACCAGCGATTTGTTAAACACAAACAAATCATCGCCCAGTTCCTGCCGAAAACTTTCAATAAGCGCCGATTCCGGCGCGTGGAACAGGATATTGATGAGTGGCAAATCATTCATCGGATCGACAACGCCCAGCCCGCCATAGTTGTTCCAAGCCTCTTTTTTGAAGGAACGGTGTGTATAGCCGGTTCCCAGCAAAATCATAATCACCCGCGTCCCGGCCTCTATATGCTGGCGGATCGCGCCGTGATAGGAAATGCAGGGGTTGTCGAAAATACTGCCGTCGATCCCGGAATACTCGACCGTCTTGCCACTCATCGCATGGGTCGCCTTGAAGTGATGGCACGGGAAATAGGTCGGGGCTGCCGCACTGGCCAGAATGGCGTCATGCAATTCAACATCGGGAGTTTTAAGGCGGTTGCGCCGCTGTTGAATATGCTTAAGCCATACGGCGTGTCCGCCGCCGTCAACAAAATTATTTTTGGTATGGACCGGCGTGTTGGCGCTTTCCCCCGCTTCTTCGACAAGAGCGAGTTGCTCGCCGTCAATATTATAAACCGGAATGATCAGGCTTTTCAGCGTCTCGGAAAGTTTGCGTTTGCCATACAATCCGCGCAGGCAATAGGAGAGATAAGACGGATCGTAATGTCCTTTGCGCATCAGGTTTTGCAGTTGGCCGATCTTCATTGTCCGGTTGTTGAAGTCATGCACGAAGGCGCGAAAATCTCTGAACCTGTCCGCCGGGAAAATCTTGCTTCCTTCGCGCTCGTAGAATTTTACCATATGCCGCGCCCGCCATTTTGGCTGCGTGGGATCATCGTCATGCGGCACATTTAGTGCGGCATTCAAAATCGCACCGGTCGACGGTCCGGCAAAAATATCGACCATCTCGCTCATGCGCAGGCCCGTGCGCTCTTCAATCGCGCTCATCAAATACGCCGGGATTAACCCGCGCATACCGCCGCCATAATTAAACAGGACGACGATGGTATTCTGATCAGTGCTCACGAAACTTAAACTCTTTTAGAAAAGGCAAAACCCGAACGGGTTTTTTATGATTGATTCTTAATATAAGGAGTGTAGCAAAAAAAACCGGGCATCTCACTGAAAATCAGCGGGCCCGGCGAGTTGAACAGGGAGGTTTCACGTCTGGGAGACGCAAGGATCCTTTACAGACCCTTATCAACAGGGATGTTGATGACGAGGTTATATGTGATCTTGCCTATGTTTTCAAGAGTTTCGGAAGAAAAAATATATCTTTTTTTGCTAAAAAAAACGTTATTTTGCTTCGTTTTCGGCATTTAAAAACGAAGCGGCTCGGAATGTTTGATGTGTGTTTTAGGCTGTTTTATTCTGCCGCACGTATAGGCGTTTTGCCGCCTGAAGCCTGTTGTTGCGTAGCAAGAAAACGATCGGCTTCCAGCGCAGCCATGCAGCCCATACCGGCGGCTGTCACCGCCTGACGGTAAACATGATCGGCGACATCTCCGGCCGCGAATACACCTGCAACCGAGGTTGCCGTCGAGTCCGCCGCAGTGTTGATATAACCGGCCTCATCCATTTTCAGCTTGCCTTTGAAAAGCTCTGTCGCCGGATCGTGGCCGATCGCTACAAACAGACCGTCGGCTTCCAGCGTGCTTTCTTCGCCGGTTTTGATATTTTTCAGGCGCAGGCCCGTCATGCCTGCATCATCGCCGACAATGTCCTCGACTGTCGTATCCCAAATCACCGCAACTTTTTCATTTTCGAACAGGCGCTCTTGCATGATTTTTTCGGCACGCAAAGAATCGCGGCGGTGAATGAGGGTGACTTTCGAGCAGAAATTCGTCAGAAACAACGCTTCCTCAACGGCAGAATTCCCGCCGCCGACAATCGCCACCTCTTTTCCGCGGAAGAAAAACCCGTCACAGGTTGCACAGGCCGATACGCCTTTGCCGCGAAAATGTTCTTCGGAGGGTAGCCCTAACCAGCGCGCTTTCGCACCGGTACATATAATCACCGTATCGCCGGTGTAAACTGTGCCTTGATCGCCGATCGCTTTAAACGGGCGGGATGAGAAATCAACATCTTTGATGGTATCGTTGATCATCGTCGTGCCGACATGTTCGGCCTGAAGCTTCATTTGCTCCATCAGCCACGGACCCTGAATGACATCGGCAAAGCCGGGATAGTTTTCAACCTCGGTCGTGATCATGAGCTGCCCGCCCGGTTCGAATCCGGTGACCAGAATGGGCTGTAGATTGGCGCGCGCCGCATAAATCGCCGCCGTATATCCGGCCGGGCCGGAGCCGATAATCAAAACTTTGCTGTGGTGTGTATTACTCATAAATTCATGCGCTTTCTAATTTCTTGTGCAACGATGTCGGCATCATGAAGCGGTTCGTACGACCAGCTTTCAAGATATCCGTCAAAATCGCGTAGACATCCGGATTGTCTAAGGTTTTCATGGAGCTTGTCAATACGCGGATGGACTCTTTTTCCTCTGGCGTCCAGAGGAACCATATAAACCGGCTTGCCTGTGGAGCAGCTTTCCGACAGCATCGAGGCGCTATCGGCTGTGACCAGAATAATATCCGCCCAAGCCAGCATGCCGAAATACGGATTTGGGCCTTGGCCATCCCACAGGAAATGATCGCTCTCATCAAATGTTTCATGCAGAATTCTTAAGCCCTCTTCGCCGGTGCGCCGCGAAGCCGAAACCATCAAGCTGCCTTCAAGTTTCGACAGCTTGATCACCAGTTTGCGCATCGCAATCGCATCCATGCGGTAGGCCTTGCTGTTACCGCCAATCATCACGGCAATGCGTGGGGACGGCAGGGCATCAAAGGCCGCGAACTCTTCTTTGGCCTTTTCTAGTCTGGTTGCGGTAACCCGGTTGGGCGCCGAGGTTGTCACAATCACATTGTCTCCGCGCGTTGGATCGTGCGCTGGAACGGCGATCAGATCGAATTGCGCAGGGTTCACACGCGGGTCCTGAATTTGCACGGTAAAAATCTTTCCGCCGCTCATTTTTTTGATATAGCGCGAAGCCGCAATCGACTTGCGTCCTGAGGCAATGAGCAAATCCGGCCATGGGGCTTTGAGAGCAGAGGTGAACGTGTAGGCATTCTCAAACCCCAGATAGGGGGAGAGCGCTTTCCACGGTTGGCGCAGTCCAATGCGCTTGACTTCCGGCTGGGCACCAAGCGCCTCGGCCACGCCCAGACATTGGTTTTCCGTGCCCGCAAACCCTTCGGTGACAACCCAGCATGAAAGTTTTTTCGTGATATTTTTTGAAAGTTCTTGCATGTGTCCTCGCGCAACTTTATATCAAGCCGATAACTTGTTGTGAAACGATTTAATCAAAAAGAAGTTCACCATGCGCCGCTCAAAACTTGATTCTATTGACAAGAAGATCCTGCAAAATCTGCAGGCCGATGGTCGGATGACCAACGTGGAACTGGCCAAATCCGTAGGGATTTCTGCACCACCGTGCTTGCGCCGCGTCCGCGCACTCGAAGAGGCCGGATACATCCACAGCTATCACGCACAGATCGATCCGGCGATTCTCGGATACGGCGTTACGGTGTTTGCGCTGGTACGTTTGGAATCGCAAGCTGAAAAAGATCTTGAAGCCTTTGAGAAACATATGGTCGAACTGCCGATGGTGCGCGAATGCCATATGCTGGCCGGCGATGTTGATTTTATTCTGAAGATTATCGCCAAAGACTGGGACAGCTATCAGGAATTCCTCACCCATGAATTGACCAGAGCGCCGAACGTCGTTTCGGTCAAATCCTCGCTGAATATCCGTAGCGCGAAAGATGAACCGGGTGTGCCGGTGGAGTAGTCGGTAGTTTTTACTAACAACTACCTACTCGAAACTTACTTTCAGAATCTCGTAGTCCCGCGCGCCCTTCGGCGTTTTGATGACCACAGAATCCCCTTCGGATTTTCCGATCAGGCCTTTGGCGATGGGGGAGCTGATCGAGATTTTACCATGCGTTAGATCGGCTTCATAATCTCCGACGATTTGATAGGTGGATTCCTCATCCGTTTCTTCATCGACAATTGTCACCGTCGCGCCGAATTTCACGGAAGTCCCAGACATCGTTGACGGGTCGATCACCTGCGCGCGGCCGATCACAGCTTCCAGCTCTTTGATCCGTCCCTCGATAAAGCTCTGTTGTTCACGCGCGGCGTGATATTCAGCATTTTCGGACAGGTCGCCATGCTCGCGCGCTGTGGCAATCGCCTCGATAACATTCGGGCGCTGTACGGTTTTCAAATCTTTCAGCTCGGCGTTGAGGGTTTCAAAACCGGTTTTGGTAACAGGAATCTGGTCCATAAGTTTTTTCGTCATTCCGGCGAATACCCTCTGGGGCACGAGGGCCGGAATCTTCTTGTTTTAGGTTAAAAAGATCCCGGCCTGCGCCGGGATGGCGGCGGTGAACGGGATAAAAATAAAACCCGCCAAACGCGGCGGGATATGAAGTCACCCTATGCCAAATTTTAGATTTCGTCAAGATTTTTGAGATTCAGTTTATCTGTGCGTATTCATCTGCAAACGGCAGAGAAAAAATGTCATTGACATAATGTGACCCTTTCCCTTATTGTACGCATTCGTTTTATGCGTATTTGTTGCGTTTTGTTTCTGGAGAGGGGTCTTTTTTATGTCTATTGCAAATTGGGTCGATGATGAACAGCGGTATGGGGGCGGGTTTATTGAGATGAATACGCATCTCATGTCTGGTAAGCCTATGGGGATTCCCTGTGATGATGCGTTTGAACAACCCGTACCTGTGCTGCGCAAACAGTGGTTGAAAGAACAGCTTTCAGGTCTTTTTCCCGGTCAAGATATTCAAATTAAAGGTGCGCCGTGGGATTACACGCAATCAGAGGATGATGATCTTCGCACAACGCCGATCGGTGATTACCGTATCCAAATTGGTGACGGCCCGGAAATGGTTGTTTGCGTCAATCCGTTTAGGGATCGGCATGGTGCTCATGCTCTTGGCGCGGAGGTTTTTGACGCTTACAGAGAGGCCGGGATTGATGTGTTGGACGTAGCGTTTTTGGATAATCTGGGGCTTGGTGATTCTGAGCAACGCGTTAGCAAAACTATGGTTGAGGCTGGTGGATACTATCTTCATTTCGAGGCGTTTCGCCCTGATTCGAAAATGCTATTCAATTCCAAGCTTAATGGGCGTCAGGAAGAACTTGGTCGGCTTCTTGGTAAAATGCACTGTACAGCCGAAACATTGCCCGATGAATTAAAGACACGCCTTAAAAATTATACGGATAATATAACTTTACGTTGTGTTGAACGCGGGCTTGAAATTTTCCGGGACGCAGATGGCACTGTTCAAAAACTTTTAAAGCAATTCAGCATTGATGAAGGTTTGTTGGAAGATGTTGAGGCGATTGCCAAGGATCAAGGCCGGTTGGCGACGACGTTTAACTTTATTGACAAGATGGTTGGCGATAACGGTCCTGATAAGCCATTTACCGTTAGGTCGTATGATACGGTTGCGCGTGGATATTGTGCGAAATTTAACGGCGCTTCACATGATTTTGGCTTTGGGCTTAGCCGCATCATCTTGAATGAAAGACTCTATGATGGAGATGATAAGGAACAACAGATATTAGACGGGGTAAGAGCGTTTGTTGATGGGTATAATCAGGAAAAAGCCGGAAGGGCGCTGACCGTGTGTGACGCTTTGAAAGCTGCGAAGCTTGTTGCGGTTTTTCAATTTGCTTTTGGAACAGGTTACACAGATCTTTCTTGTGATGAGGCCCCAGGTACACAGGGCGATACGGAACGGCATGTGAAGCAACAGTTAATTCCTCAGCTTCAAGGTCTTGAAAAATATGAGGCTCGGTTGGTGAGCTGATTTAATTTTCTTTGCCTTTTAAAATTTGAAAGCTATAGGGGGCGAGGGTGTTTTCTTCGCCCTTTTCTTTTGGGAAGGCAAGATGCGCGTTTTGTGGGGTTAAAAATAGTGGTAGAGTTTGTTCAGCGTTTTCAAGATTGAACAGGCAGAACAGGGTTTGATCTGCGGTTTTGCGTTCAAAGGCCAGCAGGGTTTCGGAATGTGTTTCAAGGAAATCGATGCCTCCAGAGATAAGGGCAGGTTGGTGTTTGCGCCAGTTGAGAAATGCGCGGGTGAAATTGAGTGTGGAATCCTGAGCGTTTTCCTGATCGGCAGCATTCAGAGGACGATGCGATTCAGCGAGCGGCAGCCAGCCGCTTTTGGTATCTTTATTCCAAGGGAGCATGGTGCGGCAGCCGTCGCGGCCTTGCCACTCTGGCCAGAGATGCCGCCCCCACGGGTCTTGCAAATCTTCGAATTTGAGCTTGGCTTCGGGCAGGCCGAGTTCTTCACCCTGATAGAGGAAGAATGAGCCGTAGAGGCAGCCCAGCAGCGCGATGAGCATTTTGGACAGGGCCGGATTGTGGCCGAAGCCGTCACCATCGGGGCACCAGCGCGAGGCGGCGCGGACGACATCGTGATTGGAAAAGGCCCATGTCGGGCGCGCGTTGGGGGCTTGATTTAAGAAGTCTTCGACGGGGGTGCGAATAAGGTCTTCTGTCAGGCGTTTGTGCTTTCCGCCGCAGAGCTGCGGGGTGTATATGGTGTGCAGGCGGTTGTCGCCTTCGCAATAATCCGCAGCGAGTTGAAAGAAATGATCGTCGCCGCCTTCGCCGATGAGGGCGCGGTCAGGATAGCGATCGGTGAGCGCACGCAGACGTTCCAGGAATTTCAGGTTTTCGGGGCGGGTTTTGTCGTAGATATGGTTCTGGGCAGAGTAAGGATCGTCGCCTTCGTATTGCGTGGCGGCACCGAGATTTGCATCGCGCGGTGGGTTGTCGCGCAGTTCTCGGTCATGAAAATAAAAATTGACGACATCGAGGCGGAAGCCGTCGACGCCGAGATCGAGCCAGAATTTGCAGATATCCAGCATGGCGTCCTGCACGTCGGGGTTATGAAAGTTGAGATCGGGTTGCTCGGGTAGGAAATTGTGCAAATAATATTGGCCGTGGGTTTTGTCGTAGGTCCAGGCCGGGCCGCCGAAGACGGAGACCCAGTTATTGGGCGGGACTTGCTCTCCGAACATGTCGGGTTTAGGGTCAGCCCAGACATACCAGTCTTTTTTGGCCGGGTCTTTGAACCACGGATGCCGGTCCGAGGTGTGAGACAAAACAAGGTCGATAATGATTTTGAGGTCCAGATCGTGGGCGCGGGCGAGCAGGGTTTTGAAATCTCTGAGGTTGCCGAACATCGGATCGATATCGCGGTAATCCGACACGTCATAGCCGAAATCCTTCATCGGCGAGGGGAAGAAGGGCGAGATCCAGATGCCGTTTACGCCCAGAGAGGCGATGTAGTCCAGTTTTTCAATGATGCCGGGCAGGTCGCCGATGCCGTCGCCATTGGTGTCACGAAACGAGCGGGGGTAGATTTGGTAGATGGCGCTTCCTTTATGCCACTCATCAGGCATTTAGTCCTCCAACGCTATTTCAAAGGCTTCTTCGACATGGATGCGGGTGGTGTCAAAAACGGGGTGGTTGAAATCGTTCGCGTTAATCAGGGTGGTGATTTCTGTGCAGCCCATGATAAGGCCTTGCGCGCCGTGATCGAACATGTCGTTTGCAATGCGGATATATTCGGCCTTTGATTGCGGTTTTTGAATGTTGAGGCAGAGTTCGTCAAAGATGATGGCGTTGATGCGGTCGCGGTCTTCTTGTCGTTCGGGGACAAGGACCGTGATGCCCTGATCTTCGAGGCGGACTTTGTAGAAATCCTGTTCCATGGTGTAGCCGGTGCCAAGCAGGGCGATGGCACCCAGTCCTGCGGCCTTTATGCGCACGGCGGTCGCATCGGCGATATGCAGGAGCGGGATGTTAATGGCGTTTTGGACTCGGTCGGCGACCTTATGCATCGTATTGGTGCCGATCAGCATGATCTGCGCGCCGATGGATTCAAGTTTGCGGGCTTCATCGACGAGGTAGTCCCCGGCGGCGTCCCATTCACCGTTTTTTTGGTGGGTCTGAATTTTTTGCCAGTCGACGGAGCTGAACAGAATTTTCGAATTGTTAATGGGACCGAGGCGGTCTTGGGCCAATTCATTGAGCCACTGATAATAATGGAGGGATGAAACCCAGCTCATCCCTCCAAGAATTCCAATCGTTTTCATTGGCGTCTATTCAGCGGCGGCTTCGCTGTCGATTGCTTCTTCCATCGCAGCAGGTTCGCCGGCGGCCGGTTCGGCAGCCATTTCCGGTGCGGCTTCTGTTGCAGCGGCTTCTGCGTCGTTCGCGACGTCAGAGGCGATGGTCGCTTTGACGATTTTATCCGGGCTTGCGGGCGGCTCGCCACGGGCAATGGCATCAACATGCTCCATGCCTTCGGTGACCTGACCCCAGACGGTGTACTGGCCAGTCAGGAAGGAACAGCCGTCATCGGTGAAGCAGATGAAGAATTGCGAGTTTGCGCTGTTCGGGCTGGCAGAGCGCGCCATGCCGACTGTGCCGCGTTTGTATTGGTAATCTGTGAATTCGGCAGGCAAGTCAGGTTCTTCGCTGCCGCCCATGCCGGTGCCGGTCGGGTCGCCGGTCTGGGCCATGAAGCCGTCGATGACGCGGTGGAAAATGATTCCGTCATAAAAGCCGTCGCGGGTGAGTTTTTTGATGCGCTCGACATGCGCCGGTGCGCGGTCGGGCAGCATTTCGACGGTGATGGTGCCGCCTGTAGACAGTTCGATTTTGAGTGTGTCGGCGTCTGTGGCCGCATTTGCAGATGATGTCATGAGTAGTAAGCTCCCGGCAGTCAAAATAAGTTTCTTAAACATGTGGAATTCCCCATATGGTTCAAACGAAAGTGTTTCAGATTCGTGCCACAGGCGGGAGGGGAATGCAAGGGGGGAATGTGGCGATAGTGCGCCTACGCCGTGACCGTTTCGTTGTGGTCTTTGACGATGTCTTTGAGGGTGGACAGGCATTGGCAGCATTCGGGATTTTCGCCGCCAGAGCAGGCGCGGTAGGTGTCGCCAACGCGGGCGCGCTTGCCATGATCTGTCAGATGGTCTTTGACCTTCTTGTCGTTAAACGGGTGGCAGAGGCATACGAACACTGTGGATACTCAATCCTTGGGTTTTTAAGCTGTTATTAAGAAGCATTATCATTACAGTATCAGTAATGAAACTCATTCTCAATATCTTTATTCTCTCACTTTAAGCTTAAGCGAAGCTGAAGGGTGCCAAAGACCCCTTCAGCGTTTTGTTTTTTACGCTCCCTCGCTGTCCAGTGGGCTTTGAGAATTGATCTGAATGTAGTTTTCGATGCCCATTTGTTCGATCATTTCGAGCTGGGTTTCCAGATAATCGACGTGGCCTTCTTCTTCGGTGAGGATTTTCTTGAACAGATCCTCAGTGACGAAATCCCCGGATTCACGGCAATATTTGATGCCTTCTTTATAGCCGGCCACGCCTTCGAGTTCGATTTTGAGGTCGCATTCGAGGGTTTCCTTGACGGTTTCGCCGATATGGAGTTTGGCGATGTCTTGCAGGTTGGGCAGGCCGCCGAGGAAGAGGATGCGTTTGACGAGTTCATCGGCGTGGCGCATTTCTTCGATGGATTCGTTGTATTCATGTCTGGCGAGTTTGGTTACGCCCCAGTCTTCGAGAATGCGGGAGTGCAAGAAATACTGGTTGATCGCGCCCAGCTCTTTTTTCAGTGCGTTGTTGAGATGTTCTATGACTTTTTTATCGCCTTGCATGGGGCTTGCTCCTTTTTTTATGTTTTACGCGGAGTTTCGGAGATTCGGAGGTGTTTTTTCTTTTAAGCGCGCGTAGCGCGTAAAAACGACTTTTTAATTTATCTTATATCCAAATTATTGCGCCTTCGGCGCGGATAAGCTGAAAATACTCCGTAACTCCGTGTCTCCGCGTTAATTAAAAACCTTTTTAAAAATGCTGTCGATATTCTTGGTATAAGCATCGTAGTTGAAGATAGTATCGAGGGCGGCCGTGTCAAGTTTTTCAGTGACTTGGGGATCGTTTTCCAGTTCACCGCGCAGGGTTTTTGAGCCTTTGCCGGATGAGCGGTCTTCCCAGACAGCCATGGCGTTTTTCTGGACGATGCGATAGGCGTCTTCGCGGGAGATGCCTTCTTGGGTGAGGGCGAGCATCACGCGCTGGGAGAACAGCAGGCCGCCGGTCATTTCCAGATTGTGCAGCATGCGCTCAGGATAGACGAGCAGGCGGTCGATAATGCCGGCCAGACGGTTGATGGCGTAATCGGCGGAGATCAGCGCATCGGGCAGAATTGTGCGTTCAACGGCGGAGTGGGAAATATCGCGCTCATGCCACAGGGCGACATTTTCGAGGGCCGGAATAACGGCGGCGCGGATGATGCGGGCCTGACCGGTCATGTTCTCGCTGCCGATCGGGTTGCGTTTGTGCGGCATGGCTGAGGAGCCTTTTTGCCCAGAGTCGAAATATTCCTCGGCTTCTCTTACTTCCGTGCGTTGGAGGTGGCGGATTTCGACGGCCAGATTTTCGATGGAAGAGGCCACGACGCCGAGCGTGGCGAAGAACATGGCGTGGCGGTCGCGCGGGATGACCTGCGTGGCGACGGTTTCGGGCTTGAGGCCGAGTTTTTTGGCGACATATTGTTCGACCTCGGGCGGGAGGACGGGGTAGGTGCCGACCGCGCCGGAGATGGTGATGGTGGAGACTTCTTCTTTGGCGGCGATCATGCGCTCTTTCGCGCGTTTGAAGGCGGCGTAGTGCCCGGCCATTTTCAGGCCGAAGGTTGTCGGTTCGCCCTGAATGCCGTGGGAGCGGCCAATGCACAGTGTGTCTTTATGGGCCAGAGCTTGTTTTTTCAGTGCGGCGAGGAGTTTATCGAGGTCGGCGATAATCAGGTCGGCGGCTTGCGTGAGCATGACGGCGAAGGAGGTGTCGATAACGTCCGAGCTGGTCATGCCTTGGTGCACGAAGCGGGAGTCCTCGCCGACATGTTCGGCGACAGAGGTGAGGAAGGCGATGACGTCGTGTTTGACCTCGGCCTCGATTTCGTCGATGCGGGCGATGTCGAAGTCGCCTTTTTCGCGCAGGGCCTTGGCGGCGGATTTCGGCACGATACCCAGATCGGCCATTTTTTCGAGGGCAAGGGTTTCAACCTCTAGCCAGATTTTGAATTTGTTTTCTTGTTCGAAAATATTGGCCATTTCGGGCCGGGAATAGCGTGGAATCATTTTTAATACATCGCGATCGTTTGTTGTCTTGGTGTTTCAATTACATACTTCGCGCCGGAATGTCCAGAGCGCACGTTAATTTCCGGTGGGATGCGGGTGGTTTCGAAGGCGTCGTAGCCTTCGCGTAAGTTTTGCCAGAAGGGGGCCCATGGGCTGGCGTTATGCTGGGCCATGTTGCGGGCATGCATGCGAAAAGGGAAGATGTGCACGGGCACGGGGTGGCCTTCGCGGATTGAGGCTTCGGTGAGGAGGTAGACTTCTTCAATGGCTGGATCAGTCAGAGCGTAGCAGCCGTCGGATTTGCAATCGCCGTGGATCATCAGGTGCGAGCCGGTGCGCCCCTGTGCGCGGTCGAATTCATTGGGGTAGCCGATGTCAAAGGACAGGTGATAGCTGCTCCACGGGTTCATTTGGCCGGCACCCACAGTATAAAAGCCTTCGGGGGCCTGACGGTCGCCTTCCATCAGTTTCGGGCCGAGCAGGCCGGAGTAATTGCAGATCGGGTAGGTTTTAAAGGGGACATAGCGGCCGGTGGTTTCATCCTCAACCCAGGTTTCGACGAGGTTTTCGGATTTAAAGACACGGATATAGGCGGGGCTTCCCAGTGTCAGGCCGCTGGCGGTCATTTCAGTGGCCAAGGCGTCCTGTTTGGCGAGGCGGATCTGCTCCAGCTTTTCAGAAGTGGGGAGCTGGGCCGCGCATGCGGGAAGGAGCAGGAGCAAAGCTGTGAAGAGAATGAATTTTTTCATATCAAATTTTAACCACAGATGGACGTAGATGAACACAGATTGCTTGATCCTGATTTTTAAAATCTGTGTTTATCTGTGTTTATCTGTGGTTTTTTAAATGCCTGCGGCGCTGAATGTTAAAGCAGTCCCATATTTTTAAAACTGGAATAGCCGTTTTTGGATATGACGATATGGTCGTGGATAACGATGTTGAAGGGCTGCCCGGCGTTGATGATTTGGTTCGTCATATCGACATCGGCTTGGGAGGGTTTGGAATCGCCGCTGGGGTGGTTGTGCATGAGGATGAGCGCGGTGGCGCCGAGTTCCAGCGCGCGTTTCATGATTTCACGCGGATAGGCGGGCGTGTGGTCGACGGTGCCGGAGCCCTGAATTTCATCGGCGATGAGTTCGTTCTTTTTATTGAGAAAGAGAATGCGGAAATGCTCCCGCGTTTCGTGGGCCATGGTGGAGTGGCAATAATCCATCAGCCGCGTCCATGAATTGAGGACGGGTTTATTCATCAGTTCGTTTTTGGCGGCGCGGTTGGATAGCGCGGTGATGGATTTGAGAGCCAGCGCGGTTTTGTCCTTGATGCCTTCGATTTTTGTTAGTTCTTCGATCGGCGCGTGCATGATTTCGGCCAGGCCGCCGAAACGAGCGATGAGGTCTTTGGCCAGCGGTTTGACGTCTTTTTGCGGGATGGCGAGGAACAGAACCAGTTCGAGGAGTTCGTAATCGGCCAAAGCGTCTGGCGTTTTGGCGAAGCGCTCGCGGAGCCGGTCGCGGTGGCCGCGGTAGTGGGGCTTGGTGTTTTCCTCTGTTTTTTGAATTTGATGTTTCATGTTGCAAAAAATAGCGGAGTATCAATTAGGAATATTAGAACCAGTTGAACAATTATAAAAATTGCAGCGGTTATTGCCATTGCTGCATTTTTCCATTCTAAAAAAACTAAGTTAAGAACAGCAAATAGTATATAAACGACAGCTAGCCCAACCAGGAGTAATAGGCCTATTCCTATTGCTGGAAACAATGTTATGTAAAGTTCTTTTGAAAAAGTCGTTATATGAAACAAAGAAAAAAGCATCAGAAAGCTGCCGTAAATGAGAGAAGGCGCAATAAATTTATTCTTTATAGTTTCCTTTAAAAATTCCATTTTTACCTCCCATAAGGCGGTTTCGTATACCCCTTGGGGGAGAGGGTGAAGATCTCGAAGCCGGTTTCGGTGACCGCGAGGGAGTGTTCGAACTGAGCGCTTAAGGAGCGGTCTTTGGTGATCGCGGTCCAGCCGTCGGGCAGGACTTTGGTGCGGTAATCGCCGGCATTGATCATCGGCTCAATGGTGAAGAACATGCCGGGCTCGAGCACCGTGCCCTTACCGGGCTGGCCGATATGCATGACGGAAGGGGGCGCGTGGAACACCTTGCCCAGACCGTGACCGCAGAAATCGGTGACGACGCCGAAGCGTTCACTTTCGGCATATGACTGGATCGCGTGGCCGACATCGCCGAGCGTCGCGCCGGGCTTGACGGCCTCAATGCCGCGCATCATGGCGTCGTAGGTGACATCGACGAGGCGCTTGGCTTTGACCGAGTGTTTGTTGCCGACCATATACATGCGTGAGGTGTCGCCGTGCCAGCCATCGACGATGACGGTGACATCGATATTGACGATATCGCCTTCATGCAATTTTTTTTCATTCGGGATGCCGTGGCAGACAACGTGGTTAACCGAGGTGCAGGTGGCCTTAGGGAAGGGGGGGCGTCCATGTCCGCCGCCATAACCTAACGGGGCGGGGATGGCGTTATGTTTTTCGGCGTATTCGTGGCAGAATTTGTCGAGCGCTTCGGTGGTGACGCCGGGCACGACGAGCGGGGTGACCTCGTCAAGGATGGTGGCGGCGAGTTTTCCGGCTTTGCGCATGCCTTCGAAGTCTTGCGGAACGGCGTGGAGTTCAATGCCTTCGGATGTATATGTGTTGGCGGTGTTCATAAAACGCTCTATCTGCTTTAAAATTCAATATATCTTTACTTCAGAACGCTTATAATAGTCAGAGCATTCTAAAAACCAAGGGAATTATTGATGGGCCAGAGATCGGCGTTAGTGGTTATCGGTAATGAGATTCTGTCCGGGCGGACAGTCGATAAGAATATCAACTGGATTGCTGAGCAAATGACGGGGCGCGGCGTGCCGCTCACCGAGGTACGGATTGTGCCGGATATCGAGGCCAAGATTGTCGAGGCGGTGAATGGGCTGCGCGCGGAATATGATTATGTGTTTACGACCGGTGGGATCGGTCCGACGCATGACGATATTACGGCGGCCAGCGTGGCCAAGGCTTTTGGCGTCGAATTTGAACGCCATCAAGAGGCCTATCAGGTGCTGTTGGACTATTACGGGCCTGCGGAGCTGACCGAGGCGCGGGCGAGTATGGCCAACATGCCGCGTGGCGTCCGATTGCTGGATAACCCTGTGTCCGGAGCGCCGGGCTTTGCGCTTGAGAATGTGTATGTGATGGCCGGTGTGCCACGAATTATGCAGGCGATGTTCGGGCATGTATTATCCGAGATTGCGCCGGGCGCGGCGATTTTATCCAACACGGTGTTTTGCGATTTGCAGGAAAGTCTGATCGCGCAGGGGCTCCGTGCGATTCAGGACCGCTATGGGGTGGTAGATATCGGCAGTTATCCGAGCTTTCGCGGCGGCGTGCTGAATGTCAGTGTTGTGCTGCGCGGAACGGATGGTGAGGCGATCGCGGCGGCGACCAAAGAGGTGCTGGCCCTCATTGATGAAAAGGGCGGCGAAATCCGCAGCCAGAGCTTTCAGGTGGATGTAGGGGATTAATAATTACATATGGTGTTTTTGTTATGACTTACTGGTTATTCCTATTTATTGCTTCTTCTTTCTCTGTGTCTATTGGCTTTTTTGTAGATGCAGCGGGTGTTAATTGGCAAGTTATTGATTTTTTATCGCTTTTTTTCGGGAGTTTGGGGTTTTTTGGAATTGTAAAAGAAGCTCAAAGTGTAAGGCCTTGGTATATTGTTGATAGTGCCCGCAGGACGGCTGTTATGCATTTATATACGTTGTCTTCTGTTGCTCCAATGTCAAAGGAGCTTATAGAAAAGAGGATAAGGAGTGTAGAAAGTGGTCGGGCTTCATTTGATATTCAGGAATATCAAATTGTGCTGCCGTGGTTTTCAGAGATATCTAAAATTAAAGTTCCTTCTGAAAATGAAGTTTTGGTGAATTATTCTGATGTTATTGAGCAATTTCCGCAGGGGATCGAAGATCCAGAAATTCAGTCTATGAGGGATCAAATATGTAGAATTTTAAATGGATATGATTCTGCATTTTTAGAATACAAGGATGTTGTTGATGTGCCTGAGCCGAGTGAACTGGATAAAGATTATATAAAATTGGCGCCTTATTTTGTGTCTTTGGCTATAGCCCTTTCTTTGTTTAAAATTGTTTCTGGAGCTTAGATATTTCAAAATGGTGCGCCGGGGGGACTTGAACCCCCACGGCGGCCATACGGACAACGGATTTTAAGTCCGTATTTGAGCAATTACTTATGGGGGATAATGCTCAGGCTGTCCCAGTTACAGTTAAACAAGGCTTTGAATGCGGCGGCAAATTCTTTTTGATGCAGTACGATGATGCGTACAGAGGTTTCCTTAAAATCCAAAAACGCCAGCTTGTCACCATAAGCGTAAAAAGAGGCGTCTTCACTGAAAAGCTTTTCCGGAAACCATCTATATTCAGCGTAGTTTTTGCCGATAAAGTCCCAGTCATTTTCTTTAACGGTGATTTTAAAATCAAATCTGTCTTTAATGGCCTGCATGCGTTTGGCGTAAAAGTTAAAGTACCAGTCTTCCCCCAGCCATTTAAGCCAATTCGCCGGTGTGGCATTAAAAAGGCGAATTTCGCCGCCGACATCGCGTGCGGTTTCATACACATCAGTCATGAAGTTTCTGAATCCTTCTGTGCCTTCGTGGACTGAAATATCTCCGTAGCTTTTTTGTACGCCGTCGCCGCTTGTGAATTTGATGCCTGCCAGAGCAAAGGCTTCCATGATTTTTGCGATGGTTTGGGCGGATGGTTTTTGTTTGCCGAGCTCGATGTTGGCGATGCTGGGCACAGCCATGCCTGTGCGCTCTGCGAGGTCGCTCTGGCTCCAGTTTTTCAGGGCCCGGGCGGCGCGGATTTGGTCGGCTGAAATGAGCATCAGATTTGTCCTTTTGTTTTCAGTGTCTTGGTGGTTTTTTGCAGGAATGCAAAGCAAAGACTATATAAATAATATACCATAGAATTTAAAAAATAAAATTTTTCTTGACAGGTGTATTTGGGCGGGTGTAAGAGGCTATATTTAATAGCTTATAGATTAAATTATGTATGGCTTTTTTTGTATAGAGAGCCGGGAGATTAGGAAAGGGACAGGACAATGACGGAAGAGTTGGGTCGACAAGAGATTGCAAATAAAGCTTTATTACTTTTACCAAGTGATTTGAATACAGATGATGTCGTGATCAGCAGTGCCTTTTACGATCTTTATAACAAAACAGGAGACTATGCATATAACTTCCTGACCTACCAAACAGATTATCGATATAATATTTTAACTTTGAGTGGTGGGCTAAAAATTCAAAGTGATGAAACGCAAGAGACATACTTTGAAAATGAATTTACAGGGGAGTTCAGCTTTTTTAATGATCCTGCCGTCAGTGCACAATCGACTTTGCTGGATATATGGAATTTTAGCTACAATAATTCAGGGCAAATAGAGACTGGCCCACGCGTGAAAATCTTCGGCTTAATAGAAAATGATACAACAATAAATACTTCAACTGGTGACATAACTTCTGATGTCGCAATACTGGATGTAATAGGCCTTCTTAACCCGACGGCAAAGGATGTTTTTGGGTGGATATCGGGAGGAGGTGTTCAGATATTCTTGAATAATCGCGGTGAAGCAGATGGAGGATTAGGTTATGTCTCTACTGAAATAGAAGATATTTTTGTTGCAAAATTCGGTATTGGAGAGAGACGTGCCGATGTAAAAGTTGGGTTGGACACAAATCCTAATTTTGAACCTCTAGATTATTCTACAGCATACATTACTGCGGGCTATGTTTATGACGAAATGCGTTCGTTATTTCCGAATTTAGCACTTACTAAAGAGGAGTTTGTTAGCAGAACAGAAGCAAACTACGCATATGGACGTGTCGAGTCAATAAATGAGGCGGCCGGAATAGTGATGTATCAAACCCTTATAGGGAGTACGCCGTCTGATTC
This sequence comes from Rhodospirillales bacterium, assembly GCA_020638295.1. Taxonomy (GTDB): domain Bacteria; phylum Pseudomonadota; class Alphaproteobacteria; order Micavibrionales; family Micavibrionaceae; genus TMED27. Next base: position 359,323 of record JACKIU010000002.1, on the reverse strand, counting down.
GACTCCGCTGGGAAGTAGGGATTGGATTAGTACTGTCATCAATGCGCAAAAAAACAATTTAGAAAATCAAGACATCTTGGATGATTTTAACGGCTATACGGAGGTGGTGTTCGTAGAAGCTCAAGAAAGCCAGCAACCTCTTCCTGCTATTGTTTCAGAAGAGGATTTTCCGCAGCTTCTCAATGAAAACTCAGTGTTGCCTGAAAGTGATTCAAAAATTCAGGAAATTAAAGATATAAAAGTTGGTTTGATTAAACAGGACGGGACAACTGAGGAAATTATTGTTAATCCTGCGGATCACAAAATCGAGTTTTTCGAATCCGAGTTTGCCGATGTCAAAGTCAATGGCATTGTGATTGCCCAAACAACAGAAACGCTGACACGCTCTGACGGTTCTGTTGTTAACAATACCCAGACCATATTCGAAGATTTTCAGGGCAATCGCTATTTGGAAACTTCCTCAGTGCTTGCCGACGGAAGCTTGATTCCAAGTAATGGGGTAAGAAGTGAAACAACAGTTTTACGATTAACCGGTGACAATCAGACTGGTTATTCACGCACAACTGTTTTTGATAAAGATGGTCTGACACATCAAACGCAAGAATATCAGGAAACAACACAAGACAATGTAACGATTAAGCAAAACGTGCTGCGCCCGGATGGTAATGGCGGTTACGTTGAACTGGATGGGCCGGTATATGTGGTGCCGTCTTCTGAATTGCTTGTTACACTTCAAACTTTGGGCAGTACGGCGGGCGGTCTTCTAGCTAATCATTTGGCTGATGATAATATTTACCAGCAAGTTTTTTATTCTGCTGCGCTTAAAACCATCGGGACGCATTTTGGCAGTGTTGGCGCCTATCTTGCGACGGGAAGTGACCTTGAGGCGCTGATTAACGTTTTTAAAGGCGCTGAGGTCGATCAAAATGCTCAAATTACAGTTCAGCTGACTGACGATATTCTGGATACTTTTGCATCGAACTTACAGGCGGCTTCGGCTGGGGCCCTGGCAGGGATTATCGTTGATGAGGTCGGTGAAGCGCTTGGAATTGATGGGACTATTGGCGGTGAGATCTTTGATGTTGTTGCCGGGACGGTGACAACGGGGTTTGTCTCGGATGGTTTGGGTTTTATTGTTCCGGGACTAGACGGAGGCGTGTATTCCGGATTGCTGGCTAACGGTTTTGATTTAAGTGCGGTTTATCATCCTCCAGGATTAATTGGTCCTCCTCCTCCGGGAACACCTACATATGGCGAGATGATTCAAATTGAAGTATTTAATGCTTTGGGTGCTTATGCCGGTTCCCGCTTGGCAGGAGAGGTTGTCGAGCCGGAGAGCCAAACGGCTGCTATTTTCGGATCAATAGGCTCGGTCATTGGAAGTAAAATCATCGCGACCTATGCGATAGAACTTCTTGCTTCAACAACATTGAAGGCTTTGGGATCAATTATTCTGCCGGGTGTGGGCACGCTCATCGGTGCCTTCATCGGTCAGGTGGCTGGAACAGTTTTAGGAAATCTGTTCGACGGAGAGGATTTACCGGCTGCCGGGGCGCGGATTGTCTTTGATCGTGATACCGGTCAATACGCGGTGGGCTCAACGTCCAGCGACGATGGCGGTGATGAATCCATTGCGCGCTCGATGGCCGAAGCCACCTATAACGGTGTTAACGAAATCATCGCGATGACGCAAGGGAGCATACGGCGCACTTCCGGTGTGAACATGGAAATCGGCTTTGATGATCACGGCTACTTTGTTACTTATAACGGCGATTTGTCACGGTTTGACCAGTCTGGTGAAGCGATTAAATATGCCGCGCTTAAACTCCTGCAAGGGTCTGACCTTGTCGGCGGGCATGCGATTTTGATGCGGGCATGGAATAATTCAGAGGCCGTAACGCTCGAGGGTTTTCGTAATGATATTATGATAGCGGAGGCGTTCCAGAAATACTTGTTGAACCCGACCGGCGTGCTCGCATTAATGATGAACGAGCCTGAGAGCGCAGATGCACAGCAGTGGTCCTTCATTCTCCAGCGTGCGGCTGAGCTTGAGCTGCACTTGCCGCATGAAAAAGATATTGATGGCGGTTGGGGCGAATTGCTGGCGGCACGTGGGGATATTAATCCCGAACTGGTGCCGGATATCCGAGAAAACTCCATTGTTCTGACTAATCCGATTACCGGCGAAGAGATAGTCCTCGAATACGTTATCGGACCAGGTTATGAAATTGTACGCATTCCCGGCACGGATGGCAATGATGTGATTGAGGTTGTTGTAGACGGACCGTCCATTGCTTATGTAGACGCCGGGCCGGGAGACGATACTTTTGTTGGCCATGACGGGCGAGATATCTTTATCGGTGGTGCTGGCGATGATAATGCGAGCGGCGGTGATGGCGATGATTGGTTGCTTGGTGGTGATGGTGATGATGTCCTGTTTGGACAGGCAGGGGACGATTTTCTGGTTGGTGGCGATGGGGACGACACGTTAAAAGGCGGCGACGGCATCGATACTATTTACGGTGGCAACGGGAATGATTCCCTAAAAGGGGATGCGGATATCGATTATCTCTACGGCGGTGCCGGTGATGACTATATTTGGGGGGAAGAAGGCGTTGGAAACCAAATTGAGGGTGGTGACGGTAATGATGAAATCTATACATTTGTCGGAGAGACGGCCACTCCCGGCAGAGGCGATGACTATGTTGCTTTAAAATCCAGCACAGCTGTGATTTATCGGAATGATGGGCACGATACTTTTGTTGTGCAAGATTATGTTGAGGGGAAAAGTGTCCTTCGATTTGACCAAATGATTGCTCCACAGGAGCTGGAATTCAGCAAGCATGGCAATGATTTGGTGATTACTGTTTTGGGGGAAGATCAAAGCGTTACCTTGCATAATGCCTACATTTATCCGGCGAATTGGCTGCCGCGGCTGCAAATTTGGGGAGAAGAAGGGCGAGATGGGCCGAATGTTTATCATGATGTGGGCATTTATACGGGGGAAGGGATAAGCTCTAGAGATATTTATATCGGTTATGCCTCGGATCCTGATGGTGTGTTGCAGCACGGCATTGTGACGGGTTTCTATACGTCTCTTTATATAGACGATGCAGGGGCTATCGATAATGTGGTTCAAGGTACAGAAGGTAACGATAATTTACAGGACCAACATCCAGCGCAGACGGTGTTTTTCTATGGTAATGGAGGCGACGACCTTATTCGTCTGGGTGGCGGAAACGATTTCGGTGTCGGCGGTACAGGTAGTGATGTTCTGCAGGGCGGTGCTGGTGATGATGTTCTTTATGGTGGATCTGGTGTAGATTACGTAAATGGTGAGGATGGCAACGATAAAATCTATGGCGGTTCTGGCGATGATTTCATGTATGGCCGTCAAGGAAATGACATCATATATGGTGATGATGGTAACGACAGTATTGTTGGAGATGAAGGGCGGGATACCATCTACGGGAATGCCGGTCATGATACGATCAGCGGTGGGACAGAAAATGATCTGATCTACGGTGGAGAAGGTGATGACACTATTTCCGGGGATGATGGTGATGACAAAATTGATGGTGAAAGCGGTCACGATATTTTGATCGGCGCTTCTGGGGCGGATAGTATCGATGGCGGCGCTGGTGACGATATTCTGAAAGGCGGCGCTGGGGATGATGCCCTGTACGGCGATGTCGGAGTTGATCTTGCGTATGGCGGCGAAGGGGATGATTGGATCGGTGGAGGTGCCGGAGATGATGTCCTTTCCGGAGGAGTTGGAAGTGATGTCTTAAACGGTGGTGATGATAATGACACCCTAGCAGGTGGGACAGGTTCTGACACTCTTGATGGTGGTCATGGGGATGATACCTATGTTTTCTCGCTGGCCAAGCAGGTTATTGCCTTTAATGAAAGTGAGACAGGCGGCTATGCGATCCTGAATAATGCCGCTGTAGGCGTAAATAATATGACTGTGGCTTTTACGTATCAGTTTTCTGAGGGTGCTAATTTTGACACGATATTTTTAAATTATGCGGCCAGCGTGAACTCGCATGCAGAGTTCAAGGTCAATCACACACCAGGTGTGGGGGTTACTATCCAGATTGCTGGAACTACTTACAGACCTGGTAATTATTTGCTTGAGGATCACGCAGAGCACAATATCGTCGTTAGTTGGGACGGAGATAATGGTGTTGTAAGTTTCTATGATAATGGATCGCTTATTCAAACGTTTACAGGGGCTTATACTGGCGCTTTAGAGCAAGGCGGGACTTTAACGCTGGCGCAGGGGCAAAGCTCCGCCGGCATAGTTCAGAGCGGTTATGCTTTGGTTGGTACGATGAGCGAAGTTACAATTTGGGGCCGTGCTCTGGATGCTAGTGAGGTTGCAAATGGTTTTGATAAAAGCAATGCTCTTCATGATTTTGAGTTTAATGGTCAAAATCAGCCGGGAGTTTTGGTGAACAAAACCGGGAACGGCGATATGCAGATGTCTGGAGATTATGCCTGGAGTGAAACCTCCACGGCAGATTTGGCTTACATTGAGTCTATGGGGGTTGATATTATTACAGATGCCGCAGGGCAGGATACGCTGTCTTTCGGGGCTGGAATCGCGTTGGGTGACTTGACATTTGAACGCGATATCAATGATCCTCATCATCTGCTGATCAAACTTCATGGCGTTCATATCGTGACAATTGTTAACCAGTTTAATGGCAAATCAATTGAAACATTGCTGTTTGCTGATGGAGAAAGTGTGTCACTTGGCGATGTTGAGGTTGCAAGCATCGGCACGCCACCTAATATTGCACCAGTTGCCGTGAATGATGTTTTCAGCGGTGATCAAGATACGCAAATTACGGGCAATGTGCTTTCTGATAACGGCAATGGCGCGGATAGCGACCCGGATGGAGATGCGTTGAGCGTTGCCCCGGCGACAATTATCACGCCGCATGGCTCTGTCGAGCTTTTGGCTAATGGCGATTTCACCTATACACCAGATCCTGGTTATGTGGGAACTGACGATTTTACTTATGCTTTGCTGGATGGACAGGCCGTCAATACTATGGGAAATGTTACCCTAACTTTAATTTCTATTCCCCATGATATTGTGGGAACGGTTCAGAATGACACTCTGTATGGCACCCTAGATCACGATATTATGCGTGGTCTTGACGGCGATGATTACCTCAATGGCGGTGATAATGATGACACGCTCTATGGTGGCGCGGGCGCTGACACGCTTAATGGCGGGGCTGATAATGACACGCTTTGGGGACAGGATGGCAATGACACGCTTTACGGCGGGGGCGGGAGTGATTATCTCAATGGTGGCGGCGATGACGATGTTCTTAAGGGTAATGCTGGCGATGATATGCTGTACGGTCATAACGGCAATGACATACTTTATGGCGGCAATGACGATGATTACCTCAATGGCGGGGCGGATGACGACACGCTTTATGGCGGGTCCGGTGCGGATCGGCTCACAGGGTCTTTCGGCGCGGACAGTTTTGTCTTTCTGAAAATCGATGGTATGGATGCTGACTGGATTACCGATTTCAATGTAGGACAAGGCGACAGGCTGGATATCAGCGATCTTTTAACCGCCTACGATCCGCTCACCGATGCCATTACTGATTTTGTGCACATGACTTCTGATGGTACGCATTCTTATCTCAGAGTTGATGCTGATGGCGGAGCTGATAACTTTATCCAGATTGCGCAGATTAGCAATGTTACCGGCCTTGGTGATGAAGAGGCGTTGGAAACAGCAGGGACGTTGATTACGGTTTAGATTTTGGCTTTCGGCGTTTCTGGAGAGAATCTTTTAAAAGTGAATGGTGGGCTTGGGGGGACTTGAACCCCCACGTCCATACGGACAACAGATTTTAAGTCTGCAGCGTCTACCATTCCGCCACAAGCCCATTTGGTTACGATCTTTCATTTTTTGACGTTGTTGCTGTGTCACTTGCGTATGTGCTCTACGCGTCGCGCCTTGCGCCTAGTCAAAAATAAAAGTTCCTGACCGAATTAAAGAGAACTACCATTAACCACAGCGGGGCGAGAGATGCAATTGCTTGCGTCTTAAAAATCCGTCGTTGTGTCGAAAAATTATGCCGCCAGATGTTTGCGGAGTTCCTGCACGGACAGTTTTCCCAGTATCTGCCGCAAATGCTGACTTTCGACAATATTGTGTCCGGTTTTGGTGTGATGGTCGAGCTGGACCAGAATTTCATTACCAGCACCGCGCACGACGATCGGCGGGCGGGACATCGGGCAGAGCGTGCCGTCGGGGTTTGTAAAGACGCACCCGGTCATGGCTCTGGCGGTCACAAAGTCGAGGTTAAAGCACGACAGGGTGGAAAAACGCGCCTGGCTGAGAATGGCGCCGTGAATATCGGTTGCGCCGAAGGAGGCATCCTCGAAGTTGCAGGCGCTGATGTTTGAATCGCAAAAGCAGGTGTTATAGAGGGCTGTGCCTGTGAAATTTGTGTCCTTAAAATAGCTTTCCGACATATTGGCGCCGGTCAGATTGGCACCGGAAAAATCCGCGCCGGGCATCAGGGCGTCGTCCAGATTGGCGTTGGTCAGGTTTTGGCACCGCAGGTTTACACAGTGAAGCGCAACCCGGTCGGCGACGGCTTGTTCGAGGCAGGCTTTGAGCGTCTCAAAGCGGCCCTCAAACAGGACACTGTCATCCTTAATCGACCGAAGCTGGTGGTGTTGCATGTTGAATCCTCCTTTTTGTTTTAAACACACGCCACACCCTGATGATGGCTATTGTGCCTTTTTTGCCCATCTTATCGCGATGGTTTTTTATTTTTGCATTGTGCAACTTATAGTTTATATTTTATGCGTTTTGTCAAGCAAAATATTATGTAACCTTTGGTATGGCACTGAAATTGTTGCGTTCTCATGCCATTGCAAGATTTTCGTGGAGCGCCTAGGTTATTCGACATGAGTGAAGAGCAAAACATAACGGCTTTGGAACGTGGGGCGCAGGTTATTCAGGGGTATGTGAAACGACTGCCTGACACGCCTGGCGTGTACCGGATGCTGTCTGAGAGCGGTGAGGCGCTTTATGTCGGGAAGGCGAAATCGCTCAAGAAGCGCGTGGTCAATTATACGCGGCCCGAAGCTTTGCCGATCCGGTTGCAGCGGATGATCGCGCTGACCCGGGAAATGGAGTTCGTGCATACGCAGACCGAGGCCGAGGCGTTGTTGCTGGAATCCAACCTCATCAAGAAGCTGAAGCCCAAATATAATGTGCTGCTGCGCGATGATAAGAGCTTTCCTTATATCCTGATGACCGGAGATCATGATTTTCCGCAGGTGGTGAAGCACCGGGGGGCGAAAAAGCGTGAAGGGCAATATTACGGGCCGTTTGCCAGTGCGGGGGATGTGAACCGGACGATTGCGATTTTGCAGCGGGTGTTTGCCTTGCGCGATTGCAGCGACACTTATTTTGCCCAGCGCACGCGGCCTTGTCTGCAATATCACATCAAGCGTTGTACCGCGCCGTGCGTGGGCAAGGTCAGCAAGGCGGGCTATGCTGAGCAGACCCGCGAAGCGCAGGCGTTTTTGGATGGGAAGAGTGATGCCATTCAGAAACGGATGGCGAACAAAATGCAGGAGGCCAGTGCCGCGCAGGATTATGAGGCGGCGGCGGTGTATCGCGACCGGATACAGGCTTTGTCGTCTATTCAGGCACGGCAGGATATTAACGTGGCCGGGCTGGTTAACGCGGATGTGATGGCGCTGGCGCAAAAAGAGGGGCGAACCTGCGTGCAGGTCTTCTTTTTCCGGGCCGGGCGGAATTACGGCAACCGGTCGTATTTCCCACGCCATGATAAGGATGAGGAGCCTGCGGTTGTGATGGCGGCGTTTATGGCGCAGTTTTATGAGAACAAGCCGACGCCGAAGGAGATTTTGGTGAATGTAATGCCGGATGAGAAAGCTCTGCTGGAAGAGGCTTTCGCTTCAAAAGCAGCGCATAAGGTGGGGATTGCCAAACCGCAGCGCGGCGGTCGCAAGCGGGTGGTCGATTTTGCCCGGCGTAATGCGTGTGAGGCGCTGGCGCGTAATTTGGTGGAGAAAGCCGGTGAAGCGAAATTGCTCAAATGCCTTGCGGATCTGTTCGGGATGGATGAGACCCCAAGCCGGATTGAGGTTTATGATAACTCGCATATTTCGGGGACGAATATGGTCGGCGGGATGATTGTCGCCGGGCCGGAGGGGTTTAACAAAAGCGCGTATCGGAAATTCAATATTCGGACGGCGGAGGCTTCCGATGATTTCGGGATGATGCGCGAGGTGATGGAACGGCGGTTCAAGCGAGCATTGAAAGAGCATCTGGATATGGATGGGGCTGAGTGGCCGGATCTGTTGCTGGTTGATGGTGGGAAAGGACAATTGAGCGCAGTTGCCCAAGTTTTGGAGGATTACGGCGTTTTGGATGCGCTCACCGTGGTGGCGATTTCCAAGGGGCCGGAGCGGAATGCGGGGCGCGAGCAGTTTCACATGATCGGGCGGGCGAGTTTTCAACTTCCCGTGAATGATGCGGTTTTGCATTATCTGCAACGGTTGCGCGATGAAGCGCATCGTTACGCGATCGGCACGCATCGGGCGCGGCGGCAAAAAGAGATTGCAGCTTCGCCGCTCGATGGCGTGCCGGGGGTCGGGACGAAGCGTAAGAAGGCGTTGCTTGCGTATTTTGGTTCGGGCAAGGCGGTGACAGGAGCGAGTGTGAAAGATTTGCAAAAAGTCGAAGGAGTTTCCAAGTCTCTGGCGCAGGCGATTTATGATCACTTTCATTGAGCTTACAAATCACTTTAACGCACAAAAAAATATTCATTGAATTCAGTGAATTATTAGAAAGTATTGAAAACGGGTCTTGCGGTGTTTTTGATCACATGCTAGCGTTCGTCCCATACTCAGTAATCGTTAAACTGCCGCTTGAGATCAGGAGAGAGTGACCGAGCGGACTTTATTTAGCAGAGAGAGGTTCGTGCATATGTTTCACCGTGTTAAATCAGAAGATCAGGAGCCGCAGCAGGCTTTTGCTCCCACTCAGGACAAGCAGGATGCTCAGGAGCAAACACGGGCTGACATTACCGAGTATAGTAAAAAGCCTGAAACGGACGAACAGGCCGAGGCTGAGCCATCAACATATATAACTGAAACACCTGAAGAAGAGGACCAAGAGACTATGACAGAACAAGACAATACAGCAAGAGAACAAGAATCCAGCGCGTCGGTGGCGATGGGCGGTTATCAACGTCCGGGTCAGGCTCCGGTTCGTTCGGCAGGCGGATATCCCGGTGCGTATCCGGGGTTTGGCGGTTCATCCGATACGGCTTCCGACTCTGAGCGCCGTTTGACCATCGGTCGCGGCATTACGATGTCCGGGGAAATTGAATCCTGTGATTATTTACTGGTGGAAGGGACCGTGGAAGCCGCGTTGAAAGGCGCTAACGTTCTTGAAATTGCCGAGAGCGGGATATTCTACGGTACGGTTGAGATTAATGATGCCAATATTGCCGGTCGTTTTGAAGGCGATATCACGGTGAGCGGGCGTTTGACCATTGCGGCGACAGGAACTGTGACCGGTTCTATTTCCTATAAAGAGATTGCGATTGAAGCGGGTGCGGTTATTGACGGGAAGCTGACCCCTTTGTCGGCGATTCCGGCGGCTGAAAAAAAGCCCGCGCCGGCAAAAGCGGTAAAGCCGGCAGCTCCCAGACCGGAAAGAGTTGAAAAGCAGCCCGAGCCCGCAAATACGGATGAAGGCCTGTTTAGCAAGGCTGCCGCTGCGGCTGAGTAGCCCGGTCGGCCTGTTTATCAGGCTCTGTACGATATTTTTTGTTGAACATCTGGAAGCCAGGCTTTATACAAGCCTGGTTTTCTGTATCAAAGCTACAGAAACAGGCATTTTTGAAGAGGTCGTTTAAGGCGGTCTGATTTGAGTTTAAGGCCAAAAATGCCGAAGGAAATTTAAGCGATAATTAAGAGTACACAAAAGAGCGGTTATTGATGCGTAAACGTTACTTGAGTTTTTTGATAGCTTTGGCTGTCATTTGCGGGTTTTTCTTTGTCATTCATAGTGTGCGGCAAGAGTCCGGGCGGGCGCAGGCGGCGGTTGGCGGTTTGAGCGTCAGGACGATTGCGCGTGATGTGAATTATACGCGGGCGGATAAACGTGCTATTCGCCGGGCGATGCTGGCAGGCGATGAGTATCTTTTAAGTCTGAAAGGGGCCGATGTGCGGGCTGTTTTGGATCAGCCTGAACTGGTGCGCCGGGATTTGCCGACGGTGGTCTGGCAGTATCGTAATGAATTTTGTGTTCTGGATGTATATTTCATGGCGGCCAGTGCCAAGGTTTCCGTTTCACCTGTCGTGCATTACGAAATTCGTGCGCGGCAAAAAGATGTGCGCGATGAAGACGTTCAGGGGCGCTGTCTGGAAAGCATGGTGCGGGCGCAAGCCGGAGCACGGTTTGTCAGTCTCGACGGGTTCTATAAGTCGAATTAGGGTTTTGAGCCTCACTCTATAAAAAAACATGAAAAGTTGATAGAATTACCGGCATGAAATTTTTGTTCTTACTTATCCTGTTTTTAATCGCTTATACGCCTGCGCAGGCATGCAAATTTGTGCCGCAGGCTTTCGAGAAACTTTATCATCAGGCGGATGTTGCTTTTATAGGGACCGTACAAAGCGTCGAAAAAAGCAAGGTCGTTTTCAGCATTGAAAAAGGTTATAAAAACGCATCAGCCGGGAATGTTTTTACGGTTCAGCCGGGCAACAGTTCTTGTCATATCTTTTTTTCTCCCGGGCAAAAATGGCTCTATCTTGGCGATACGGTTATGGCGGGTTCCAGACTTCTTCAATTTGAAAGCGGGGTAGAAATTTCAGAGAATGTCGCCTTCGTCGATTCATTCTTTGCTCACCGGGACGATTCTCCTGTGGGGCAGATTGATCTTAATGTTTCTGAAGGCGGGCCGCCGAAGGATCAGTGGCGGACATGCGATACGGATCAGGACTGCAGGTTGTTGCCTATTGGCTGTGTTTCGCTGCTTGCCGTATCAGATGGTCACTATAAGAATGCCGAGGATTTTTATTATAACAAGCATGGGCTTGACCCCAGAGCGATGAATTGTGTGGGGCCTGCTCCCGGAGAACAGAGCGAGAAATATGCCGGAGAAATCATATTAAAATGCACGGAAGGGAAATGCGGCGCCTGGCAGCATGAAACATGCCTGAATCCGCCTGCGTGCACGCAAATCTATCGCAATCATTGTACGGTTGAGCTTAAAAGCTATGTGAACTTGGAGAATGAAGACAGCTATGGATCGGCTTTGCGGATACTGTTTGCGATGTCTGAAACGCAGTGTGCTGATAAATGCCGAAAAGAATTTGAAGCACGACAAGGCTGGGCTCGGCAATATCATACCCCTAAGGTCGGTGCGCAATGTTTGTTTAACGGCACGTTGCTGTTTGATGACACGGTGTTGCTTTCACCCCATGAAACCGGGAACTGATCTTACAGTTTTCACCCAATTCTCAACTTTTTTCAACGTTCTGAAAGACAAGAAGAAACGAAACCCCGTTTTTAAAACGGGGTCCATCGTATCGACTGCAAATCCCCATAGACCCCGCATTGAATGCGGGGTTTCGGTTTTTCTTCCGAAAACGAAGTTGAGAATAACGTGTTTTCTATGAATTTTATAGTTTCTGGTCCGGGTGTGTTTTTTCTTTAAATTGGCACAGGTCGGCGACGATGCAGCGGACGCAGTCGGGCTTGCGCGCTTTGCAGGTATAGCGTCCGTGCAGGATCAGCCAGTGATGGGCGTGCAGGGCGAATTCATCGGGCACGACTTTAAGCAGGGCGCGCTCGACGGCCTCCGGGGTTTTGCCCGGCGCAAGCCCGGTACGGTTGGCGACGCGGAAAATATGCGTGTCCACGGCCATGGTCGGTTGCTTAAAGACAATATTGAGCACGACATTGGCGGTTTTGCGGCCAACACCTGGCAGTTTCATCAAGTCTTCGCGGGTATTCGGAACACGCCCGTTATAGTCATTGACTAGAATTTCGGCCATGGCGATGATGTTTTTGGCTTTGTTGTTATACAGACCGATGGTTTTGATGTGGTCTTTAAGGCCGTCGAGGCCCAGCGCGAGCATTTTTTGCGGCGTGTCGGCGATTTTGAAGAGTGCTTTCGTCGCTTTATTCACACCAGCGTCGGTGGCCTGCGCCGAGAGAGTAACGGCGACCAGCAGCGTGTAGGCGTTGGTCCATTCAAGGTCGCTTTTAGGCTCGGGGTTTTTTGTGCGCAAGCGGGAGAAAAAAAGTTGGATATTTTTTTGCGAAAGAGTCATGGTCGAGTCATAACAAGTGCAAGGGGATTCGTCATGGAAAAAGTCATCTATGGGTTTTATCCGTCAATGCTTGGAGAAATGGTTTTAGGGAAAACAGATAAGGGCCTGTGCTGGCTTGGCTTTATGGTTGCCGGGTATAAGGGCGACGGGCTGGAGCGGCTGCGGGCGCATTTTAAGGGGGCCGAGTTCGTTCATGATGATGAGGCTGTCGGCGCGCTTGGCGATGCGGTGATGCAGGCCTGGGAACAGGGGCGCGAGGATGAAATTGCGTTGGATCTGCATGGCAGTGCGTTTCAGAGGGCTGTGTGGGCGGCTTTGCTTAAAATTCGTAAAGGGCAGAAGCTCAGTTACGGCGATGTGGCCAATGATATCGGGCGGCCGCTTGCAGCGCGCGCTGTGGGGAGTGCGGTCGGAGAGAACCCGGTATCGTTGATTGTGCCGTGTCACCGCGTGGTGCAAAAGTCGGGCGCGCTGGGGAATTATGGATGGGGTGTGGCGCTCAAGCGTCAGATTCTGGATTTAGAGCGTTGATTTAGAGTCCCAAAACATCCTTCATGGAATAGAGTCCGGCGGGTCGGTCTTTGGCCCAGAGGGCGGCGTGCAGGGCGCCGCGGGCGAAGATGCCGCGATCGGATGCCTTGTGAGTAATCTCAAGGCGTTCGCCCATGCCGAAGAAAATCGTGGAGTTCTCGGCGGTGACATCGCCGCCGCGCTGGACGGAAAAGCCAATGGTGCCGGTTTTTCGCGGGCCGGTGTGGCCTTCGCGGGCCAAGGTGAGGTCCGAGTTGTCGAATGCCTTGCCGCGGCCTTTTTGTACGGCCTTGGCGAGTGCATAGGAGGTGCCGGAGGGTGCGTCGACCTTATATTTATGATGCAGGTCGAGGATTTCGGCATCCCAGCTTTCATCCAGACGCTGCGCGGCCTGTTCGACTAATGCAATGAGCAGGTTGACACCGACGCTCATATTGGCGGCGTAGACGATGGGGGTTTTCTGCGCGGCTTGTTTGACGAGGGCTTCGTCGGATTCTGATAGGCCGCTGGTGCCGACGACCAGAATGGTCCCATGTTTGGCGGCCAGTTCGGTGTGGGTCGGGACGGCCCCCGGGGATGTGAAGTCGATCACGGTATCGGCGCGGGTGAAGAGTTCTTCAGCGTTGGTGGTCATGAAGAAGTTGTCGGTGATTTCACTTTCGCTGAGCACTGTGCCGCCGGCAAGCTCTAGGCCTTCCCAATCACCGGAAAGCACTTCCTTGACGATTAATGATCCTACGCGGCCTGTACAGCCTGCTACACCTACTCTCATGATTTAATCCATATAGTTTCTTAAGTAATCTGAAAGCTCATCATACAGAAAATCGCTGAAAGGCAAAGAGATTCTGTCCCGGGCAGCGGCATCGAGCATGCTGATCAGGTCGCCGATCAGATACCAGCGTGCGTCAAAGGGCAGGTCGCTTTTGGTGATGAGAAGGGAGAAGTCCTGATTTAGGCATTGTTCGGCGAGGCTTTGGCAGGCTTGGTCAAGTTCGTGTTGGCCGATACCGCGATCTATCAGGGCAAGGCCGATGCCGCCGTGGTTTTCAGCAATCTCCGCCAAATCGGGCGGCATGCCGCTAACATAGCCGAGAATGATGTCGAGGCCGTTTTTTCTATCGTTAAAAGACTTGCCGATGAGGCCGTCATTAAAATTCAGCGGGGTGATGAGGGTGTCTAGGGCCATAGGGTGGGTTATAGCTGGTTTTTCTAATCTTTCAAGTCATCCCAGAAATCTTTGACTTTGCCGAAAAAGCCGCTGGCTTCGGGGGAGTGTTTGCGCCCGCCATTATCCTCGCTGAAATCCTTATCAAGTTGTTTGAGGATATCTTGCTGCTTTTTGTTCAGGTTGACCGGGGTTTCGACAAAGGTTTCGATATAGAGATCACCTTTGGCGTCTGAGCCGAGAACGCTCATGCCTTTGCCTTTCAGGCGGAATTGCTGGCCGGTCTGGGTGCCGGGCGGGATTTTGACCTTGGTGGCTTTGCCTTCAATTGTCGGGACCTGAATTTCACCACCCAGTGCGGCTTTGGTGACGGTGATCGGTACGCGGCAGTGCAGATTGGCGCCGTCACGTTTGAACAGTTTGTGCGGTTTGACTGCCAGCAGAACATAAAGGTCGCCGCGTGGTCCGCCCTGTAATCCTGCTTCGCCTTCGCCGGAGAGGCGGATGCGGCGTCCGGTATTGACCCCGGCGGGGATTTTGACTTTGAGCGTTTTGTCTTTTTTGATGCGGCCCTGACCGTGGCATTTTTTGCACGGGTCGGTGATGATTTTGCCGGCCCCCTGGCAGGTCGGGCAGGTGCGTTCGATGGTGAAGAACCCCTGTTGTTGGCGGATGCGTCCGGCGCCGTCGCAGGTTGAACATTCTCCGGTGTTGGTTCCGGCTTCGGCACCGGAGCCTTTGCAGGCCTCACAGGTGTCGTTCACCGGGATTTTGATCTGGGCTTCTTTACCTTTGTAGGCGTCTTCAAGGCTGATTTCCAGCGTATATTGCGTGTCCGAGCCACGTGATGGACCGCCACGGCCACCACCGGCACGCCCGCCCATGAATTCGCCGAACATGTCTTCGAAGATATCGGAGAAAGCTCCGGCACCGCCTGCAAAGCCTTCGAAACCGCCAGTACCGGCACCGGGGCCCATCGAGCCGTCAAAGGCGGCTTCGCCAAAGCGATCGTAGGTTGTGCGTTTTTGTTCGTCTTTGAGGATGTCGTAGGCGTGGGTGATTTCCTTGAACTTGGCTTCGGCCTCGGGGTTATCTTTGTTCTGGTCGGGGTGATATTTCATCGCCAGTTTGCGATAGGCTTTTTTAAGCTCGTCGGCGCTGGCGGTTTTTTCAACCCCGAGAATTTTGTAAAAATCTTGAGACATTAGTGTTTAAGCTCTTTGTTTCTGGGCCGGAAGAATTCACCGATCTGGGCGAAGACGCCGACGTTTGTCTTGTTGTCGTTTTCGGCTCGAAGGCGCCGCGTACGGTTATAATGGGCGCGCTTTTCCCGGGTTTTTAGTCCGGCATAGGCTTCGTTGATCACCTGAAAGCGCAGTTCCGCGAGCCGTCTGTTTTGCGGGTTGCGGTCCGGGTGGAATTTTTTGGCCATGCCCAGATAGGCGCGTTTGATATCCTCGTCCGACGCTTTCGGAGAAATGCCCAGAATGTCGTAGTATGAGACTTTGTGTGTCACGCCTTTATTTCCAGTTCTCAAAATCGTCATTGCGATGAGGGCTTTTGGCCCGACGCGGCAATCCAGATATTAGATTGCTTCGCTTGCGCTCGCAATGACGTAATGGGTTAATTTAAGCAGACTTTTGATCTTTGCCATCGTCATCTTCGATCTCAAGATCGGTGAAGTCGGCTTCGATGACTTCGTCTTCTGCGGCGCTGGCCGGTTCAGCTTCAGATGTTTCATTTTCACTGGCGGCTTCTTCCTGAGCCTTGCGATAGGCGAGTTCGCCGAGTTTCATGCTGGCCTGTGACAACACATCGGTTTTGGTTTTGATGTCGTCGGCGTCGCCGCCATCCAGCACGGCTTTAAGGTCTTCGATCGCTTTTTCAATGTTCGATTTTTCATTCTTGGGCAGGTCGCTTCCGAGTTCTTCCAGCGATTTTTCGGTCGCGTGGATGAGGCTTTCACCGTGGTTGCGGGCCTCGATGGCCGCGCGTTTTTTCTTGTCGGTGTCGGCGTTGGCTTCGGCGTCTTTGACCATTTGATCGATGTCGGCATCGGACAGTCCGCCAGAGGCTTGAATGCGGATTTGCTGTTCCTTATTCGTGGCCTTGTCTTTCGCGGAAACCTGCACGATCCCGTTGGCGTCGATGTCGAAGGTGACTTCGATTTGCGGGACGCCGCGTGGGGCGGGGGGAATGCCGACGAGGTCGAACTGGCCGAGCAGTTTGTTGTCGGCGGCCATTTCGCGCTCGCCCTGGAAGACGCGGATCGTCACAGCATTCTGGCTGTCTTCGGCCGTTGAGAAGACCTGCGATTTTTTCGTCGGGATGGTCGTGTTGCGCTCGATGAGGCGGGTGAAGACGCCGCCAAGCGTCTCGATCCCCAGAGACAGCGGGGTCACGTCGAGCAGAAGGACGTCCTTGACATCTCCCTGCAGTACGCCGCCCTGAATGGCTGCGCCGTCGGCGACGACTTCGTCCGGGTTGACGCCTTTGTGCGGTTCTTTGCCGAAATAGTCTTTGACCGTTTCGATGACCTTGGGCATGCGGGTCATCCCGCCAACCAGAATCACATCGTTGATATCGGCCGGTTTCAGGCCCGCATCTTTGAGGGCTTTTTTGACCGGTTCGATTGAGCGTTTGATCAGGTCGTCGACCAGACTTTCGAGTTTGGCGCGAGAGAGTGAGATTTGCAGGTGTTTGGGCCCGGCCGCATCGGCGGTGACGAAGGGCAGGTTGACTTCCGTCTGGGTGGTGGAGGAGAGTTCAATCTTGGCTTTTTCCGCTGCTTCTTTCAGGCGTTGCAGGGCCAGCTTGTCCTTGCGCAAATCGATGGCGTCGGATTTTTTGAACTCGTCGGCCAAGTAATCGATAATACGCAGATCGAAATCTTCCCCGCCGAGGAAGGTGTCCCCGTTGGTGGATTTAACCTCGAACACGCCGTCGCCGATTTCGAGCACAGAGACATCGAATGTCCCGCCCCCAAGGTCGTAGACAACGATGGTGCCGTGTTCTTTTTTATCCAGACCATAGGCCAGTGCGGCGGCGGTCGGCTCGTTGATGATGCGTTCGACTTCGAGGCCGGCGATTTTCCCGGCGTCTTTGGTGGCCTGACGTTGTGAGTCGTTAAAGTATGCCGGAACCGTAATGACGGCCTTGGTGACTTTTTCACCGAGGAAGCTTTCAGCGGTTTCCTTCATTTTTTGCAACAGCATCGCCGAAATTTGCGACGGGGCGTATTTCTCACCGTTGACTTCAACCCAGGCATCGCCGTTATCTCCTTTGACAATGTGGAACGAGGCTTTGGAGGCCATGTCCTGCACTTGCGGATCGTCAAACGGGCGACCAATCAAACGTTTGATGGCGAAGAGGGTGTTTTCCGGGTTGGTGACGGCCTGACGCTTGGCGGGCTGGCCGACAAGGCGTTCGCCGTCTTTGGTGAAGGCAATCATGGATGGGGTGGTGCGCGCGCCTTCGGCGTTTTCGATGACGCGGGATTCTTTTCCGTCCATCACGGCGACGCAAGAGTTGGTTGTACCGAGGTCGATACCGATAATTTTAGACATGCTTTCTATCTCCTTAACTTAAGCAAGATTTATATACTCCAAAGCCCGTTTTTCACAGCACTTTGTATATGATTATATAGAGCGATTTGGTTTTTGTTTCAAGTCCCCGGGGAGGGGTGCGTTCGGGCTTTTGTTTGTAAGTGCGCCTTAAAGGTAGCAAAATTCAGGTTTCCACCCGTATAGATCATGCCTTTATATTCTGTTTGTGTTAAGACAAAGCCGAGTTTTCGTAGCATGTTTTGTGAAGGTTTGTTTTGTTCGGTTGTAACGCTTTTGATTTCTCGGATACCAAGTTCGAACCCCTGCGCTAAAGCGAACAATCCGGCTTCTGTGCCAAAGCCCTTGCCTTGGTGTTTTTCTAAAAACCCTGCGAGATAATCTATTGACGGTTGACCATTCACTTCTGTGCTTCTTAAGCCGGCGCGGCCTGCGAATTCACCGGTTTTTCTTTCTATGACGATATAGCAGCCAATCCCTATTTCATCCCAGTCGGCGGCTAAATTGTGAACGCGTTTTTGGATATCATCTGATTGAAACGGTTTTTTTCCGAAATCAGCTTCACCCAAATATCGAAGAAAGGCCTGGTCCTGATAAAGTTCAATAAGGTCGTCATTATGTGTTTGTGTGTTTCCCGGCGTCATGGGAATTAAAGTGAGTCGATCTGTATAGTAAGTGCGTCGTCTCAGTTTTCCTGTGTCAAGTGAAGCTGATGTGAAATGACCTTGCATGGCTGGGGATATAAGTGAGAAATATGAAAATTGTCAAGTTTTTTCATATTTGTGATTTTTTAAGCCTGCGTATCTATATGGCCGCCGGGGGGTGTTTCGCCTGTGGGCGGGGTCGAGCCGTCGTCCTTGACCACGCCGACGCGGGCGGGGCGCAGGATGCGGCCATTCAAGACATATCCGGATTCCATAACTTGCATCACGGTGCCTGCCGGTTTGCCGGGAACCGGGGCCTCAAACATGACTTCGTGGTAATTGGGGTCAAAGGGCTGGTCGAGTGGCTCGATTTTTTGAATGCCGTGCTTTTCGAAGTTTTTGAGCAAGGTACGCTCGGTGGCCTCGATTCCATCAACGAGATTTTTAAGGCGCGGTTCGGTGTCGAGCAAATCTTCGGGCACGGCTTCAAGGGCGCGGCGGAGATTGTCGGCGACATCGAGCAGATCTTTGGCCAATGAAGATACGGCGAATTTCGAGGCGTCTTCGCGTTCTTTTTGGGCGCGGCGGCGGGTGTTTTCGGCCTCGGCCAGCGCGCGTTTAAGATGATCTCTGGTTTGTTCGAGTTCTTCGGCGATTGCCGGGGATGCGTCGTTTTGTTCTGTAGGGTGAGGCTCGTGGGGTTCGTTTTCACCGTCTAAGGGCTCGGGGGCGAGGGGATCGGTTCCTTCCGATTTGTTGTTATACAGTCCGGCGGCTTCGGCTTCGAGGCGGGCAGAGCGCTCGGTGAGTGTTTCTTCTCTTTCGGTTGCGTTTGGTTTTTCGGCTTCGGGTGTGTTCATTTTATATTTGTATGTGCGTTGTGTGCAATGTTGTTCGAAAGGGCATGATTCCCGTTTTGCGGCAAAGAATCAAGGCAGGAATGACACGCCCCTTTGAGATTGTTATTCGTGAATGCCGGGGGCGCGGGCGTAAACAGGGATTTCAACGGTCTTGTTATAGGGACCTTTTGCCCCGAAATACATTTCAGATTGCTGTATTTGCCCCAGAGTGAAGGTATTGCGCGGATCGGCGAGTTCTTCCTTGTAGCGCCCGGCGCGATCGACAACGAAGAGCTTGTTGTCATTCAGATGCTCTTTTTCAAATCCGGGAATAATTTCTTCCAGCGGTGTCAGGCCGCGGCGGCGGGCTAGTGCGAGAACCTCTGAGCGGATTTTTTGATCGCGCGAATCTGCGGATGAAGTCTGCAGAACCATGGTGTTTTCAGGGTAGAGCCAGTAGGTGAAGGTTGTTGGGATTCCCTTGGTTGGCAGGCCGAAGCGGCTCAAGTCGCAGAGTCTGGATTCGACATTAATACGGTCGTCCTGCATGTCGAGCATGATGTCATTGAACGGGCCGACGGCTTCGCTGTACAAGACGAGTTTGTTGATTTTGTCTTTAGCCAGTTGTTCTTTGCTCAGGGTGATTTGCATTTCAACCATGCCGGTTTCCGGTTTGCATTCATAATGGAAGTAGCGAACTGTTTCTGTATCAACACTCGTTTGGCCTTCCGTGATTTTGATTTGCAGGGCCGGGGCGATTTTTACGGTTTCCAATCCGGCCTGTTCTTTGCTGAGGCAACCGGTGACGGTTCCGGGTGAAAAGATGTAAAGATTGAGATCATCGGGCGCGGCCCCGGGTTTGCGCAGGAAGGTGAAGTAATAGATGAAATTGGGCAGAAGGCTGGTGCCTTCGGTTTTTTGCGCGGTGAGGTCTGCCTTATATTTGTCGGCAAAAGGGTTTATAACTTTGGGGCCCTCTTCCTCTTCCTCGCCGCCGAAGTTGAATTCATACTCGACATCGTCGTTCCGGTCGAACTGGATTTGCGCCTGTGCGCCGGTGTGTATTCCCAGACAGATCAAGGCGAGAAGCAGGGGCAGGATAAGCAGTTTTTTCATTGTGTGTCGGTTCAATCGCTGTTGGCAGTTATACGACTTTATCGTGCCAAGAACGATACGGGCAGGCAAGGGGCATGGATGCGGAATGTGCGTTCATCCACGATCTTTGTTATGGGCGGGCATAATTTGCTTGAGGTGTTTTGCCGCACTGCTTAGGGTGGCGGCAGGTTTATTATCGTTTTGAGGGAGTTTTTTATGGCGCGTCCGTCCGGCCGGAAATTTGATGAAATGCGTAATGTCGAGATACTTCCGCATGTGAACAAGCATGCGGAAGGGTCATGTCTGGTGAAATTCGGCGATACGCATGTGTTGTGTATGGCCACGGCGGAGGAGAAAGTGCCGGGCTGGATGAAAGGGACCGGTATGGGCTGGGTGACCGGGGAATACGGGATGCTGCCGCGTTCGACGGGGTCGCGGATGGACCGGGAAGCGGCGCGCGGGAAACAGTCGGGCCGGACGCAGGAGATCCAGCGTTTGATCGGTCGGGCGCTGCGGAGCGTGGTGGATTTTGAAGCGATGGGCGAACGGCAGGTGCGGGTGGATTGCGATGTGATTCAGGCCGATGGCGGGACGCGCACGGCTTCGATTACCGGTGGGTTTGTCGCGATGTATCTGGCGTTTCAGCATTGGGTGGAAACCGGGGCGATGGCTGCGGTGCCGGTGAAGGATTTCGTCTCGGCGATTTCGTGCGGGATTTATGAAGGGCAAGCGGTTTCGGATCTGGATTATGATGAGGACAGCACAGCCGAGACGGATGCGAATTTTGTGATGACCGGTCAGGGGGGAATCGTTGAAATTCAGGGCACGGCGGAAAAAGCACCGTTCAGCGAGGAAGAGTTTTTCAAGCTGCTGGAATTGGCGAAAAAGGGCTGCGCGGAGCTGACGGCGTTGCAGAAAGAGGTTTTGGGGCTTTAGGAAATGGCGCGCATATTTGCTGAGAAAGAACTGGTCGTGGCGACGCATAATGCGGGTAAGGCGCGTGAGATCGCCGATTTGCTGGGGCCGTATATTTCAACATTTTATACTGCCGGGGAGCTGGGTTTGCCGGAGCCGGAAGAGACCGAGGATAGCTTTGCAGGCAATGCGCGGTTGAAAGCGCTGGCGGCGGCAAAAGCTTCGGGCAAGCCTGCTTTGGCAGATGATAGCGGTTTGAGCGTGACGGCGCTGGGCGGTGAGCCGGGGATTTATTCGGCGCGCTGGGCGGAAAAGCCGGATGGGGTCCGCGATTTTGGGTATGCGATGGAACGCGTGCGTGAGGCGTTGGGGGATGCGCAAGATCGCAGCGCGGCATTTATTTGCGCCTTGGCGCTGGCCTGGCCGGATGGGCATGTTGAGGCCTTTGAAGGCCGGGTTGAGGGCACGCTTAAATTTCCGCCGCGCGGGGGTAAAGGATTCGGTTATGATCCGATTTTTGTGCCAGAGGGGCATAGCGTTACGTTTGCGCAGATGGAACCGGTCGAGAAACATGCGATGAGCCACCGGGCGAGTGCGTTTAAAAAACTGGTGGCCGGATGTTTTGCCTTAAAAGTGGCGTAAAATTATATGCACACGCCTTTGCTCTGATCTGTGTGAAAAATTTGACTTTTGGGGGTGTTTTATTATATAAAATACCCGCTATGGCGAGAAGTTACTTTACACGCCAGGGAGGTTGTTATGATTAAGATTTTGAATGCCAAGGTTTTGCAGTTCCAAGCGGCATTTGTAGTTGGATTGTTGGCCAGCGGTGAGCAAGCGCATGCGCAATTTACTACTGATAATAATTTTAGTGATATTGCCCGCAACATCACCGAATCTATCGAAGAATTGCCCGGGATGGTGACGGCGATTTCGTACATGATTGGCTTGTTGATGGGGGTTTTGGGTGTGATGAAACTGAAGGATCACGTTGAAAACCCGTCGCAGACACCGTTGAAGGACGGCGCCATTCGTCTGGCTGCCGGTGGGGCGTTGTTCGCTTTGCCGATCGTGTTTGAATCGATGCTCAATACGATCGGGACGACCGGGACATTTATTGAACCGGCTGAGTTGAACAGAGCGGATTTTAACGTTCGTTAATTCAAGCAAGATTTTTAGCGCATGAACAATCAAGGCCAGATCGGGTTATATATCCACTGGCCTTTTTGTCTGGCCAAATGTCCGTATTGCGATTTCAATTCCCATGTTGCGGAGAAGGTCGATCAGCGCCGCTGGGCCGGCGCGTATGAGCGGGCGCTGGAGCATTATGCCGCGTTAACGCGCGGGCGGACGCTGGCGTCGATATTTTTTGGCGGGGGGACGCCGTCGCTGATGGACCCGGAGACGGTGGGGCGGGTGATTGAAAAAGCGCGGGCGCTGTGGCCGCAGGTCAATGATCTGGAAGTGAGCTTGGAGGCGAATCCAACATCGATTGAGGCCGAGAAGTTTGCGGCGTTTCGCGTGGCGGGGGTGAACCGGGTTTCGGTCGGTGTGCAGGCTCTGAATGATGAGGACCTCAAATTTTTGGGGCGCCAGCATAGCGCGGCGGAAGCACTTAAGGCGATTGAGATCGCGCGGGAGAATTTTGAGCGGTTCAGTTTTGATTTGATGTATGCGCGGCCCGGGCAGGCTTTGGAGGACTGGCGGGTGGAGTTGGAACAGGCTGCGGCGCTGGCGGGCGGGCATTTGTCGCTGTATCAGCTGACGATTGAGCGCAATACGCCGTTTTATTTCGATCATGCACAAGGGCTGTTTGATTTGCCGGATGAGGATCAGGCCAGTGCGTTTTACGCTTTGACGCAGGATGTTTTGGACGAGGCGGGCCTGCCTGCTTATGAGGTGTCGAACCACGCGGCGGCGGGTCATGAATCGCGGCATAATCTGATGTATTGGCATTACGGGGATTATATCGGGATCGGGCCGGGAGCGCATGGGCGTTTAATACTGGAGGACGGGCGCAAGGTGGCGACGCGGGAACATGCCGTGCCTGATATGTGGTTGTCGCGGGTTGATGAACGTGGAATCGGGGCGCATCCGTTTGAAACTTTATCATCCGAGGATCGGTTTATGGAGGCGTTGATGATGGGGCTGCGCCTGCGCGAGGGGGTGCGGTTCGATCATTTAAGCGCGCAGGGGGGGTGTGATTGGCGCAGGTATATTGATGAGGGGCATTTGCAAATCGCGATTGACGAGGGCTGGATCATCATGGACAAGGGCGCGATGCGTTTAAGCCGCGAGGGGACGTTGCGCCTGAATGCGCTTATTCCGTACATCCTTAAACTTAAAGCGGATTCTCGGGCGCATTCTTCGGTGCAGCAGGCAGCGGGCTGAGTTCTTTATTGAATAAAGCACCGGCATTCTGGTCGTTGATGGTGAATTTTCCGGCTGCGTCCAGTTTTAAATCAAAGATATGAACGAAGCCTTTCTCGGCGTCCGTTTCAACGCGGCCCAACGGTTTTAGACGTTCGAGGAAACGGGCGAGGCTGCGCACCGGCATGGCGTATGAGGAGGCGTGAATATCCGAGCCGATGACTTGCGCGCGGGCGAGGAGCTTGTCCAGTCCGGCAAAACGCAGTGTGCCGCTTGCGGTGGCGCTGTTCAGGGCGGTCAGGTCGGCGCGTATATGGCTGCTCAGATCAACGCTGTATTCGTCGTTTTGCAGTCCGGTGTCTTTGATTTCGACGTAACTGCCGGCCTGAGCAAGGATAGCCGGGAGTTTGAACAACAAAGGCAGGCTGAGCAGGCTGGCGCTGTTTTGCAATGTCTGCTGAATGGCGTCAACCGGAATGTTGTGCTGCGTGAGGTTAAGACTTCCGGTTGTGGGGAGCAGGGTGCGGATATTTTCCGGCAGGCCGTCTGGGTTCAACCCATGGAAGCTGAGCATTGTGCTCGCTGTGGCGGTGCCGCTGAGAACGTTTTCATAGGTAAAGCCCAGACTTGCGGATTGCAGGCTGAATCCATTCGTGCTTTGCGTTTGCGACGGGGTAGAGGCCTGCAGGTTTTTTACGCTGAGGGTCATGCTGGCGGCGTTGGAAAGCTTGAGCGGGGATTGCGGCGCTTCGGTGTTTTCAGGAAGAGCGCGCAGCGCCTGAGCGTCCAGCCCCTTAATCGTTCCGGCGATGATGAATTTTTCAAGCGACAGGTTCTGGCTGTTCTCGGCCTGCGACAGGGTGAGGTCTGAGATTTCAAAATGCGAGGGGCCGGAAAAACGCCCCCGTTCATCTTCGCTCAAGTCATAGCGCATGAAAAGGGCCGGGATCTTCGCCAAAGCTTTCCCGCCATCGAGAAGTATCCGGATGTTTTCAAGCCGGACATCCATTTTAATGAAATTGCCGAGTGTTTCATCGAAAATACCGGCGGCGTGTTGCCCCCCGATCGTGACGTTTAGGGTTTCGACTCCTGCTGCGTCATGGCCGATGATGGGTGAGGGCAGGGCGGTGGTGACTTTATATTGGCCGGGTTTGTCATGCGGGGCGGCGTTCATCGCGATCAGACCAATTTTGACCTGTTCACCATCGGCGCTGTTCAGCGTTATGGCGGGCCAGGTAATCGCATAGTAGGTTTCGGCCGGTTCTACGGTGACTTTGCCTTCGTAGGCGACATGCGCGTCTTTTTGTGCGCGGGCGTCGAGCAGATTCTGAAACAGGGTTTGTAAATGTCCTGCGCCTTCCTCCGTGACGGTTTCGGCGCGCGCGGGCAGGGCGAGCAAGAAAATTGCGCAAGCGAGGATGATCAGATTTTGTATTTTGGTCGTCACAGTGATTTGCTCCGTTTTTGTTCAGGCATTTAAACAAAAAAAGGCGCGGTGTACCAATAATGTTTTGATTGGACATTAATGGGAGTTTGCGTTTATATCGGGAGCTTAGCGATAAGAGGTTTTTTCAGGAATTATGTTAGACGCGAAAGACACACAATATACGCTGTCCGAAGACGGTCAGATTCATTACCAGCCGTTGGCGAGCAATCCGTTGCCCGGTGATCCGGTGGCGATGGTGGTGAAGGGCGAGACGATTTTAAAGCCCAAGGTTGTGATGCTGGATAGTGGTGTGAGCACGACGGTTGATAGGCTCGCGTTGCGCGCGCATCTGGAAGGCTGGCTGGCGCGGCATATTGCGTCTGTTCTCGAGCTGTTGGTGGCTTTGGAGGATATGGGCGAGGCCAAGGCGCCAGTAAAGGGTATTGCGTTTCAGCTTTATGAGGCACTGGGGATTGTTCCGCGGGAACAGCTTGAGGATTTGATTGCCGATCTGGATGCGGATGATCGCAAGGATTTGCGGGCCAAGCGCATTCGTCTGGGGCCGATATTGGTGTTTATTCCGGCGCTCAACAAACCGGCGGCGGTGCGGTTGCGCGCTTTGCTGTGGGGGCTGTGGAACGAAAAAGATTTGCCGATGGATTGTCCAAAAGACGGAATTGTGTCTTTTGCGCTGGATGAAAAGACGGTTGATCGTGATTTTTATCAGGCGGTTGCCTATCCGGTTTACGGCGGGCGGGCGATCCGCATCGATATGCTGGACCGGGTGATCAGCGGGGTTTATGACGCCGCCGAAGGGGGCAAGTTCAAGGCCTCGCATCAATGGGCGGAATGGCTGGGCAGCACGATCGACGGGCTGTATGCCGTGTTGGAGGCGATGGGGCATCAGAAGATTTATGATCCGGCTGATACTCCTGATGTCATCCCGAGCTCCGGATCTGTGTCCGGGGTAAACTCTATCGAGGGATCTTCTCAAGCGACTGAAGACAAAGATCCTTCGACTACAGGCGCTGATGCGCCTTCCGCTCAGGATGACAAAAAGGTGATACCGCAGGAAAAGCCGGAGCTGGCGACGTTCCGGTTGAAAAAAGGCAAAGCGTTTGCGAAAGGACGGCCTGCGTTTAACAAAGGGCAGGGCCATAAAGGGCGCGATCAAAAAGATCAGCGTAAAGATCAGAAGTTCGAAAAGAAAAAAGGCAAGCGCAATAAGGCGGAAAATCGTACGCCGCGGGTGATGAGCACGGGGCCGGAGAAACGGCCGGAGGATTCGCCGTTTGCGATTTTAGAGCAGTTGAAAAAATCGAATGAAAAGTCTTAAGGCGTTTCTTTTCTTTTTATTGCTTGGCGTATTTTTCGCTTTCCCTGCGTTGGCGGCGCGGTTTTCCGGGGATTATCTGTTACAGGTTTGCGGGTCGGATGAGCAGGGCAAAGAGCTGACGCCCGGCGGGCATATCGCCTGTCAGGCTTATATTTCTGGGGTATTGGATTATCACAATCTGATCCGCTCGCTGGGCACGGCGCCGAGTGTGGATTTCTGTGTGCCGGAGGGAACGCCGCTCAATGAAATTCATCAAAAAATCTGGCAGTACATTGCATCCCATCATCATGAGCAAGGGCCGTTTATCGCTGCGCCGGGGGTGGCGTTGGGGCTGTATCAAGCCTATCCGTGTGAGGAATAATTACGACAGACCGTTGAAGATCATTCCCAGCACGAGAATTTGCGGGGCGGTGATCAGCGGTAGTGACAGGGCGATTTTCCAGCTTTTTGTGAATTCACGTACAACGAGAATTTCCGTGTAATCCGTTGAAACGCCGGCCATCAAAAAGGCAAAGCCGTTACCCGGTGCATTCGCTGTGTTCATGATTTCTGTGGCGATGGGGGCGGAGCCTTCCGAGCAGACCTCGATGATGGTCGCCGCCAGCATGGTGATGCCGAGGCCGAGCACAGTCGGGCCGAACCAGTGGGTGAACATGTCTGCCGGGATGAAGGCGCGCATGGCTGCGGCGGCTACGGCGCCGAAGAGAATCCAGCGGATGATCATTTGTCCGTCTTTCCAGCCGTCGCACAGGATGTCTTTTACCCAATTCCATGACGGTCGCCAGCCTTTAAGGCGGGCTTTCATATCGGCGCGGATGTTGAAATCTTCGGGGATGTCTTCGCTGTATGGATTGGGTGGAAGGATGTTTTTTTTCAGCAAGGCGAGATAAATGACGCCGGAGATGACGGCGATGAGCATGGACGCCAGAATAAAGACAAGCGTCCATTGCCAGCCGATCAGGGCGATGAGAATGAAGGTCAGGCTGAGCGAGTTCCACGGGCTGGCGATCAGGAAGGTGAGGACCTGCGCGATGGACAGACCGCGTTCGTAGAGCTTGCCGGAGATGACCAGAATACCGTGATTGCACAGGTCGAGAACAACCCCGGCGATGGCGGCTTTAATGATGTCTGAAAATTTGTCGCCTTTGCCGAGGATGGCGGTGAAATAGGTGCGCGGGATTTTGTTCATGAGACCAATGCTGAGCAAACCCAGTGCAACCCCCCATGACATCGCGAGGAGCAGTTCGATTTGCGTGGCGGCGAATGTATCCAAACCGGGCAGGGGGGCTTTGAGCATATTGAGAATGAGGGTCAGGGCAATGATACCGAGTGAGCCGAACATGATGATGTCGGGGCGTTTTTTGGTTTTTGTTGTTTCGGATTGTGTGTGGCAGCAGTCATTCATGATTACACCTCATCGTAGCGTTTGAAGAGGTCTTTGATCTCGTCGATTTTGTCTTGTGCGTTGTCGGCGTTCATCGCTTCGGCGACGCAATGGTGCAAGTGGGTTTCAAGCACATGCGCCTCTACCGTGCGGATGGCGGCGCGTGCGGCGCGGAGTTGGGCGAGAATGTCGGGGCAGTGGCGACCGTCTTCGATCATGCGTTTGACGCCTTCGATTTGCCCGGCGATGCGGTTGAGCTTGGTGATTTCGGCTTTATGGCAGGGGTGATTGTCGCTCATGCTGTTTATTCTATACCCCCATAGGGTATATTGCAAATACTTGTTCAATCTTGCCGTTTATCTGTGATTTGTAATACACTTAAGGTTAGGGGAAGTTTTTATGCCGACATTGCCGGAACGTATTGCATATGTGGACGATGAGCAGGATCTGCGCGAGCTTTTGCGCGTCACGCTTGAAGATGCCGGTTACGGGGGGGCTTTGGCGACGTGCGGGTCGGGCAGGGAGTTTTTACAGCGTATACGGGTTCTACAGCCGGAATTGATTTTACTGGATATCAAGATGCCGGACATGGACGGGTTGGCGGTGATCGCCGAATTGAAGACCCGTGATATGGGTAAGGATGTGCCGATTGTTTTTGTGACGGGGAGCATGAAGCTTGAGATGCTCGAGCGTTATAAACCTTTGGGCGTGGTCGGCGTTATTCACAAGCCGCTGGATCTTGATCGTTTGGTTGAAGATATCAGCGCCTTGTGGGTGCAACATCTTGAGACGCGCGCTGCGGCTTAGGATTTTCGATTAATCGTGTAATCGGTGAGGGGTTTGAGCAGGTCGCGAATTTCGCAGGGCGGGGCTTGATTTAAGGCTTCGAGGGCTTTGTCCCGGTACGTATAGGCCAAATCGAAACATTGCCGGATAATGCCGCCTTGTTCAATCAAGGTGCGCGCATGGTCGAAGTCACACTCGTTGATGTCACGGTTGCTCAGGGTGCGGGTCCAGAAGTCTTTGTCTTCGGCGCTGGCGTTTTGGAGAGCGAACAGGACAGGGGCGGTCATTTTGCCTTCGCGGAAATCATCGCCGACGGTTTTGCCGAGCTGTTCGCGCTGTGCCATATAATCGAGTGTGTCATCGGCGATCTGGAAGGCGATGCCCATATTCATGCCGTATTCGGCCATGGCTTTGGCCGCGTTTGTGTCTGCTCCGGCGATGACGGGGCCGACTTCGCAGGCGGCGGCAAATAGGGCGGCGGTTTTGGCTTTGATGACCTCGATGTACTCATCCATCGTGGTGTTTAAATTGTTGGCGGTGGTGAGCTGCATCACTTCGCCCTGAGCGATGATGGCCGAGGCATCGGAGAGAATGCGCAGGACCTCAAGCGAGCCGTCTTCGGTCATGAGTTGGAAGGCGCGGGAAAACAGGAAGTCACCGACCAGAACGCTGGCCTGGTTGCCGAAGACGAGATTGGCGGCGTCCTGCCCCCGGCGCTGCTGGCTTTCATCAACGACATCGTCGTGGAGGAGGGTGGCAGTATGGATGAATTCGACACTGGCGGCGAGGCGGTGGGCGCGGGTCATTTCACCGTCATACATCGCGGTGGTGGCCAGCGTGAGAAGCGGGCGCACGCGCTTGCCTCCGGCGGCGATCAGGTAGCTGGCCAGTTGCGGGATCAGCTTTACAGGGCTGTCCATCTGTTCGATGATTTTGGCGTTGACTGCGGCCATATCGGAATCGAGCAGGGCGCTCAACGCATTGAGCGGATTTGCGGTCTGTTCCTGTTTTGCGGCGGGTTTGCTCATATAGAGCTTTAAATCAGCTTTTGGCGCGGCTGGCAATAGGTTAAACCTCAAGGGTATCCTTTCTATTTTTCCTCCCCCCTTAAGGGGGGAGGGTTGCTGTCGCTTATCGAGGCAACGCCGAGATTAGCGTATAGCTGGGTGAGGGTGTTTTTTGTTAATCATTTATCTATCCCCCTCACCCAGCTTCGGCTAAGGCGCAAGCGCCAAAGCCTCGTCAACCCTCTCCCCACAGGGGAGAGGGGGAAGAAGGGGCGGTGTGTTTTCAATTTTCTGAAATTGGTTGTTGTGCAGGGCGTTTCGCGGGCGTTTCCGGAGTTTTGAAACTCAGCGAGCGCATATCGCGGCGGTTTTCGTTGGTTTGTTTCCAGCTTTCGATAATCGATTGGAAGGCGTTTGAGGACTGTTCTTCCGATGCCGGTTGTGCGCCGGTTAAGCCAGCGGAAGGTTTTTGCGGCGCCTCGGGTTTTTGCGGCGCCTCGGGTTTGGTGTTTTCGGCGGCTTTTTCTTTTTCTCCGGCCGTGCCGGTTGCCAAATCTTTATATTTGTTCCAGATGCGGGTGGCCGGATCAGGTTCTGGTTCGGGGTTTGAGTCGGTTGAAGCGGTCAGCAAAGCCGGTTTTGCTTCTTGCGCAGGGGCCGCTTCTTCTTTTGCGGGGGCTTTGGGTCTGGCCAACGTGGTGTAATGCATACCCGGTTGATATTCGCGGTTTTGCGCATATGCGGAGGACGCAATAAAGAGGGCTAGGCAAAAAAAGGTTGTGATGATGCGATTCATGGTCCTTATATTACGAAAGGGATCGATGATGATGCAATTGGAAAAGCTGAAAATTGTGCGCGCGGGGGTGGATGATCTTTCGCGGCTGCATGAGATTGCGCTGGCGATGAAGGCGGCCAAGGATATCGGGTATTTTGAGCGGGCCATGGAGCATCAGGAGGCCGGAGAGCGTCTGGTGTTTCTTGCCGAATATGACGGAGCGGCGGCCGGGTATTGCATGCTGGCGTGGAGCCCGAAATACGCGTTTTACCGGGCGATGGGGTATCCCGAAATTCAGGACTTGAACGTGCTTCCCGATTTTCGCCAGTGCGGGATTGCCAGTGCGATGATCGGACATTGCGAGGAATTGGCGCGGCAAAAGGGGGTTGAGTGCATGGGGATCAGTGTCGGTTTGACCGCCTCTTACGGCCCGGCGCAAAAGCTGTATATCAAGCTTGGTTATATCCCGGACGGGCACGGGGTGACGTGCGATCGCCAGCCGGTGGCATTGGGGGAATTCCGGCCTGTGGATAATGATTTATGTCTGATGCTGGTGAAAGATTTGCAAAGCTGAAAGAATGTGCTAAACCCAGTGCCATAAAGCGTTTTGCAGGAGATTTTTTATATGAGTAAATGGGTCTATAGCTTTGGTAAAGAGCACAATGAAGGCGATGCGAGCATGCGCAACCTTTTGGGTGGAAAAGGCTGCAATTTGGCGGAAATGGCGTCTTTGGGCCTGCCGGTGCCGCCGGGCTTTACGATTACCACCGAAGTCTGCACGGCGTTTTACGAGAATGATCGTCAGTATCCATCTGAGCTGAAAGCGCAGATTGAAGAGGCGCTGGGGCGGATTGAGGCGCAGATGGGTGCGAAATTCGGGGATGTTGACAATCCGCTGTTGGTGTCTGTGCGCTCTGGGGCGCGCGTGTCTATGCCGGGAATGATGGATACGGTTTTGAACCTTGGCCTGAATGATGAGACGGTCAAGGGGCTGGAGACGCAATCCGGGGATGCGCGCTTTGCGTGGGATTCCTATCGCCGCTTTATCCAGATGTATGGCGATGTGGTTTTGGGCGTCGATCACCATGAATTTGAAGATGTGATTGACCGGTATAAGCGCGAAGAAGATTTAACGCAGGATACCGATATACCGGCCGAAGGCTGGCAGGACATCGTCAAAGAATACAAAGATGTGGTTGAACGTGAGACGGGCAAGGCGTTCCCCAGCGATCCGGCTGAGCAGCTATGGGGTGCTGTGGGGGCGGTGTTCGGCTCATGGATGGCGCCGCGGGCGATTACCTATCGCAAGATTAACGAAATTCCTGAGAACTGGGGCACGGCGGTGAATGTGCAGTCGATGGTGTTTGGGAATATGGGCGATGATTGTGCGACCGGTGTCGCCTTTACGCGCGATCCGGCCACGGGTGAGAATTATTTCTACGGTGAATATCTGATCAATGCGCAGGGCGAGGACGTGGTTGCGGGGATTCGTACACCGCAATCGCTGACGAAATTCGGCCGTGAAAAAGAGGGCAGCGATTTGCCGTCGATGGAAGAGGCAATGCCGAAGGTGTTTAAGCAACTCGACGCGGTGCGGTTGAAGCTGGAGAAACACTATAAGGATATGCAGGATCTGGAATTTACCGTGCAAAAGGGCACGCTTTTTATGCTGCAAACCCGCTCCGGGAAGCGCACAGCGAAAGCGGCGCTCAAGGTCGCTGTCGATATGGTTGAAGAAGATCTGATTACGCAGGAAGAGGCGCTCTTGCGTGTCGATCCGCAAAGTCTGGATCAGCTTTTGCACCCGACGCTGGACCCGAAGGCGGATAAAGACGTGCTGACCAAAGGTTTGCCGGCATCGCCCGGTGCAGCGTGCGGGAAGGTGGTGTTTACCTCCGAAGATGCGGAACATCAGGCTCATGCCGGTGAGAAGGTGATTTTGTGCCGTCAGGAAACATCGCCGGAAGACATCGCCGGGATGCATGCGGCGGCGGGGATTTTGACTTCACGCGGCGGGATGACCTCCCACGCGGCTGTTGTGGCGCGCGGAATGGGGACATGCTGCGTGGCCGGGGCCGGAGAACTTCATATCGATGTGAAAGGCAAAGTCATTCGCATTGGTGAACGTGAAATACAAGAGGGCGAAATACTCACGATTGACGGTTCGTCCGGCGAAGTGATGTTTGGCGAAGTTGCGACCATTCAGCCGGAACTGTCCGGTGATTTCGGGACGTTGATGGCATGGGCGGATGAGCGTCGGCGCATGGCGGTACGGACCAATGCGGAAACACCGCTGGATGCAAAAACCGCGCGTGAGTTTGGAGCGGAAGGGATCGGGCTCTGCCGCACCGAGCATATGTTCTTTGATGCTGAGCGTATCCAGAATGTGCGTGAAATGATTTTCGCCAAGAGTGAAAGCGAACGCCGCGCGGCGCTTGATAAACTGCTACCCGAACAGCGCGGTGATTTTGCGTCGCTGTTTGAGATTATGGCGGGCTTGCCGGTGACGGTACGTTTGCTTGATCCGCCTTTGCATGAATTTTTGCCGCATGAGCAAGAGGATATTGACGGTTTTGCTCGCGCGGCCGGGATTTCTCATGATACGGTTCGTCAGCGATTGAATGAATTGCATGAAGCCAACCCGATGCTGGGGCATCGGGGGTGCCGCCTTGGGATTACCTATCCGGAAATTTATGAGATGCAGGCGCGGGCGATTTTTGAAGGGGCGCTGGAGGCTGCGGTCAAAACCGGTGAAACGGTCGTGCCGGAGATTATGATTCCTCCTGGTCGGTGCAGTGAAGGAGTTGGAAATTCTTCGCGAGAAGGTTGAAGCCGTTGCGGCGCAGGTTTTTGAAGAAAAAGGCCGGAGCCTTGATTATGTTATCGGGACGATGATCGAGCTGCCGCGCGCGGCGCTGACGGCGGATGAAATTGCGCAGGTTGCCGATTTCTTCAGCTTTGGGACGAACGATCTGACGCAAACGACGCTGGGGATGAGCCGGGATGATGCGGCGAACTTTCTGCCGGCCTATGTCGGGCACGGGATTTACGAACGCGATCCGTTTGCCTCGCTGGATATTGACGGGGTTGGCCGTTTGGTTGAACTGGGCGCCCGCGGCGGGCGGGCCAGCAATGCGGATATCAAACTCGGGATTTGCGGGGAGCATGGTGGGGATCCTGCCTCGATCGCGTTTTGCGAGCAGGTGGGGCTAGACTATGTGTCTTGTTCGCCATACCGCGTGCCGATTGCCCGGTTGGCGGCGGCGCAGGCGGCGATTCGCCTGGGAAAGTCTGAGTCTGCCGCCGTGCGCGGTGGAGCGAAAAAGGCGGCCTAGATTTGTAATCGTCATTGCGAGCGATAGCGAAGCAATCTAGAATTGTTCGTTAATGGAGGTGGATTGCTTCGTCGCGTTCGCTCCTCGCAATGACGAAAGGGATGGTGCCATGAGTGAAGATACAGACAAAAAAGAAGAGGGTGGATGTGGCGGTCATTGTGGCTGCAAGCATGGTGAAAAAGAGCCGGGGAAGAACGGTCAGGTTCTTAAAACCTTCGATATGTATCACTTTTTTAGCCGTAAAGATGTGATTTTGGTCATGGCGTTTGTCATCGCGTTTTTGATTTTTACGCTGGCGATCAAATTGGCTCCGGAGATTATTTAGGTTTTTACCAATGCTATTCCAATAGCGCCGCAGGTGGAGCGTATTTCCAAGATGTCATCCCGACCGATCGTAGAGAGCGGAGGGATCTTTTCTTTATCGGTAGTTGTAAGATCCCTCGGCTGCGCTCGGGATGACAGGGAAATTGTTTCCAAATGTTTTTTGCCGAGGCCGCGGTAATGCATGCGGGCGGTGAGTTCCTGGCCGACATAGCATCCTTTTTGGTAATCGATGGCGTTCCAGCGGTCCATATGGCCTTCATCCATCGTTGAGTTTTCGGGGATGAGGTCGCGGCTGCCGTCGGGGATGGTCAATTCTATGCGGCGGCGGTCCCATTCTTCGAAGGGCGCTTCCGGCAGGTCTTTTTTATCTCGTTCATCGATATGAAAGCAGCGGTCGCCCATTTCTGGATGGCGAGGGTCCGGCCAGCCGTAGTTTCGTCCGAACACGGCATAGACGTCTTTATGTTCATCGAGTGAGAGTGTAACCGATTTACGGAGCTTATATGTATTCAGACGTTTGAAAAGATCCTGTGCGCGCTCACCGCCTTCGCAGTCGAGGAGGGTCGTATCTTCAACGCTTTCAATTATAAAAAAATCGTGCAGGAATTTTCCTTGGGGCGTCAGGAGACAGGCATAGAGGGCGTCTTCGAAGGTCAGTTTGTTGATATCGTTGGTGATGAGGTCTTGGAGAAAGGCGTGACGATCCGGGCCTTCCAAGTATATGAGTCCGCGGTTTTTCAGGGTTACGAAGAATGGTTTTTCTGGCATATTGGCTTTCATGAAGATCCTTTTTATCACGTCTTCGCGGATTGGCGATGCGGTTTTATCGACCGGATTGCTCCGTTATATCGAGCAGCGCTACGGGGACGCGAAAGTCACAATTGTGTGCGGGCCATTGGCGGTTTCGTTGTTTGAGGGCTATCCGTTGCTGGAGCGTCTGATTCCTCTCAAGAAAGAAAAGCACCATAAGCATTGGTTGAAGTTGTGGGGGCGGACGGTCGGAACGCGCTGGGATATGGTGGTGGATTTGCGCAATTCGGCGGTGTCGCGGCTGATTATGGCGAAAGAGCGGTATATTTTTACGGGCGCGGGATGTGCGGCCAAGACGATGCATAAGGTTCGGCAGAATGCAGCTGTGATGAGGCTGGGGCATATGGTGCCGGCGCCGAAATTATGGTTTAGCGAGTCGCAGGATGAAAAGGCTGAATTTCTCATCCCGTCGTCATTCCGGTGGAAGCCGGAATCTTCTGGAGAGGACGGAAAAGATCCCGGCCTGCACCCTCTGGGGTACAAGCGCCTGAATGACGATAATGAATTGGTCCTCGGCGTCGGGCCGACGGCGAACTGGATCGGCAAGACCTGGCCGGTGGAGCGGTTTATTGAAATCGTCGAATTTATGACGGCTTCCGGTGGCGTGATGGACGGGGCGCGGGTGGCGGTGTTCGGCGCGCCGGGTGAGGAAGAAGATGCGCTGAAGGTTTTGCGGGCTATTCCTGAGGAGCGGCGGATTGACGCCATCGCCAAGGGGACGCCGGGCGAAGCGGCGGCGGCTCTGGCGCGGTGTGATTTTTATCTGGGCAACGATTCCGGTTTGATGCATTGCGCGGCGGCGGCGCTGGTGCCGACCTTGGGGCTGTTCGGGCCGAGTTATGATGCAGTTTATCATCCGTGGGGCGGGCATGCGGATTTTGTCCGCACGCCGGAGAGTTTCGATCAGTTGATTGATTTCGACGGGTATGATCCCAAAACGCTGGATCATACGTTGATGGGCAGCTTGAGTGTCGAAGCTGTGAAGGCAAAAATCACCGAGATGTTTGAGAAGCGCAAAGCGGCTTAATGCGCTATTCTCAACCTCCTTCTTTCCGCCGAAATACAAAACCCCGCGAAACCCCGTACTTGATGCGGGGTCCATATGATATATACCAAAATCCCATGGGCCCCGGCTTAAAGCCGGGGTTCCGTTTTTCTTTTTTTTTAAGGAAGTGAGCGTCGCGCTTAATCGTTCAAATCGCCGTAGTCGCCCTGATCGTTGCTGGTCGGGTGGCGTTTCGATTTTTTCTGCATTTTTTCAGCGACTTCGTCATGATAATCGACATGGGCGCGCAGGTAATTTTCCCGGCCTTTGCGGGTGACATCAAAGGGTGCGTGTTCGACGCGCTCCCATCCTTTTTCCAGCATGCAGGATTCGAAGTCCGTGTAATCGGAGTGTTCGGCATAGAGGTGTTTGTTGCGTTCGGGCGTATCCCAGTCGTAGAGCTCTTGCTCATCGGGGTCGAGGGTGCGGCCCTGAAAGTCTGTCGGGATGGCGTCCTTGAGTGTGCCGAGGCGCTCAAGTTCGCGCAAATCGACAACGCAGCGGGAGATGTCGCGGTTGAGCATTTGCTGGGCTTTCGGGCCTTGCGCATAAATGGCTTCGGAGACGCTGGAGCGTTGCCAGAATTGCCCGCCAATATCGTCTATTTCTTTCCCCGCGCAAGCGGTCAGGGTTACCAAGGCGGTGCAGCTAAAAACCAGTGCGTGATGTTTTTTAAACATTGAGGCGCGTTCCTTACAGACTCATAGAGAGATGATTCATACTTCGCGAGAATCATAACAAGGGGGGTAGGGCGGCTCAATCCTCATTTGTGGAACTGTCCGGATTGTCCCCATCCGTTTCCATCCACCATGTTTCCATGACCATACCATAGAGCGGGGTGCTTTCCGGGCGGCGGATTGCTGCTTTGCGGGCGACGAAATCCTTGCCGAGGTAAAAGAGCGGGATCATATAGTGTCCTTCAAGCAGCCTGGTATCCAAAGTGCGCATGGTTTCGACCAGTTCGTCACGGCTGACGGTCTGGGCGATCTTTGCGGCCAGCGCGTCAATTTCAGGGGTGCAGATACCGGCATAGTTAAAGCGGCCTTGCTGCTGCGCGGCTTCACAGCCCCAATAGAGCAATTGTTCGGTGCCCGGGGAGAGCGAGGATTGCCAGTGATGCAGCACCATGTCGTAGTCATAGGCCTGTAGGCGGCGGATGAACTGGGCCGAATCGGCGACGCGGACGCGCATGTCGATGCCGAGCCGTTTGAGGTTCTGCTGGAAGTGCAGGGCGAGTTTTTCATCTTCCGGGTGTTGGAGCAGCAGTTCGAAACTGAATGGCCGGTCGTTTTTGGTTTGAATGCCGTTTGCGATGCTCCAGCCTGCTTGTTTGAGCAAACTTGATGCACGGCGCATGTTTTTGCGCAAATCGGTTGGAGTGTTTTCAGGTGGTGCGACGTGGGCTAGTGCTTCAAATTCTGAGTTTGGGAAGTAGGAGGCGATGAATTTTTTCTCGTGGTTGAACAGGGTTTTATTGATCTGATAGCGATCGAGCAATAATTCGAGCGCTTCGCGCACGTGGATATCATCAAAGGGCGCGCGGCGGGTGTTAAAAATGAGCCCGCGGGTTTTTTCGGGGCGGCTGTGGGGCAGGGCCTCTTTGATCACTTCACCGTTTTGAACGGCGGGAAAGTCATAGGCATCGAACCATTTGCGGATATCGCCTTCGCGGCGTAAGTCGGTATCGCCCGAGGCGAAGGCTTCGAAGGAGACGCTATCGTCGCGGTAATATTCGTAGGTAATTTCATCAAAATTGTTATGCCCGACATTGGGCAGCAGGTCGGCGGCCCAGTAATCAGGAACGCGTTCATAGGTGATATAACGACCGACTTCGAAATTTTTGATGCGGTACGGGCCGGTGGCCAGCGGCGGTTCGATTGTCGTTTGATCGAAGGTGCGATCGGTCCAATAGGTTTTAGACAGGACCGGCATGAGGGTTAAAATCATCACCGTTTCGCGGTCATAACCTTCGCCGAAGGTGAAATGCACAGTTTTTTCATCGCGTTTTTCAACGGTTTCGACGAGTTTATAAACCTGGCGCATGTTCGGGCGGCCTTCGGCTTTCAGGGTTTCGAAGGAGAAAATCACGTCATCGGCGGTGATGGGGGAGCCGTCATGAAAACGGGCTTTGGGGTTAATATGCACGGTGATTGATGAGCGGTCGTCGGGGATTTCGACGCGCTCGGCAATCAACGGATACATGGTAAAGGGTTCGTCCCAGACCCGTGCCATCAGGCGGTCATAAACAAGGTTGAGGCCCATTGCCGCCTTACCCTTGATGGAAAAGGGGTTCAGCGTGTCAAATGTGCCGATCTCGGCGATTTTCAGTGTGCCGCCCTTGGGGGCGTCGGGATTGGCGTAGTCGAGATGGGTGGCGTTTGCGTCATATTTGGTCTGGCCGTGCATGGCGAGGCCGAAAGTTTCGGCGCGGGCCTGTGAACAGGAGAGCGTAAAAACCAGCATTGCGATGAGGATTCGAACCATAGGTTCTTTAAACCACAGATGGACGCGGATGAACACAGATTAAAACAGGATGTGTTCAGAGGGGCTGATTGACAGGATGGTAAAGGTTGTTTAGAAATGTTCATATTTATGAAAAAGATTTGTGATTTGAGGAGGTTGCGTAATGGAAAAATGGAAGAAAAAATTTGCCGTTCAGGCGTTTTCTGCGGCAGCATTTGTGGGTGCGGCGGTGTGGTCTGGCTTTGCTGCCAAAACACTTTTAGATGAACGGGATGCTTTATATTCCGGTCCAAAATGGGATAAGATGCTTGCGGAATTTAAGCCGTTGAATCGTAAGTTCTGTGAGAAAAGTTTGCTGACTTCGGATGTCCGGGCGGCGTTGGAAAATCAAAGGGAGGAAATTGTTCAGCGCGCTGTTGACAGTCATTCGTCTGTTTTGCTTAAGGATTATGTACTTTTGTCGCGAGATGTACCTTTCCCATCAGAAGAGCGTATAGAAGAATGTCAGTCTGAAATGGCCGTGACGGCTGCTCAAGATGCTGTGTATGGGGATCGAGAAAACAAAAAACGGTTTGCTAGCCTGGCGGCTATGTCAAGTTTATTTTCTGCAGCGTTAGCTTTAGGTGGTGCGCATCGCGCTTGGCGTACATATCGTCGTCGGGAAGAGAATGAGCCGGGGCAAGGACAGAGCGCTCCCGCACTGACTAATCAATCTTAAGCGGCTTTGGCGATGAGGTCCTTATAAAGCATTTCCGGTCTTGGACCCATGTGGCCGATCACTTCGGCGGCGGCTAGGGCGCCAAGCTTTCCACAGGTTTCAATGTCTTTTCCCGATGTGAAACCGTAGAGGAATCCTGCGGCGAACTGGTCTCCCGCGCCGGTGGTGTCGATGACTTCATCGACGAGCGCGGCCGGGATTTCATAGGTTTTTTCACCGTTGCGGATCACTGCGCCTTTTTCGCTGCGGGTCATGGCGGCGATTTCGACATGCTGGCTGACGGCGCTGGCTGCATCGTCAAAATTATCCTGCATAAAGAGCGATTTGATTTCCTCCTCATTGGCGAAGAGGATATCGATGTGGCTTTCGATCAGGCGTAGGAAATCGGAGCGGTGGCGGTCGACGCAGAACGGGTCCGATAAGGTGAGGGCGACGCGGTGGCCGGCGGCGTGCGCGGTTTCTGCGGCGTGAATAAAGGCTGCCTTCGCGGTATCGCGGTCGAAAAGATAGCCTTCGAGATAGGTGATTTTGGCATTGGCAATCAGGGCCTCGTCGATGTCATTGGCTGTGAGTTCGACGCTGGCGCCGAGAAAGGTGTTCATTGTGCGTTGGGCGTCCGGTGTAACACAGATCAGGCAGCGGCCGGTTTTTGCGCCCATGATCAGCGGTTGGGTTTCAAATTTAATGCCGAGCGAGCGCAAATCATGTTGGAAGATTTTTCCCAGATCGTCATCGGCGACTTTGCCGATAAAGGCACCGTTACCGCCAAAGGAGGCAAAGCCCGCCATGGTGTTCGCGGCAGAGCCGCCGGAGCTTTCGATGCCGGGAGGCATTTGGGTGTAGAGATCGATGGCGCGCGCTTCGTCGATGAGGGTCATCGCGCCTTTTTCCATGCCGTGACGTTTGTTTTGCTTCTCAATAAAGGCGTCATCGGTCTGGCTGAGCACATCGACCAGAGCGTTACCAACGGCGATGACATCGAGTTGCGGTTCTGACATGGGGTTTATCCTTTTGTGATTCGGTGTAAAAGCTGTTAAAAGATGTACAGAATTAAGGGCCCAAGGCCAAGGAGAGAGTGCACGGGCATGGCAAAAAAGACTGAAAAAGATCTCAAGCAGGCGATTGTTGAAAAGACGCTGGCGCTGGCCGAGCAGCAGAGCTGGGACAGTGTCGGTCTGCCGGATATTGCGCAGGCTGCGGGGTTAACGCTGGCTGAGATGTATGATCTGGTCGAGGATAAGGGCGATATTCTGGCGCTGTTCGGACGGATGATCGATCGGCGGGTTCTTGAGGCGATCGGTCCGTCGGATGCGAATGTTTCAGAGCGCGACCGGCTGTTCGATCTTTTAATGGAGCGGTTTGATGTGCTGAATGAATATCGCCCCGGGCTGGTGTCTATATTGCAGAGTTTTCGGTTCGATCCGAAGCAGGCCGTGATTGCTGCGCCGCATTTATGCCGGTCGATGAGCTGGATGCTTGAGGCGGCCGGGATTGAGACGGGCGGGATTACCGGTGCGGTGAAGGTGGCGGGCCTTACGGGGGTTTATCTCAAAACCTTGCGGGTGTGGCGCGATGATGAAAGCGCCGATCTGGCCAAGGTGATGGCAGCGCTGGATAAAGATCTGGGCCGTGTGGAACGGGCGGCGAATACGCTGGGGTTTTAGTTTTCATTTTGCGCCTTTACGGCTTTCAGGCATTCGTCGACCATATCGCTAAACGGCACTGCGTCATAAGCGCCGATCACCGAGGCAGTCAGGCTGGCGGCCATGTGGGCGCGTTCGATCGATTTTTCAAGGCTCAGCCCTGCGCTTAATCCGGCGGCGAAGGTGCCGCAAAACGTCTCTTCGGCGCCTTCGGGATGTTTCCAGTTCAGGGCTTCCAAAGCCGGTTTGGGATAGGTTGCGCTCTGGCCATCTTTGCCGATCAATTCGATGCTGCCGTCCGTGTGCATGTAGATCGCTGTGGGTTTCGCTTTTGCGTTTGCGACGATATTTTTACGTATCTCAGGGGCGACGAGGTAATCGATATTTTCCCAGTCGTCTTCCAGCAGGCTGGCCTGAGGAGAGAGGTTAACAATAGTGGCGGCGCCCGCTTTTTTTGCGGTGGCCAGCAAGGCGCTGTTTTGCGCGGCGTCCAGTTCGGTCTGGAGCAGGATGATGCTTTTGTCATCGAGGGCTTCAATCGGGATTTGATCGGCGCTGGTCTTGGCGCTGGCGCCCAGCGCGAGGATGGTTTTGTTTTCATCGGTCAGCCTGATGACCGTGCCGGTCTGCATTTTATCGGCTTTGGCCACGCCGGAGGTGATGACCCCGTGCGTGCGCAGGCGCAGAAGGATGTGCTTGGCCAGTTCGTCATCGCCGGTGCGCCCGACCAGTGCGGTTTTCGCTCCGGCTTTTGCTGCGGCCAGGGCTTGCAGCGCGCCTTTGCCGCCGACACTGTTCTTATAGTGCTTGGCGTAGTGGATGGGGCCGAATAAGGCTTCGGGATCAGCGGATACGCGAATAGACTGTAAGATGGCGCCGAATACGAAAATCATGGTTTTTAGTCTTCCTGACTCATGTTGTGTCTTGAAATCCTGCCATTGTGTGCTAAGAGGACCAATGAATGCTGGTCAATCAATGTTTTTCAAGTCTATACTATAACGGCGTGCTCGGCAAAGTGTCGTCTTGACCAAAATCATAGATAAACTCTTAAGCGAAGACTATTTAAGGGGAATACGAAAGGATAATCGCCATGACAAAACTGTTTGATTATAATCAACATTTTGAAGGCTGCGTCGATCAGGTCAGAGCCGAAGGGCGTTACCGTTATTTCGCCAATCTTGAGCGCAAGGTTGGGGCGTTCCCCAAGGCGATTTATCGCATGCCGGACGGCCGCTCGAAAGAAATCACCATCTGGTGCAATAATGATTACCTCGGTATGGGCCAGCATCCGGTGGTGTTGAAGGCGGCGCGCGAGGCCCTAGAGAATTCAGGAAGCGGTGCGGGCGGAACGCGGAATATTTCGGGGACGACCCGTTATGTTGTGGAGCTGGAAGAGTCTGTTGCGGATTTGCATCGAAAAGAATCCGGTCTGGTGATGTCTTCGGGCTATGTCGCCAATGAAGGGGCGTTGGGCACTTTGGGGAAATTGATGCCCAATTGCGCGATTTTTTCCGATGAGATGAACCATGCGTCGATGATCCACGGGATCAAGGACAGCAAACAGCAAAAATTTATCTATCGTCATAACGATATGGGGCATCTGGAAGATTTGCTTAAATCCGTTGATATCGATCGGCCGAAGATTATCGCCTTTGAGTCTGTGTATTCGATGGAAGGGGATATTTCCTCGATCGAAGAGATTTGCGATCTGGCGGACAAATACAACGCGATGACGTATCTGGATGAGGTGCACGCGGTCGGTCTGTACGGTCCGCGCGGCGGCGGTGTTGCCGAAGAGCGCGGCCTGATGGACCGGATTGATGTGATTGAAGGCACGTTCGGTAAGGCCTATGGCGCGATGGGCGGGTTTATCACCGGCAATGCAACATTGATCGACGCGGTGCGCTCCTATGCGCCGAGCTTTATCTTTACAACCGCGCTGCCTCCGGCGGTGTCGGCGGCGGCGATGGCGGCTGTCGAGCATCTGAAGGTGTCGGATATCGAGCGCCAGCGTGTGCGCCGCAATGTGAAGCTGCTGAAAGACGGTTTGACGCAGGCCGGGTTGAACTTCCTGCAAGGGGACAGCCATATCGTGCCGTTGATCGTGGGTGAGCCGAATTGCTGCCGCGAGGTGACGGACATTCTGATGAACGAGTATAATATCTATGTACAAC
Source organism: Rhodospirillales bacterium (assembly GCA_020638295.1). Classification (GTDB taxonomy): domain Bacteria; phylum Pseudomonadota; class Alphaproteobacteria; order Micavibrionales; family Micavibrionaceae; genus TMED27. The sequence continues at coordinate 316,600 of JACKIU010000002.1, read as the reverse complement.
CGATCAATTATCCAACCGTTCCGCGCGGGACCGAGCGTTTGCGCCTGACTGCTACGGCGGCGCATTCGGAAGAAGACGTGCGCCATATGGTCGCGACGCTTGAGCATCTGTGGACGACGCATCATCAGTTGATGAAGGCCGTGGCTTAGTCAGCCGTGATCTTACCCTTGTCCTGGAAAAGGCGTGATATCAGCCTTGGGAGGCTCAATGTATTGCGGCGGTGTGAGTTCGTTGATTTTATCAAGAACTTGCGTTTTATACATGTCTGCGATCTCCGTCAGTATGGTTTCGGGGTTATCTGCACGTAAAACATATCCGGCCAACACACTTTCACAAGATATGTCGTATTGTTCGGCTATGGCGTGTTGTTCCCCATACAGTGTGTTATCCAGCATGTAGGCATTTAAAATGCGCCTTCCTTCTTCATCTTCTTGCATAGTTACAATGTCGAGTGCGTCTTCGAGGAACTTCTCCCGTGTTAAAAGGGAGGATCTGTAAAGGTCATAAATATATGCAAGTTCTTCGGCGGGCGTTTTCTCGGCGGGAACTTTCCAATAATCTAGTTCTTGTATCATCTTTCTAACGTTTTGGCGAAACTGATACTCACTTCGTATGGCCGCTTGTTGGGCTTCGACGTCGGAATGTAAGGCTAAAACTTTTAGAATATCCAGCACATGGGTCTTGTAAAAGAAACAGGCAAGGGCGCGGCCTTTTCGGCTGTTGAGGGCCGCCTTTCCAATCGCCGCGGCTATATGTTCGTTTTCTTCATGCTGTTTCTGTATACGGATCTGAGTGACGCGATCTAAAAGATTGGGTTGTAATGCCACCTTATAGGCTGGAAGGGCGCTCTTTTTCTGATTTTCATCCGTCATTGTTTTTCCTTAGAGTTCCAGCGTGTCGGTCAAAAAAAACTGTCTCACAATAGCAGATGTTAATGATTATGCAAATTAAAATTTCAATAACTTTGCAAAAATAAACGCTTTGCCCCTTGGAGTGTTTGTCATAGCGAGGAAGCATGGTTGACGAAGCAATCTAAGAGCCGAAAGGGCTTTTTACGGTCGACACGAACTGTCGCAGTGGATGCGGCAGGTCCGCGCGTAGCCAACAGAACCGCGGGTTCACCTGTGGGTATTTATGCGCTGGTGTTGATGTTGGTGCCGCGAGTGCGGGAAACCGGGGCGGAGCGGGCGGCATCGTCGAGGATTTGGACCAAAGCCTGCGCCTGATCTGCGGATTGCTTAATCACAGACAGGGCCACATTTTGTCTCAAAATGGCCTGCTCTGCGGCTATTCCTGCGGGCGCTGCGGTCATCGGGCGAATCCTTTCTTCCTCTCTTTTATTATCCTAGCAAAAACTTAAGATTTTTTAAAGCGGTTGGGGGCGTTTTTCAGGTTTTATACTTTTTGAAGTAGCGAGTGCAGGCCTTGTGAAGTTCCTGAACCAGAATATAGCCTTCCTGACCGCCGTCGCCTTTGAGGTCGTTGTTGATAATGACATGGATGGCGTTTTCGTGGGCCTTGATGATTTCAATGGCTTCGGTGTTGTAATGATTGACCGCTTCCATGAATTGCAAGCAGATGTCCGCAACATCGGTGAGGAGGCGGTATTTGAACATGCCGCCATTGGCTTTAAGCTGCATGATCGGGTGGATCATACGGTCTTTGTTAAAGGCTTTTTTGTTTTTAATGCTCTGGATGGCATCGTTGGTCGCTTTATCCAGTATTTCGGCGAGCTTGCGGGCTTCGGGGCGGAAATCCATTTCAAAGTCATTGATGACCTGTTGAGCCTGCTGGATACGCGATTCCGGAATGCCGCCGCCGCCGGCCTTCATTTTGAGGCGGTTGGGCGGGGTAATAAATCTTACATTCTGTTTATTTTTCATAGTTTACTCAGATTTTTTTGGCTTCTTCACTTAGTTTTTTCAAAATATCCAGTGTTTCGGGCGGTGCGTTCGGCGCTGCTTTTGACGGATCGTCATCACGTCTGCGCGGGCCTTCATAGCCCTTAGCACTTTTGCGGCGACGGTCGGGTCCGAAAAATTGTCCCGTATCGACGAATTTTCTAGGTTTTTCAACGATTTGAAATATACGGGCGTATAAATCCTGCGCGGTAAAGGGTTTGACCAAAAATTCGGTGATGCCGTTGTCGCGGGCGCTTTCAACGCGGAGTTTCGAGCTGAAGCCGGTCATCATAATCACGGGGACGTAAGGATTAGGCGATCTGGGATCGGTGCGGATTTTCTTGGTGAATTCCAGTCCGTCCATTGGTTCCATGATCCAATCGGTGATTACAACGTCCGGGTCATGTTTGCAGAACAGATTGAAGGCTTCTTCGCCGCTTTGGGCGGTGAAAATTCGTAAAAAGCCGAATGTCGAGAGAACGCTTTTGGTCAGGGTCAGCATGGGCTGCATGTCATCGACGATCAAAACTTTAACATCATCCAAGTGATAAGGCATTTAACAGCGTATCTTTCCTTATGGGCTTTCGTTTTTGTAAAAAAGTTTAACGCGCTGAATTATTTTTCGAATTTTATCTTATCATATGAGCGTGATTTGTCCCAAATTATTTGAACAGGGCTTTGAAGCGGTGATGGATATCAATGGCATTTATGCCGGGGCCGGGGGGCAGAGCGCCGGGCTCGATTTCGGCGTGGACAAAATGCGGGCCGGACATCAGGTCCAGATTTTTCATTTCTACAAGTTTGATGTTGCTTTTGAAGCCGGGACAGGCGGATGAGATATTGTCCCAGTCTACGCCTCTGGTCGGGGTGGGGAGGGATTTGGTGAATTCGTAGACGCTGTTGTTCATGACAACGATACTGAGATTTGCCGGGGCGGCATTCGATATTGTTGTCAGAGAACTGAAATTCATGCCTAGCGCGCCATCACCGCAGGCGGCGATAACGGCGCGGTCTTTGTGTGCTGTGGCGACACCCAGCGCCACGGAGGAGGCCATGCCCATCGGCCCGGAAAGATAGAGATTTTCCGGGCGGTCTTTGGCGGCTTTGAGCCAGAGGGATTGTGAGCCAATGTCCGCAATGATGAGGGCGTTGTGTGTTTCGGCAATCTCGACGAGAATTTCAAAGGCTGCGGATTGTTTCATGTTTTCAGCCCTTCCGAGAGGGTAATAAAGGCCGGTTCACCAGCGCCTTCCGCGCGGGCTATGGCTTTGGGAAGGTTTGCGGGCAGATCTTCCCATGAGGATGGATGGGCAAACAGATTCAGGGCTTTGGTTGTTGCTTCAAAACTTTTGTATTTGTTGGGATCATAACTGTTTGAATCGTTAATCCCACCGCGGTTGGCGATGAGGCAGACAAACGGCGTCTGGTATTTCTGGCACAGCGTTGTAAAGGCGCCGATGGAATTGAGGAAGCCGGAGTTCTGCATGAGGACAAGGGCGCGCCGTCCGCTCATCGCGCCCCCTGCAGCAATGCCGAAGCATTCTTCTTCGCGGGCGGCGGGGATGTAATCGAAGCGTTTGTCTTCGCTTAACGCCTTTATCAGGGGAACGACCCAGCCATCGGGCACGCCCGTGGTCAGGTTTATGTTGTGTTCGTTCAAAGTCTTGAGGATATTTTCAATCATGGACTAATTCTGGTCAATTTCTAAGGGTTTTGCAATACGCTGCGGATAGCTTTTGAGGCCGATTTGCGGCTTGCTGTGGATCAAATTTTTCAAATTTTTCACCGGGCATTGTCGACGGCGCAATTAAGGCGTAGATTCGTGGCATAAAGAATCATTTGCTTTTTTTGTGTGCTTTCAGAGCGTTGGCGCTTTTTGGATGGCGTCTTGGCTTAAAAAGGGGCAGGGGTTATGAGTACAAAACAGATTATCATGAATTTTACGATGCCGCCCAGTCTGGATGACATCACAGTGTTGGCGGCGGCTGTTCTGGAGTCTTTGCCTGAGGAATTGCTGGAATTTTGTGACAGTCTGGCGCTGGCCTTTGATGAATTTCCCGATGAAACTCTGGAGCAGGAACTGGATCTGGAGGACCCTTATGAGCTGTTGGCGCTGTATCGGAGCGGCAAGGAACTGGCGCCGGGGGTCGAACGCAAAACCGCCAATGATGACGACATGCTCATGCTGTTTCGTAGACCGCTTCTCGACATGTGGTGTGAAACCGGGGATGATCTGGAGGCGTTGTTGCGTCAGGTGATGATCGAAGAACTCGGCAAGTATTTTGATTTTTCTGAAGATGAAATCGAGGACATGGCCGAGCGGCATTATCAGGGCATGTTGTAGCCTGCTTTTCCGCAGTTCATATCTGAAATTGAAATTATGCAGTTTTATCAAGCTTGTGATAGACTGCTAAGAGGTATCTTTTTTTAACGTGTGAGCTTGGATTTTGCGGTGCGGTCTAAATTAGCGCTTTTTGCTTTATTCATAATGAGTTGTGCATCCGTTGGTGCGTCAGCTGTTGCTGTTGCGGCTATGGTTTCGCCAGGATGTGATCCTGAGTTCTGGGATGCGCTTGAAGCTCGAACATGGATGGAAGGGGAGCGAGAGGTCGAAGTTGCCGAGCGGCTTATCCTCAAACCTGACAGTGTTCTGGAATATTCATGTTTTAATCGCCGTGTTGGCGCGCTTGCGGCTGCTGCGAACTGGATTTTCAGCGATCGGGTCGCCGGAGCGCCGTTGTTTACAGCGCATGCCGAGTGGCGCAACAGGAACCCGCCACCTCCCGGCGCTGCCGGGGCTGCGCCTTTTACGCCGATACATTTAGGGCCGGTTGGCCCAGATCCGCCGGGAGCGGCATTCACTGCCGTTGAGCTGGATGGTTATCTTAGCAGTACTTCGATGGAGCCTTTGGCGGACTATTTGTCGAACAATTTTGGTCATACTCTGGGAGGGGGCAGCTATGGCGGTCCTCCAGGGGCGGTTTGCGGCGCGATGAATCTGATATGGAATTTTTTGAGGTGTCAGGATTTTGATAAAAATCTTTTTATTAAACTTCAGGATATGCCGGGGTTTGATCCGCGTGTTCTGCCTTCTGTATGTCCCGGGGCGGGGGCTAGAACCTTGAAGTGGAATTTGAATTTGGTTCGGGCTTTTCCACCACCTTCTATCCCCGCTGCTTTGGGGGGGATAGATGCTGTAACACATTACAATGCTCAAATGAACCGAAACGACGGGTGTGCCGCAGCTTTCCCAATTCCAACTGGTGTGATTATGAAATCCGGCAATCCGGATGCTGTTTGTTCTATTCCTGGCTGTTATTACGATCCGTCCGGTGGCGGTTCTTGTAAATAAAGGCGCCGCTTAAAATATGTAAAATTTTAGCAAAAATTAATTTTTTGTAATTAGACTGATACTAGGTAGGTGTGACATGAGAATAGCTAAACTTGTTTCAGGTTTTTTCTTAGCGGTCGCTGTGTGCTTGTTGCTATTTTCTCAATCTGCGCAGGCCGGGTGCGGTTTTTTGCCAGACGGGGATTATGTTTGTGGGGGAAGCGGTGTTGGGAACGGCTCCGGCGGCGGAGTGTTTGCACCAGAAGCTGCGCCGGGAACAACTTTAATAGCGCCTGACGGTACGCCTTTAATGGATATTTTAGGGGAGGGGGGAGCGGCACCCGCTTCCGCTGCTACGCCAGAGTATGCATATGAAGAGGCTCTGGAGGCTTTTGATAAAGTCGAAGATGCCATTAGTAAGCTGCCGCCTTATCTTCAGGACAATGCATTGGGGGTATTTGATTCAATGTCTATAGAAGAAATTGTTGCTTCTAGCAAAGGCGAGGTCGCTAAAGAAGACGAGTGCCATAAGGTATATTTCCTTGGAGAATACATAGGCAAAAAGGCATCGGGTTATGACGATTACGGGTGTGTGACCGACACGTCTTCCTACCTTGACGGAGGAGGGTTTAAGTAGTTCGTTCTTCTGCATCGATTTTTGTGGAGGGTAGTTTTTACAGTCCTTTTCCGATGAATTCAGCCATGCGGCGGGCGAATGCGCCCGGGTCTTTGACGGGTTGTCCCTGTATGATTTTAGCCTGATCGAAGAGCAAATATCCCACATCTTTGAAGCTGTCTGATTGAGCATCAAGGCTTTCGAGCTTTTGGATCAGCGGGTGGGCGCTATTAATTTCCAAAACGGGTTTTGACGATCCGGCATATTTCTGGTGAATTTTCAGCACGCGTTCCATATGCATGTCGATGCCGTCATCCGGGGCGACGAGACAGACCGGAGAGTCGGTCAGGCGCTTTGAAACGCGCACATCGGAGACATCGTCTTTGAGCAAGGATTTAAGATTTTCAAGCAGGTCTTTGTGCTTATTTGATGTTTCTTCTGTCTTGCCTTCGTCTTTTTTATCGCCGAGGTCGATGTCGCCTTTGGTGACGGATTTGAATTTTTTGCCTTTATACTCATCGGCGGTTTGCAGCCAGAAATCATCGATCGTGTCGGTCAAGAACAGGACTTCTATTCCCTTGGCTCTGAAGCCTTCAATCTGGGGTGAGTTTTTAAGGGCCTGTATATTTTCGCCGCTGATGTAGTAGATTTCTTTTTGGTCCCCATTTTCTTTTGGGCCCATGCGCTCAACATAGTCATCGAGTGAGGTGTATTTTTCGCCGTTATCGTGCGTGGAATAAAAGCGGCAGATTTTGAAGATGGCTTCGCGGTGCTCGGCGGCGTCGTACAGGCCTTCTTTGATGGCCGGGCCGAATTGCCCCCAAAAGGTGTTAAAGCCTATGGAATCCTCGCGGCTGAGTTTATCGAGGTCGCTGAGGATGTGTTTGGTCACGGCGGTGCGGATGCGCGCGATGATCGGGTTATATTGCAGGGACTCGCGGCTGATATTGAGCGGTAAATCTTCGGAGTCGATGACGCCGCGCACGAAGCGCAGCCACGGATAGGTGAGGCCTTCGATGTTATCCGAGATAAAGACGCGGCGCACATAAAGGCGCACGGCGTTCTTACGGGACGGATCGTAAAGGTCCCACGGGCGCAGGGTCGGGATGAACATGAGGGCGGAGAATTCGATCTTGCCTTCGGCGCGCCAGTGCGAGGTCATGAGCGGTTCGTCAAAACCGTGGGTGATGTGTTTATAAAACTCGTCATATTGTTCTTTGGTGACGTCGTTTTTCGAATGAGTCCAGATGGCCCCCGCCTTATTGATCGGCTGGCCTTCGCCTTTTTCGGTTTCTTCGGGCGTGGAGAGGAAGATTTTGAAGTCGATATGGTCGGAATAGGTTTCGATCGTTTGTTTGATTTTTTCGTCAATCAGGAATTCCGCGCCGTCATCTTTGATATTCAGGACAATGGCCGTGCCGCGATCGCCGTCGAGTTTGCTTTCCTCATCCTTGGTCGCTTTGCGCACGTTAAAGCCGCTCGCGCCGTCGCTTTCCCAGACCCAGATCGATTTCGAACCGGCTTTGCGGGAAATGACGGTGACGAAATCGGCGACCATATAGGCGGCGTAAAAGCCGACGCCAAATTGCCCAATCAATTTAAGGGGATCGCTTTCGCCTTTCATTTTTTCCATGAGGGCGGCGGTGCCCGACTTTGCAATCGTGCCGAGATGATCAATCAGTTCGGCCTTGCCCATGCCGATGCCGTTATCGACGACGGTCAGGCTGCGGGTTTCAATGTCTTTATAAACATGGATGCGGAAGTTGGGATTATCGGCGGTGAGTTCCGGTTTTTCAATCGCGTCATAGCGCAGGCGGTCGCAGGCGTCGGCGGCGTTAGAGATCAGTTCGCGCAGGAAAACATCATGGTTGGTGTAAAGCGCGTGGGCGACGATATCGAGCAGCCGCGAAACATCGGCGCTGAAAGAATGGGTGTTAGGGGATGGGTTTTGGGTTTTGGGTTGGGCGTTCATTTTTTTACTCTCTAAAAAATGTCATGCCCGTTTTATACGGGCATCCGGATCCCCGCACAAGGCGGGGATGACTATAAATTAAGGGCACATCCAGTGGGCCGTCCAGTCGCCATTTTTATCTTTGCGATAGATAAAGCGGGTGTGGAGGCGAAATTCGTTGGCGATCCAGAACTCAATGGAGGATGGATCAACGCGGTAGCCTTTCCAGTATGGGGGGCGCGGTATGGAATCGAGATTGGTGAATTTTTTGACGAATTTGGCTACGGCGCTTTCCATGTGCGCTTCATCATCAAAAGTTTCGGATTGCGCGGAGGCCCAGGCGCCGATCTGGCGCTCTTTGGAACGGGAGGCAAAATATTCATCAACTTCCGATTCATCGACAGGGCGGATGGTGCCTTCGATGCGGATCTGCTTGCGGGTGGATTTCCAGTAAAAGCACAGCGCGGCATACGGGTTGGCTTCGAGTTCCCGGCCTTTGCGGCTGGCGCCGTTGGTGTGGAATTTAAAGCCCTTATCGCTGATGTCTTTAATCAACACCATGCGGTTTGAAGGTCGCCCGTGCGCATCGGCAGTGGCGAGATTGACCGCTTCGGGGTCGTTGATTTCGCTTTCGGTCGCCTCGGCCAGCCAGTTTTTGCACAGGGCAATCGGGTCGGAGCCATATTTTTCAATAATCTTGTTTTTCATTTTTGTATCTTTTTTCTTTGATTTTTATCAAAGGGTTTTACGTTCACAAACGTATAGTGTTTTGCATGCGTATGAATACGGTATATGCTGCGTGAATGCGAATCGCAAGATTAAGAAAGGCGAAGACTATGAAGAATTTATTTTTAATTCCTTTGGTGCTGGTAGCGTTTGTTGCAAGCGGTTGTGAGAACATTCAGAACAGCGGTACGAAAGAAAAAATCGGCGGCGTGTCCGGCGCGGTTGTTGGTGGTTTGCTCGGTTCCAAAATTGGCGGCGGTAGCGGTCAGCTTTGGGCGACTGGGGCCGGTGTTTTGCTTGGTGCCTTTATCGGTAGCGAAATCGGGAAGTCTTTGGATAATGCGGATCGTGTGATGCTTGGTCAGGCGAACCAGCGTGCGCAAACTGCGCCGATCGGTGAAACTGTGTCCTGGAATAACCCGGATAGCGGCCATTACGGGACGGTGACGCCCGTACGTGACGGTGAAAGTTCATACGGGCGTTATTGCCGTGAATATGAACAGGTGATTTATGTCGGCGGGCAGCAGGAAACTGCGGTCGGTACGGCGTGTCAAAACTCAGACGGCACTTGGGAAATTGTCGACTAAGGGCTTCCGTTGTAAACTTTAAAAAAGCCGCCCATCGCTGAGCGGCTTTTTTATGTATAGCGGAGTAATTCAAACGCGTTTTTATAGGCGCTGTATGTGGGATCATCGCCGATGATTTCGAGGGCGCGGCGGGCGCTGAGATCGCCGCCGTTTCTGCGGTGAGTGATGAATTTGCGGTTGAGCGCTCTTATATCTTTCCATTTGATTTGTGAGACGCTGGCTTCAAACGCGTTATCGATAATATCTTCTTCGGCGGTCCGGCTTTCCTGAAATAAACGGTAGGCGTTTTCCGCCTCGATCAAAGCCGGAGCGCACCAGCCGATCGGGCGGCCGTTTAAAAACTCTTGCGTTTGTTTGCGGGCTTTTTTGAGGAAGATCTTAGGATTGTTTTCTTCATGAACAGTTTCGCAGATTTCGGCAAAGGCGGTTTTGCACAACCGATTATGTATGCGCTCGTTGGCATCTTCTTCGGCGAATGGATTGTAAATATCGTTGTTTTTCAACGGGACCGGCGTCATGTTAAGCATTTCAGCGCAGATGTGTGCGTAAGAGCGAATATACGGACTGTCCGAGCCGTAAACGGCGGCGCAGATAATATGGTTTTGGTTGGCATCCGCCCAGGCCATTTCCTGCGCGCCATCGCAAAACTTCACCCACTGACGCAGGCTGATATCGTCGTAGGTATTGCCGATTTCTTCGGCCATGTTGTGGGTGTGTTCAAGCTGGCCGCATTTGGGCGGGATTTCGTCCTTTAAATCCTTATAAACGACATTGATGCCGTCGATGGCCAGCGGCAGCGGGTTTTCTTCGGGGATGAAATGCAGGGCTTGCGTGGTTGAGCATTCGCACAGGGTTTTGAGAATGTCTCGCAGCATCGCCTGTTCGCTGGTGTTTTCCAGCATCATCGCCGCGAATGCCTGTCCTTTCAGCCGCTGGCGAATAGGGTGTTCGGTTTTGCTGTTGCGGTTGGGTGCGTCGGAAGGCTTTGTTATCTTCAGATATTGCGAAATTGCTTCAAAGGCGGTGGTGTAGCCGATAAATTTACAGGCGGTGTTGCTGTCTTTAAAACGCTCCAAGTCGTACTGGCAGATAAAACACACGGCAATGGCTTCACGTTTTTTGATCAGGCCGAAGCCGCTGGCGGTTTCGTGGAAAGAGAGGCCGACGAAAAAGCTTCCCTGCGACGCGTCGAGGAGCTTTTTTTCTATGCGGTGAATGATTTTCATGCCTGCGCCGTGGCCGCGCAAAGTTTGTTTTTTGGCTTCGAAGGCAGCCTCGATATCCCCTTCGGCATAGGGGATGTAGATGATTGTCAAATCATCGAATTCGTCGCTGATGGAGCGGCGCAGCGCATTGAAAATATGCTCGGTGGAGGGCAGGGCTTCGGTCATGTTTTAGAAGAGGGGTAAAACGGTTCGTTCGGGGGGTATTTTAGCAGGAAAGTCACGCGCCACCAAGCGCCTGTTTATGCTTGATGGGGCTGGACGCCGCAGTGGAAATGTGTAGGATGCAGACTCTGATATATGTCTTCTTATAACCAGCATGGGTAAAGTGAGTAACGATTATGGACGCACAGAATAGTTTTCTAAAAGGCAAGCGCGGGTTGATTATGGGCGTGGCGAACGATCGCTCGATTGCGTGGGGGATTGCCGAGGCGGCCGCGCAGAGCGGTGCGGAACTGGCTTTTACCTATCAGGGCGAGGCGCTGGAAAAGCGTGTGCGGCCGCTGGCGGAGAAAATCGGCGCGAAGATTGTCGTGCCGTGCGATGTGACCGATGAGGCCAGCGTGGACGCGGCGTTTAAGGCTATCGAGGATGAATGGGGGGCAATCGATTTTGTTGTTCATGCGATTGCGTTTTCCGACAAGAACGAGTTGGACGGGCTGTATCTGGATACGAGCCGTGAGAATTTCACCCGGACGATGGATATTTCCGTGTATTCCTTCACCAGCGTGGCCCAGCGCGCGGTGCCGCTGATGCGTGAGGGCGGATCGTTGATTACGCTGACCTATTACGGGGCGGAGCGCGTGATGCCGCATTATAACGTGATGGGTGTGGCGAAAGCGGCGCTGGAGGCTTCCGTGCGCTATCTGGCCGCCGATCTGGGGCCTAAGAATATCCGGGTGAATGCGATTTCCGCCGGGCCGATTAAAACATTGGCGGCGAGCGGGATTGGCGATTTTCGCTATATCCTGAGATGGAATGAATTGAATGCGCCATTGAAGCGCAATGTCACGATTGAGGATGTCGGGCGCGCCGGGCTGTTCCTGCTCTCCGATCTGGGCAGCGGCGTGACGGGTGAGACGCTTCACGTGGATGCGGGCTATCACACTGTTGGTATGCTGGCGGTGGATAGTGTTGGAGAGACTGCCGAACTGTTGCAGCAAATGGCGCCTAAAAAAGACGATAGTGAGGCGGCGTGATCTGGTTCAAAGATTACACACTGGATTTTTTGCAAAACGCCCGCGCGGCGCATATGGGGGCGCATATCGGGATTGAGTTTACCGAGGTGGGTGAAGATTTCCTGAAAGGGCGGATGCCTGTCGATGAGCGCACGACGCAGCCCTTTGGCATTTTGCATGGCGGGGCAAGTTGTGTACTTTCCGAAACGCTGGGCAGCGTGGCGGCGTGGATGACGATTGATCCCGACCTTTATCGTGCCGTAGGGCTTGAAATTAATGCCAATCATATTCGCGCGGTGACGCAAGGGCATGTGATCGGCGTGGCGAAGCCGTTACATATTGGCAGACGCACGCAGGTCTGGCAGACGGACATCACGGAAGAGGCGACGGGCAAGCGTGTGTGCATTTCGCGCATGACCGTGGCGATTATCGAGCAAGGGACGTTGAGCTCGCAGAAGGATAAGGTTGTTGTTGGGTGATTAGATTGAAAAATATATTATTTTTGTTTTTATTATTTTTTGTTACTCCAAACTTTGGATTTGCTCAAACTGGTGTGCAAATTCAAAGGATGAATGTTGCTGGCCACGCTGGTCTTGATTTGTTTCAAAAGGGCCAATATGAGAAAGCGATTGAGCAATATGAAATTATCTTAACGTATGATCCGCAGCATCCTGAAGCTTTGAAGTGGATTGGTAATTGTAAAAGTGAGTTGGGTGATTTGGAAGGGGCTATTTCCTATTATCAAAAATCAATAGAAGGTGCTGAAAACACGTCTTCATTTGAGGATAAGGGTTATATGATTCAAAAACATGACCTGTTGAAAAATGTTTATTACAACATGTCGCTTAATTACGTGGAGCTTGGCAATAGTGAAAGCGCTTTTTCCGGTTTTCAAAATGCATTGCTTCAGGATCCTGAAAACGTACATCTGCCGCCCTCTAATAGCGATATATACGTTAGTCTGGGTGTTATACGGGCCGAATTCGGAGATTTTAATGCTGCGATAGATTTTTGGGATAAAGCGCTTGCTATTGACCCTCATGACGAAGTTGCTTTAGAAAATAAAGCAGAAGCATTGAGAATTAAAGAGCAGCAGTCGTTGCAAGATTAGGGCATATGTCAGGTAATCGTTTCGGAACATTATTTCAGTATACAACATTTGGTGAGAGCCACGGTCCGGCGATTGGCGTGATCGTGGACGGTGTGCCGCCGCGCATTCCTCTGGATGAGGGCTATATTCAGGGGTTTCTTGATAAGCGCAAACCCGGCCAGTCCCGCCATACGACGCAGCGTAAAGAGCCCGACACGGTGGAGATTCTCTCCGGGGTGTTTGAGGGCTTAACGACGGGCACTCCGATTGGCCTGTTGATCCGCAATCAGGACCAGAAATCCAAGGATTATAGTGATATTAAAGATAAATTTCGCCCCGGTCATGCCGATTTTACGTACATGCAAAAATACGGCATTCGCGATTATCGCGGCGGCGGGCGCTCGTCTGCGCGGGAAACCGCTTGCCGCGTGGCGGCGGGCGCTGTGGCGCGCAAGGTTTTGGAGAGCCAGATTGGCGTGGGTGTGCAAATCCGCGCTGGCGTGGTGCAGGTGGGTGAGAAAAAGATCAACCGCGATCGTTGGGACTGGGATCAGGTGGGACAAAATCCTTTGTGGCTGCCTGATGCCGAGGCCGTTACTGAAATTGAGGAATATCTGGATAGAATTCGCAAAGATGGCTCTTCCGCCGGGGCGCTGGTTGAGGTGCATGCGAGCGGTATTCCCGCCGGTCTCGGCGCGCCGGTGTATGACAAGCTGGATGCGGATCTGGCCAAAGCGATGATGAGCATTAACGCGGTTAAGGCGGTGGAGATCGGCGCAGGTTTTGAGGCCGTATCTTTACGCGGTGAAGACAATGCGGATGAAATTCGCATATCTTCCTCCCCCCCGCTTGCGGAGGGGATAGAGGGGGGGCGGCCTCAATTCCAATCCAATAATGCGGGCGGCATTCTCGGCGGCATTTCCTCGGGGCAGGATATTGTCTGCCGCGTGGCGTTCAAACCCACCAGTTCCATCCTCACGCCCGTCAAAACCATCGACAAAGACGGCAATGAGACTGATATTGTCACCAAAGGCCGTCACGATCCGTGCGTTGGTCTGCGCGGGACGCCGGTGGTGGAGGCCATGATGGCCTGCGTCCTCGCCGATCACTGGCTGCGTCATAAGGCGCAGTGTTTATAGGGCGCAGTCTTTGGCCTCGTGGCGCAGGATAACGGTTTGCGCCGTTGCCTGTCTTATTCCGTTTGGAACATCGCTCATTTCCAAAACTGTACAACCATTTACGGGATTATAAAGTTCAGGATGCGCGTAAAGGGGGTTCAGCATTGTCGGCCATGTGCGTTCTGCAAAACGGTCGTTCTCAAAACAATGTGCCAGTTTTAACATGCATGCTATACGATTCTCACCGTATTGCTCTTTCAGGATTGGCAATAACGGTTCCTGTTCGAATTTACATGCGAGGAACAGAATAATTTGCGGAATGGATGCTCTATTGTTTTGCATCTGTTCTCTTATAATTTTTTGGCATGTGCTTTTATCATTTTTTAGCCACGCCACTTTGGCTAACCCGTAATATGCCGGGGAGTCATGAGGGTGATGTTGGAGCGTGGTTTGTAAATGGCTTTCGGCTTTGTCGAAATTGCCGCGCTGCATTTCAAGGTTGCCAAGCGAGTTGAGGGCATAGGAGTCATTAGGGTGATGTTTAAGCGTGGTTTGTAAATAGCTCTCGGCTTTGTCGAAATTGCCGCGCCGTATTTCAAGGTTGCCGAGCGAGTTGAGGGCATAGGAGTCATGAGGGTGATGTTGGAGCGTGGTTTGTAAATAGCTTTCGGCTTTGTCGAAATTGCCGCGCTGCATTTCAAGGTTGCCGAGCGAGTTGAGGGCATAGGCGTCATGCGGTTCCATGTCTAAAATCGATTTATATTGTGTTTCGGCGTTTCTGTCTTGTCCGAGAACTCTGTATATATCCCCCAGCGTTTGACGTGCTTTTAAATCATCTGGGGTCAGGTCAACATGTTGTCTGAATATGGCTTCTGCGTCTTTGGCGCTGCCATTACGGAATAACAATGATCCCATATATGTTCGGTTTTTGGGATTTCGGTGAAGGTTTTGCTCCTGATAAAGCTGGTAAGCGCTTTGTAAGCCATTCCCCTCGTAACATTCTTGAAGCTTCATAAACGCTTTGCTTTGTCCATTAAAAAAGGATTTGGCGGTTGCTGAGAGAGAGCAGAGGTATTGTTTTTGTCGGATATCCTGTCGTCTTCTTTGTCTATAGTCTCTAATGCTCATTTTCTATACCGTTATCCGTTTTTAAATCTTTTTAGAACCCCTGAATCATTATGTCAATAAAAATAAAATATCCTTATTTGTAAAAATCTTCTTCAAAAAGCTTTTCGTCATGTTTGGCGGACGGTATAGTTTTCTCATGCCTAGACGGAATTTCAGACAGCATCGTCCTTTTTATTCAAACACCGTGCCCCAAGCGGTGACACAGCCGAAAATGAAATGGCGGTTGTTGCCGATCATCTGGCTGGCGCTGAAGCGCATGGCGATGGGGCTGGGCTTTCTGGTTATGCTCAATATTCTGGTCGCGCTGATTGTGTTGCCTGCCTTTTTGCCCAAAGAGACTGCGGCGCCGAGCTTGCCTGATGAAATGGTGTTGTTTCTTAAATTTGAGGATGGCCTTTCCGAGTTGCCTTCGCCGGTGAGTTTTGCCGATCCGTTTTCCGCCTCTTCCAAACCGACGGTGCGCGATATTGTCGAAGCGTTGGACCGGGCGCGGGATGACGCGCGGGTGAAGGGGATACTCGCGCGGATGTATGACGGGTATTTTGATCTGGCGAAGGTGACGGAGGTGCGTGCGGCGCTGAAACGGTTTCGTGAATCCGGGAAGTTTGCGTATATCTATTCCTCCTCCTATGGCGAGGGTGGCGGCGGTTTGAGCCGTTATTATCTGGCTTCGGCGTTTGAGGAAATCTGGATGCAGCCTTTGGGGATTGTGTCGATTCCGGGCGTGGGCATGGAGGTGCCGTTTGCGCGTGAAACTTTGGACAAGCTGGGCGTGCAGCCGCAATTCTTCCAGCGCAAGGAGTATAAAACGGCGTATGAAAGCCTGACGAACAA
The DNA here is from genome assembly GCA_020638295.1 of Rhodospirillales bacterium. Taxonomy (GTDB): domain Bacteria; phylum Pseudomonadota; class Alphaproteobacteria; order Micavibrionales; family Micavibrionaceae; genus TMED27. Next base: position 300,917 of record JACKIU010000002.1, on the reverse strand, counting down.
GGCGATGAGCGCGGCGAACCGCGAAGAGTTGGGCGCGATTGTGAATGATATCCGGTTTGAATTGCTGGAGCGGATTCCGGAAGATCGCGGAATGAGCGGGGCCGCATTTGAAAAACTGGTCAATCAGGGTTTGTTTACCGCGCCGGAGGCGGAGGCCGCCGGGCTGATTACGCATATGGATTATGGCGATGTGCTGCTGGATAAGGTCGCCGAAATGGTTACGGGCGAGCCTGATCCCGATGCGCTGGAGATTGTCAATCTGGCGCATTACGGCCGGGTGATGGAGAAAAAGGCGCATGGTCTTATACCCGGCGGAAAGCCGAAAGTGGCGCTGATTTATACGGTTGGGGCGATTATGCCTTCGGGAGACGGCGGGTTTGGCGATGACGGGATTGCGGCGGCGGACGAGATCGCTCCGGCGATTTTGGATGCTTCGAAGGATGAAAAGGTCAAGGCGATCGTGCTGCGGGTGGATAGTCCGGGCGGGTCGCCCGCGGCGTCGGAGAGCATTTTGCGCGCGGTGGAAAAAGCGCAGGAGCGCGGCAAGCCGGTGATCGTGTCGATGGGCTCGCTGGCGGCTTCCGGCGGGTATTGGGTTTCGGCCTATGCGGACAAGATTTATGCGTTGCCGACGACGTTGACCGGTTCGATCGGTGTGGTCGGCGGAAAATTCTCGTTGGCCGGGTTGTTCGATAAGGTTGGTGTGAACTGGGAGGCGATTAGCTGGGGCAAGAATGCAGGCCTCTGGTCTGCTAATACGCCGTTTAGCGCCAGTGAGGCCGAACGCATCAATGCGATGCTGGATAATGTTTATGATAATTTCATTGCGCGGGTGGCGAAGGGGCGCAAGATGGACGCGGCCGCTGTCGATAAAATCGCCAAGGGGCGCGTGTGGAGTGGGCGCCGGGCGCTTGAGGTTGGGTTGGTCGATGAGCTTGGCGGGCTGGATGATGCGCTGGATTATACGGCGATGCAAGTGGGTGCGGAAGATCGGTCGGGCCTGAATGTCGCGGTCTATCCAAAGCCGAAAACACCGCTTGAGCAGGTTCTCGAATTGCTCGATACGCAGGCTCAGGCCAGTATGCGCATGGGGCGGATGGCGGCGCTGCAGGAACGGGCGTTGGAGGTGTTCGGTCCGGCGCTGGCGTGGATGCGCGTGCAGGACAATCCGCAGGATTACATGACTTACGATCCTTTGCGAATTGAATGATTGCGATCGTCGGATGAGCGGCTTTGCCGCTCGCATATGGATCCCGGATGTTTGAGCGATGCTTGCGCATCACCTCCGGGATGACGAGGTTTTTCTGCCTGTTTTTCAAAAAGTTCGCTGAGCATGTCGTGCATATCCTGATAGGTCATCAGAATGTGCCCGGAGCCGTAGCCTTTCTCGATCAGTGCGGCGGCGGCGTTGAGGCCGTAGGACAGCGGAATAATCGGGCAGGGGAGAAGCGGTTCGGCGTTCTTCACGGCGGTGACATCTTTGTGACGGTCGCCGACATACCACACCACGTCATCGGCGCTGAGCGCGTCTTTCAGATGGCCGAGCGCCTGAAGGATCGGTTCGGGGCTGGGTTTGGACTTGCGGATGTCCTCGCGGAAAATGGTGACATGGAAAAACGCATTAAGGCCGAATTTTTTAACGATATCTTCGCCGTAGCCTTTGCCTAAACCGTTGCTGACCAAGGCCATGGGGATGGTGTGGGATTTGAGCAGGGACAGGACGGAAAAAATGCCGGGGCAAGGCTCGACCAGCAATTCTACGGGTTTGCGGCGCAGTTTATGGATGGCTTTGTGGACGATGATCGATTTGGGCGGTTTGACCGGTTCGTCGGGTTTTTCGAGCAAGAGCGGCCCCTGAGCCTTGCGTTCGAAAATCCAGCTCCACAGGCGCGAGACTTTGAACACCATGTCATCCAGCCGTTCCATCAGGCCGAGCAGGCGCGGGTTGAGGTGGCGCACGGTGGTGCCGTCCATGTCGAAAATCACGATTGTCGGTTTTGGAAGTGACATCAGGAGAGTTTAAACATCGAATGCGGTGAGGTCACGCTGATTTTTGCCAAGTGGGCCCGTTTTTCGGGCCCTGTTGGGTGCGGCGGTTGGGCGTAAGGGCTTGGTTTATCACAATCGGGCCCGTTAGCGGGCCAGAAGGGCTTTGCCCGCTCGCGCCGTTTATACGCCAAACGACCCCACATCAGGGCCGCTTTTTCATGGATGATTATAGGAATTTATTCAGGTTTGGTCAAGTTTAAGCTTCGTTAGCTGCTTTGTTGTCTTCTTTTCTTTTGGCAGCGGACTCTTTGCCTAATGCAATTTTGGCAGGGAGTTCGTATAGAACCATACCTAGTGCATTAGCAAAGGTTAGAGCTTGCTCTGCATCATTGGTGCTCATGTGAGGCCGTTTTTTATCAGCATGGCGTGGATTGTTAGCTTCAAGCCTAACCATGTGAGCCCATTCAGCCATATCTTTTGTAAACAAACCATCCTCGGCAGCTTTAGTAATCCTGTCGTTTAGCCATCCGTCTTCATAGCCTTTGTCTTTTAACATGGAGTCTACTGCCGAGGCGCATAGCATCACAGCGCCATCGGGTGCGTGTAAGCTATCTAAAGCTTGCTTAAGGTATGTTTTAGCAGAGTCAGGTAGATCTGATGTGATTTGTTTTCTTCTAGGATAGACATTTTCTACCAATAGTTTGTCTCCTGCATTAAGGTTTATAATGCTGCGATCACGATGAACCCTTGCAGATTTAGCAAAAACTAAATTGTTGCAGCTGGAACATAAGAACGCTCCCCAGCTAATGTTGTCCGTTCCTTTAACGCAAACATTATGCCCCCAAACTTTGCTTAGATGAGGTTTAGCAACGTTGCATTGAGGACAACGTTCTAAGCCTTTTAAGTCGGCGTGAGTGATGTAAATGCTCATGATATCTTTATTTTGTCTTAATTAGATGTTTTTAACAATATCCTTCGCCACTAAACCTGCTTCTTCGTATTGTTTTGCGGGGTCGTTGTGGTCTTGGAAGGTGTCGGGGAGGTGGAGTTGGCGGAACTTTAGCCCTTGGGTGAGGTCGTTGTGAGCGAGGAATTCCAGCACATAGGCACCGAAGCCGCCGGTTGAGCCTTCCTCTATGGTGATCAGTGTACGGTGATTAGTGCACAGTGTACGGATTAAATTTTCATCCAAGGGCTTGGCAAAGCGGGCATCGGCCACGGTGACGGTGTGGCCTTGTTTTTCCAGCGCTTTGGCGGCTTTGAGGGATTCTTCCAGACGGGTGCCGAAGGAGAGGATGGCGGTGGTGTTGTCCTTCGGGTTTTTCTGGATCCCCGCTGTTTGAGCCTGCTGCGCAGGCCGCGGGGATGACATCAGAGCGGGGTTTGTAGAGTAAACAATGCGGCCTTTGCCCAGTTCTATGGGGGTGTTGTCTACGGCGATGGCGGCAATCGCTTCGCCGCGGGGATAGCGCAGGGCGAGCGGGCCGTCGTCATAATGGGCGGCGAAGGTGACCATTTTTTCCAGCTCTGCGGCGTCGGACGGGGCCATGAGCGTCATGTTCGGGATGCAGCCCAGATAGGCGATGTCGAAAGACCCGGCGTGGGTGGCACCATCGGCCCCGACGAGGCCGGCTCTATCGAGCATAAATCTGACGGGCAGGTTTTGGATGGCGACGTCGTGGATGATCTGGTCGTAGGCGCGCTGGAGAAAGGTGGAGTAAATGGCGACGAAGGGCTTGAAGCCTTCGGCGGCAAGCCCGGCTGCGAAAGTGACGGCGTGCTGTTCGGCGATGCCGACATCGAAGGTGCGCTCCGGGAATTCACGCGCAAATTTATCAAGGCCGGTGCCGTCCGGCATGGCGGCGGTGATGGCCACGATTTTGTCGTCGGTCCGGGCTTCGGCGATGAGTTGCTTCGCGAAGATGGAGGTGTAACCTGGCGCGCTGGCGGGTGATTTGGCTTGTTCACCAGTGACAACGTTGAATTTTTTGACGCCGTGCATTTTGTCGGCGGCGTTTTCGGCCGGGCCATAGCCTTTGCCTTTTTGCGTCAGGGCGTGGATGAGGATGGGGCCGTTATGATGGCTATCGCGCACATTGCGCAGGACGGGCAGGAGCTGGCTGAGGTCGTGGCCGTTTATGGGGCCGATATAGTAAAAGCCCATTTCTTCAAAGAGGCTGCCTGAGCCCAGATGCGTGCGGGCGGATTCTTCGGCGCGTTTGGCCGCGTGGCGGATGGGGGGCGGCATGATGTTCATCAGCTTTTTGCCCGCTTCGCGCGCGCCGATATAGGTTTTCGAGGAGACAAGTTTTGTCAGATGGCGGCTCATCGCGCCGACCGGCGGGGCGATCGACATCTCATTGTCGTTGAGGATGACGATGAGGCGGTTCTTATGGGCTCCGGCGTTGTTCATGGCTTCATAGGCTTGCCCGGCGCTCATTGCGCCATCACCGATGACGGCGATGACGTTTTTATGCTCACCGGACAGGTCTGAAGCGACTGACATGCCGAGCCCGGCGGAAATGCTGGTGGAGCTGTGGCCCGCGCCGAAGGGGTCGTACTGGCTCTCGGCGCGCTTGGTGAAGCCGGACAGGCCGCCGGGTTGGCGCAGCGTGTGGATGCGGTCCTTGCGCCCGGTGAGGATTTTATGCGGGTAGCATTGGTGCCCGACGTCCCAGATCAGGCGGTCTTCGGGGGTGTTGAAGACGGCGTGAATGGCCAGCGTGAGTTCGACAACGCCGAGGCCAGCGCCAAGGTGGCCGCCGGTCTGGGAGACGGCCTCAATCGTGGCGCGGCGGAGTTCCTGGGCAAGTGTGTGGAGATCCGCGTCGGAGAGGGCTTTGAGGTCGGCAGGGCGCTCGACGCGGGATAACACGCTAGCGTCATTGCGAGGAGGAGCGCCGCTCCGACGCGACAATCCAGTTTTCTTGCTCTGGATTGCTTCGTCCCCCGGATCAAGTCCGGGGGCCTCGCAATGACGGGGAGGGTGGATTGCTTCCCCGGCCTTCGCCGGGGCAGGCTTCCTCGCAATGACGGTTCGTTTTTTCTGTGCCTGTGCCATAGGGGGAAGTTTTAACGCAAAGGACACAAAGGACGCAAAGGTTATTTTTTGTTGACATAATGATTGATGGGGGGGGTAGAAGGTTCTTGTTTTCAAGTTCATGGAGGTTTTTTTATGTTTAAAAAATTGCGAGAAAAGATTTCTAAATCAATAAGCAGATTGTCAGAGGGTGCGAAAACAGGCTTGTCCATTTTTGCGGCTCCTGTATTTCCGGCCATTCACGCTGCGGTTGATTTTTCTGATTTTAAAGGGTTTTGGGCAAGAGCGATTGAGGAGAATAGAAATGACCCTCCCCAAAACGGAGAGGTCGGTATGGTTGGGGGGGCGCTTTTCTTCACCGCAGTCTGGATGGCGGCGGCAACTGAGGCGGCGCACCTTGTTGATAATGCTCTTGTTGATGGTGAGCATCATGAGAAGATTAATGCAGTCGTTTCCAGTATTAAGTGTGAACCTGTTCAACAAGAGGGGCGCGCTTTTTGCGGCTCTGCTCAGGTGAGTGCAACGCCGGGATTTTTGCCGTGGGTTGAAAAAGATGCAGCAAATATTATTGTTGTCGCAGACAAGAGGGTTCAGCAAGGTTTTAATGAGCATGCTCCGGCTCTGAATGTTTGCCAGAGCAAGCAATATGCGACGTTCCCTATCGATCAAGCTTTTTTTGTCGCGAATGACGATGATACGAAATTTGTTACGGTTTCTGAACCTGATTGTCGGACGATGGCGTTGGAGCAATAATATTGCTGCTTAAGCGCGGCGTTATTCGTTACATTATCAATCTTACCACCTTTTAATTTCGTCATTGCTTCGTCAGCCGCCCCAAGGGGCGAGGTATCAAAAGCGTGGGGGGACACTATAGTATTGTGTCCCCGTTGTTTTTTATACGCCGCAAGCGGCGGGGAATTAAACCCGAAAGAGATTAACAATATATTAACCGCCATTCTGTATTCTTGGGGAAAATAGGATAAAAGGGTGTAAAAATGGCGGAATATGAGGTTCGAAGCGGCGATACGCTTTCCGAAATTGCAGAGCGTCACAATGTAGATTTGGCCGCGCTCAGGCGTGAGAACGGCATGAAAGAGGATGCGTGGAAAATCTTTCCCGGTCAGAAGCTTGCTATTCCGGGCCTGGACGTAGAGGCGCCGTAGCAATATACAGTCAAAGATACCGATACGGGCGGGCTTTATGCGATTGCCAAGCGGCATGGCATTTCGCGCGCGGATATCGTCAAATTCAATCCGCAACTTAAGAATATCAATGTTATCAGGCCGGGCGAGACACTTCATCTTTCCGATGTGAGGGAGGAAGAAGCGGTTGTTGGTGCGCCAGAAGAGGCGGTAGAGGAGTCGCCGGTAAACCCGACGGTAGGAAAAGAGGCGGCGGAGATTTCAGAGGACGAAAAAGATACTTCTGATTCTTCTTTGGCGGAGGAGTTTAGAGAGGCGGGAGAAAAAGAACAAGACGCAGGAGCGCCAAAGGCAGGGGGGTCTGCTCAGGTTTTGCCGCTTCCAGAGAGTGATGGAGGAGGGGTGAAGCCCATTGAAAGGTCGTCTCAGTCACGGGATGATCAAAGGACAGCGTTAGAGGTTTTTGAAGCTCGGGATATTCAGCAGGCGCTTATCGATCAGGGGTTTAATTTAGGAAAGTGGGGGGGCCGATAATAATCTCGGGAAATCCCCGAATAGTTTTTCCAATCGCGCCATTCGTACGTGGCAGGAAGAAAATTACTATGAACCGGACGGAATCGTAACCGTTGAGCAGTACCAAAAAATGCGGGAGATGGGCGATGAGGCTTTGGCACGTGCGGCGGCCCCGGTTCCTGCGCATTCCCAATCCATTTCACCGCAACAATATGCGAATGCGCAGCGCGCGATTAGAGGGCAGGAATTGACAGGGGGATTTATGAAGGCGTCTGCCGGTGATGATCGGACATTGGTTGTGATTAGCCTTGGGCACGGTGTGGAAAAACAGGCGAGGGGTGAAGACGGTCAAAAACACACGGTTATTGATCGTGGCGCCGTCAGTGCGGGCGGGATTACGGAGAGTGAATTGGCAGATCGTGTTGGTCGGAAATTGTTTGAATATCTTGAAAATGATGATCGTTATCACGTGGCGTTTTTTAGAATGCCGGGTGAGATCGTAGATCAAAAAGAACTTGCTATGTCTCATCTGGAGGCCAGGGCGCATTTTATGGAGGCGATGAAACGGCAGCTTGGCGCTTCAAGAGGTGTGTTGCTCGATCTTCAGGCCAATTCGAGCGCGAGTCCACGTGACCATGGTATGGAGGTGGTCGTTGATCAGATTGGTCGAGGGCGTGACGGAACGGCTACGAACCCAAATTCTACGGCTTTGGCGCAGCATCTTCTTGCAGAAATAGAGGGTTATCAAGGGCTGAGGAATCGAGGAGTGAAGACATATAATGCCCGTACGTTGGATGCTGCGGAGAAGGCGGCGCCGGGCAATGATGATGTGGCCGTTGTTATCGAGTCTCTTTTCTTAAGCAATCCGGGAGATGAGAAGGTTGCCGATTATACGGTTCGCCGTCCGCAGGAGCTTGCCGAAAGAATAGCGAGAGGCGTTTTAAGTTATGAGCTGGCGAGGGAAGAAGCGGAAAAAACGCTGATTGCACAGGGGCCTGATGACCAAGCGAAACCTTCGCAGGGTACTTTAGTCGCAGACATTTCTGCCAGTGGTGTGTCTTCTGTGGGACCCAAGGGCGGGTAGGCGTTTGTCCTTAAGCCCGCCGTTGCAGCACGTAATCCGCGAGTTCAGTCAGCATTTTTTCGCGGCCCTCAAAGATTTTCAGGTGGCGTTTGGCTTGCCCGACAATCATTTCAGCGCGGCTGCGCGCGGCGTCTTTCCCGAGTGTTGAAACGAAGGTCGCTTTGCCGGCGTCTTCGTCCTTGCCGGTGTCTTTGCCGGTGTCCTGCGGGTCGGCCTCCACGTCCAGAATATCGTCGGTGACCTGGAAGGCGAGGCCGAGATCGTGGGCGTAGTTGCATAGGGCTTTGCGCTGGGTTTCACCCGCTTTGCCGAGGATGGCCCCGGCTTCGCAGGCAAAGGCCATGAGTTTGCCGGTTTTCATGCGTTGCAGGCGGGAGATTTCGCCGACATCGAAATTTTCCTCTTTCTTTTCGGCGATCAGGTCGAGCATTTGCCCGCCGACCATGCCGTGCCCGCCAGAGGCGTGGGCCAGTGCGGTGATGAGTTCGCAGCGGACATGCGGGTCGGGATGGGTTTCGGCATCGGCGAGGACTTCAAAGGCCAGGGTGAGCAGGGCGTCGCCGGCCAGAATCGCTGTGGCTTCGTCATATTGTTTATGAACCGTCGGATGACCACGGCGCAAAGAGGCATCGTCCATCGCGGGCAGGTCATCGTGGATGAGGGAATAGCAATGGACAAATTCCAGAGCGGCGGCGGCGCGGCGGGCGCGGGACGAGGGCACGTTGAACAGGAAGGCGGATTCCATGCAGAGGAACGGGCGCAGGCGTTTTCCGCCGCCAAGGGTGCCGTGGCGCATGGCTTCATAGAGCGGGGCTTCGGGTTCTTCGCTTTTGGGGAGCAGGCGTTCGATGGTCAGATTGACGGCCTCAGAGACTTCGTCCATGGCGTTTTGAAGCTGGGGGGAGGCGCTACGTGGTGATGGCATTTTGTCTTTCTGCTTTCGTTTTTAAACGTTGTTGCTGCGTCGCTCGTGTATGTTTTATACACGTCGCTCCTTGTGCCTCGTTAAAAACGAAATCAGTTTGACAAATCGTTCTTTTAACAAGGTTCATTCTATTCACCGCTATCTAAAGGTTCGGTTTTTATGCTGCCGTTTTTGTTGACGGTGATTTTTTCGATTTTTGCCTGCGCCTCGCGGAGTTTGGCTTCGCAGTGCTTTTTCAGGGCGATGCCGCGTTCATAGGCGGCGATGGAATCCTCCAGCGGGGCCTGGCCGGTTTCGAGGCTGCGGACAATGGTCTCCAGCTCTCCCAAAGCCTGTTCAAAATTCAGGGACTCGATCAATTGCGCTTTTGTCATGTTGAAGGGGATTGTATGTGAAAATGCGTGTTTTCTCAAGCGACTATTATGCGAGATTTAGCTTTTTCTCGAGCGCGCCGCAGAGCATGTGTCCGAGCATGATATGCATTTCCTGAATGCGGGCGGTGGTGTTTGAGGGGACGATCAGCAGGATATCGCAAACATCGCGCATTTTGCCGCCGTCACGGCCGGACAGGCCGACGGTGGTCAGGCCGCGATCGCGGGCCATTTTCAGGCCTTTAAGGATGTTGGAGCTGTTTCCTGAGGTCGAGATGCCGATGGCGACATCGCGTTTTTTGCCCAGTGCATCGACCTGACGGGCGAAGAGATCGTCAAAGCCGAAGTCGTTACCGATGGCGGTGAGGGTCGAGGTGTCTGTCGTCAGGGCGATGGCGGGGATGGGGGCGCGGTCATTGACGTAGCGCACGGTGAGTTCGGTGGCGAGGTGCTGGGCGTCCGCCGCGCTGCCGCCGTTGCCGAAAAACAGGATTTTCCCCCCGCCTTCAATGGATTGAAGACAGGCATTGAGCATTTGCTCGAAATGATTTTGCAGGGTGGCGAAGGTTTTTTCCGCCACATCTTCGTGTTCGTGGGCTTCGGATATCCAGAATTTTTCGAGGTCAAATGTGGTCATGTCTTTGCTTTCATATTTAGGAAAAAGCCCCTCACCCTGACCCTCTCCCCAAGGGAGAGGGGATTTTATATTTAGGGTGTTATGGTGACCGGTCGGCCGATATAGATGGTGTCTTTGGCGGCCTGTTCCTGCGCGGTTTGAGCCCCGGATTCAAACGCTGTTTTTTTCTGTTCTTCGGCTTCGCGCAGGAGTTTTTCTTCGGCTTCTTTTTGTGCTTTTTCTGCGGCAATTCGTTCGGCGATCATTTTGCGGTTATAGGCCAACTGGTCCGGCGTAAGCTGGAAGCCGACGAGGACTTTGTAATGCGAGCCGCGGGCTTTGGTTTCGATCGGGATGATCTGGCGCAGTTTTTCGGTGTAGCTGTACGTTGTTTGTCCGGCATCGTAATTGACCTGCGCGGCGAAGACTTCTTTGGCGAGGATTTCACCACCGGCCGAAGTGATGGCGACGAAGAACGGGTAGGAGAAGGAGGCGGGCGCGCGGCCTTGTGTGCCTAATGTGCCGACAAAGTCCGTGCGCACATCGATGGTGACTGAACGTTCGTCATAGCTGCAGGCGCTTTGCAGGTTGGTGATATCGACTTTTGCGACGAGGTTGTCGTCGCTTTGGTTGTTGATGTCGGTGAATTCGGACAGGGATTGCAGTTCTTCGACAGCATCGACGGCAGGGCAGTCGCCGCTATAGACCAGATTTTCCGCACTGCGCGTCGTTGCGTTGTTCAAGGCGGGCAGCTCTATGGATTCGAAATCCTTGACCATGCCGTCCCATGTCTGGCAGGCGCTGAGGCCTATGAAACACATACTCAGAACGAAAAATCTTAAAGGTTTCATTTGCTGTATCCTGACTCTAAGCGCTATAAACTAGTCCGAAGCTTACGAGAGCGTGGAGCCTAAAGCAAGAGTCAGGATCATGGGTAAAGAGCCGTTGAAAATATTGCTGGCGAGCCCGCGCGGATTTTGCGCCGGAGTGGACAGGGCGATTCAGATTGTTGAGATGGCGCTGGAGAAGTTCGGCGCGCCGGTCTATGTGCGTCATGAAATTGTGCATAACAAGTTTGTCGTGGATTCTTTGCGGTCGAAGGGCGCGGTGTTTGTCGAGGAGTTGGATGAAATTCCGTCCGCGCATGCGGGCTGCCCGGTGATTTTTTCAGCGCATGGCGTGCCGAAATCCGTGCCCGAGGATGCGCAGGCGCGCAAGATGTTTTACATTGATGCGACGTGCCCGTTGGTGAGCAAGGTGCATTACGGGGCGGAGCGGCATTATAAGGATGGGCGCCAGATTGTTCTGATTGGGCATGAAGGGCACCCGGAGGTGATCGGGACGATGGGACAGTTGCCGGAGGGTGCGGTGTTGCTGGTCGAAACGGTGGATGATGTAGAGCGGCTCGAGGTTGAGGATGCTGAGAATCTCGCTTATTCGACGCAGACGACGCTGTCGGTGGCCGATACGGCGGATGTGGTGGCGGCGCTAAAGGCCAAGTTTCCTTCGATTAAGGACCCGCATAAGGAAGACATCTGTTATGCGACGACCAACCGGCAGCGGGCAGTGAAAACGATTGCACCGCAGAGCGATGCGGTGATTGTGATCGGTGCGCCGAATTCGTCGAATTCTAATCGATTGGTCGAGGTGGCGGCGCAGAATGGTTGTGCTAAGGCGATGTTGGTGCAGCGTGCGGCGGAGATCGACTGGGGCTGGCTGGACGGGGTGAAGGTGCTGGGGGTGAGCGCGGGGGCGAGCGCGCCGGAGGTGCTGGTCGATGAGGTGATCGCCGCAGCGCGGGATAAGTTTGATGTGAGCCTTGAAGAAGTGCCGATTACGGTTGAAGATGTTCATTTCAAGGTGCCGAAAGTTTTGCGGGTCTAAATTATTGACATAACACCAATCTTTTTGTATGTTCCTGACGCTTGTTTAGGGATATTTGAAATGTTTTCTGGCTATTTTAATCGTTTTTCAAGGCGCAGACGTCAAATTATCGTGACGAATGATGTCGGCGATTTGCGTTATTTAAAAAAAGGTGTGATGGCGGTTCATGTGAAGCGTGAAACACCTGAGGTCTTTCAGCGGATTGATGAGGTGGGGTTTTCAAGTATTCAAAATGATATGTATGAAGCGTGTGTTTTGAGTGATGTTTTATATTCAAAATGGTTGGCGGATCAGGATTCTGAAAATCGTCCTTTATTTGATACGGTTAGACAATATGAAAACAGTATTGTTTCATTGTTTCAAAAGGTAACAGATATTAAGCCATTTTCTTGTCTCCTTCACCGCCAAGTCGATGGCAGGCGTTATGGCGGTGATCCTCATTTTCACAGAGATTACTTAAAATATACAGTCGTATCGGGTGTATATGGTGGTGGGCTTGAGTATAAAGATACTCAAGGTGAAAGTGTTATTGCGGATGCTCATGATATTGTTGCGTTTCCGGGAACAAATGGGTCTGGTCTTTGGAGTCGTGCTAGAAAAAATTGCCTTAATCACCGGAGTTCAGATACTGACAGATTTGTTTTTGCGATTGGGTATCGTTAAACGTTTTAATACTTTTTTGTATCGGCAGTCTTTTTTAAATCCGTTTGTTGGTATAGTTATTGAACGTGGATAGTGGGCCGCTTTGATCCGAGAGAGAGTTTTATGCCGATTACCGTTCCTGAGTTTGATGCGATTGAGCGCAAGGTTATCACTTTGATGGGCATGTCAGGCGTGGGGAAAACCTATTTATCGACGATGCTGGCCAAGGCAGGGTGGTGTCATTATTCCTGCGATTATGAGATCGGCACGCGCTATCTGGGTGCTGAAATTGAAGCAACGCTGGGTGAGCCAAACCGGGTGAGTGTGCAGGATCTTTCGCAGCTTTCGGCCTATGTCGGGCGGCTGGGCGACCCGGCGAAAGGCGGTTTGGCGCTGGATGAGTTTAAGCGCAGGCAGAACCGGTATTTTAATGCGGAGTGCGAGGCGTTGGCGCGATTGCCCGAGCGGGTGGTCAAAGCACATAAGGAAGGGTTTACGCATGTGGTCAATGATTCGACCGGTTCGATGTGCGAGATTGACGATCGGATTTTGCTCGATACGGTCGATGAGAATTCGTTGATTGTTTATATCAAGGCGAGTGCGAAAGAAGAGAAGACTGTGTTGGAGCGGGCCAAAACGTATCCGAAGCCGCTGTTTTATTCTCCGGAGCGGTTTGAATATTGGCTGGAGGCCTATTTGCAGGAACGCGGTTTGAGCGGGGCGGAAGAGATTGATCCGGATGATTTTTCACGCTGGACGTTTCCGCAGTTGTTTGAGAACCGCCTTCCCAAATACCAGTATATTGCCGATAAATACGGCGTGACGATACCCTCTGAAGCGTTTCGCGGGGTGGAGAGTGAGGCTGAGTTTTTGGGCGTGATTGTTGAGGGGCTGCATAAGCAAGAGGCTATGAAGCTGCGCGCATGAGCAAGATTGTTGAAATCTATACTGATGGTGCGTGCAGCGGAAACCCCGGGCCGGGCGGCTGGGGGGCGGTGATGCGCTGGAACGGTCATGAGAAGGAATTATCTGGAGGTGAAGCCGAAACGACGAATAACCGCATGGAAATGATGGCGGTGATTAGGGCTTTGGAGGCGATTAAGGGCAGTCCAAAGATTGAGATTTATACCGACAGCAAATATGTGATCGACGGTGTGGAGAAGTGGCTTAAGGGCTGGAAGGCGCGGGGGTGGAAGACTGCCGGTAAAAAACAGGTGAAGAATCAGGGGTTGTGGAAGCAGATTGATGAATTGATCGTCAAACATGATGTGAGTTTTCACTGGGTGAAGGGGCATGACGGGCATCCGGAGAATGAGCGGGCGGACCAGCTTGCCGTTGCGGCCGTTCCAAAATAACAAACTTCAATAAATGGTCTGCAAATCCTGTTTTTCTGCTGTCGTTGCAAGTACCCACAGGATATAAACTTCGCGAAGCAATTCAGGGGGGAGTGCTTCTGGATTGATTCGTCACTTTGTTCTTCGCAATGACGGTGTTTTGAGGTTATACACAGGTTTTTCTGCGGGTTTGGGGTGTTTGGCGGCTGCGTTAAGGAACTGTTAAGACTCGTCGGTGAATGATGGTTACAGAACTCCTTAAACCAGAGCCGGGAGGGTCATAATGATGATACAGAGTAACATCACCACCAAGACATCAGAGATCAGTTTGCCTTTGTCTCCACAGGCGTGTGAAGGATTGTCCATGGATATTTATGCGCGATTTATGCGTCACTTGCGCTGCGTACCTAATTCGCGCGTGGAGATCAAGGTGTTGGCGGCCATTCAGTTTACAGCCGATATGCTGGATTATAGTGATGCGCATGTGGCCAAGCTGCTTGTTGAGCTGGGCTTGCGGGCGCCGCGTATGGCCTTTCCGGCGGAGTTTTTGTGTTTTGCCGATCAGGCCCTGATGCGCGAGTGTTGGGAGATCGGCGGGCCGTCGTCGGCGTTGCTGGACCTGCGGGATTATTGGGCGAGCGTTGGCGAAGATCGGTTTGCCGGGATGCGCTGTGAGTTTCCTTTGTTGGTTGAGGAAGCGTGCTACTGATTATTAATCGTTATAGTGCGTCGATTCTCTGAGTGTGCGTTTTTTGCCTTCGCCGTTTGCGGGCTGGATGTTTTCCAGTGTTTGCATATGCAGTTGACGGTCTCTGTCCGAGCGGAAAAAGAGGTTGCCGAAAAGTTCTTCAAGGCCGGTGGCCGGGGCGAAGTCGTTGCGGTTCATCGGCGGGTAGAGGCCTATGGATTTTCCCATGGCCGAGGCCCAGATTTGAGCCGGGAAGCTGCCGCCGGTGACGTGTTTCATCGGTGAGTTATCGTCATTACCCAGCCAGACTACTCCGACCAGTTCGCGGGTAAAACCCATGAAGAGGGCGTCGCGGCTCTCCTGCGATGTGCCGGTTTTTCCGGCGGCGGGAACGCCGATTTGTGCGCCTTGACCTGTACCGTGGGTCATGACGCTGTTCATCATTGAAGTCAGATTTTGAATGTCGTGGGCGGCGAAGACGCGTTTCATCGGGCGGTGCGGCGGGCGCTGGTAGTAGAGTTCTCCGGTGTCTTCGGACGTGATTTTGGTGATGCCATAGGGGCGGACTTCCAGTCCGCCATTGGCGATGGTAGCGTAGGCATTGGCCATTTCGAGAAGGCTGATGCCGTTGGAGCCGAGAGCGAGAGAAAGGTCCGGGGAGAGTTCGGATTCAATGCCCATGCGCCGGGCGGTGTAAATGACCGAGTCCGGGCCGACATCTTTCATCAGCTGGTAAGCGACGGTATTGAGGGAGTATGTCAGGGCCTCTTCGAGGGTTACTTCACCGTAATATTTGTTGCCGAAATTCTTCGGGCGGTAACGGCCTTTGGTGATCGGTTCATCGACGATCAGGGTTTGCGGGTCCCAGCCCTGTTCGAGCGCGGTGAGGTAGACCAGCGGCTTGAAGGATGAGCCGGGCGGGCGCTTGGCCTGCGTGGCGCGATTGAACTGGCTGGAGGAATAGTTGCGGCCGCCGATGAGGGCGACGACGGCGCCGTCCGGGCGCATGACGATCATCGAGCCTTGGGAAATATCGCGATCGGCGCCGTTTTGTTCGAGTGTTGTGGCGATGGCGTCTTGCACGTATTTCTGGATTTTCGAGTTCAGGGTGGTTTCGACGATCAGGTCTTCTTCGGGCGTACCGATCAGTTCATCCAGAGAGTCGACGATCCAGTCGGTGTAATAGCGATCGGACATAATGTCGGTCGGTTTTTGTGTCGGTTTGGGTGGGATGGAACGGTCGCCTTTGGCTTGATCTTCGGTGATGTAACCGGCGTCGACCATGGCGCTTAGTACAATCTCGGTGCGTTGTTTCGACAGGCCGGGATTGGAGAGCGGTGAATAGCGCGAGGGGGCTTTGAGTAATCCGGCCAGCGTGGCGCATTCGCGCAGGCTCAAATCTTCGACCGGGACTTTGAAGTAGAGTTTGGCCGCGGCATCGACGCCGTAAACGCCGGAGCCGAGGTAAACGCGGTTGAGATAGGCGGACAAAATTTCGTCCTTGGTCAGTTCGTATTCCAGCCAGAAGGCGAGCATGGCTTCCTGAATTTTCCGTTTCAGGGTGCGTTCCTGCGACAGGAAGAGGTTTTTGGCGAGTTGCTGGGTGATGGTCGATCCGCCCTGAGCGACGCGGCCCTCTTTGACATTGACAAACATGGCGCGGGTCAGGCCCAGAGGGTCGAGGCCGAAATGGTGGTAAAAACGGCGGTCTTCGATGGAAAGAACGGCCTGTACGAGGTGGGGCGGGATATCCTCAACGGTGACCTTGTTGCCGACAATTTCGCCGTAACGCGCGACGATCGAGCCGTCGGCGGCTTTGACGATGATGGCGCGCTTGCGATCGAAGCTGGCGTCTTGCGTGATGGCGGGAAGTTCCTGGGCGTACCAGGCGAACAGTCCGGCCAGCGCTATGCCGGTCCAGATGCCGAGCACGAACAGCCACTTGATCGCAAAGCGCAGGATTGAAGGTTTGGCGGCCTTCGATTTGTTGGTGGTTTTGCGCGTTGTTTTGCTGTTGCTTTTACGCTTTGATGTTGTCTTCTTTTTAGCCATTGCAGTGTTATACGCGGATTTGTATAAACCGCAAGTTTTTAGAGCTTAGTTACATTTCAGCCAATAGCGCAGGCGCGAGGGGAATTTATCGGTTTTCTGGGTTTCATCTTCGAGTTCGCCGCCGCAGAATTCGACGATACGAATGGCTTCCTTGTTTTTCGGGTCGATGGTGATGAGGGCGCGGTCTATACCCAGATGTGAGGAGTATGGCATGCCTTTGTGGAGGATTTTTTTGCCGAAGCCCTTGCCGCGCATGGAGGGGCGGATGACAAAGCTGATATGGCCGCCCCATTTTTCAAGGTGCCAGTTGAGGCGCTGGCGAATGAGGAATGTGCCGATATATTTGTCCTCCTTAACCAGCCAGAGGACGGTTTCGGGGACCGGTTCGGCCCAGTCTGCAAAGGGTTTGTGCAGGTAGCGGCGTCCGGCGTTCAGGTCGTCGACAAAGTCTTCAAAATTGCGATCAAGTTCGCTGCGTTCGAGAAACTGGTAGCGGCCTTCGGCGTGAAATTCATCGAGGGCTTCGAGAAAGCTGTCTTTGCAAGCGGAGGTGGGTTTTACCAGTTTAGATGCGGACATATATTTGTTTTTTGTCTTAGCTCTTGTTTTTAAAGAGGATTTGTCTCAGGTTTTAAAGGTAGCGTTACTCATAACGGCGTTTAAACTCAATTTACGGGTTTTCTTATATACTAATCACGGGATTTGATCTAGGGACGATTTTATGAAGTTTTTGAGTAAGGCGAAAATGGTATGACGAAAGTGCAGGGCCAAACAGTTGCTGAGCGTATGCAGGCATGTCACGGTTTTACCAGCGGCTTTGATTATTTGCGGTTGTTTCTGGCGTTGTCGGTTTTGACGTATCACTCCTTTGGAGTCGTGTATGGGGTTGAGGCGGCCTATAAGACGTGGATGGGGCCGTGGCGCTCGATTGTCGGTTGTGTTTTGCCAATCTTTTTTGCGTTGAGCGGGTTTTTGGTTGCGGCCAGTCTGGAGCGTACGCGCAAGTTAACGACCTTTATGATGTATCGGACATTGCGGATTGTACCGGCGCTGGCGGTTGAGGTAACGTTGTCGGCTTTGCTGATCGGTCCGGTTTTAACCAGTCTGTCGTTCAGGGAATATTTTGCACATCCGGATACGTGGTCGTATTTTTATAACATTATCGGGCATATCCATTATTACCTGCCCGGCGTGTTTGAAGGAAATCCAAGACCGCAGGTGAATGTGTCGTTGTGGACTATTCCTTATGAGCTTGAATGTTATATCGCGTTGTTTTTGCTGGCGGTGACCGGGCTGGTTCGCAGGCGGTTGTTTTTAGCCGTTTCCCTTATCGTCTTAATGTATTTGAGCGTGTTGGGGCGAGGGATTTTTGATGTAGGGGGGGATGTGATCAGGCCGCCGGGGTTGTCGCTGGTCGGCAGTTTTCTGGCCGGGGTTGTGTTTTACCAATGGCGGGACAGGATTGTTGTTAGTTCTAAGATTTTTTTGCTGTGCGCTTTGGCGATGCCATTTTTTATGGCGAGTGTGGAGGGTAGCTTTCTCGGTGTGTTTTTTGCCGCTTATATTGCGGTGTATCTCGGGACTTTTAATCCTCCGAAAAGGGAGTTTTTTGTACAGGGAGATTATTCGTACGGGATTTATCTGTTTGCGTTTCCGGTCCAGCAATTATGCGTTTACCTGTTTCCTCAGTATCACAATGTTTTGTTCAATATCGGTTTTTCGATTGTTGGGAGTTTTTTATGTGCCTATGTGTCGTGGCATTTGATCGAGATGCAGGTGCTTAAGAAGAAAAAGGCTGTTGCCGAGCGTGTTCAGATCTTGGTCGATGATGTTTCTATTAAGCTTAGAGCATTGATTTCCAGGCATTAGAGCAGAAATACGGCCGCAAGGCCGAGGAAGGCAAAGAAACCGACGACATCGGTGACGGTGGTCAGAAATACGGTTGAGGCGACGGCCGGGTCGGCGCCTGTGCGCGAAAGAAAGACGGGGATTGCTGCGCCGAAAATGCCGGCGACGAGCAGGTTGATGATCATCGCCGCTGCGATGACGAGGCCGAGCATGGTGCTGGAGAACCACGCGGCGGTGATGAGGCCGGTGATGGCTGCGAAGGCTAGGCCGTTGAGCGAGCCGACAATGGTTTCTTTCCAGATGATCCGTCCGGTGTTGGTTTCGGAGAGTTCCTTGGTGGCCAGCGCGCGCACGGCCACGGTCAGGGCTTGCGTTCCGGCATTGCCGCCCATGCTTGCGACGATCGGCATGAGGACGGCCAGGGCGACGATTTGTTCGATGGTGGCGTCGAAGAATGAAATGACGATCGAGGCGAGAATGGCGGTGAGCAGGTTGATAAACAGCCAGCGAAAGCGGGTGCCGGTGGTGGACAGAACGGCGCGGTAAAGGTCGCCCTGGTCGACCCCGGCGAGTTTGAGCAAGTCTTCCTGCGCCTCTTCATCAATAACGTCGACGATGTCGTCAATGGTGATGGCGCCAAGCAGGCGGTTGTCGTTATCGACCACGGGGGCGGAGACAATGTTTTCGCGTCGGAAGAGGTGGGCGACTTCTTCCTGATCCATATCGGCCGGGATGGGATGGGTGTCTTCGAGGGTCAGCTCTTCGATTTTGTCCGAACGCCGGGCGCGGACCAGCCGGTTGAGCGGAATGTGGCCTTTGACGTGGTAGGCGGGGTCGATGACGAACAGGTCGAAGAAATCCTCCGGTAGATCGGAGGAGGCGGCGCGCAGGTAGTCGATGGTTTTGCCGACGGTCCAGAATTGCGGGATGGCGACGACTTCGCGCTGCATCAAGCGTCCGGCGGAGTCTTCGGGGAAGCTCAAGCCTTCTTCGAGGGCGATGCGGGTTTTGGCCGAAAGTTTGCGGATGATTTCTTTTTGTAAGTCGTCATCGAAGGTTTCGATGAGGTCGAGCGCGTCGTCGCTTTCGAGTTCCGAAATGATAGCGGCGACCTGTGCGGGAGGCATTTCGGCCAGTGTGGCCCGGCGCAGTTCGATGTCCATTTCGGAAAAGACATCCGGGTCGAGAATCTCACCGTACATATGGATGATTTCGCGGCGGTCATCAGTCGGCGCTTTGGCGAGAAGTTCGGCGGTATCGGCCGGGTTCAGGTTATCGAGGACGGCGTGGACCGTGTCGGAATCTTCGGCGTGCAGGGCATCGAGCGCACCACGAATATCATCATCGCTTAAGGTAAAGCTGATGTCTTCGTTGGGGGCGGTATCGGGCGTTTTGTCGAGTTCGTCGGTCATGCGGGCCGGTTTCCAAAGTTATAGGTCAAGGCCCTCTAACATCCCCGAAAAGGGGATGCGAGATCAAGGGGAGAATTTAAATTTTTGTGTTGAACGTGAAGTCTGCGTCATTGCGAGGAGGCGTTATTAACCGACGACACAATCCAGAAGCTGGATTGCCGCGCTCCCGCTGCTCGCTCGCAATGACGGGAAGCTGTTTTACGCCGTTTTGAGCTTACGCGGGGTGGCGGTTGTTTCAGCCTGTTTCTGCTTTTCGGCCAGAACCTGTGCATCGACGGTGGCCAGTGCGGTCACGTTGACAATGCGGCGAGAGTGGCTGGCCGTGGTCAGGATGTGGGCCGGTTTGGCCACACCCATCAGCAGTGGGCCGATGGGAATCCCGTTGCCGAGCACCTTGAGCATGTTGTAGGCGATGTTCGAGGCGTCCAGATTGGGGCCGATCAGCAGGTTGGCTTCGCCGCTCAATCTGGAGTGTGGCATAAGGCGCTCTCTGGTTTTTTCGCATAAGGCGCTGTCGGCTTGCATTTCACCTTCGACTTCGATGTCCGTGCCCGCGTATTCCTCGGACAGGATGCGGGCGGCTTCGCGCATTTTGATGGATGAAGGGCTGTTGAAGTTGCCGAAGTTGGAGTAAGACAGCAGGGCGATTTTCGGTGTGATGCCGAAACGTTTGACCCGTTCGGCGGCGCGCTTGGCCATTTCGACGAGCTCTTCGACATCAGGGTTGTCGTTGACGTGGGTGTCGCTGAGGAAGTAAGGGCCTTTATCGAGCAGCAGCGGCATCAGGGAAGAAACGGTTTTGACGCCTTCGTCTTTGCCCAGGATATCCAAGATATGTTTAAGGTGGACGTGGTATTGCCCGGTCAAACCGCAAATGACGGCGTCGGCTTCACCGCGATGAACCATCAATGCGCCGATGGCGGTGGTGTTGGTGCGCATGGTAAAGCGGGCGCTGGAGGGCGTGACGCCTTTACGCTGCATGATTTCGTGGTAGTGGTTCCAATAGTCGTGGTAGCGCGGGTCGTTTTCCGGATCGATGAGCTGGAAGTCCTTATCGATTTCCATGCGCAGGCGGAATTTCTGCAGGCGCGATTCGATCACGCGGCGGCGGCCGATGATAACCGGTTTGGCAAGATTGTCGTCAATAACGATCTGTACGGCGCGCAAGACGTTTTCCTCTTCACCTTCGCAGTAGACAACGCGTTTGGGGTCTTTACGCGCGCGGGAGAAGACCGGGCGCATGACCATGTTTGTCTGGACAGTGTAGCTTTGCAGGGTTTCGTTATAAGCCTCCCAATCCTTGATCGGGCGTGTGGCTACGCCGGAGTCCATGGCGGCTTTGGCAACGGCCTTGGGCAGTTCGGCGATCAGGCGCGGGTCGAAGGGTTTGGGAATCATATATTCCGGACCGAATTTGAGGTCTTCGTTGCTGTAGACGGCGGCGACTTCGGCGATAGCTTCCTTGCGGGCCAGCTCGGCGATTGCCTTGACGCAGGCGAGTTTCATTTCCTCGTTGATGGCGGTGGCGCCGACATCGAGCGCGCCGCGGAACAGGAACGGGAAGCACAGAACGTTGTTGACCTGGTTCGGATAGTCGGAGCGTCCGGTGCAGATGATGGCGTTCGGTTTGGCTTCCAGAGCTTCTTCGGGCATGATTTCGGGGGTCGGGTTGGCCAAGGTCATCAGCAGGGGCTTTTCGCCCATACCTTCGACCATGTCCTTGCTAACGACGCCGGCGGTGGACAGGCCGAGGAAGACATCGGCGCCTTCCATGGCTTCTTTGAGGGTGCGGGCGTTGGTTTCAACGGCGAAGGTTTCCTTGACCGGGTCCATGTATTCGGTGCGGCCTTTATAGACGACGCCCTTGCTGTCGCACACGGTGATGTTTTCGCGCGGCAGGCCGAGTTCGATGAGGATGTTGAGGCAAGCAGTGGCCGAAGCGCCGGCACCGGAGGTGACCAGCTTGATTTTCTTGATGTCGCGCCCGGCAATATGCACCCAGTTGTAGAAGGCTGCGCCGACGATGATGGCTGTGCCGTGCTGGTCGTCGTGGAAAACGGGAATGTTCATGCGCTCTTTGAGACGACGCTCGATCTCAAAACATTCCGGTGCCTTGATGTCTTCGAGATTGATGCCGCCATAGGTGGGTTCGAGCGAGGCGACGATATCGACGAAGCGCTGGATGTATTCCTCGCGGTTGTATTTGCCGTCGGCGTCTTTTTCGAGCTGGGTGGACATGTCGATTTCAACATCGACGGAATCGATGTTGGCGAATTTCTTAAACAGGACTGATTTTCCTTCCATGACCGGCTTGGCGGCGAGTGCGCCGATATTGCCCAGGCCGAGAACGGCCGTGCCTTCGGTGATGACGGCGACGAGGTTGCCCTTGGACGTGTAGTCGTAGGCGGTGAGCGGGTTTTTTTCGATTTCCTCGCACGGGGCGGCCACGCCCGGGGAATAGGCCAGAGCCAGATCGCGCTGGGTCTGGAGTGCGGTGGTCGGTTTGAGGGCGACTTTACCCGGGGTTGGGTAACGGTGATAATGAAGGGCGTCTTTCCAAAGAGCTTCTTTGCTTTGTTTCGGATTGTCTGTGCTCATATTCGTCGTGGCCGTATCTTTGTTGTTATCTCACAAATTTTAAGATGGTGCGGCTGAGAGGACTTGAACCTCCACGGGATTTAACTCCCACAGCGACCTCAACGCTGCGCGTCTACCAATTCCGCCACAGCCGCATATCTTAATGAGGTGCGTTTTGATAACAAAAGCAAGGATGGAGTGCAAGTGTGTATGAGTGTTGCAGTGCGATAGAGTTTCCTTTATTGAAGATTTTATGGAATGGAAGATTTCGAAAGAGCCGGTGGAATACCCGGACGCGTTGGACTTTATGGATGCGCGGGTGGCGGATATTCATGAAGGCCGGGCCGATGAGTGCGTGTGGTTGCTGGAGCATCCGGCGCTGTATACGGCCGGGACAAGCGCGAAGGCGGATGATTTATTGGATGCCGGCGGTTTGCCGGTTTATGAGACGGGGCGCGGCGGGCAGTATACCTATCACGGGCCGGGGCAGCGGGTGGCGTATGTGATGGTCGATTTGAAAAATGGCGGACGGTTGACGGTTGACGGTGAACGGCGAGTACCGGATATCAAGAAATATGTCTGGCAGCTGGAAGAGTGGATTATCCAAGCCTTGGCGGAATTCGGGATTATCGGTGAGCGGCGGGAAGGGCGCGTGGGAATTTGGGTAAAAACCCCTCACCCGTCTTTCGCTGGCGCTCAAGACACCCTCTCCCGTGGGGAGAGGGAGGGGCCCACGCAGTGGGAGGGTGAGGGGATTGTTGAGGAGAAGAAGATTGCGGCGATCGGGGTGCGGGTGCGGCGCTGGGTGACGCTGCACGGCATTGCGATTAATGTGCATCCGGATTTATCGCATTTTGGCGGAATCGTGCCGTGCGGGATTGCCGAGCACGGGGTGACGAGTATGGCCGATTTGGGGGTGGATGTGTCGATTGAGGATGTGGACCGGGTTTTGCGGGCGAAGTTTGGGGCGGTTTTTTAACGCGGAGATACGGAGTTTCGGAGAATGATGTTGACATGGAAAGTTTTTATGGTCTACAAGCAATATTATTCATAATAACAGTATTTTTTAGGAGTTAAGAGTATGCCAGTACCGGAAATGAATTTTTTACGAGCCGCCGAAGATGAGTTGGGTCGATTGAATGACCAGGGAACTTTTGATGAAATTTGGCGGGCTATAAATTTGGCAAACCATTTTGATATTCAGCCAAGCGCAGATGGACAGGTTTCTCGGAAAGAAGTGGACCGCGTTAGTCAAGATCTTGGTATTCCTTCTGAAGGTAGGAGAAGTCTTGGAAATCGTATTTATGATGCTGCGGCTCAATTGGGCTAGGTGGTTCGCGTGTGCTAATCTGCCGCGAGGGTGGTGAGGCGGGATTCGACGTAGCGCGCGCAAAACTGAATCATCTTCTCAATATTATCCTTGAGCGCGTTGTAATTACTGGTTTTTTTCAGTGTGCCCTCATCCATATAGAGAGATTTGTTGATTTCGAGTTGCAGGGAATGGAAGCCTGCGGCGGGGGATGAGTATTTTTCAACCAATTCGACGCCTTTGAACGGATCGTTGATCGAGACGGTGTAGCCGAGGCTTTTGATGAAGTCGCGTAAGGCGCGGGTGAAATCGGAGTCGCAGGCGGTGCCATCACGATCGCCGAGGACGAAATCGACGGGCTTTGCCCGGTTGCCGACAAGACTGAGCCCTTGGCGGGGGTAGGCGCTGGCGGCGGGCATGGAGTGGCAGTTGATGTGCCAGACCTGGCCGAAATTATAGTGGGTTTCTGTAATTATTTTGCATAATGCGTCATGATAGGGATGGTAGCAGGTGTTGAGGCGGTGGAGGATTTCTTCGGTTGAAAGGTTACGGTCATAAACGGGTACGCCGGGTTTAACAAGGCGACGAATGAGGCCGATGCCGGCATGGGAGCGCGAAGAGGGCGCGATGGGATGCGGGCCGGTCCAGTCGCCGTTCAACAGTTCCGGGTCGATATCTTCGGCGGCGCGGTTGACGTCGATATAGCTGCGCGGGAAACGGGCGTGCAAAAAGGTGACGCCGTGATCGGGCGCGGCGGCGAAGAGGTCTTCGACGTATTTGTCCTCGGCGGATTCAAGGGTGAGCCGGTCGCAGGCAAAGTCGAAATCATCGGGGTAGCGGTCGCCGCTGTGGGGGCTGTCAAAAACCAGCGGCAAAGGATTTTTCGGTTTTTCGATGGAAAAAATGTGTTTCATAGTTATTTTTAACGCGAAGATACGAAGAAGCGAAGTTTTTTTAAATACAAGGAAAAGTTATTTTGTCATTGCGAGCGTTAGCGAAGCAATCTACATTTCTGACAAATTGAATGGATTACTTCGTCGCTATGCTCCTCGCAATGACGATTTATGGATCAGGTAAACATGCACGACATAAAATATATTCGCGAAAATCCGAATGACTTTGATGCGACGATGGCGCGGCGCGGTCTGGACGGGATGAGCGCCGAAATTCTGGCGCTGGATGAGGATCGGCGTGCGGTTCAGACGACGCTGCAGGAGTTGCAGGCCAAGCGGAATGAGGAATCCCAGAAAGTCGGTGAAATCAAGAAGGCTGGGGGAAATGCCTCAGATGTTATAAGGCTTGTGGCCGAGATGAAAAAGGATATGGCAAAGCTCGAAGATCAGGAGCGGGAGCTTGCTTTTGCTATAAAAGTCAGGCTTTCGGAGCTGCCGAATATACTGGCGGGCGATGTGCCCGATGGTGCGGGTGAGGACGAGAATGTCGAGATCCGTAAATGGGGCGAGGTGAAAGTGCCTAAAGGCCCCGATCATGCCGAGATTGGCGAAAAGCTGGGGATGATGGATTTTGAAACGGCGGCGAAAATGTCGGGCAGTCGGTTTACGCTTTTGAGCGGCGGACTGGCGCGGATGGAGCGGGCGATCGCGCAATTTTTTCTTGATATCCATACGGGCGAGCATGGCTATACGGAGGTGTCCGCGCCGCTGTTGGTGCGGGATAATGCGCTGTATGGAACGGGGCAGCTTCCGAAATTTGCTGAGGATTTGTTCAAATGCACGACGGATCACTGGTTGATCCCGACATCGGAAGTGCCGTTGACGAATATTGTCGCGGAGATGATTGTTGATGAGGAGGATCTGCCGCGGCGCTATACGGCCTTTACGCCGTGTTTCCGTAGCGAAGCCGGGGCGGCGGGGAAGGATACGCGCGGGATGCTGCGCCAGCACCAGTTCTATAAGGTTGAGATGGTCTCCGTCACCGCGCCCGAGGACAGCGAGGCCGAGCATGAGCGGATGACGCAGTGCGCGGAAGCCGTTTTGCAGAAGCTGGAAATTCCGTTTCGGACGATTGTGTTGTGCAGTGGCGATACCGGCTTTGGCGCGCGCAAGACCTATGACATTGAGGCGTGGTTGCCGGGGCAGGAAACGTACCGCGAGATTTCGTCCGTATCGAATTGCTGGGACTTTCAGGCGCGGCGGATGAATGCGCGCTGCCGTGCGAAAGGTGAAAAGCAAACGCGGTTCGTTCATACGCTGAACGGGTCCGGCGTGGCCGTGGGGCGGGCGCTGATCGCGGTGATTGAGAATTATCATGATCCGAGCGATGGCGGTGTCTGGGTGCCGGAAGTCCTTAAGCCGTATATGGGCGGGGTGGGGAAAGTTGTTACAAGTGCATAGTTACAAGTTACAGGAAAACCGTCTTGCAATTTGCAACGCATAGCTTGTTTATTTCTATAGGAACGGTGTCCAAGGTTCCGGGTTACGTGTGTCCCCGCCCGTATCCGGGATGATTTCCTGCTCTCGCGGGGTCGGGTTGTATGAGTCCGATTCGGGGGCGCTCCTGAGTTACAGGGGTGGGCGGCACCTCATTCGTTTCAAGACAAGGCCGTAGTATTCTTCCTCGTCTCTGTCCTGTTCCGTGATGTTAAATGTGTGAACGCCCATATTTTTCTCCTTGATGTTTCTTAGTTTGCTGTGGATGCGTGACTTATGTCAAGAAAAATCTTTTAATCTCTTTCGGGTTTAATTCCCGCCGCTTGCGGCGTATAAAAACAACAGGGACACAATATAGTCATTCAACTTAAGAATTATACAGGTCTGCAAACGAAGCCGTTTTTACCCTCTGGGGCACAAGTGAAAAATCTCCTCAAAGTACCTGTATGTACGTTGTCGTCGATTTTTCAAAAGCCGGTCGTTTTCGCCTCTGTATAATCCTTAATTTAAACGACTATAGTATTGTGTTCCCCACGCTTTTGATACCTCGCTCCTTGGGGTGGGGGTGTTTATTTTTTTTGTGAGGCTGGAAAAATTGTGTCGATCCGTTTAATAATTTTGCTTTGGAAGAGAAAGTAAAAACCATGAACACGCAGGATATAAATCGCCGGATACGCTTGGTTATGGATCTTCGCAAGAAGGGGATTGGCGACGCGCGGGTGTTGGGGGCGATGGAGCGGGTGCCGCGTGATGAATTCGTACCCGCTGCGGTGAAAGATCAGGCGTGGGATGATATGGCGCTCCCCATAGGGCGCGGGCAGACGATTTCCCAGCCTTACGTTGTGGCGGCGATGACGCAGGCCTTGCAGCTGTCCGACCGGGATAAGGTTTTGGAGATCGGCACGGGGTGCGGGTATCAAACGGCCATTTTGTCGAAGCTGGGCCGCCGGGTTTATACGATCGAGCGGCACAAGATTTTGTTAAGCCGTGCGGAGAAGATGTTTGAAAAGCTGTCCTTGCGCAATATTACGGCGATTGCCGCGGACGGAATGAAGGGCTGGCCCGCTTTCGCCAAGGCTGCGGCGCGCCAAGCCGCGTCACAGAACCATCCGGCCAGAGACGCCTATGATGAAGAATTGCAATTCGACAAGATTATCGTCACCGCCGCGGCGCGGGAAAAACCGCCGCAGGCGTTGCTCGATCAGCTCAAGCCCGGCGGATTGATGATTATTCCTGTGGGTCCGAGCGGGGATCAGTGGCTGAAGCTGTATAAGAAAGAGAGCGACGAGGCCTATAGCGTGCGCGATGTTATGCCGGTGCGCTTTGTTCCGTTACTTCCCGATATTGCTTCTGATTCAGAGGGTGAAGCGGCTTAGATGCCGTAGATGGCTGCGCATTTGTTGTATGCTGTTCTTTTAAGCGCAATGTTTGGGTCTGTCGTGCCTTCGGTTTGCGTAATTTTTAATTCCTCTGCCAAATCGCGAGCGTTTATTGTTTCTATAACTTTACCGTTTTGCGTGAGCTGAATGTGAACGCTTATACCTGCATAGTGTTTGAAACCATCGCAAATTGGTTTTGGTGTCGTTTTTTCTGTTGCCATTGTTTGTGCTCCTTACGGTTGGTTTATTATGTAATTCTTTGGGTTTGTCAAGGGAATTAGGTGTTTCTCCTTCTTTTGATGCATCGTTTTGTGCGTTATACTGTTTTGCATGAGGCGTTCTGTCATCTGTTATCTGTCATCGGTTGTTTTGCTCAGTGCATGTTTGTCACAAAAACCTGCGCCGGTGACGCTGTATGGCAATAGCGACGGCGGGGGCAGCGCCGGGGTGCATAGCGTGGTGGCGGGGGAGAATCTGTGGAGCATTTCCCAGCGCTATGACATCGTGATGCGCGATATTGTGATTAATAACAGGCTTTCGGCGCCGTTTACGCTTGATCCGGGGCAGCGGTTGAAGTTGCCGCCGCCGCGCACATACAAGGTGCGGGCGGGGGACAGTCTGTCTACGGTATCGCGACTGTATAGCGTGAGTTCGTCGGAGGTGGCCAAGCTCAACCGGCTGTCGCCGCCTTATATTATTCAACCCGGGCAGAGCTTGCGATTGCCGGCGGTGACGCCCAAGACGATGCCTCAGGTGATGAAAACGGCGCAAAGAGGCCCCTCACCCAACTCCTCTCCTCAGGGAGAGGAGTTAAAGAGTGTGCCAGTTCCCTCACCCAAACCCTCTCCCGAGGGGAGAGGGCTTAAAATGGCGAAGGCGGTTGAGTATAAGCCTGTGAGGGTGGCAACGAAGCCGCCGAAGCGTTCGTCTTCGAAGTTTTTGAAGCCGGTGAATGGTAAGATTGTGTCGTCTTACGGGCCGAAGAAGGACGGGCTGCATAATGACGGGGTGAATATTCAGGCGGCGCGCGGGGCGGCGGTGAAAGCGGCGGACAACGGCGTGGTTGTGTATGCCGGGAATGAAATCAAGGGCTCGGGGAATTTGATTTTGGTGCGCCATGATGACCGCTGGATGACGGCTTATGCGCATCTGGACCGGATTGATGTGAAGCGCGGGGACGTTTTGAAGCGCGGGCAGGCGATTGGCACGGTCGGCTCGACGGGGTCGGTGGATAGCCCGCAGTTGCATTTTGAGGTGCGCCGGGGGACGGATGCGATTAATCCGTCGCGCTATTTAGAAGGGTAGAGCATGAAGATTGTTTTCGGAATTCTCGGGCTTTTGGCGGCGCTGTTGGTAGTTGGGATCGTGTCCGGCAAGGTGTTTTTTACCTCGCAGGTGATGTTTATTCTGATATTTGTCCTCATTCTTGCCGGGGGCGTTGCGTTGCTCAAATTTATCCAACGACATTAACGGTCGGAGCGAAGCAGAAGGAGTGGAAGAATCTGATTGTTCAGATAACGGGTCAGATCCCTCGGCTTCACTACGTTTCGCTCGGGATGACAGAAAAATATGATTTCTTTTATTTATTAACAGCCTCTTGCATCCTTTCTTTGCAGACGCTTGCTTTCGGCGCGGCAGTCTTTATAGTCCTTTCGATTAAACACATTTAAGTCGAAACAAGGAGCATAATGATGTTGATCTCCAAAGCCTATGCGCAAGCTGTTGAACTGTCCGGGGATGTCCCGGCCGCTTTGCCTGAGGCGCCGAGTGCAACCGAAGCCTTTATCTGGAATATGGGGCTGGTGGCTCTACTCGTCTTTATGTTTTACGTGTTGTTGATCCGTCCGCAGCAAAAGCGGATTAAAGAGCACACGGTGATGTTGCAGGGCCTGAAGAAAGGCGACAAGGTTGTAACGGCCGGTGGGTTGATCGGGACGATTGCCAAGATTAAAGACGGTGATGACGAGGTTCAGGTCGATCTGGGCGGCGGCATGACCGTGAGCGTTTTGCGTTCTTTGTTGCAGGCGCATGCTCCTTCGAAAGCGGCAAAGCCAGCCAATGATTCAAAAAAAGACGATAAGAACAAAGAAACCAAGAAGTAAGGCTTTTCGATGATCCAGATTGCTCCATGGAAGAAAATTCTGACGCTGATCGTGTGCGTGCTGGCGTTTTTATATGCCGCGCCGAATGTGATGAGTGAGGGGGGCCGGGCGTGGTTGCAGCAAAGCCTGCCGGCTTGGGCGCCGACCAAGACGGTGAATTTGGGGCTGGATTTGCGCGGCGGGGCGCATTTGCTGTATGAGGTGGATGTCGATCTGGTGGTGAAAGAGCGTGCCGACAACATGTTGCAGGATTTGCGGAAATCTCTGCGTGAGGACAAGATTGGCTATAGCCGCATTGGCGTGGTGCCGAGCGGAGTGCGCGTGACGTTGCGTGACCCTGAAGACACTCCTGCTGTTAGAAAAATTCTTAGAGGGTTTGGTAGTGAAATTGTCATCGGAAAATATATTGATTCAACCACGCGCAACTTTCGTACGTCGGATGTTAGCAGAGACACTGTTGATGTCGATGATATGGACAAAGATAAGGTTGTTGTTGCCACCTATAGTGATGTCGGCGTACAGCAAATTTATGATCAGACATTGTCGCAGTCGATTGAGATTGTACGGCGGCGGATTGATGAGCTTGGCACGACCGAGCCGGTGATTCAGCGTCAGGGCGAGGACCGCATTTTGATTCAGGCTCCCGGCGCGGATGCGGAAAGTCTGAAGGCGATTATCGGGACGACGGCGAAGCTGAATTTTCATCTGGTAAAAGATCCGGGGGATACGGGAGCGGGCAAGACGTATCCGCTGTCTGAGGATCCGCGTCAGAAGATTACCGTTGAACGCCGGGCGTTGATTACCGGGGATATGCTGGATAATGCGGCGCCGAGTTTTGATCAGAATAGCCAGCCGGTGATTTCGTTCCGTTTGAATAATACCGGTGCGCGGCGTTTTTGCGATGTGACGCGCAAGAATGTGAACAAGCCGTTTGCGATTGTGCTGGATAATGAGGTGTTGTCCGCGCCGGTGATCCGTGAACCGATTTGCGGCGGGCAGGGGCAGATTTCCGGCGGATTTACCGTTGAGGAAGCCAGCAATCTGGCATTGCTGCTGCGCGCAGGGGCTTTGCCCGCGCCGATGAAAGTAGTGGAAGAGCGCACTGTCGGGCCGTCTTTGGGGGCGGATTCGGTTGAGGCCGGGAAGGTGGCGAGCCTGATTGGCTTGGCGCTGGTGCTGGTGTTTATGGCGCTGTGTTATGGCGGGTTCGGTTTGATGGCGGATGTGGCGCTGGTGGTGAATGTGGCGCTGATCTTTGCGATTTTGTCGGGTTTGCAGGCGACGTTGACTTTGCCGGGGATTGCGGGGATTGTCCTGACCATCGGGATGGCGGTGGATGCGAATGTTTTGATTTTTGAGCGGATCCGTGAGGAATTGCGCGCCGGGCGCAGCGCGGTCTCGGCGATTGATGCGGGGTATTCGCGGGCGATGAGTACGATTGTCGACTCGAATCTGACGACGTTGATTGCGGCGCTGATCCTGTTTTCGTTCGGGACGGGGCCGATTAAAGGGTTTGCGGTGACGCTGGGCGTGGGGATTGTGACCTCGTTCTTTACCGCGATTATGGTGACACGTTTGATGGTGGTGACGTGGTTGCGTAACAAGCGGCCGTCCACTTTACCAGTATAAGGATGTTGAATAGATGCGTGGTTTACGTTTAGTTCCTGAAGATACGAATTTAAATTTTATCGGCCTGCGGTTTATCGCCTATGTGTTGTCGGCGGCGTTGGTGCTGGGCTCGATTGGATTGACGGTACAAAGGGGTTTGAATTTCGGGATTGATTTTACCGGGGGGACGGTGATTGAAGTTCGCACGCCTGAGGCGCCCGATTTAGCGGAATTGCGGACATTGTTGAATGATCTGGATCTGGGGGCGATTTCAATTCAGGAATTTGGCGCGCCGGAAGATTTATTGATCCGCTTGCCGCAGCAATCTTGTGCGGATGTTGTCGAAGATGACAAGGATGCGCCGAGTTGTGCGGATATTCAGCAAATGGCGATTGAGGATGTGCGTGGTGCGCTCAACGACACCTATGCCGAGGCGGGTGAGGTTGATTATCGTCGGGTGGAATATGTCGGGCCGCAGGTTGGTGAGGAGTTGAAAAAACAGGGGTTGATGGCTGTTCTGTTTTCGCTGGTCGGGATTTTGGCCTATGTGTGGTTCCGGTTTGAGTGGCAGTTCGGCGTGGCGGCGGTTATCGCTCTGGCGCATGATACGATCGCGACCGTGGGGCTGTTTGCGTTGACGCAACTGGAGTTTAACCTGTCGACCGTGGCGGCGATTTTGATGATTGCCGGGTATTCGATCAACGACACGGTGATTGTGTTTGACCGCATTCGCGAGAATTTGCGCAAGTATAAGAAGATGCCGTTGCCGGAGCTGTTTAACAAGTCGGTCAATGAAATGCTGGGGCGGACGTTGATGACATCAGGCACAACGTTGCTGGCGTTGGTGGCGCTGTATCTGTTTGGCGGCGAGGTGATCCAGAGCTTTGTCTATGCGCTGATCTTCGGAATTGTCGTCGGGACGTATTCTTCGGTGTTTGTCGCCGCGCCTGTGCTCTTGAATACGGGCCTTAAGCGCGGGGCGGTGCAGGACGGCGATGCGGGTAAGGCTGCGGAGGCTTGATTTAACCGCAGAGACACAGAGTTTTTTTTATTTGTCATTCCGACCGGAGGGCATGTGCCCGGAGTGGAGGAATCTTGTCAGGTTTATAGTGAGTAAGATCCCTCGGCTTCCGCCTTCGCTAAAGCTTCGACGGACGAGTCGCTCGGGATGACATATGAGGGGTGAGAGGTTTTCCATGGACGTGACGCCGCTGGTCGCTGCGAACCAACACATCATTCAGAGTTATGCTGACGGGCGTTTTCGCGTAAGCGGGAATGTGTATGAGGCATCCGTGATTGTGATGCCTGATCGGGTTATCGCGTGGGAATTTTCCGGTGGTGTGGGTGATTTGAGCGAGGATGATTTTGCGCCGTTGGTGCAGCGGGCCGAGACGCTGGATGTGGTGTTGCTGGGGTGTGGGAAGGCCATGGCGTTTTTGCCAGCGCCGTTGCGGCAGGCTCTGAAAGAACGGGGGCTGAATATAGAAGTGATGGATACGGGGGCGGCGTGTCGGACTTATAATGTTCTTTTGGCTGAAGGACGTAGGGTTGCGGCGGTTTTACTGCCATTTCCAGTTAAATAATTCTTAACTCTCTCTCTATAGGATAATAGTCATAAAAAACCGTGAAAAGCACGGTTGGCAGGCTTTTATCGTAAGAGAGTGGTGTTATGGCGCAGGGCGCAACCCAACAAATCCGGGAATTGATAGAATTAAATGGCGCGCGTGCGCCTGATTTTGCTGTGCGTGAAGCTCAGCCGCAAGGTGCAGGCTGGCCGGAGGCTTTGCCGCAGCCGGTTATTCTTGAGACCGGTGGGCGGAGCGGGGTTGGTTATATCACCGATGATCAGGGGCGCGCGATGTTGTTGATGCATGATCCGCAGGCACCGGGTGAAGTGATGGTTTATGACGCGGCGCAGTTGCGTGCGGAATATGACGCGATTGCTACGCCGCTGGTTAAAGAGTTAAAGCAGGCGCAGCCGCGCGATATTTATCATGGCGTTGATGTCGGTGCGGGCAGTTCGGAAAGTCTGGTGAGGATTAAAGGCGGCGATCTGGATGGTGAGGTGCGCCGCAAAGTGATTTTGGGTGATGATGGCAAAATTTCTGCGCTGGGCGATGTGAAGCTTGGTGATGGACGCATTGTTTATCTTGCAGATCCACATTTGAATATTGGTGATGCGTTGCCGGAGCAGGGCCGGGTTTTGAAGGGCGATGTGCCGGATTATGATGCCTATCGTCATAGTTTTCGTGACAATCCTGAGGCCGGGGCGCTCTACCGGAGCCTGATGGATTATGATTCTGCGATTATTTATCAGAATGCTGGTGTGGCGGTTCAGCAAAATGTTAGTGACGCGCAGTTAGCAGGCCTATCTATTCGCGTGCAGGATGGTGAGGTTGAGGCGCAGTCTGTGCAAGATACAGCGCCTGTCGTTCCGGAAGAAGTCGAAGATAAGCCTGCTGAAGTTTATATACTGCCGGAGGTTACTCGGAAGGCGGTGCGGCCTGGCCCTGCCGGTGGTGCAGGGGATTTTATGCAGAAAATCGGCACAGCCGAGAGGCATATGGATAAGCTGGGTCCGCTTGATCGTGAACAGTCCAGTCAGGCGCGGGTGATGTTGTCACGGCTTGAGCAGGAGTTGAGAAACAGTCCGGATTTGAGTGATCCGAAAGTTCAGCGGCAAGTCGAGTTCATGTTCAATAATCCGCACGGGATTGCCGATGAGTACAAGGCCGTGGCGGCGCAGTTCGTTCAGGATCGTCTGAAGGCGGGTGGTCCGGTGGATATGACGCGTTATGGCGATGCGTTGAAGGCTCTGGGGAAAGGCGATGTTGAGCAGGCTAAGGGGGCTTTGCGCGGTGATGTGCCGGAATCTGCGCAAGATCAAAGGCTTGGCAAAGTCGAAGCATTCAGAGAAAACGCGGAGACTTTAGCGCAGAACGAAATCGCCAAGGTGCCGGGGGCACCGACGCCCATGCCGGTCAGCCCTGTGGTGGGGCTGGGTTGAGCGGGCCTTCCGCTTTCGCCTGTGGCTTCAGCGCGACGCGTTTTCGAACAGTTCGGCGACATATTCCCAATTGACGAGATGATCGACGAAGGCTTCGAGGTATTTGGGGCGGGCGTTGCGGTAGTCGATGTAATAGCTGTGTTCCCAGACATCGCAACCCAGCAGCGCGGTTTGGCCGTGGGTGAGCGGGTTGTCGGCGTTGGCGGTTTTGGTGACTTCGAGTTTGCCGTCGGCGTTCATGACCAGCCAGCACCAGCCGGAGCCGAACTGGGTTGTACCGGCGTTGAGGAATGCTTCGCGGAAGGCATCGAATGAGCCAAAGCTGTCCTCGATGGCGGCTTCAAGATTGCCGGGGCGTGCGCCGCCGCGCTCATTCAACCCTGGGGGTTTCATCCAGTTCCAGAAATGTGTGTGGTTCCAGTGTTGTCCGGCGTTGTTGAACAGGCCCTGTTCGCCTTTTTTGTGGGCGTTGAGGATGACTTCTTCGAGCGTGTCGCCCATAGGCCCAAGCCCTTCGATGATTTTGTTGCCGTTGGTCACGTAGGCCATATGGTGCTTGTCATGGTGGTATTCCAATGTTTCGGTCGACATATACGGGTCCAGCGCATCATAGGCGTAGGGGAGTTCGGGGAGATCGAAGGCGGACATATTTTTGGGCTCCTTTTTAAAATTCAGCCATTAATTTAAACGTAAAGTTCACAAAGTCACGCAAAGTTTTAAGATTTTTAACGCGGAGTTTCGGAAAAGCGGAGTTTTTTTTATTTATTTTCTTCGTAACTTCGGATCTTCGCGTTAAAAACTTTTATGGTCTCGAAACTTTCATATTGCGGAGAGCAGGTTCGGGTCAATGACCCGGACCGGTTTTTGCTCTCGATGTTCTTGCCAGTTGCGGTGCGTGAGGATTTGTGGACCTTGTTCGCGTTTAATCACGAAATTGCCAAGACACGGGAAGTGGTCAGCGAGACGCAATTGGGGTTCATCCGGTTGCAGTGGTGGCGCGAGCGGATTGGGGAAATCTATGCTGGGCAGGTGACGAGCGGGCATGAGATTCTGGGAGCGCTGGCCGGGGCGATTGCGCGTCATGATTTGGCGCAGGAGCATTTTGATATGCTGCTCACGGCGCGGGAATTCGATCTGGAAGACGTTTTGCCCGGCAATGTTGAGGGGCTGCTCAATTATGCGGATTTTACGAGTACGCCGTTGCTCAAGCTGGCCGTGCAAATTGCCGGAGGGGATGCGGAGTTTGAGCCGGTGCGGATTGTGGCGGTGAATAGCGCGCTGGTGGGGATTTTACGCAGCGTTCCGTTTCATGCGCGTCAGCGGCGGTGTTATCTGCCGGAGGACTTATTAAAGCGCGAGGGGCAACGGCTGGATCATTTGTATGAATTTAAGCCGGTTGATGGGCTTAAGGTTGTTGCAAAAAATGTTTTAGAACAGTTTGTTAGCGGTGTTTCTTGTGAGAATACTTTCCTAAAAAAGCAGCAAAAACTGGCGGAAATCTACGCTAAACAGCTTCAATCCTGCGATTATGACGTGTTTAGCGGGAAGGCGGCGCGCCCTCCGGCTTTTAAGGCTTTTCGTTTACTTTTCTAACTATGTAATTGAATTTTAACATTTTTATTGTTATAATGTTGGGGTTATGGACTTTTAGCTGCGTTAGGGGTGCAATATGGTTGATTCAATCAATGGAGCCGGTGGGCCGCAAAATTTAACGGCGACCAACCGCGCACAAAATAACAAGCCAGTCGATGAAGAGCGTACTGGACCGGCGCGCGGCGCTGCGGCGGCGGGTGATGAGGTGCGGATTTCGCAAGAGGCGCTGGCGTTGCAGTCTGAGCAGCAGGCCGAGCAGACGGCCAAGGAGACGCGGACGATTTTGCAAGAGCAACTGGGCGAGACTTTGTCGGCGGATCGTCGGCGGGTTGATAAATTGCTTTAATCGCGTTTAAAAGCGCCGTTTTCCAGAAAATATAATGTTTGCTTCATCACATCGGGGTTGAACATCATGAAACTGTGTGTGGCCGGGATGACGATATGGTCGCTCATGCCGTCTATTTTCGTGCGCTCAACGGGCACGATGCCATCGTGCTGTCCGTCCAACACCCATGGGGCGAGCGGGTTGATCGAGGCGCTGCCGGCGATGACGCCCAGCGGATAGGTGATGTCGCCATCGATATGTTTGTGCGTGGTTTTAAGTTGCGCCCCGGCGGGGCCGAAAATGGCGCGAAAGGCCGGGCCGAGCCATTTATTCTCATCAAGGAAATCGGCGAATTCGCTGCCCGTGTTCGGCGGGCTGAGCATCACCACGCGGCCAAGGTTGGCGGGTTTGTGCGTGGCGATGTAATAGCGGGCGATCAAGCCGCCCATTGAGTGGGTCACGAAATTTAGCCTGCGTTCTTTATTGTAGCCGGGATGGTTTTCGATTGTGTCTTTGACGAAACCGGTGATGTCTTCAAGGCTCATTTCCCGCGAGGGGTAGAGAATGTTTATGGTTTCATAGCCATGCTTTTCAAGGAATTTTTCCAGCGGGAGCATGTCGAGCTTTGAGCGCAGGATGCCGTGGAGGAGGACAACATATTCATCAGGCAGCTTTGCGGTCATTGTTCAGCCATTCATTGAGGTCGGTAAGGGCGCGGTCAGTATAGGCCTTTTTACGGTCTTTGCCGCGCAGTTTTTTGCGTTTGCCGCCCGGCATTTCGACGAACGGGTTTTCTGGAGGTGGAAAGAGGCCGAAATTGACGTTCATCGGTTGGAAGGTTTTGGCATCGGCGCCGCCGGTGATGTGGTTTAACAATGCGCCGTGGGCGGTGGTGATGGGCGGCGTTTCGAAGGTTTGGCCGAGGGCTTGGGCTGCGGCCATACGGCCGGTCATCAGGCCGACGGCGGCGCTTTCGACATAGCCTTCGCAGCCTGTGATTTGTCCGGCAAAGCGGATTTGCGGGCGAGATTTTAGGCGGAGCTGGGTATCTAGGAGTTTTGGCGAATTGATAAAGGTGTTGCGGTGCAAGCCGCCGAGGCGCGCGAACTCAGCATTTTCGAGGCCGGGGATCATGCGGAAAATGCGGGTTTGTTCGCCCCATTTCATTTTAGTCTGGAAGCCGACGATGTTGTAGAGCGTGCCCAGCGCGTTGTCCTGGCGGAGCTGGACGATGGCGTGGGGCTGATGTTCGCGGCCTTCAGGGACGTGCGGGTTGGTGAGGCCGACCGGCTTCATTGGGCCAAAACGCAAGGTTTCATGCCCGCGCGCGGCCATGATTTCAATTGGCATGCAGCCGTCGAAATAAGGCGTGTCGATTTCGGCTTCGGCCAGTGTTTGTGCGCCGGAGGGGAGTTCCCATTCTTTGAACAGGCCATATTCGGCCGTGGTGAGTTCGGCGATGAAGGCGTCGTACTGATCTTTGGTCATCGGGCAGTTGATGTAGTCTTTTCCGGTGCCCAGCCCTTCGGCTTTATCGTAGCGTGATTGCATCCAGGCGATGTTCATATTGATGCTTTCACGGTGGACGATGGGGGCGATGGCATCGAAGAAGGCGAGTTCCTTCTCGCCGGTCATAGTCGCGATTTGTGCGGCCAGTGCATCGGAGGTCAGTGGGCCGGTGGCGATGATGACATTGTCCCAGTCTTTGGGAATTTGTGTGATTTCGCCGGTTTCGATTGTGATATTTGGGTGGTTTTGGAGGGCTTTGGTGACGCCTTCGGAGAATATATCGCGATCGACTGCGAGCGCGCCGCCAGCGGGGACGGCGGCTTTTTGGCCTTCGCGCATGATGAGGGAATTCATCCGGCGCATTTCTTCGTGCAGCAGGCCGACCGCATTGTACTGTGCATCGTCGGAGCGGAAAGAGTTCGAGCAGACCAGTTCGGCGCAGTTGCCGGTGTGGTGGGCGGGGGTGCCTTTATCGGGGCGCATCTCGTGCAGAATCACCGGCACGCCCATGCGTGCGGCCTGCCATGCGGCTTCGGAACCGGCAAGGCCTGCGCCAATGATGTGAATGGTTTTCGTCATTCCGCGGTTTTAAGGTGAATGTTTATGATCGTCAACCGGCTCTTTTTTAGGCGGGGATGTGCCACCAAATTGTGAACCTCTAATAAGGTTGGTGAGTTTGGGTGGTTTAAAGCGTTCTTGTAGTTCGTTAAAGCGACGGCGTTGTTTGGGGGTGTTAATTTTGTTGAAGGCGGTTTCTGCGACGCAGTCGGCTTGTAACCAAGCCCTTGAAAGGCTTAAATATTTGACTAATTCGAGCCAATCATCGAAGGTTCTGTTTTGTTCGGCGATGCCCTCGGCCATGATCATCACGGCTTCTGCGTAATGGCCGTAAAGAGCTGCGTCTGCGGCTTTTTTTCGTATGGGTGTTGTGTCGTTGGTCATGGGCTGTTTCTTTAACATGGGATTTGCGATATGTAAAGTTTATTTTGTTTTTTGCCCTTTTATTTTCTATGAGAGCTTGTACACTTGAGTTACGCAAAAGTTTGAACCGGATTGAAGTGGGGATCGCCGATGAAAAAAATTCTTTTAAGCACTGTTTTACCGTTTGTTTTTGTTGCGCCTGTTTGGGCGGACGATGTGGTTCATGTGGTGGATACAGCCGAGAGCGCTGTGCAGCAGGTCGTTGAGGAAACTGCGGATGGCGTGTTGAAAGCCGAGGCTGAGCCAGCCGCCGGGCATGAAATGTATGCAGAGAATGCGCATGCGGCGCCTGCCGAGACTGGGGCACCGGTTGTTGCGCATGCGCCAGCGCATGGCGGGGCGCACTGGGGATATGCGGGGGGTGAGGCCGCGCCCTATTGGGGGACGCTGGATGAGTCTTACGGGCTGTGCGCGAGCGGTCAGGCGCAATCGCCGATCAATATTGCGCAGTTTTTGCAGGAAGACGTACCCGACATACTGCCGTCCTATAAGCCGTCGCCTTTGGAAGTGGTCAATAACGGGCATACGATTCAGGTGAATATTGCGCCGGGCAGCGGATTTGATGCCGACGGTGCGCATTACAATCTCTTGCAGTTGCATTTTCATACGCCGAGCGAGCATTATCTGGATGGTGCGCCGTATCCGATGGAGGTGCATTTTGTGCATAAGGCCGATGACGGGACGTTGGCGGTGATTGGCGCGATGATGAAGATCGGGGCGCATAACCCGGTGATTGAAGGAATCTGGCAGAATGCGCCGATCGAAGCCGGGGGAAGCAAACATATCGACAGTGTTGAGATCAATGCGGCGGATTTGATGCCTGTATCTTTGGAGTATTACAAATATGACGGATCGTTGACCACGCCGCCTTGTAGCGAAGGTGTGCGCTGGCACGTGTTGAAGGAGCCGATCGAGATTTCCGAGATGCAGCTTAAGGCTTTTCAGGCGCTGTTTCCCGTGAACGCCCGGCCGGTGCAGTCACTGAATGAGCGTGTTATCACCGGGGACTGATGGAGAAACTTCTTACTGAAATTCAATATCACGCTGCGCAGGCTCCGGATGAGGCGATGTTTGCGCTGTGGCGGGCGGTGTTTGCGCTGGCGCATGTCGATGGCGAGATTGATGCGGCGGAGCGGGGTTTGATTGCCCGGGTCATGGAGATTTTTAATTTCAGTGAAGCGCAACGGGAAACGGTGGATGAGGATTTGCGCAAGGCCGGGGATGTGCGGGTGCTGTTTTTCAGGGTTGAAGGTCCGTCGTACCGGGCGCAGTTTTTCCGATTGGCGCGGATTGTGATTTGGTCGGACGGTGTGTTGCATGAGGATGAGTTAGCGGCCATTGAAGCGATTAAGGATGAATTGGGCGATGATGTTGTTCAGTACGAAGGTGATTTGCGCTGGATGACGCGCAAGCCGGATTTGCCGTTGGGTGAAGAGGCGCAAAATCCTGAAGAAGAGATGGTTAAGCAGGTGATTTATCAGATGATTTCATTTTACGGGCATATGGGGAGATAGAAGATGTCGGGTGGCGTTTCCGAGAGTCGGTTTTATATGTGGCGGGCGGTGTTTGCGCTGGCGCATATTGATCGTGTTGTGACGGATGAGGAACAAGCGCTGGCCGGGCGTTATCTGGAGAGTGTGCCGTTTTCTGAGGAGCAGAAAGCGGTGCTGCGTCAGGATCTGCTTGAGGCGCAGGATATCGAAGAGATGTTTGAACAGATTGCCGACCCAGCCGATCAAAGTGAGTTTTTTGGATTTGCGCGGTTAATGGTCTGGTGTGACGGTGATTTTGATCAGCAGGAAGAGGAAATTTTCGACAGGCTCAAAGGAATTCAGATGGGGCGCGTTAATCCGGAGGCTTTGCGCGAGATGGTTCGGCAAAGCCGTGGAGCGTTTGATTTGACCCGGTTGAAAGAAGAGCGGTTGCTTGAAGAAAGAGCCAGAGAACTGGTGAGTTTGAAACGTTTGTTGGGAGTGTTGGAGGAGTAGAATGTTGGATGGTGTAACAGAGAGTCAGTTTTATATGTGGCGAACCTTGTTTGCGGTGGCGCATGCGGATGATGTGGTGACGAATGAAGAGCTGCGGTTTATGGCTGAAGCGCTGGATGATATTCCATTTTCGGTTGAGCAACAGGCGATTTTGAACGACGATGTAAAAACCCCGCAGGATATCGAAGAGATGTTTGCCAAGGTTACCGATGTACATGATCAGGCGCAGTTTTTTCAGTTTGCGCGGGATCTTGTGCATATTGATGGGGAGTACGGCAAGGAAGAACAGGCGGTAATGCTGAAGCTTAAGGAATTGCATTTGCAATCGACCGATCTCGACGATCTGGTTGGTAGCGTCAAGCTGGAGCTTGAGGATGAAGAGGCGGCGCCGGTTTTTGCGCATGCGACGAAGAAGAAAAGTTTTAAGGATTCAGTGTATTCTTATCGCGATGCGTTTATGAAGCGGCGGTTTAAGAAGTAACGTGCGGTTTATTCGTAGAGAATCCGAATGTAATCATCATCATTGTCTTTGAAGAAGGCGGGCTGGCGGGCCGGGTTTTCCGGGTATTGGCGGCCATTGTAGAGCATGGCGACGTCTTTGGCTGCGTCCCAGCGGCCTGAAACGCGCAAGACCAGATTGTTCCAGCCTTTGGTTTTGACCGGCGCGATGTAGACCGGTTCGCGCACGGGCTGGATGGCGTTGACCAGTGAGAAGTGGTCGTTATGAGCGCGCAGGACCAGCATGGTGCAGCCATGTTGGTCGCACCAGTAGCCGTAAGGGGTTTTGAATAAAACGATCGCTTCGCGGCGATTATCGCCATTGAGGTCGAAGCGAGCGTAGTTGTAGGTCGAGGCTACCGGGGCGCCGACGCTTTGTAAAAATTCGTGGACGGCTCTGGCCATGGTTTGATCATCCGGGTCGAGGATTCGGTCGTCTATGGGGGTGAGCGGTTCGGCGGTTTGTTCGTCGTGCGAACAAGCGCCGAGCAGGGCCGGGAGCAGGCAGAAAAGTGTTAAAAGAAATGGCGCGCGCATGGGTTTAGATTATAGAGCGAACAGGGGAACGTCTATGTGGCGTATGCAGTTTCTCACAAAAAATTTACCGATCAAACTCTTGCGTTCAGGGGCGCTCAGGCTTAATGTCTGGGGATGCGGTTCTATGGATAATCAAGCGCATTGAAGATAAGGAGAACAAGCCATGACCTTTGTGGTCACTGATGTGTGCATTAAATGCAAATATACCGATTGTGTTGAAGTTTGCCCGGTCGATTGTTTTTACGAGGGTGAGAATATGCTGGTGATCAGCCCGGATGAGTGTATCGATTGCGGGGTGTGTGAGCCGGAATGTCCGATTGATGCGATTTTGCCGGATTCAGACAGCAAGGCGGATAAGTGGCTGGAGTTGAACAAGGAGTATTCGGAGAAATGGCCGAATATTACGCAGACCCGTTCGCCAATGGCCGATGCGGAAAAGATGAAAGATGTGAAGGATAAGTATCCTGCGCATTTTAGCGCGGAGCCGGGTGAGGGGGATTAAACTGCGATAAATGGGCTGTAAATAACGGTTTTCTGCGCTTCCGGTACTCAGGTACCGATATGTACATTCCGTTCCGGTTCTCGAAAACCGTTATTTTCGCACCATTTCTCTTTGTTTATATGAGAGTTAAACTGAGAAAGGATTATGACGATGAGCGAAGTTTTAAAAGAAAACCCGGAGAGCCGGGGGAAGATTTATGATCATTTCCTCGATACGATCGGGGCGACGCCGTTGGTGCGGGTGCCGAAGTTTAAGGCCAAATACGGTCTTGAGGCCGATATTCTGTGCAAGCTGGAGTTTTTTAATCCGGTCTCTTCGGTGAAGGATCGGATCGGTTTTGCGATGATTGAAGCGGCCGAGCGCGCCGGAAAAATTACGCCGGGCAAAAGCGTTCTGATCGAGCCGACCTCGGGGAATACGGGGGTTTCTCTGGCGTTTGTCGCGGCGGCCAAGGGGTATCGCCTGATTTTGACGATGCCGGAGAGTATGTCTTTGGAACGGCGCAAGATGTTGCGTTATCTGGGGGCTGAATTGGTGCTGACGCCGACCGAAAAGGGGATGAAGGGGGCGATTGAGCAGGCCAAGCATATTTTGGCCGAACATGAAAACGCTTTTATGCCGAGCCAGTTTGATAATCCGGCCAATCCGCAAATTCATAGCGAAACGACGGCTGTTGAAATCTGGAACGATACGGATGGCGGGGCGGATATTCTGGTCGCCGGTGTCGGGACCGGCGGGACAATCAGCGGGATCAGCCGGGTGTTGAGGGCGAAAAAGGCCGAGTTTAAAGCGTATGCGGTTGAGCCGGCAGAAAGCCCGGTGATTTCAGGCGGAGATCCGGGGCCGCATAAGATTCAGGGGATCGGCGCGGGTTTTGTGCCTGAAAATCTGGATACGACGCTGATCGACGGGGTTATTCAGGTGAGCAGTGAAGAAGCGATTACGATGGCGCGCGAGGTGGCTCGATTGGAGGGAATTCCTTGCGGTATTTCATCCGGTGCAGCGATGGCTGCAGCCAAGAAAGTTGCACAAATGCCGGAAAATAAAGGCAAGCAGATTGTGGTGATTCTGGCCTCGATTGCCGAG
Source organism: Rhodospirillales bacterium (assembly GCA_020638295.1). Lineage (GTDB taxonomy): Bacteria > Pseudomonadota > Alphaproteobacteria > Micavibrionales > Micavibrionaceae > TMED27. The sequence continues at coordinate 257,986 of JACKIU010000002.1, read as the reverse complement.
CGGTATATTTCGACGGCTCTTTTTGAGGATCTTGAGGATTAAGCGGTTATCTTTGTTGCTGTATTGTCCTTGGGGGTGTGACGACTTGGATGTCTATGTTGACATATAGTTAGGGTCTTTGGTAGGTTCTGCTATATGAAAAAGCAGATTCCCAATCCAGAGTTTATGCTGAATTCAGAGCAGTTTTCATATCTTATGGATGTCTTTGTTTTGGCTACGCATCCTGACAAGCGATATATATTCTATAAGGTTGACCTTGATACGACATGCCTTGATCATCATGGGCGGGAGTTTTCTCGTGATGCGGAGGTTTTGCAAGACTTTGAGAGAAAGTTACTGGCAGAAAGAAAGGGTGATTGTCCAAAACTTCTTGTGAAATTAAGTATGAAATCTCAAAGGCGTCGGGGGTGTCGTCATGCAGCGGCTTTATGCATTGATTTTGATAAAAGTGCTATAGAGTTTAGAAATTCGAATGGGGACCCTGTACCTGATGTGGTTTTGTCTTCTCTTCGAAAAACGCTTCCGGAGTATCAAGTTCAGGATCGTTGTGCTCAGGAGCAATCTGATCTTTCTTCATGCACTTTTTTTGCGTTTAAAAACCTGCGAGATATGGCCGCAGGCATTAAGGATATTCGGGATGTCAATATCCAGGTTTTGAGAGAAGAGATCCAAACGCATTTGCGTGATATATGGTGGCCACCTTATGTTGAATTCCATAACAATAAGAGAAAAGATTTTCTAAAACGCGCACAAACAGAACCGAACCTTATTCAAGTTCTTGAAGAGGAGCCTTCAGGGTTAACAAAGGTTCTGTATGGCGGGTTTCCGTTTCGTTTGGATCTTAGAAAGTATCACGCCGATCAGCTTCCCAGCGGTCCGCATGATGCGTTTTTCGTGGAGGCGACGGCTGAATAATTGGAAACGAATAGGCCTAAGCCCGTTTTTTATCTCTTGCCGTTTCGATATCCAGTTTTTCCTGAAGGCTTGAGCTGGAGGTTGTGTATTCGAATTTTAGTTTGGCGTCCGGGTAGATATAGCGAAAGGCCTGGCGGCTCATCAGGGCGGCTTCGTGGAAGCCAGAGAGGATGAGTTTGAGCTTGCCGGGGTAATGGTTGATGTCGCCGACGGCGAAGATGCCGGGGGTTGAGGTTTCGAATTTTTCCGTATCCACGGGGATGAGGTTTTCGTGCAAATTCAGGCCGAAACCCGCGATGGGGCCGAGTTTCATGGTCAGGCCGAAGAAGGGCAGCAGACAGTCGCATTCGATTTCGGTGCGGTTTTTCTCTCCGTCTTCGACGATAACTGCGCGGAGCTGACCGTTTTCGCCGATCAGTTCCTTGATCTGGCCGAGTTGAAAATTTATTTTACCGTCATCGGCCAGCGCTCGCATTTTGTTGACGCTGTCGGTATGAGCGCGGAATTCCGGGCGGCGGTGGATGAGGGTGAGTTCTTTGGCAAGTGGTTGAAGATTGAGAGTCCAATCGAGCGCCGAATCGCCGCCGCCGACAATGACGAGTTTTTTGTCTTTGAACTGTTCCATTTTGCGTACGGCGTAGAATACGGATGTACCCTCGTAGTCTTCAATGCCGGGGATGGGGGGCTTTTTGGGGACGAAGCTGCCGCCGCCGGCAGCGATGACGACGACGGGCGCTTCGAGCTTTGTGCCGGTGTCGGTGGTGAGTTGCCAGTTGCCGTTGTCTTGTTTTTCCAGCTTTTCAGCCATTTGGTTGAGGTGGAATGTCGGATGGAAGGGTTCGATCTGCTCCATCAGTTTGTCAGTGAGTTCCTGACCGGTGATTTCCGGGTAGCCGGGGATGTCGTAAATCGGTTTTTCGGGGTAAAGCTCGGCGCATTGGCCACCGGGGCGGTCGAGGATATCGACGAAGTGGCATTTCATATCGAGCAGGCCAAGTTCAAAGGCGCAGAACAGGCCGCACGGGCCCGCGCCGATAACGATGGAATCTGTGGTGATCGGGGTGATATTTTCTTCGTCTGGCACTGAGTTTCTCACATTTTGTTTTTGTGGACCTGTTTTATGCTGTCGGTATAATGAGTTGTGTTGACGAAAGCAAGATGGCTTTGCTTTTAGGTGCGTGTGGCTCATTTGTGTGGGGGATTGTTTTGAGCGATTTGATTGATGTGGCTGTTGTGGAACAGTTGAAGGGGTTTATTCAGGATAAGTTTGCCGGGGTCGTCGAGGTTTTTATCAATAACTCCGATAAGTATATTGAAGCCATTCAACGTGGCGTTAAGGCTGGAGATGCACAGACGGTTGCGGATGCGGCGCATCCTTTGAAATCTTCCAGCGCCAATTTGGGATTGGTTAAGTTGTCTGAGATTTGCCGTGCGTTAGAGGCTGGCGCAAATGACGTTTTGGCCGGAACCGAGACGCTCGAGGTCTTGGCGGTCAAGCAAGAGGGGATCGATGCCGTTTATGCGGACTCTATCGCGCTGTTGAAGCAGCAGATTTAGGAGGGCGCCGGGTTCTGTCCCCTAATTCAGGACGTTTTTCAGCCGGGTTATCAGATTTTCATTGTTAAAGGGTTTCACGATATAGTCCTGAGCGCCGAGTTCGAGGAATTTTGCAACGTCGGAGATGTTGTTTTCGCCAGTGAGCATGACGATGGGGATGTCCTTTGTTTCCGGATCGTTTTTTAATTGCTTGAGAACATCGTTGCCGTTTAACCCCGGCATTTTTCTGTCCAGAAGAATGGCCTGCGGCTTTTCAGTTTTCGCTGCAGCTATTCCTTTCTCACCATCAATGGCTTTCAGACACTGGAAGCTGTTGGCATCCAGAACGCCGTCGATAATTTCAAGTATGGTTTGATCATCGTCAATAACGAGAATTTTTCCGGTCATTTTTATCTCATATTGTTGGGTTTTGGAGAAACACAAGGCACACGCGAAAGTTATATAAGAGTATTACATGTGGGGTAAACGTCAAGTTTATTTATCTTTTGGGACGAGTGTTTTTTGTAGCTCGGCGCGCAGTTTTTCCAAGGTTTTTTCATTCTGAATTTTGTGACCGGTTTCGCTTTGAATATAGAAGACATCCAAGGCTTTGAGCCCGAATGTATTGGCTTTGGCGCTTTTGACGATGCCGCCATGTTCACGGATAATGCGCGCCAGATCATGCAAGAGGCCGGGGCGGTCACGGCCATAGGTTTCAATCACGCTATAGTTGTGGCTGGCTTCGTTTTTGATGGTGACGCCTGTGGGTACATCGAAGGCGGCATCTTTTTTGGATGGGGTGGGGCGTTGTGGAGACATGACGGGTATAATGCTGGTTTCATGTTTGAGAGCCTGTGAGATTTTCTTGCGGATAGCGTTCTGGCGATGGGGTTTGAGCACCGGTTTGCCGCTGAAATTCTGCACGGTAAAGATGTCGGCGACGCGACCGTCATCCAGCGTGTTGATGCGGGCTTCGATGATATTGATTTCGGCCTGAGCCAGCGCCCCGGTGATCAGGGCGAAGAGACCGGCGCGGTCTTGCGTGTAGACGCTGATGATCGTGACGTGTTTGTCTTCGTCCTGAGTGAAATCAATGCGGGTTTCGTTCGGGGCAAGATCAGCCGGGATAGCAGCCAGCGTGGAGGAGGAGGCAAAGTTTTTTTTGCCGGTGATGGCGCTTTCCGCCATGTAGTAGAGCGCTTCGATCAGTTTAGCCTTCCAGCCCGTCCAGCGGCCCGGGCCGACGGCGATGATGTCGGCGGTGGTGAGGATGGTCAGGAGTTTGAGCCGTTCCAGCCCGTAAATGCGGAAGAGGAAATCCTCAAGCGTTTTAGGATCTTCGAGGTCGCGTTTAAAGGCGATTTCGGACATGAAGAGATGTTCGAAGACCAGCCATGAAACAAGGCGGGTTTCTTCATCGGTAAGGCCGAGACGCGGACAGAGGGAGAGGGCGAGTTCGGCACCGAGGTGGCTGTGGTCGCCGTTGCGGCCTTTGCAGATGTCATGCAGGAGTATGGCGACATATAAAGCGCGGCGGTTTTCGATGGTGTGGATGAGGGCGCTGGCTAATGAGGTTTCATCACGCAGGTCGCCGTTTTCGATTTTGCGCAAGGTATCAATGGCGCGCAGGGTGTGCTCATCGACGGTGAAGATGTGGTAGCGGTCGAATTGCATCAGGGCGATGATTTTGCGGAATTCCGGAATGAAGCGCTCGAGGATGCCGGCTTCGTTCATGCGGCGCAGAGTGAGGCCGGCGTTATTTTTTGCGGTAAGGATTTCGATGAAAATGTTGTTGTTTAAGGGGGTAACGGCAAATTTCTGATCGATGACATTAATATTTTTACTGATGGCGCGCAGGGCTTTGGGGTGGATGTCGTGGCCAGTTTCCTGAGCGACCCGGAAAAAGCGCATGATTTCGGACGGGTGGCCTGCGATGTCTTGCGAAGGGCTGAAATTGAGACGGTTGCCGCGGACTTCAAAGCCCATATAGCTTTGGGCGCTGCCGGGGAACAGGCGGGTTTTGGCGCTTTCATCCTCTTCGATGGCGGCGCAGATGATGCGGGTGAGGTCGCCGATATCACGTGTAACGAGGAAGTAATGCTTCATAAAGCGTTCGACGGCGCGAGCGTTGTTGCGATCGTTATAGCCGAGGCGTTTGGCGAGTTCGGGTTGGATGTCGAAATGCAGGCGTTCTTCGCCGCGTCCGGCAATATCGTGGAGGTGGCATCGCACGGTGAGCAGGAAGTCGAGAGCTTTTTCGACGCGGGTGCATTCGCGCCGGGTCAGGATGTTTTCCTCGCGCAGGGCGGCGGGGGTTCGGGCGTTGTAGGCGAGGCGGGTGATCCAGAGCAAAGTCTGATAGTCGCGCAGGCCGCCCTTGCCTTCTTTGATATTAGGTTCGAGGACGTAGCGGGAGTCTTCGTAGCGTTTGTGGCGCTGGTCGCGTTCGGTGAGTTTTAAGGTGATGAATTTACTGATGTTTTTGGAGGTGCGGGCGCGGTTCAGCGCGTCCTGAAGGGCGAGGAACAGAGCGCGCTGTCCCCAGATAAGGCGCGCGTCAAGCAGCGCGGCCATGACGCGCGGGTCCTTGTTCATGACGGAGACGCATTCATGGGCCGTACGCACGGCGTGGCCGACTTTGATCTTGTTGTCCCAGATGCGATAGAGGGTTTTTTCGATGGCTTTTTCGAGCGATTTCGGCGTGTTGGGCGGGACGAGAAAGAGCAGGTCGATGTCAGAGGCCGGGCAGAGTTCTTCGCGGCCATAGCCGCCGGTGGCGATGAGGGCGATGTCTTCTGCGGGCAGGAGCTCTTTGGCTGTGGCGATGAGGTGTTTGTCCATCGCTTCGCTGTATTGGTTGGCAAATTCGCTGCCCGAAATTTTATTTTCGCGTAAAGTTTTGAGGAGTTTTACGGGGGGCAGGCCGGTCACGGGGACGGTTCCTTATCGCTGAGTTGTTTGAGGCGATAGAGCTGTTCGAGAGCTTCGCGCGGGGAAAGCTCGTCGGGGTTGACGGCTTTGAGAGCGTCGAGAGCGGGGTTGGTCAGCGGTTTTTGCTGCGGGCTTTCGGTCAGTGAAAACAGCGGCAGTTCTTCGGATAGCCGCGCCAGATTGCCGGATTGTTCGCCGGTCTGGAGTTTTTTCAGGATTTCACCGGCACGGGTGATGACGGATGCGGGCAGGCCGGCGAGCTTTGCTACGTGGATGCCGTAGGAGCGGTCGGCGGCGCCGGAGATGACGCTGTGGAGGAAGACGATCTCACCTTGCCATTCCTTGACTTGCATCGAGTGGCAGGATATGTGTTCGAGTTTTGAGGTCAGGGCGGTAAGTTCGTGATAGTGGGTGGCGAAAATGGCACGGCATTTATTGGCTTCGTGCAAATGCTCGACACAGGCCCAGGCGATGGACAGGCCGTCGAAGGTGGCGGTGCCGCGGCCGATTTCATCGAGGATGACGAGGGATTTTTCGGTGGCTTGATTGAGGATGGCGGCGGTTTCGACCATTTCGACCATGAAGGTGGATCGGCCACGCGCCAGGTCATCTGACGCGCCGACACGGCTGAAAACTCTATCGATGATCCCGATACGCGCCTTTTTTGCCGGAACAAATGACCCGGTTTGCGCCATGATGGAGATGAGCGCGTTTTGACGTAAGTACGTAGATTTACCCGCCATGTTGGGGCCGGTCAATAATTGCAGATGATCGTCAGGGGTAAGAGTACAATCATTGGGGACAAAGGTTTCGTGGTCCCTTTTCAGGGCGGTTTCGACAACCGGGTGGCGGCCTGCTTCGATTGAAAATTCCAGACTGTCATCAAGATGGGGCCGTGTGTAGTTGTTATCTTCTGCAAGTTGAGCGAGGGCGCTGGACATATCGAGGGTGGCGACGGCGCGGGCGCGTTGGCCGATGTCTTCGGAGGCGGCGACGCACTGCCCGGTCAGTTCGTCGAAAATTTCGAGTTCGATGGCCAGCGCCTTTTCACCTGCGGATGAAAGGTCGCGTTCAAGCTCGGCCAGATCGGTAGTGGTGAAGCGCACGGCATTGGCCATCGTCTGGCGGTGGATGTAGGGGCTTTCGGGGCCTTTGGCGAGTAGCGGGTCGGCGCGCCGCGCCGGGACTTCGATGAAATAGCCCAATACGTTGTTGAATTTGATTTTGAGGGCATCGATGCCAGTGTCTTTTTGGTATTGGCTTTGCAGGCCGGCGATGAGCCGTTTGCTTTCTTTTTTCAGGGTTTTGAGATCGTCGAGTTTTTTGAAAAAGCCTTCACGGATGAAGCCGCCGTCGCGCGCCATCATCGGCGGTTCGGGTTCGAGGGCGGCGGTGAGCTTATCCTGTAGTTCGGCGGTAAAGGGGTCGGTTTGCAGAGCGGCGAGCAGGTCGCCGAGCACCTGTTTTGCACCGTTATGATTTTGTAATGAGGCGCGGATGATTTCAATTTGCGTTAGGCCGCCTCTGATCATCGCCAGATCGCGCGGGCCGCCGCGGCCAATAGAGAGGCGGGAGAGCGCGCGTTCCATATCCGGCATTTCTTTGAGTTGATCGCGCAGCAGGGTGCGCAGCGGGCCTTCGTTCAGGAAATACTCGACGCGATTGAGGCGAGCGTTAATTTCATCGATATCGGTGAGCGGGGCGGAGATGCATGATTGCAGCAGACGGGCGCCGGGCGGTGTGATGGTGCGGTCGATGGTGGCCAGAAGCGAGCCTTTGCGCTGGCCTTCTGTGGTGCGGGTGAGTTCGAGGTTGCGGCGGGTGGGCGCGTCGATTTCCATGCTTGCGCCGGTGGTGAGTTGTTTGGGTTTTTCGAGATAGGGGATTTTACCAACCTGCGTGCGCTGGATGTAATCGATAAGTGCGCCGGCAGCAGCGATTTCGGCACGGGAGAAAGCGCCGAAACCTTCGAGCGTATCGACGCCGAACAGGGTTTCGAGTTTCTTGCGGGCATTTTCGCTGTCGAACAGGCTGCGAGGCTGGGGGCTGAGGCGCGGGTCGCGGCCTAATGTTTGTGCAAGTGTGTCAGGTGCTACGATTTCGCGGGGGGAAACGCGTTCGAGGGCTGTTTGGAGTTGGTCTTTGAGAACCGGTTGCACCGTAAATGACCCGGTGGAGAGGTCTGTCCAGGCCAGGCCATATTGACCGCCGACATCGGTGATGGCGCTTAGATAGTTGTTTTCACGGGGATGGAGCAGGGAATCCTCGGTCAGAGTGCCATGGGTCACGATGCGTACGACATCGCGATTGACGAGGGTTTTCGATGTCGGGCGGCCTTCAGCTTTGGCGCGCAGCTTTGCTTCTTCGGGGCTTTCGGTTTGTTCGCAGATGGCGACCTTAAAGCCCGCGCGGATGAGTTTGGCGAGATAGGGTTCGTAAGAATGATAGGGCACGCCGCACATCGGGATGTCGCTGCCATCGGTTTTACCGCGTTTGGTGAGTGTAATGTCGAGGGTTTCGGATGCGGCAATCGCGTCGTCGAAGAAGAGCTCGTAAAAGTCACCCATGCGGTAAAAGAGCAGGCAGTCCTGATGGCAGCTTTTAAGCGCGAGATATTGGGCCATCATGGGGGTGTGGCCGTCGGCGAGATACTCGTCAGCAGACTTTGGGGCGCTTTTTAACGCAGCGTGTTGCATGGCATCAGACTATAAGAAATAAGGGGTAAGAGGAAAGAGGCCTGAGCAATATTCTTATGTCTTACCCTCTTATTTCTTTTTTTTCTTCGCTTTTTTATTGGCCAGATGGGTTTCGATATGTTCGAACATGAGGGCGGCGATGTCGATGCCGGTGGCTTTTTCGACGCCTTCAAGGCCCGGGGAGGCGTTGACCTCAAGGACTTTCGGGCCGTCGTTTGAGCGGATGATGTCGACGCCGCAGACTTTGAGGCCGACGACTTTGGTGGCGGCAATGGCGATCTTGCGTTCTGCGGCGGTAATCTCGGCTTTGTGAGCGGAACCACCCAGATGGATGTTGGCGCGGAATTCGCCGTCGGCGGCGCGGCGTTCCATGGCGGCGACAACCTTGTTGCCGATGACGAAGCAGCGCAGGTCGGTGCCTGCGGATTCCTTGATGTATTCCTGCACGAGAATGTTGGCTTTGAGGCTTTTGAAGGCGTTGATCACGGATTCGGCGGCTTTGGCGGTTTCGGCGAGGACAACGCCTTTTCCTTGCGTGCCTTCGAGAAGTTTAATGATGACGGGTGCGCCGCCGACGGTTTTGATCATGTCTTTGGTATCGAGCGGTGAGTTGGCAAAACCGGTGCGCGGGATGTCGATATGTTCTGAGCAGAGAAGCTGCATTGTGCGGAGTTTATCCTGCGCGCGCCCGATGGAGACCGGGCCGTTGAGGACATAGGCGCCCTGCATTTCGAACTGGCGCAGGACGGCGTTGCCGTAAAAGGTTAAAGCCGGGCGGATACGGGGGATAACGGCATCGAATTTGGTCAGGATTTCACCGCCGCGATAGTGAATTTCGGGTTTGCGGGCGGTGATGTCCATATAACAGTTGCGGATTGAGATGAAGCGCACATCGTGGCCGCGCTTGGTTCCGGCATCGATCAGGCGTTTGTTGGAATACAAATCAGGGTCGGTGGCGAGAATAGCGATTTTCATGGGTTCGTTCTTTCGTGGTTGTTCTTATATAACTCGGCGCTGTCTTTGATTTTGCCGAGAAGGAAGGATTTGGCCGGATCGACGGCGAGCTTTGCTTTGCAAATGGCGTCGCGGCCGAGCAGCATGCGAAAGGCCATTTTGTGACGCGAAGTCAAGGTGAGTTCGGTTTTAATGATTTTATCGCCGAGGACAAGCGGTGTTTTAATCACATAGCGTTTTTCACGTTCGCCGTTGGAACTGGTGACATTACGATGATCTGCCAAGGGGGCCGTGCATTCGATTTCCAGCGTTTGGTTTTTTTGCAGAGGATGGATTTTAAAACGCACAAATTTTTGCCCGTCTTTGGTGAACGGCTTGATGTCATAGGCATGAATGGCCGAGGTTTTCGCGCCGGTATCGACCTTGGCCTTGATGGCAGGCAGGCCGAGATCGGGGAAAGCGCACCATTCTTCCCAGCCGATGAGCGTTTTAGGTTTGCGCATTTTTTTGGTTTTTTTGAGGTCGGTCATTGCGCAGAGGAGTCTGTTCCGGTTGAGCCGAAGCCGCCTTCGCCGCGGTCGGTGTCATCAAGGTTTTTAACAACGTTCCAGTTTACGGTTTCAAATTTTTCAACAACCATTTGGGCGATTCGCATGCCGCGCTCGATCGTAAAAGCATGCTGGCCGTGGTTGATGAGGATGACTTTGATTTCACCGCGATAGTCGGCGTCAATGGTGCCGGGGCTGTTGAGAACGGTGATGCCGTGTTTGACGGCGAGGCCGGAGCGCGGGCGGATCTGGGCTTCGTAGCCTTCGGGCAGGGCGATGGCCAAACCAGTCGGGATGAGGGCGCGGTCGCCGGGGCCGAGTTCGAGCGCTTCTTCCAGAGCGGCGGAGAGATCCATGCCCGCCGATTGTTCGGTGGCGTAGGTGGGGAGTTGCAGGCCCACGGCATGTTCCAAGGGCATGAGTTTAACTCTTACTTCGCTCATTCTGCTGCGTCCTGTATTGCTTTTGTTTCAAAGTAGTTTGCAATTTCTTCTGTAAGGCGGGTCGCGATGGCGTGTTTGCTCATCGGTTGCCAGTCCTCGTTTGTAGAAGCGGTTATAAGATAGACGTGATTCCGGTCTTCGCCAAAGGTTTTTTGAGTTGTCTGGCCGACAATGTTGGCGAGAATCCAGTCGCAGTTTTTGCGGGTGCGTTTTTCGTTCGCGTTTTCGATGAGGTTTTTGGTTTCGGCGGCAAAGCCGACGACCAGCGCCGGACGATTTTTATGATTTGATAATATTTTCAAGATGTCAGGGTTTTCTTTTAAAGCGATGTCTGGGGGGTTTCCACGCTTGCGCTTTTTGATTTTGTGGTCCTGTTGTTCGGCCGGCGACCAGTCGGCTACGGCGGCGGCACAAACGGCGATATCGACAGGCAGGGCTTTTTCACAGGCGGTAAGCATTTCTGCGGCGGTTTCGACATGGATGGTCGTGACGCCTGCCGGGTCGGGCAGGGTTACGGGTCCGGTGATCAGGGTCACGGATGCGCCGTGAGCGGCGAGCGCTGCGGCGATGGCGTGGCCTTGTTTGCCGCTGGAGCGGTTGCCGATGAAGCGCACGGGATCGAGCGGCTCATAGGTTGGGCCGGAGGTGACAAGGGCCGTGCGGCCTTGTAGAGGAAGAGAAGAAGGAAGGAAGGGAGGAAGGGAACTTCTATGTATCTGTTCCTCTATTCCTCTTAATATCTCACTCGGTTCGCTCATGCGGCCGATGCCGTGTTCGCCGCAGGCCATGTCGCCTTCTTCGGGGCCGATGATTTGGTGGCCGTAGGATTTGAGCTTTTCGATATTGGTTTGGGTGGCCGGGTGGCTCCACATTTTGTGGTTCATCGCCGGGGCAATGAGTGCGGGTTTATCAGAAGCGAGCAGTGTGGCGGTCGCCAGATCATCGGCCAGTCCGTTCGCCATTTTGGCGAGAAGATCGGCGCTGGCCGGGGCAATGAGAATGGCATCAGCTGCGCGTGAGAGATGGATGTGATCCATTTTGTATGTGTCTTCGGTTAGCACTTCATGTTCGCACAGGGCCGAGACGGAGAGTGGTGTGACGAATTGCTGTCCGCCTTTGGTGAGGATGCAGCGGACCGTGCATCCGGCTTTTTTCAGCAGGCGGATGAGTTCGAGCGATTTGTAGGCGGCGATGCCGCCTGAGATCACCAGTAATATCGATTTGTTTTCAAGTGTTTGTGTCATGGTATTCATATATAAAGAAAAAGCCCCGCTATTGCTAGCAGGGCTTTAAACTTTCAGATGAAGAAAAGCCTATTCGGCAAGCATTTCTTTTGCTTTTTCGATCGCTTCATCACCGGCGTGCGGTTCGGTTTCTGCGGCATCTTCAACAGCTTCAGTTGCGTGCTCTACGGCGGCGTCATCGGCAGTTTCTTCAACAGCTTCAACGGTTTCTTCAGCCGCTTCCATTGTGTCCTCAGTCATTTCAGCGGCAGCTTCGCCTGCGTCTTCAGCGGCTTCCATTGTGTCCTCAGCCATTTCATCGGCAGCGTCGATTGCGGTTTCGGTCATTTCGGAAACTGTTTCGGCGGCTTCGCCTGCGGCTTCCTGGATCGAACCGGCGATACCGGACATGCCTTCGGCCACGCCTTCAGCGGCTTCTGAACCGGCGGCAGGCTCAATGTATGACATGTTGTTAGAGCTTGTGCCCATGTTGTTGTAGATTGCGAAAATGGCAACCAGACCAGCGGCCAATACAACGCCGGAATACACGATTGATTTTGTAAAGTTATTCATATGAGCGGTCCTCTCCTTAAGTCCTCACAATATATTATGGTAGATGTGGGCATACTTTTGCGCTCTAAAGGCTTCTGTGTCAATAGAAAAACTGTAAGTTTTTGATTTTATGGTAAATATTGTGAGCGTTTTAGAGTTTTGCGCCGTGATGAATGGCGACAATTCCGCCGGAAAGGTTTGAAAACGAACAGTTTTTTAAGCCTGCTGATTCCATGCGGGCTTGTAGATTTTCCTGTGTCGGGAATTTGCGGATGCTTTCGACAAGATATTGATAGCTGTCTTTGTCTTTGGCGACTGCTGCGCCGATGCGCGGGATGACATTATAAGAGTAGAGGTCGTAAGCTTTGGCGAGCAACGGGTCGCGCACATGGGAGAATTCAAGGCAGAAAAAGCGGCCGCCGGGTTTAAGGACGCGGGCGGCTTCGCGCAGGGCTTCGTCGATCAGGGTGACGTTGCGCAGGCCGAATGCGATGGTATAGACATCGAAGCTGTTATCTTCGAAGGGCAGGTTGGCGGCGTTGCCGGTGACCCATTCGAAATCGCTCAACCAGCCGCGGTCGATGGCGCGGTCGCGGCCAACCTCGAGCATGTTGGGGTTGAGGTCGAAGACGGTGATGTCGGACTCAGGCGCTTTTTTTTTAATGCGGAAAGCGATATCGCCCGTGCCACCCGCCACATCGAGAAAGCGCTGACCGGGTTTCGGGCGGATGCGGCGGACGAATGTGTCTTTCCACAGGCGGTGCAGGCCGCCGGACATCAGGTCGTTCATAATGTCGTAATTCTCGGCCACGGAATCAAAGACACCGCGGACAAGGCCGGTTTTTTCCTCGGGAGTGACTTGGCGTTCGCCGAACTGGGTGCTTTCAGGGTTTTGCATTCTGGCATACTGTCATTGCGAGCGGAGCGAAGCAATCCAGAAAATTTTAAAAATGGATTGCTTCGCCGCAAAAGCTCCTCGCAATGACAATTGTCAGATGGTAAGTAAGGGGTTATGAAACTGGCAAAAGCGATGGCGACGGTGGCGGGGTTGACGGGGCTTTCCCGTATTTTCGGCTTTATCCGTGATATTTTAACGGCGGCGATTCTGGGCGCGGGTCCGGTGGGGGATGCGTTTTTTGTTGCCTTGAAACTGCCGAACTTCTTTCGCCGGGTGACGGCGGAAGGGGCTTTTAGCGTCGCCTTTGTGCCGCTTTATACCGAAATGGCCGAAAAAGACGGGCGTGAGCAGGCGGACGCGTTCGCCTGCAATGCCTTTATGGTGATGTTGTCGATCTTGTCGGCGGTGGTATTGGTCGGCCTGGGCGGGATGCCGTGGGTTATCTCTGCGATTGCACCGGGATTTATTGGCGATGCGGTGCGGTTTGATGCGGCGGTCCAGTTTTCACGGATTACGTTTCCTTATCTTTTGCTGATGTCGTTGACAGCTTTGCTCGGTGGAGTTTTGAATGCGCGGGGCCGGTTTGCGCCGTTTGCGTTTGCGCCGGTGCTGTTTAATCTGTGTCTGATCGGGGCGTTGTTGCTCAGCGGATATTTTGAAAGCGCGGGGTATGCGCTCAGCTTTGGGGTGTTGTTGTCCGGCGCCCTCCAGCTTGTCTGGTTGCTTGTGGCGGCGCGCCGGGCCGGGGTGCATTTGAGGTTCAAAAGACCCGTATTTGATTTGAAGATTAAGCGGGTGTGTAAGCTGATGGGCCCCGGGGTGATTGGCGCAGGGGTGATGCATATTAATCTGTTTGCCGATATGATTATCGCGTCTTTCCTGAGTGCGGGGTCGATTTCCTATCTTTATTATGCGGACCGGCTGAACCAGTTGCCGCTCGGCGTGGTGGGGATTGCGGTGGGCACGGCTCTGTTGCCTATGCTTTCGAAGGCTCTGGCCAAGGGCGATATGGAAGAAAGTCGGGATTTGTTTAACCGGGCGCTGGAGATGTGTTTGCTTTTGGCGTTACCGGCGGCGGCGGCTTTGATGGTTATTCCGGGCGAATTGATTACGGTGTTGTTTGAGCGCGGGCGGTTTGACAGTGCGGATAGCGCAGCGACGACGAGCGTATTGCAGGCCTATGCGCTGGGGTTGCCGGCCTATATAGCGATTAAGGTGTTTTCGACGGCGCATTGGGCGCGTCATGATACGGCGCGGCCGGTGAAAATCTCGGTGGTAGCGACGTTGCTGAATATCTTGCTGAGCCTGATTTTAATCCGGTTTATCGGAGTGACGGGGATTGCGCTGGCCACTGGTTTAACGGGGTGGTTGCAGTTTGTGATGCATATCCGGGCGCTCAAGGATCATGAGGCGGCGCGGTTTGATGCGCGGTTTAAGCGCGCCGTGGTGCGGATTGTCGGGAGTACGGTTTTTATGGCGCTTGTTCTTTATTGTTTGGCGCAGTTTTTGCCGATTGGCATTTGGGGATTGGTTGTTTTGATTGCTGCCGGGTTGGGCAGCTATGGCTTGGCTGCGGTTTTAAGCGGCGCTGTTGATTTTCAAAACGTAAAACAATATTTTACAAAAACTTAACGCGGAGGAGCGGAGTTTCGGAGAAAGAATATTCGCTCCGCTTCTCCGAAGCTTCGCGTAAAAAATAGAAGGATTTTAATTTATGAAACGCATTTTGTCAGGTATGCAGCCGACCAGTCATTTGCATTTGGGGAATTATCTCGGGGCGCTGAAAAACTGGGTGGCCTTGCAGGAAGAGCCGGATAGCCAGTGTTTATATATGGTCGCGGATCTGCATGCGGTGACCGTGCCGCAGGAGCCGGAGGCTTTGACATTGGCGACGCGCGAGATTGCTGCTGCGTTTATTGCCGGGGGGATTGATCCGTCAAAATCGGCGATTTTCGTGCAATCAGCTGTGCCGGGGCATTCTGAGCTGATGTGGCTCTTGGCCACGATGACGCAGATGGGCAAGCTGGAGCGGATGACGCAGTTCAAGGACAAGGCGGGCAAGAATGCCGAGCGTGCGGGCCTCGGGCTGTTTGCCTATCCGGTGCTGATGGCGGCGGATATTTTGCTTTATAAGACCACGCATGTGCCGGTGGGCGAGGATCAAAAGCAGCATCTGGAGCTGGCGCGCGATATTGCCGCGACATTTAATACGCGTTTTGGCGGGGATATCTTGTTGCCGCCTGAGCCGTATATCGTGGGTGAGGCAACGCGGGTGATGAGTTTGCAAGACGGCACGAAGAAGATGAGTAAGTCGGATGAGAGTGAAAAATCGCGGATTAATCTGACCGACGATGCGGACACAATCGCCAAGAAAATCAAGAAGGCGCAGACGGATCCTGAACCGATGCCTGAGGCGGTAGAGGGGCTGGAAGGGCGCGCAGGGGCGGCCAATCTGGTGACGATTTATGCGGCGCTGGCCGGGAAGAGCAGGGCCGAGGTGGTGGCGGAATATGCCGGGCAGGGCTGGGGCGTGTTTAAGCCTGCCTTGGCGGAGTTGGCGGTTGAGAAGCTCTCGCCAATTACAGCGCGGATGAGTGAGTTGATGAGCGATCCGACGCAGATCGATGCGATTTTGGCCCAAGGCAACGCAAAAGCGAATGAAATCGCGAACAGAACCGTAGCTGAAGTTCGGGACATTATGGGCTTTTGGTCCGCCCATTAACCGGTTATTCATATTCCCTCTGGCAAAATGGTTGTGTTTAGGGCATAATCAGGGGAGTTCTTGGCGTTTCCGCCGCCCCTTACATTTTGGGAAAATCAGATGAAGACTATGTTTCGAGTGACGAGTGTTTGCGCATTGGCGTTGATGGCCGGGATGCCTTCGGCTGTGGCGGATGTTGCTGTGTGGCGTGATGTCGATACGAAGATGACGCTGAGTTATGACGATACGTGGAAAGCGGTTTCGAATCAGAATGCCGGCGATGTGCTGACGATCAGCGCGCCGAATACCGCGGCGCACGGGCTTTATAATTTTGCCGGGTGCAAGGTGAATGTCAGCGATGACGGGCGGTTTAAGATTTTTCCGCATCGTAACAGCGGTGCGATTCAGCGTGTGGCCTACAGCAAAAATTATTGGGATCGGTATTTTGGTCTTTACGATGATGTGGTGGTGCATGAAGGCACGGATAATAACGGGCTGGGAGACGGGTTTGCCTCTATGGCGTCTTATTCCTTTACCACGGCCAAGGGCGCGAAGGTGCGCAAGCGCGGTTTGGGGTTTGTTTCGCATTACCGGAACAAGGTTTATCTGGTCGAGTGTTCGGCCGAAGAGAGCGTCTATCACGAGTGGCATAATGCGTTTTTGAATGTGGTTAAATCGGTCGATTTCCATGACGGGACGAATTTTGCGATTACCGGATATTATCGTGATTTCCTGAAGGATAAGACGTTGAAGGTGCGCGGGCCGCATCTTTTCGACGACACGTACTATTAAGTTCGTGATATTTCTTCGCTGAAGGTTAAAAATCTTGAAAATCTGACGGTTTTTGGGCAGTGTGGTTTTGCATCGCCCGAACATGAGATTTATTTAATATATGCAGGTCTATTTGCCGATAGCTGAGATGGCGGTCTCTGCGGAGACCGTGTTCGTGTTGAGCGCCTTTGTGGGTCTCTTGTCGGGGATTTTTGGCGTTGGCGGGGGATTCCTGACCACGCCTTTTCTGATCTTTTTCGGTGTCGCGCCGCCGGTGGCGGTGGGGACGCAGGCGTGTCAGCTTGTGGCTTCCAGTGTTGCGGGCAGTCTCGGGCATTTCCGTCGCGGCAATGTCGACCTTAAAATGGGCTTTGTGATGGTTATCGGTGGGGCGATCGGCTCTGTGGTCGGAATTTTTATCTTTAAGTTGTTGCGACATATCGGGCAGATCGATTTTGCGATTTCCTTTATGTATATCATTTTGTTGGGCGGCATCGGTGCGTTGATGTTGGTTGAAACGGTGATGTCGGTCTCTAAAAAGAAAGACGGGGTGCGACGAGAGTTTAATGAGACGAAGATCTCGCCGTTTATTCTTTCTTTGCCGTATAAGATGCGGTTCCCACGCTCGAAATTGTATGTCAGCGCGCTGGTGCCCGGCGGTATCGGTTTTATCGGCGGGGTTTTGGCCTCGGTTTTGGGAATTGGTGGCGGATTTCTGATTGTACCGGCGATGATTTATATTTTGGGCATTCCGCCGTTACTGGTGGCCGGAACTGCTTTATTTCAGGTGGTTTTTACAACGGCTGCGGCGACCATTATGCATGCATGGATGAACCATACGGTGGATATCGTGCTGGGGCTTGTGCTGATTTTAGGCGGGGTGATCGGTGCGCAGATCGGGGTTTCGTTCGCGCGGTATTTCAAGGGGCAGACCGCGCGGGTGACGCTGGCGATTATTATTATGGCGGTGTGTATCAAGATGGTCATTGATTTGTTCGTCGCGCCTTCGGAGCTGTTTTCGGCGGAGATCCTTCGATGAGCATCGTGAAGCCGTTTTTAATTTTCATGGGTTTTGTGCTGATTTTTCTAGCCTCTCCGCCTGCGCTTGCTAAATCTTTGCAGTTTGATATTGCCGATGATTATGTTGAGATTACGACCGGTTTTACCGGCACGACTCTGTCTATGATTGGGCATCGGCACGGGGCTGGCGATATTGTGATGATTTTGGAAGGTCCGGCGCGTTCGACGGTTGTACGCCGGAAAAGCCAGGTTCTGGGGGCGTGGCTGAACCGTGATTCCTTGAGGTTTGAGAATGTTCCTTCTTATTATGATTTCGCCATGAGTGTTGATGATGCGTCGAGCCTGATGGGAGATAAGAAGTTAAAGGACCACCATATCGGGTTGGAGGCTTTGAGGCATTCCCCGGAAGGGGACGAGCAAGATAGCGAGAGGGTTAAGTCCTTTCAGGATGCCTTGTTGCGTTACAAGCAATCCCATGAGCTTTTTCCGAAAAAGGCCGGGACAATTGAATTTTTGAGCGATGATTTTTTCCGGGTCGATTTTCATTTGCCTGCGCATGTTCCGGCCGGAGATTATATCGTGCGGGCTTTTTTGATTTCCGGGGGGAAGGTCGTTGTTGAGGATACGCAGAGTTTACGGGTCGGTTTGACGGGTTTTAGCTCGCAAATTTATGAGTTTTCCCATGAGCGCGGTTTTTTCTACGGTTTGGTCTGTGTGCTCATTGCCTGTTTTGCCGGTTGGTTGTCGAATGTGATTGTGCGGCGCAACTAGGAACGCAGGTATAAATGTTTTAAGGTGATGTGATGGCGAAAGAAAAGATTAAAAAGACGGATGATGCGCTGTTTCCTGCGGGAGATAAAGGCGGGGTCTATCTGGTCGTGGTTGATGACAGCCCGGAGTTTGACGCAGCGTTGCGGCGTGTGGCGAAGCTGGCCAAGAAAAATCAGGCGCATGCGGCGCTTTTGTATGTGATTGAAGAAGAAGGGTTTTTGCACTGGAACTTTATCGAAAAGCAAATTCGGAAGGATCAGCGTCAAGAGGCAGAGAAAGCTCTATGGGAGGCGGCGCAGCGTTTATATGATCTGTCCGGGCGGATTTCAGGGTTTTATATCAAAGAGGGAAAGACCTTTCGGGGAGTTTCACAAATTCTCAATACCGATCCGATGATCCGGGCGTTGGTTTTGGGGGCGTCTTCGGTGTCGTCGAATCCGTTGATTTCCTATTTTACCGGCAAGGGGCTCAGCGAATTGCGGGTGCCGTTGTTGATTGTGCCGGAAGATCTAGAGACAAGTGTAGAGTAGGGCGGTTTAAGGATGTTTATTCAGACGGAAGCAACGCCGAATCCGGCGACGATCAAGTTTTTGCCCGGTCAAAGTGTTTTGGAGCGCGGCGTGGCCGAGTTCAAAGACGTGGGAGAGGCTGTGCATGCGCCGTTGGCCAAGCGGTTGTTTGCGCTGCAAGGGGTTGAGGGCGTGTTTTTGGGGGCGGATTTTGTCTCTGTGTCTAAGGCGGAGGATACGGATTGGTCGATGCTTAAACCGATGGTTTTGGGCGCGTTGATGGAGCATTTTTCAACCGGACAGCCGGTGGTGCTGGGAGCGTATTATGCCGGTGAGGGTGGTTCTGTGGGGCAGGACGATGACGAGATCTCGGCGCAAATTCGTGAGCTGATTGAAACGCGGGTGCGCCCGATGGTGGCGATGGATGGCGGGGATATCGAGTTTGAACGGTTTGAGGATGGCGTGGTGTATTTGTATATGCGCGGGGCGTGTGCGGGCTGTCCCAGTTCTACGGCGACATTGAAGATTGGGATTGAGAATATGCTGAAGCATTTTGTGCCGGAGGTATCCGAGGTTCGTCCCGTTCAGGATTTCTAAAATAGAGTAATCCGAGCCAACGCCATTGTGCTTCGTTGTTTTCGTTATTGGGGCCGGGCATGGTGCAATTGAGGCGGATGCGTTCGTCGTCCAGTAGGCCGGTATCTTCACGAATTTCAATGCGATTTCCCAATTGTACAATGCTCGCTCGGCCATGGCCGGAGATGAAGCAAGAGAGTTGTTCGGTTTGAGTGCTGAGGGCACCCGGCAGCGTGAAGCCGGTGTAAAAGCTGTTTGCTTTGATATTCGGGTCGGCCGGTTCGATATCCGTGGTGGGGAGAGGCAGGGCGCGGGCCACCATGCGCAGGCGGTCAGGATCGCCGTATTGTTCGGTCATGGTAAAGCGCGGCAGGGCATAAAGGTCGGCGCCGGGGTATGCTGCGCCGGAATGCAGGCCGAAGGCGGCCTTGAATCCTTGTGTCTGGGCCAGATCTTTTAGTTCGAGCGCGTATTCGCCGAATGGATAGGCGAGGTAGGGGCTTTCTGCGGCGAATTCTTCACGGTGGCGCTGGCGGGCTTTATTAAGGGCGGCGAGCATTTCTGTGCGCGTGGCGTGGGCGACGTGGCTGTAGCTGGCCGGGAGGGTGGCGAGTGTAACGTTTTTGTGTTTTTTTAGGCTCTTGAGGTCTTGCCAACTGGCATAGTCCGAGTCGTGTTGATCGAGGGGATCGGCGGCGTAAAACACGGTGAAGGGCAGGTTTTCTGCGAGCAGGTGCGGCACGGCGTTTTGCATGGCCGAACGGTAGGCGCCATCAAGCGTTATGGCGAGGGTTAAAGGCGGCAACGGGCGGTTATTTTCGAGATGGTCAAGGATATCAGGCAAGGGCAGGACATGGTAGCCGCCGGTTTTAATTTCACGGATATGGGCGATGAATTGTTCTTCTGTTAGGCTTTCATCGGGTTTATCATCCTCACCAATGCGGGTGTAGGCGAGGATGACCGCCTTTGACCGGTCTTCGGGGAGCGCATTTGCGGCCGGGGCCGGATTGGTGTAGATAAGCGATCCGGCAAGCAGGAGAAGGGCGGCGAAGAGGCGGTTATAGACAGGCATGGTTCTTATGTAATGCAGTTTTGTTGAAAAATAAATTCTTTTCATGCACGGGAAATGCACTATGTTTTGTCGAGGTTTTTAAATATGGCCGAAAGGATGATTGATGAGTTTTTCACAGGGAATTGATGAACAGGCACGAGATTTATTGTTTCGTGAGGCGCGCACGCACAATGTTTGGCAGGATAAAGTGGTGCCGGATGCGCTGCTCGCCGAGATTTATGAGTTGATGAAATTTGGCCCGACGGCGGCGAATAGCTGCCCGGCGCGGATTGTGTTTGTGAAGTCAGCGGAAGGTAAGGCCAGACTCAAGCCGTTTCTGGATGAGGGGAATGTCGAGAAGACGATGGCGGCGCCGGTGAGCGCGATTTTGGCCTATGATCTGGAGTTTTATGAGCAGTTGCCGAAGTTGTTTCCCCATGCGGATGCGCGGAGCTGGTTTGCGGGGAATGCGGATTTGGTTCAGCAAACGGCGTTTCGCAACGGCAGCCTGCAAGGGGCGTATTTTATGCTGGCGGCGCGCGGCTGTGGGCTTGATTGCGGGCCGATGTCGGGTTTTGATGCGGCGGGTGTGAAGAGCGAATTCTTTGCCGATAGCGCTGTGCAGCCGAACTTCCTGTGTAATCTGGGATATGGCGATGCGGCGGCGCTCTTTCCGCGATCCCCGCGATTAAGGTTTGATGAAGTGTGCTCTATCCTGTAAAACGCGGGAATGAATGGTTTTAAAAATATTTTAGCGCTGGATACGGCGCTGGGTGGATGTAACGCCGCGGTGGTTGCCGGTGAGCGAGAGGCTGTGCGGTGTGAGGCGATGGTGCGCGGGCAGGCCGAGCATTTGGTGCCGTTTGCGCAAGAGGTTATGGCAGAGGCAGGGCTCTCGTATGCGGCGCTGGATGCGGTGCTGTGCACGGTCGGTCCGGGGGCTTTTACAGGTTTGCGGATTGCGATGTCTGCGGCGCAGGTGTTTGGGCTCAGTCTTGATATTCCGGTTATTGGTGTCACAACTTTGCAGGCTTTGGCGTTGAATTATGTTGCTGAGCATGGAAAAGCGTGCAGTGTTATTTTAGAAACGAAGCGTAGCGATTTTTATGTTCAGGATTTTGATGCGGCAGGACAGGCGATATCAGAGGCCCGGGCAATGGTGGGAAGCGATCTTGTTAAAGCTTTGCATGAAGATAGCGTGTTTATCGGCGACGGAGCTCAGAGATTTTTGTTTGAAAACAATGTGTTGAGGCGAGATGTTAATGAGGGCTTTGATTTGATTGACCTAGCAATGGTGGCGCGAACATTGTGTGATCACGGGTTGGAAGGGCAGATCTTTAAATGTGATCCCCAGCCCGTCTATTTGCGTGATGCGGATGTCAGTCAGCCGAAAAAAGAGGCGAGACGATTGCGGGGGAGCTAATCAGGACAAAGTTCCTCGTCTTTTCTTGACAAAGTCTCTGCGCGTCATAAATTGATAATCCGTTTAATTTGAATAAAGAGGGCAATAGAATGACATCATCAATAAACCGTGAAGAATACTTGGCGTTTGCTACAGAAATAGTTTCAGCTTATTTGTCGAATAATGCGGTTGCTCCCGGCGATATTCCTGCAATTATTGAACAGGTCTACAGAACGTTGGCGAATGTGAATGCGGATAGTCATTTTAGCGGCGCGGACCGTCCACAGCCCGCAGTGCCGATTAAGAAGTCGGTGATGCCGGATTACCTGATCTGTCTGGAAGACGGGAAGAAGCTCAAGATGCTCAAGCGTCATTTGAAGACGGCCTATGGGATGAGCCCGGAGGAATATCGTGAGCGTTGGGGGTTGCCGCGCGATTACCCGATGGTGGCGCCGAATTACGCCGAGCAGCGTTCGAAGCTGGCCAAGGATATTGGGCTGGGGACTAAAGGACGTTAGCATATTCTTTGATAAACGGTCTGCAAGCCCTGCGTTTCTGCGCTTCCGGTTCGCACGTATAGTCGATACGTTTACGCTTCCGGTTCTCGAAACACAGGGCTTTCGACTCGTTTCTCTTCGAATATTTTTAGAGGTTATTCAAAGTTAGTGTTGTTTAACTATTCAATTCGCGGCTGCGGGCGGTGGCGGCTTGCAGGGCTTCGGTGAAGAGGTTCTGGGCGCGGCCATCCATGAGGATTTTAAGGGCGGCAGCGGTGGTGCCGCCGGGGCTGGTGACATTTTCGCGTAGTGTTGCCGGTGGGGTTTCGTGGTCGGTTTCGGCGAGAGCTGCGGCGCCAATGACGGTCTGGCGGGCTAGTGCGACGGCCATTTCTGCGGGAAGGCCGCTTTCGATGCCAGCCTTTTCGAGCATTTCAATGAGGTAGAAGACGTAGGCCGGGCCGCTGCCGGACAGGGCGGTGACAGCATCAAGCAGGCTTTCATCGTCTGTCCATTCGAGCTTTCCGGCGGTTTTGAGGAGAGTGGTCACCAGTACTTTGGCTTCATCGGTGACGTGGGCATTGGCGACGGCGACGCTCATGCCTTTGCCGATGGCGGCCGGGGTGTTGGGCATGGTGCGAATAACCGGTTGGGTGGAGCCGAAATAATCGGCGAAGCTGTTTAAAGACTGGCCGGCGGCGATCGACAAGATTGTTGTGTCGGGAGCGATATGGGGCTCTAGTTCGTTACAGACGTTCAACATGGCTTGTGGTTTGACAGCGAGAATGATCGTGCTGGCGGTTTGCAAGGACT
Organism: Rhodospirillales bacterium; assembly: GCA_020638295.1. GTDB lineage: Bacteria > Pseudomonadota > Alphaproteobacteria > Micavibrionales > Micavibrionaceae > TMED27. The sequence goes on along the minus strand of JACKIU010000002.1, from coordinate 235,179 downwards.
TCGCTGCGTCATTGATGGATTTGAAATGTTGGACGCCGGGAATGTCGATGTCGTGGGGTTCAATGACTGAGAATTCCGCGTCGATGTTGTGATCAAGCCAGCCGCGCAGGAGGCTGGCCCCCATTTTGCCGCAGCCGATCAGCACTATATGGGGGCGGGCGCTCATGAGTTTTAAGATTCCCCGGCCGTGTCCATCAGGGCCAGTGACAGGGTTTGCCGGTCAATGTCGTTGGCGCTGGCCAACAGGGTGAAGAGCGGGCTGTGGCGTTCGCATTGGGCCAGGGCGATGTCGACCATGTCATCAATGATTTCGGCCATGTAGCCCGGGCCGGTGCCGCGTAGCAGGCAGGTGTGACGGAAGGCCGGGCGGCCGCTTTTTGCGGGCAGATCAAAATGGCCCATCCATAGGGATTCATTAAGGTCGATGAGCGCTTCGCGGGCGGTTTTCAGGTTGCCGCCGGTGATGTGCTGGTCAAGCTGGATGCAGAATTGCAGGGCGTGCATTTCGGCCTGCCAGATGAAGAGCAGTTTATAGGCGGCGTTTTTACCGGTGATGTCGACGATGAGTTCGTCTTCGGTCATGCGGTCGAAGACCCAGTTGTTGGCGCTCAGCACATCTTCGACGCTGTCCAGAGGGTGGATGTCATCTTCGAGGATTTCAATTTGTGTGCTCATATGTGGCGGCCTTATTTTTTGTTTTTTACGGTCTTTTCAAGTGCTTGAATGCGTTGTTCCTGCGCCTGTACGAGCGCTTCGAGGCGTTCGAAATCTTCGCGCGGAACAAGGTTGAGGCGCGAAGCCATTTCATCGGCGCGGGCCTTGATGTCTTCATGCACCGACTGACGCAAGCCGCTGAAAATACTGAAGGTTCCTCCCGCAACGCGGGCGACATCATCGAGAACTTTATCTTTCGCTTTGATCATGTTTTAACTCTGTGTGGTCAGGCTGGAGTCAGTATCACGCACATGTGCGGAGTCGCAAATTGTTTCGACTCTTTTTTGCAGAGTCTCTGTGGAAATATCTGTTTTCATTTGTGATTGATGATTTATAAAGAACCTCATGTGGGAATTTCCGAATATAGATCCGGTGGCGATTAGTTTAGGGCCGCTTGATATCCGTTGGTATGCGCTGGCGTATCTAGCGGGGTTTTTACTTGGCTGGTTGTATTGCAAACGACTGGCGGATCTGGATGAGGATCAGCGTCCTGATAAGATAGATATCGACGATTTTTTGCCGTGGGCAATTGCGGGCGTCATTCTGGGAGGGCGTTTGGGTTATGTGCTGTTTTACAATTTCGAATATTATGCGGCGCACTGGCAGGAAATCCCTATGTTGTGGCAGGGCGGAATGTCTTTCCATGGCGGGGCGGCGGGCGTTATCATTGCATTGTTGATTTATCCGTCCATTCATAAATTTTCGCATTTACGACTGGCCGATTGTGTGTGTGCCTGTGTGCCTTTGGGCCTGTTTTTCGGGCGGATCGCCAATTTTATCAATGGCGAGCTGTTCGGGCGGGTGACGAATTCGCCTTTGGGGATGGTGTTTCCGCGTGGCGGGCCGTATCTGCGTCATCCGAGCCAGCTTTATGAAGCGGCGCTGGAAGGGGTGCTTTTGTTTTTGATCCTGTTTGTTTTGGTCCGTATCGATTGGGTGCGGGCGCGGCCTGGGATTGTTTCTGGCGTGTTTTTGGCCGGGTATGGGTGCGCGCGCGCGTTTGTCGAGCTGTACCGCCAGCCGGATGCACATATTGGTTTTGTGTTTGGCGGAGCCGTGACGATGGGGCAGGTGCTGAGCACGCCGATGATTATTGTCGGCGCTGGGCTGGTGGTTTTTGCGATTTTGCGAAAGCGTTCGGGTGATGCCCAGTCCGCTTGAAGAGATCATAGAGCAGAAAATTCGTGATGACGGGCCGATGAGCATTGGCGCGTATATGGCGCTGGCGTTGGGGCATTCCGCGCATGGGTATTACATGAAACAGGACCCGTTTGGCCGCTCTAAAAACTATGGGGGTGATTTTGTCACCGCGCCTGAAGTTTCACAGCTGTTTGGCGAGATGATTGGCGTGTGGGCGGCGGATCTCTGGATGCAGATGGGGCGACCGGAGCGGTTGGCGCTGGTGGAATGCGGGCCGGGGCGCGGGACGTTGATGGCCGATCTGTTGCGTGCGACGAGCGGTGTGGACGGGTTTCATGAAGCGGTTCATGTGCATCTGGTGGAGATGAGCCCGGTCTTGCGCGAAAAGCAGCGGGAAGCGCTGGGCGGGTATGATGTGGTTTGGCATGAAGATTTTGAAAGTGTGCAGGATGATGCGCCGCTGATTGTGATTGGGAATGAATTCCTCGATGCTTTGCCATTCGAACAATATATCGGCGGCGTTCAGCGTACAGTTGATCTGAGGGCAGATGGCCGGTTGTGCTTTGTTCCTGAAGATGGTGAGGTTGTTGAGCGGGCGCCAGTGCGTGAAGGTTTCGTGCAGCAGGTTTGCGAGCGCATCAAAGCGCAGGGCGGAGCGGCGCTGTTTATCGATTATGGGCATATGAAGTCGGGCGTGGGGGATACATTTCAAGCGATTAAGGGCCATGAATATGTCGATGTGCTCTCGCATATCGGGGATGCGGATCTGACCAGTCATGTTGATTTTGAGGCGTTGCAAAAGGGCGTGGATATCGGGATTTGCGGGCCGGTTTGCCAAGGTGATTTTTTACGGGCGCTGGGGATTGGCCTGCGTACGCGGACGCTCATGCAAAAAGCCGAGGGAAAGCAGGCTTTGGCGATAGAAAAGGGTTTGCATCGTCTGGTCGATTCCGATCAAATGGGGGTGTTATTCAAGGCCGTTGGATTTTATCATCATGACAAACCCATTGCTCCTGCGGGATTCTGATCCGCTTTATTTTCAGCAAAGTGATTTTGTTGGGCCGGGTGAGAGCCGTGTTTTTCACGGATTTTTCAGTCGCCGTGGGGGCGAAAGCCGCGATATTTATGCTTCTTTGAATTGCGGGCCGGGTTCGGATGATGAGCAAAATCTGGTGCAGAAAAACCGTAAGATTGTTTGTGAAGAGATTGGTTGCACGCCTGAGCATCTTCTAAGCGTGCATCAGGTGCATGGGGCGCAGTGTCATATTGTGCGCGAGGCCTGGAGAATGGACGAGCGGCCTCAGGGCGATGCGATGGTGAGTGATGTGCCGGGGCTGGCGCTGGGGGTTTTGACGGCGGATTGTGCGCCGGTGTTGTTTGCTGGGGAAAAAGATGACGGCAGCCCGGTTGTGGCGGCCGCGCATGCCGGATGGGGGGGCGTGCTGAGAGGCGTTTTGGGTAATACGCTGGAGACGATGCTGGAGATCGGCGCGGTGCCTGAGAGTCTGCGGGCGGTTATTGGTCCGTGTATCGGCCAAAAATCCTATGAGGTGTCTGAGAGCTTTGCCGTGCCGTTCTTGAAAGAGGATGATGGCAACGAGGTGTTTTTTATGGCCGGGCAGCGCGCAGGCCACTTGTTGTTTGATTTACCGGGCTATTGCGCGGCAAAGCTGGCGCGGGCGGGCCTGCGTAAAGTGTATATCAAGGATCTGGATACGTATTTTAACGAAGAAGATTTTTACAGTTATCGTCGGGCCACGCATCGCCATGAAAAGGATTATGGGCGGCAGATATCGGTGGTGATGATCCGTGCGGGTCTGGATGGGGCGTGAATTATCCAAAAGTGTACTTGATTTCAGTGTCAGTTTTTCCGTATAGTGCGCGCGTATGCAGTGCAGCATGTTTATTTTTTAATAAAAATAACAAGTTAGGGTCGATATGAAACTGATTGCGGGAAATTCCAACCGTCCTTTGGCTGAGGCCATTTCGTCTTATCTGAACGTGCCGTTGACCCAAGCCAGCATCAAGCGTTTTTCCGACATGGAAGTGTTTGTCGAGATCATGGAGAATGTCCGTGGCGAGGATTGCTTTTTCATTCAATCGACCTCTTTTCCGGCCAACGATCATTTGATGGAGCTTTTGATTGCGATTGATGCGCTGAAGCGCGGGTCGGCGCGGCGGATTACGGCGGTGATCCCGTATTTTGGCTATGCGCGGCAGGATCGCAAGACAGGCAGCCGGACACCGATTTCTGCGAAGCTGGTGGCGAATTTGATTACGGCGGCGGGCGCGGACCGGGTTTTGACGATGGAGCTGCATGCCGGACAAATTCAGGGTTTTTGATATTCCGGTGGATAATCTGGTGGCCGGGCTGGTGTTTGTGCCGCAAATTCTCGATGAATTCGACGGTGAGGAAATTTGTATCGTTTCGCCGGATGTCGGCGGGGTTGTGCGGGCGCGTGCGCTGGCCAAGCGGTTGGAGGCGTCTTTGGCGATTATCGATAAGCGCCGGGAAAAAGCCGGCGTGTCCGAGGTCATGCATGTGATCGGGGAGGTTAAAGGCAAAATCTGCATTCTGGTTGACGATATTGTCGATTCCGGTGGAACGCTGTGCAATGCGGCGGTGGCGCTCAAGGAAAACGGCGCCAAAGACGTGTATGCCTATGTGGTGCACGGGGTGTTGTCTGGCGGGGCGGTGAGCAAGATTGAAGCGTCTCCGATGGAGAAAATCGTGATTACCAATACAATTGAGGCGACCGAGTCGGTGAGTTCCAGCAACAGCGTTGAGCAGCTTTCCGTCGCGCCGCTGATTGGTGAGGCGATGCGCCGGATTAATGAAGAGCGGTCGATTTCGGCGCTGTTCAAATAAGGCTGCCATCGTTTCGCTGTGGACGTCGTTAATCTGAGGTCTCGGCGTGCTCATGTACTCGTATGTACATTCCGCGCACCTCGCCTTGATTGCCTAGCCACAGCAAAACGCTGTTTGCCTAGACTGAGTTGTTCTTGTTTTAGTTTTTCCTTGAAATATCCTTTCAAATCGGTTTATATCCCGCATTACTTCAAACAGGCCACAATCCCCCCTGGAGGTGGGCCATAGATAAAAGGAAAATGCTATGTCTAAGAACTATGCAATGACAGCGGCAAAAAGAGATCGGGCCGGTAAGGGGATCGCTCGTGCTTTGCGTCGTGAGGGCCGGGTTCCGGCTGTGATTTACGGTGATAAAAAAGAACCGGTTAAGATTTCTCTGGTGGCTAATGATGCCAATGTTGAATATAACCGCGGGCACATGTTTACAACGCTGTGCGATCTGGACGTTGAGGGCGACAAGCATCTGGTTCTGGCGCGTGATGTACAGCTTAATCCGGTTACCGATATTGTCGAGCATATCGATTTCTTGCGCGTGAGCGCGAAGACCAAGATTGCGGTGGATGTACCTGTGCACTTCATTAATGAAGAGAAGTCTCCGGGTCTGGATCAAAAAGGCGTTTTGAACGTTGTGCGCTACACAGTCGAGCTGGTTTGCGGTGCGACGGATATTCCCGAGCAGATTGAAGTGAATCTGGAAGGGAAGGAGCAGGGTGATGCTGTGCATATCAGCGATGCCATTTTGCCTGAAGGTACGAAGCCTGTGATTGACGACCGTGACTTTACGATTGCGACGATTGTCGCGCCGCGTAAGGTCGAAGAGGTTCAGGCTGAAGGTGGGGAAGCTGCCGGAGGTGAAGCTGCTGCTGAAAGTGGTAAAGAAGAAGCACCAACTGAAGGCGGCGAATAAGCCCATTGTTAAATTTTTGGGAGGGAAGTGTGCGTGCACGCTTCCTTCTTTTTTGTTTATTCTGTACATCTGTTAGAGATGTTTTCGTTTTTCAAAAAGAGTGATCCGCATATGTGGCTTCTGGTTGGCTTGGGCAATCCGGGTGATAAATATAAGAATAACCGCCATAATATCGGGTTTATGGCTGTGGATGAGATTGCACAGGAATACGGGTTTCCGGCGTTTCGCGGGAAATTCCATGGCGATGTGAGTGAAGGGCGGATTGACGGGGAAAAGACTGTGTTGCTGAAACCCCAGACCTATATGAACGAGTCCGGGCAATCGGTGGGCAAGGCCGCCAAGTTTTATAAAATTCCTCCCGAACGGGTGATTGTGTTTCATGATGAGCTGGATCTGGAGCCGGGCAAGTGCCGGGTGAAGATGGGCGGCGGTGTGGCCGGGCATAACGGGTTGAAATCAATCAAGGCGCATCTGGGGACTGCGGATTTTGGCCGGGTGCGGTTGGGGATTGGGCATCCGGGCGATAAAAGCCGGGTTTCAGGCTATGTTTTGAGCGATTTTGCCAAGGCGGAGGTTGTGTGGTTGGAACGGTTGGTTATGGCGCTGGCGAAATATGCTGCGCTTTTGCTGCGCGAAAAAAGTGATGATTTTATGACCCGCGTGGCGGAAAGTGTGAAGTAAAGGAAAAGCTATGAGTGTGAATTGCGGAATTGTGGGTTTGCCGAATGTTGGAAAATCGACGCTGTTTAATGCGCTTACGGCAACGGCGGCGGCGCAGGCGGCGAATTTCCCGTTTTGTACGATTGAGCCGAATGTCGGTAAAGTCGGCGTGCCGGACGCGCGGTTGGAGCAGATTGCCGGGATTGCAGGGTCGGCGAAGGTGCTTCCGGCGCAGCTTGAGTTTGTGGATATTGCCGGGTTGGTTAAAGGGGCCTCGAAAGGCGAGGGGCTGGGCAACCAGTTTTTGAGTAATATCCGTGAGACGGATGCGATTTTGCATGTGCTGCGGTGTTTTGAGGATGACGATATTACCCATGTCGAGGGCAGTGTTGATCCTATCCGCGATGCGGAGGTGATCGAGACGGAATTGATGCTGGCCGATCTGGAGTCTGTCGAGAAACAGATTGCGAATTTGCAAAAGAAGGCGCGCGGGGCGGATAAGGACGCGAAGGCGCAGTTGGAGCTGGCCAAGCGTGTGCGCGATGCGTTGGCGGAAGGGCGTTCGGCGCGTACGGTTGATGTGGCTGAGGATGAAAAACGGGCGTTTAAAATGCTGCAACTTTTATCTGCGAAGCCCATTCTCTACGTATCTAATGTTGCGGAAGATGATGCAGCAACGGGCAATGAATGGAGCGTAAAGGTTGCGGCAATGGCGGCGGAGCAGGGGGCGCAGTCTGTGGTGATTTGTGCGGCGATTGAGTCTGAGATTGCACAATTGGATAGCGTTGATGAAAAGAAGGAGTTTCTGCAAACGCTGGGGTTGGAAGAGTCGGGGCTGGATAAGATTATCAAGGCCGGGTTTAAGTTGCTCGGTCTGCAGACTTATTTCACGTGCGGGCCGAAGGAGGCGCGGGCGTGGACGGTGCGCGTGGGGGCGAAGGCCCCGGAGGCGGCCGGGGAAATCCATAGCGATTTTGAGAAAGGGTTTATCAAGGCCGAAGTGATTGCGTTTGCCGATTATGCTGCGCTGGGCGGGGAGCATGCGGCGAAAGAAGCCGGGAAAATGCGCCAAGAGGGTAAGGAGTATGTGGTGCAGGATGGAGACGTGATTTTATTCCGGTTTAACGTCTAGGCACCACCAGGAGGGGGCATGTTGTTGAGCGGAGCATGGAGTATTTCTTGTGCTCTTTTATACTCTTCGACCATTTTTGCGGCGGTGGCGGCCATTTCGTTCAGGGTTTCGAGGTATAGCAGGCCTTTACGTTCCGTGCTTTTGTAATTTTCGTCAACAACATATCGTGTGATGTGTTCAGGGTTATCGCTGTTGTCGTTGCTGTCCGGAATTTTCTTTACATATTTTGACCATATTTCTTTTGCGGCGTCAGTCATTGTACCATCCTTCTTGCGGCGCATGATAACGCCGATGGAGACTTCTTGAGGTTTGCCCCCAACCTCTACGATGTATTTTTCAGGCAGACCGTGCGCTTTTGCGATGCTGGTGTACATTTTTTCCAATTCAGCTTCATCAGTGAATTGAGATTTGATCTCGGCAAGTTCGGCGTTTGTGAGTTTATCGCTGCTGAATATGTCGATGATCTGGTCGGGGCTGACCATTTCAGTGACGAGAGGGTTGAGACGGCCGAGCGCGGCTATTTTTTCTTTGATGTCCATTTCACCAAAGACAGTGCTGGGGTCTCCTATTGCGTATCCGATGGCCCATTTGTAAATGTTTTTCAAGGACTTTTGTTGATCTTTGCTGAGCAGGTTTGCTGCGACAAGGAAGTCGTGTTTGCTTTCAAGATGTCCTGCTTCCGCTGTGGCGATTATGCCGCCTACGCCAGCGCCGATGAGGTATCCCACCACAGTCTCACCAAAAACAGATTTTGAAATTGCAGCGCCGCCTTTTCCGACGCGTGTAAATGTTGAGACGAGGCTTTTGGCGGCGTGCTTTAACCATGATGATTTGATTTTCGGGATTTCATCGAGTTTTGTCGTCAGTTTTATTTCTTTTGGGATGCGTTGCGCGGGTTTGTAAACGCTGTCGCCATACAGGTTGGCGTTTTGTGCATATTCGCTCACAAGGTTGGTTATATTTACTGCGTTTTGGCCTTTTATTTTATCGGCCAAATCATCGATACCGGGCAAGTCTTTGACGACCGGCTTTCGGTGCGCGAAATCTTTGATCATGCCGTCTGTGATTTTGTGATCGGCCTTGAGGCCAGTGATCATTTTTTGCAGGCGGAGTTTTTCCGAAGTGTTCAATTTTCCAGACGTGCGGACTTGTTCGAGAATATGGATTTTTTCCAAGGCTTCGCGTTGAGCATCTGTGACGTTCAGCGCTTTTTGTGTGATGTTCCCCGGTTTTGTGTCGGGGTTTTCAACTTTAAAGCGTTCAGGCGTTTCGGTTTGTGCAGGTTTTTTTGCTTCTGCTGCTTTTTCCGCTGCTTCCTGTGCCGTTTTTTGCGCGGCGATTTGTTGCGGGATTGCCTGAAGCTGTTTGATAGCTTTTGGGTTTTGCTGCGCAAGGCCGAAGGCGCGGACCTGTGCTTCGGTCAAGCCTTGGGCTTTCATCATTCTTTGAGCTGATTCCATGGCTTGCGTCCGTTTGGTCGCAGTTTGTGCGTTGTCGGCAATTTCCAAAGCGCGCAGAGCTCTGTTTGCAGTTTTTTCTTTGCCTTCAGGAAGGATTTCTGTGCCTTTTTGCAAGCCGAGGAGACGGATTTGCGTTTCGCTGAGGCCATATTTATCCATGAGTTTTTGTGCGAGTTCATGGGCTTTTTCAATGTCGGGAGAGTATTGAGGGTAATTGTCGGCGGCGACTAATAGTTTAAGGGCGCGACCGGCTTTATCCAGTTTGTTTTCGGGGATGAGGGGGGTGCCGTTGAGGGCACCTTGCAGACGAATCTGTGCTTCGGTCAGGCCAACTTCTTTCATGAGGCCGTTTGCTCGTTTTAAGGCGTCAATGTGTTTACTAGAGCCGACTTCGGCGTTATCCGCGATGCTTAGTATTTTCATTGCAGCTGCGGCATGTTTAGCTGAACTTGCCGGGACGACCTGCGCTATTTGTCCGGCTTTGTTGAATGGTTTTGTTGCGCCGTATATTCCTCTCGCCAAGAGAGGCAGTTTTGCTACGCCTGCTGCGCCGGCCGGCGGGAGGTCGTCATCTTTGAGGAGATCTTCGATTGATTGCCTGAGATCGACTTCAATATCCTGATCTGTGCCATCCTGATTTGTGACAGGGCCGTTTTGTCCGGGACCATCAGGATTGCCGTCGGGGTTTGTTGTCGGATTGTTGCCTGTCCCTTCACCTTCTGCTTTCGGGCCGAATTTATCTTTGAGCTGCAGGGTCAGCATGTTGGGGACATAACGGTCGCGGCGCAGTTCATAGTAATAGCTGCGGTCTTCGTATTTTTCACTGCCGCGGCGCTGGACCATGTATGTATAGACGGAGGCGTTTTTCTCTTCGGCTATGCCGCCGTCCAAAGCCTCGCGCTGATCATCGGTAAGGCCGACCACGGCTTGTTCATAGGTGAGATTGAAATTGAGGCGGGTGCCGCTTTTGTTGAAGAACCTCTTATATTTTTCCTCACCGTAAATGTCTTTGAAGGTGGACCATTCGTTCATCATGTACATGTGCAATTGCTGGTCAGGGGTCATGCCGCCGTAGCGGCCGTTCCATGTGTTCATGCCGGTGTCGTTGAGGTTGCCGTTGCGCCGCGCGGTGAGATAGCCGGGCAGGTGGCTTTCGTAGTAGCTCATCATCAGGCGCTGATAAGCTTCGTAACCGGCGCGGTTTGGATCGCTCCACAGGGGCTCTGCCAGAATACCTCTGAGGACTTTTTCCTGATCGACCCGGGGCAGGGATCTGAATTTTGTGCCTTCCGGTAAGGCTTCAATGACGCCGGCTCTGATGAAAGCATCGACGCGTTCGCGGGTCATGTCTTCGAGCTCGTCATCCTCCATAATACAGAGCATGTAATGGGTGGTGGGGCGGATGTTTTCGGTGGTGTTCAGCATGCGCTCAATATGGTTGCGCAGTTCCGGATCTTGCAGGCTGGGTTTGTGGAAGGCCTTGAAAGTGATTTGGATGTCGCGTTCGTCAGGGTTGAACTGGCCTTTGCTTATCGCATCGCCGACCTGGCGCAGGACGATGTGGTTTTTCTCGATGAAGGCGTCTTGTTTTTCGACGGTGTCGAGCTTGCCAGCTTTTTCTGCGGCTTCGTAGATTTCCGGGGCCAGCGTTTTGATGGCGCGCAAATCGACCTGGCGGCGGACGAAGACGGCGAGTTCATGTCTTGTGATTTCGGTTATGCCTTTGTCAAGAAAAGCGATTTTGACGGCGTTATATTGCTCTTCGTTGCCGTCGTCATATAGCTCTTCGACGGCAATGTATTTACGCGATTTATGGCCTTCGAGGAAGGTGTAGGCGTTGAGCGAGAGGATGGTGTCGGGCTTGGCGCCGGCTTTGTCGAAAAGCTCGCTCATTTTACCCTGGAAGGTTCCGTCGCCTTTCAGCGCGCTGAAGAGATGGACTATGGCGCTGATGTTATCGGCATCTTGTTGAAAGTTTTCTTCCATGGAGGAGAGTTGGTTCAGGCCATCCCGATTGGCGAAAATCGCGACGATGAAGGTGTCAAAGACGCCTTTGTCAGCGGCCTGGGCGCGCATTTTCTTGGCGATTTCGGTATTTTTGAAGGCGTCAATCTTGCCGGTGTGGGCTTCGAAAGCCTTGCGAAATTCTTTCTCAGCATCGGCGTCATCGCCAAAATAATCTGCAAGAAGGGCGGCTCGCTTTTTGAGAAGCTTTTCGCGTTCTTCTTTGTTTTTATTTTCCGCTTTTTGTTCGGAGATCTGGGATGCGCCAAGCTGGTTACGCTGCGCAAAAAGATTTTGACGCATGTCCTTGAGGAATTTGTATGTGACATCGCTCGGGTTGATATTGGGGACGATTTTTCCGGTGTCGTCGTCCATTATAAATTCCAGCCCGTCGGTGATGTGGCCTACGGCGGTATCTTGTTTTTTACCGTCGACGATTTTGTGTATATTACCGTTTTTATCAATGCTGTAGCGGGTTTTGGCGTCTTCGCCGGGAATGGTTTTAGGCGTATCACCTTCGTAATATTCCTGCCCGTATCTAGCCAGCGCGTCCATGATGGTGTCTTTGATTTGACCAACCGTGACCGGGTCAAGGAATTGATCGGACTCCTGATGTGTTTTTATTCTATATCCGTTGTTAACGGCAAATGTGTTTTCAAGTTCCAGTGTCGCAAATCGGACAGCTTTGGAGATGTAGTCTTCAAAGACGAGCGGTTGGTTTTCATCCTTAGTTTCGGCTTCGCCTTCGGCTTCCTCTTTTTCTGCGGGGGCGGTTGTTGCAGGTTTGGTGGTTGTGGGAGCGCTGTCGCCGCCAGTTTGTGCCGGAGGTGCGGCAGGTTTCACAGTGGTTTGTTGTTGCGGTGGGGCCTGTTTTTGTTGCGCCTGTGCTGCAGGTAGATTATTTTTGATGAACGTATCAAGCGCTTCCTGGCTCATTTTTATGTCTGCATCTGCGCCCTTCATGATGCTTTTGAAATCATCGGGATCGAAGTCGTTTTCGATCATTTCCATGGCCTGATAAAAGGCGGGGATGGAAATAATATCCATCAGATTATTCGGGTCGACGCGGCCGACGGCGCTTAAAAACCCTTTTCTGACCTCGCGAATGTCTCGTGGGCTGATTTTATCGCCGGGATTTCTGTCCGTGTTTTTGAGGCGGTGGGCGATGATTTTTGCTGTTTCCTCTATGATGGCCGCTTGTGCGGGGGGAAACAGCACTATTTCATTGATGGTGTTTTGTGTTTGTTGCGCGGCTTCTTTTCCTAGCGTCTCCAGCGCTTTTCCATCCGCCGTTCCATAGGAAAAACCTGTCTCTATATCCGGGGTCATTGCGCCGCCCCTTATATGTCCCCATTTGATCTGGAATGTGCCGGTGGTGCCGTTAATTGTGATTGTGTCGCTATCGGTATCTGTGGCGATGTGTTTCTTTATTTCGTTTTTGGCTGTTTCAAGAGCCGCTGCGGCATATTGTTGTTGCTGCTGTTGCAGGATGGCGTTTGTAAGGGGCGCGACGTTTTCCTTAAATCCTGCGATAAGGGGATTATTTGGATCAGTTCCGGAAATAAAATTAAGAACCTCACGGGCTTTTAAATCTTCCGTCATCAGGGCGGCAAGAGTTTTGTCAGAGAGGGGGCCTTCGGGAACGGGATTGAGCGTAAAGTCTGCTTTTTTGTCCTCAGGGACGAGCGCATTTATTTGCTCGCGGAAGGTGTTGAGCCATATCCTCGCTTTGTCGAATTGCGTTTGAGCGGTGTTTTCGTTTGCCGTGTCGGCCATCTATACCCTCTAAATACCGTTTGCTTATTTTTATCGTTATGCAAATGGTATAGAGGAAAGGTTAACAAAGGATTAATTCTTTGTTATTGCGAAGAAAAATCTCTATGAGGCATGAGAACCCGCGATCAAGTCGCTGGATGACGGTAGAGTGGTTTTACGCGCTTTGTTTGACCGGCCGGCTGTGGCTGTGGCTGTGGGTCAGGTCTTCGTAAGCTTCGTGCAGCTTGCGGGTGACGGGGCCGACTTCGTAGGTTTTATCGTCGATTTTGCCGACGGCGGTGAGCTCGGCGGCGGTGCCAGTGAGGAAGATTTCTTCAAATGTTTCAAGTTCTTCGGGCTTAATCCGGCGTTCCTCAATCTTGATGTCCATGTTACGGGCTATGGCCATGACGGTCTGGCGGGTGATGCCGTTGAGGAAGCGATCAGCGATCGGCGTATGCAGAACGCCATTTTTGACTGCGAACAGGTTGGCGCCGGTGGATTCGGCGACAAAGCCTTCGTAATCGAGCATCAGGGCGTCGTTATAGCCGGCTTTTTTAACCTCGACCTTGACCATGCAGCTTAAATTATAGAGCGATGCGGTCTTGGCCGCGGTGGGAGCTGTGTTCGGGGCGGGTTTACGCCAGTCAGAGGTCTTCAGGGAAATGCCTTTTTCACGGATGGCGGGGTCGAAATAGCTGCCCCAGTCCCAAGCGGCCACGGCGACATGGGTGAGCGTGCCGGTGACGTCGATGCCCATCTGTTCGGCGCCTCGCCAAGCGGCGGCACGGATATAGGCGTTTTCGAGGCCGTTGGCCTTGAGGACTTCGCGTTTTATGTCTTCGAGTTTATCCACGGAAACCGGCATATCCATATAGATGATTTCGGCGGATTTATGCAGACGCTCGGAGTGCTCGCGGCTTTTGAAGATCTGGCCGTTATAGGCGCGTTCGCCTTCGAAGACCTGTGTGCCGTAATGCAGGGCATGGGTGAGATAATGCAGCCGCGCTTCGCGCCAGGGCAGCATCTTGCCGTCCATCCAGATAAAGCCGTCACGGTCATCGTAGGGAATTAAAGCCATTTCAGGTGTACTCCATGTTAAATTCGGCTATAAACTACGAGAAAATATGAGGATTTGTAAACTCTATAGATGGCTATGGCAGGAAATTCGCAAGAAAATTACCGGGAAAATACCGGATCCTATGAAATGCGGCCGCATGTGTTGGTGGTTGACGACGACCGGCGCATCCGCGATTTGCTGTGCCGGTATCTGGAGGAGCAGGGTTTTGTCGTCGTTGCGGCCGGCGATGCGTTTGAAGCGGAAGTCTTGTTGAAGAGCTTTGAGGTTGATGTGCTGGTGGTGGATGTGATGATGCCGGGCAAGACGGGGTTGGAATTTACGCAAGAATATCGCGCAGGGCATGATACGCCGGTGCTGTTGTTGACCGCCTTGGGGGAAACTGAAGATCGGATTAGTGGATTGGAAGCCGGTGCAGATGATTATTTGCCTAAGCCATTTGAACCGCGTGAACTTGTATTGCGTCTGAATGCGATCCTAAAACGCACCGTCAGACCTTTGCAGGTCGAGCGTAGCCTGAAAATCGGGGCGTGGGTCTTTGACCCGCTGCATGAAGAGTTAAGTGCAGGGGAACGGATTGTGCGTTTGACCAGTGCGGAGGCGCAATTACTTAAGGCTTTAGGTGCGCGCGGCGGTGAGGTGATGTCGCGCGAAGAGTTGGCACGCGCCTGCGGCGTTGATGCCGGTGAACGCACGATTGATGTGCAGGTGACGCGTTTGCGGCGCAAGATCGAAGAGGATACCAAAGCGCCGCGCTATCTTCAGACCGTGCGCGGTAAGGGGTATGTTTTGCGGTGTGAGGCATTGGGGTGAGTATGACGGGTGAATTTTCCATCAAAAAATTTTTGCCGCGGACGTTGTTTGGGCGCTCGTTGATGATTTTGGTCACACCGGTGTTGCTCATTCAGGTGATTACGGTGTTTGTGTTTTTTGACCGGCACTGGAGCAAAATGACGACGCGGCTGGCCTTTGCGGTTTCCGGCGAATTGTCGGCGATTACGCAGGCGGTTAAGGATGGCGCCGATCCGCAGGAGTTGGAAAATATCGTTGGGTATGCGCAAAAGTATCTTACGCTGTCGGTTTCTTATGAGCCGGGAGGGCAAATTCCCGCCGAAGAGGATTCTTCTTTTGTGCAGGTGTGGGAAGCGGTTGTCGCACAAAAGCTGGGGGCGGAATTGGCGGCACAGATTTCAGAACCTTTTGTTATTCATACCAATTTTAACGACAAGATGATCGAGGTGTTTATTCAGCTTGATACCGGGTTTTTACGTGTATCTTTGCCGCAGCGGCGCTTGTTTTCCTCTTCGGGGTATGTGTTTTTGCTGTGGATGATCGGGACGTCTGTGTTGTTGTTGATTGTTGCGGTGATGTTTATGCGCAATCAGGTGCGACCGATCCGGAAGCTGGCCGTGGCGGCGGAACGGTTCGGAAAGGGGCGCGATACGCCGTTTTTCAAGCCGGAAGGGGCTAAGGAGGTGCGTCAGGCCGGGCATGCGTTTTTGGATATGCGGCGGCGAATTCAACGTCAGGTGACGCAGCGTACAGAGATGCTGGCCGGGGTTTCGCATGATTTGCGTACGCCATTGACGCGGATGAAGCTGCAGGTTGAGATGATGGGGGAAGGTCCTGATAAGGCCGATATGCAGCAGGATATCGCCGATATGGAGCGGATGATTCACGGGTATCTGGATTTTGTGCGCGGCGATGGCGATGAGAAGTTTGAAACGGTGGCATTGTTGGCGTTGTTTGAAAAGCTGGCGGCGCAGTTGAAACGGCAGAATGTGGCAGTTGAGCTTGATATTCCGACTGGCATGGTTTTGGCGGTGCGTCCTTTGGCGTTTGAGCGGGCGATGAGTAACTTGCTGACCAATGCGGGTAAATATGCCGATCATGTCTGGGTGAGTGTGCGTGAAGATGGCGAAAAGCTGCGGATTGTTGTTGAAGATAACGGGCCGGGCGTGCCGGAAGACAAGTATGAGGATGTGTTTAAGCCGTTTACGCGGGTGGATACGTCACGTAATGCCGAGACCGGCGGGGTGGGGCTGGGCTTGCCGATTGCCATGGATATTGTGCATGGGCATGGCGGAAAGATCTGGCTGGAGGCCAGTGAGCACGGGGGATTGAAGGTCGTGGTGCGGATGCCGGTTTAAAACAACCGTCCGCCATCGGGGATTTTGTGCGTAGGATGGAAGAGCACCACTTCGCCGTTTTCATCTGGAAAGCCGAGGGTTAGCACTTCGGACATGAGTGGGCCGATCTGGCGTGGCGGAAAGTTCACCACGGCGGCGACTTGGCGGCCGATCAGTCCTTCCTTAGTGTAGTGGACGGTGATTTGGGCCGAGCTTTTTTTGATGCCGATGTCGGGGCCGAAATCGATGAAGAGCTTATAGGCCGGTTTGCGGGCTTCGGGGAAGTTCTGCACATCGGTGATAGTGCCGATGCGGATATCGATTTTCAGGAAGTCGTCAAAGGTGATTTGCGGCTCTGTGCTCATGGGGGCAATTTATACGAAAAAGGCCGTCTTTCAACGGCCTTTGTTGTTGTTTTATGTTTAGAGCTTTTTAAGCTGCCTTTTTCTGAGCTTTATCCAGAGAAGCTTTGACTTCATTCATTGTCGCTTTAACGCGTTTGTTGATGATGTCGCTGGCTTCCTGATTGGATTTATTCAGAAGTTCGCTGATTTCATTCATATTTTTGACGTTGCGCTCGTAAACCGTTTTGAAAAGATCGGCGTTTTTGGCGATTTTTTCCTCCGGCGTACCTTCATTCATAAATTCCTGCGTGATCTGGGCGTTGTCTTCGACCATTTCCGACAGGATAGCGCTTTGGCGCTGGGCGATGGTTTGCAGGCCTTCGATCGCGACTTGCTGGGCGTCGGTTAGAGCCTGCATGTTTTTGCGCTGGGTTTCCATGAAGTCTTCGAGGCCGAACGGCACTGATGGCATGTTTTGAAAGAGCTTCGAAAAATCATTTGCGCTGAAAAACTCAGAAAAAGGATTTTGTTTTGACATCATGCGTTTCCTTATGGGTTCGGATGTTTGTGCATCTCGGATTTGGGATAGTTCTACAATATTTTTGGGCGGCGCACAAATTTAAAAGACGTTTGTATGTTTTATGTGTTAGCGGTGCTTTTTTAAGATAATTTTTGAACGTTTCGTATTTTAGGAGTTTTTTAAGGCTTTTCAGGCATCTTTAGGGGGCTGTGTAATGGGGAAATTGTCTATTCATCTCTAACGGATTTTCAGAATGCAGGGGCAATCCAGCGAAAAAGAAAATGGTTTGATGGTCGGTCTTGGCCTTGAGCAGGGGCGGAGCGGTTCTTTTGTCATTTCGGTTTTTATGCTGGTTGGGCTGTTGCTGAGCGTCAGTCTTTTCTTCGTTTTGCAGAGTTTTGTTCGTGGCGTGGTGCAGGATGAACACATGCAGGCTTCTCAGGATTTCGTTGAAGAGGTTGTGAGTGATTTTAATGCCCTGGCGCAGCCTTTGAACAACTTAAGTGCTTTGATGGCTTTATCTGGAGAGTTTCAACAAGAAAAACTTGAGCAGTACATTCAGCAGGAACATGCGACCTTTTCACCTTATAGCCAAATAATTTTGTTTACCAAGCGGGGTGGAGAAGGGTGGAGCTTTTACAATTTATACAATAACAGTTTGGAAAACGAGATTGCCGGCAAACGGGCGGTGAAACCGGATGTGGCGATGTTAAAAACGTTGTTGAAGCAAGGGGTTATGCAGACCGGGGCGGCTCGTCTTGTGCGGGGTATTGGTGGGTTTGAGCAGCAGGTGCGGCGTCAGACGCCTAAGATTACCTCGAAACCTTTTGTCATGACAAGATCTGTGCAGGCAGGGAGTGGAGTGCAAGGGTTTTTGCTGGCGGTTGTCGATGCGGCTTCGTTTTATGATGAAGGTTGGATTACGGGGCATCGCATGGTTTCGGCCATGCGTATACAGGATGTGGATGGCAATCATCTGATATTTGATTTTGTGCGTACCCCTGAGCTTGGCGTTCCGCAAAATGGTCATCAGGTTTATGAGTTTTCTTTTGGTGGGTGGACGTTTGAGGTCTCCAGTACGTTCAAAATTTCCCAGCGGGTGAAATTTTTGGGTTATTTTCCGTATATGGTCGGGTTTTTGGCGGTTTTTCTCGTGATCGCAGGAGCGTTTTATATTCGTTACGGCCAGAAGCAGGCTGAGCGTCTGGCGGAGATGAATGAGGCGCTGGCGCGGACGAACTTTGAGTTAAAGGCCGAGGCGCAGGAGCGGGAACGCTTGGCCGAAGCCGTTGAGGAGGCTGAGGAAAGCAGCCGGGCGGTTGTGAATGCCGTGGGGGATATTATCTTCAAAGCGGATCGTGACGGACGGATTGTGTTTTTGAACCGGGCCTGGGAGAAAATGACCGGGTTTGAAGTGTCGCAATCGACCGGGCGGAGTCTGGAGCAGCTTATTTATCCGCAGGACCGGAATGAAATTATGCAGGGATTTAAGGCTGTTTTGTATGACAGCAGGGCAGAGGCGCGCTGTTTTACGCAAGTTCGGGTTTCCGACGGGACGTTTAAGGCGGTTGAGTTGGTGATGCAGGCTGTAGGAAGAGGAGAGTCTTCGCATGGCTTCATTGTCGGGACATTTACCGACATTGAGGAGCGCCGCAAGGTTGAGCGGGCTTTGAGTGACGCGGAGAAGAAATACCGCTCGATTGTTGAGAACGCGGTCGGCGGGATTTTTCAGATGACGGCGGACGGTCTGTTTTTAAGCGCCAATCCGGCGATGGCCAAGATTCTTGGTTATGGTAGCTCCGAGCATTTATTGCGCGAAGTGAAGAATGCGAATGAGCAAATTTATGTTGATGGGGGCGGCCGGGCCGGTTTTTATGAGAGGCTGGTGGGGCTGTCTGATGCGGTGTCTCAGGAAGTGCAGATACGTCAGCGCGATGGGACGGTGATCTGGGTGCATGAAAGTGTACGTGCGGTGAGTGACGATGCCGGGCAGCTTTTGTTTATTGAGGGCAGCCTTGAAGATATTACGCAGCGTAAAACGTCTGAGTTGGCGATTCAGGAGGCGAAGGTGCATTCGGATCTGGCGAACCGGGCCAAATCTGAGTTTTTATCCAATATGAGCCATGAGCTGCGTACGCCGTTGAATTCGATTATCGGGTTTTCCGAAATGATTAAGAATGAGGTGTTTGGCAGGATTGAACAGCGTTCTTATCATGAATATGCCTGCGATATTCATGAAAGCGGGCGTAAGTTGTTGCAGGTGATTAATGAAATTCTGGATATTTCCAAGATCGAGGCCGGGGACCGGCAACTGAATGAGAGTGTGGTCAAAGTACGGGATGTGTTTGACGGCGTGGTCGAGTTGCTGGAGACGAAAATTGACAATGCGCATCTGCATATTACCAAGGCGCTTGATGATGTACCGGATATTGTGGCTGAAGAATTGGCGATTAAGCAGATTTTGTTGAATTTGTTATCGAATGCGGTGAAGTTTACGCCGGATCATGGGCGGATAACGGTGAGCGGGCATGTCAGCCGTGAGGGAGACGTGCATATATCAATTACCGATACGGGGATTGGGCTGGATGAATATGAGATCAAGAAGGCGTTGTCGCCATTCGGGCAGGTGAATAACGAGCTCAGTCGAAGCGGGTCGGGGACCGGTTTAGGGCTGACGCTGGTGGATGCCTTGGTGAAGCTGCATGGCGGGGCGTTTGAGTTGTTCTCCAAGAAGGGGATTGGGACGACCGCGACGATTATCTTGCCGGCTGAGCGGGTGGTTAAGAAAACGAAGGCATCAAAGACGGTTGATGTTTATCCCGAGAATGGGAATGCGGAGTAAGGCTTTAGATATAAGGGGCGTCTTCTTCCTGTATTTTCAAAACGCTTCGTGACGTATCGTAGGAAAATCCGGCTCTGGCCATGCGGGACAGCTCTTTTTGAAAATCGGCTTCTTTGTCGCCACGCCAGGGGCCGAGACGTTTTTTTCGGGCGAAGGTGAGGGCGGCGTGTCTTTCGGCTTCTGCCAGATTTTCGTGACTTTCCGTATCGATTTCATTGAGGGCGGTTTCGATTTGATCGGGGCTGAGGCCTTTGGCGCGTAATGCGGTTTGGATGGCGCGAGTCGATTTGCCGCGCCGACGAAGTGAGATCACGGTAGCCCGGCTGTAGGTGCGGTCGTCGAGCAGGCCGACATTGATGAATTTTTCAACCAGTTTATTAACCATTGCGGCACATTGATCATAATTCTGGTCGGTGTGAACCATGCAGGAGCGTTTGACTTTGCGGAGCATGACAGCGTGGAAATTGGCGGCGCTGGAGGCGTAGCGTTCAAGATAATAGAGCCCGGCATTGTGGAGATAGGTTTCGGTGACCTTCTTGGGCTGTTTTTTATGGCGCGCTTGAGGCTTGCACTTTGCGCTCTGCGGCTTATGTTGTTTTTGTGTTGAATCCATAGTCCAAAATCCTAACCAAAAAGCGGTTAAAATGCCAGAGACACTACAGCCTATTTATATCCGGTCGATCAACGTGATCGGGTTGCTGACATTGATTAAACGTGAGATTGACCGGTTTATGAATGTCTATTTACAAACGATTGTGGCACCGGTGATTACCACATTGTTGTTTTACACGGTGTTTGCGCTGGCGTTTGGCGGGGTGGCGCGGCAAGTGGGAGACGTACCGTTTTTGGTATTTTTGGCGCCGGGCTTGATCATGATGACGATGGTGCAGAACGCCTTTGCCAATACGTCATCTTCCTTGGTGATTGCCAAAGTGCAGGGCAGTATCGTCGATATTTTGTTGCCGCCGTTATCGGCGTTTGAGATGTATGCAGGTTTTATCATTGGCGCGGTGGTGCGCGGGCTTATGGTCGGGACAGTAACGGGGGTGGTGATGAGCCTGTTTGTCGAAATGGCGGTGGCGTCGTGGGGGCTGGTTGTTGTTTATGCCCTGCTTGGGACGATAATGCTGGGGTCTTTGGGGATGGCGGCCGGGATCTGGGCGGAAAAGTTCGATCATGTTGCAGCGGTGACGAATTTCCTAGTGACGCCGCTGACCTTTTTGTCCGGGACGTTTTATTCGGTGGAGGCCTTGCCTGAAATGTGGCGGGGGATGGCCCATTATAACCCGTTTTTCTATATGATTGACGGGTTTCGGGCCGGGTTTATCGGGCAGGCCGACGGGAATATCTGGATCGGTATTGCGGTTTTGGCCGGGATTAATATGTTGCTGGCCGGGTTTATCTATATGATGTTGCGCACGGGGTATAAGATTAAAACCTAAGATTTCGTGGAAATTACCCAGTGGGTTCTGCGTATCGTTAATTTTTTCGTGGTATGATGGAGGGATGGATGATCGCGACACAGAAGAGCGGCTTGATACCTTCAGCGCTTTTGAACAGGCGGATGATGATGTTATTCAGCCGTTTCAGCTTGATGTTTCGTCATTGCGCGGGCGCGCGGTGCGGGTTGGGCCTGTGCTGGATGAGATTTTGGGGGCGCACGATTATCCCAATCCGGTGGCGCATCTGGTTGGGGAAACGATTACCTTGACCCTGATGCTGTCGTCGATGCTGAAGTATGACGGCGTGTTTTCTCTGCAGATTAGAGGGGATGGCCCGGTAAGCCTGTTGGTGGCGGATGTGACTTCGGCTGGCGAGATCCGCGGTTGTGCGAATTTTAATCCTGAGCGTTTGGAGCATGCGCGGGCGCAGCTGTTGGCGCTTAAGGCGACGGAAGGGTCGCGTAACCATCTGGCGCAATATCTGGGCAAGGGCTATATCGCCTTCACCGTTGAACAGGGCGAAGGGGTTGATCCGTATCAGGGCATTGTTGCGTTGCAGGGGGCTTCTCTGGTTGATTGTGTGCAGCATTATTTTAACCAGTCCGAGCAAATCGGTACCGGGATCAAGATGGCGGTGGGGCGACGCGACGGTCGCTGGCGCGCAGGCGGGGTAATGTTGCAGCATATGCCGGAAAATGACGGGTATCTTGAGCCGTCGAAGGGCAATATGCATGAGGATGACTGGCGCCGGGCGATGATCCTGCTGGAAAGCTGTACCGAGGATGAATTGCTGGATGTGGATTTGCATTCGAATATGTTGTTAGTGCGGCTTTTTCATGAGGAAGGTGTGTGGGTGTTTGATCCGGCGGTTGTGCGTAAAGGGTGCCGGTGCAGCGAGGATAAGGTGTATACGATGCTGTCGATGATGGGGGTGGATGATCTTGATTATATTGAGGAAGATGGACGACTTTCCATGCGCTGTGAATTTTGCAGCGAGGAATACAGCTTTGCGCGCGATCAGTTTCCCAAGAGTGATGAGCAGAAACATTAAGCTTTAGTGGCGCCAGAAGGCCGGGTGAAGCAGTACAAAAGCGGCGAGGATTTCGAGGCGGCCGAGCAGCATGCCGATGCTCAGGATCCATTTGGCACTGTCGGGAAGTGTGGCGAAATTGCCGGAGGGGCCGATGATTTCGCCCAAGCCGGGGCCGACATTTGAGATTGAAGTCATCGCGCCGGACAGCGCGGTCAGAAAATCGAGACCAACGGCAGAGAGGGCTAAGGCCAATGCGATAAAGCAGATGGCATAAAGGAAGAGAAAGCTCATCACCGAGAGCGGGACGTCTTCGGGGATCGGTTTGCCGTTATAATGGGCGACAAACGCACCGTGAGGGTGCAGCAATTTTTGGATCTGGACGCGGATGACGGCGATGAAGATTTCAAAGCGGAAGATTTTGATGCCGCAAGAGGTCGAGCCGGCGCAGGCTCCAACGGCCATCAGGAAAAATGTCAGGGCAATGACAAAGCCGCCCCATTGATCGTAGGCTTCGCTGGCGAATCCGGTGCCGGTCATCAGCGAGGTCATGTTGAAGGCCGCGCCGATAAAGGCGCGGTATATGTCCATGTCTTGAGTCAAGACCAGGTAGGCCGTTGTCGAAAAGACGGCCAGACTCAGGATAAGCAGGAATGTGCGAACCTGTGAGTTTACAAACAGGGGCCTTAGGTTGCCGCGCACGGCTTTGAGGTAGAGGACGAAGGGGGTGCCGGCGACAATCATGAAGAATGTACACAGGAGTTCGATGGAATCGCTGTGGAAATGCCCCAAGGACGCGTCGTAGGTTGAAAAGCCGCCGGTGGCGAGTGTGGTTAGGGCATGGTTGAGGGCATCGAATTTTCCCATTCCAGCGATTAAATATGAGATCAGGCACAGGCTAGTCAGGCCGACATAGATCGCGCCGATGGAACTGGCGAGTTGAGCAGTACGAGGCAGGGCCTTTTCGCTTTCCGAGAGTTCCGTGCGGAAGATCTGCATCCCGCCGACGCTGAGCATGGGCAGGACGGACATGGCCATCAAGACGATCCCGATACCGCCCAGCCATTGCAGAATTGAGCGCCAGAGCAGGATTCCTGGTGGCGCAGTGTCGAGGCCGGTCATGACGGTTGAGCCGGTGGTGGTGATGCCGGAGACGGCTTCGAAAAAAGCATCGGTGAAACTGAGATTTTGTCCGCACAGGGTTAATGGCAGAGATGCAAATAAAGACGTGACGACCCAGCTCATGAAAGTCATCATGAAGGCTTGGCGCAGATTCATGTTGAATTCCAGTCCGGCGTTGCTGAGGATCAGGGCGCCGCCGAAAAAGGCGGTGATGATGATGCACAGGAAGAACACTCTCCAGTCGGGATTGTTCCAATAGAGGTCGGCAAGCATGGGGATGACCATGCTGATGGACAGGATGGAAAGTAAGATGCCCTGAATGTAGAGTACGGGACGGAAATCCATGTCTCGTTATTTGCCTTTTTCTGTTGACCGTGTTGTGTGCTTTGTCCGCATAAAAAAACCGAAGCCTGTTTCCACGCTTCGGTTTTAACTTTATGCGATCGCTCTTCTAGTTGAAAGAGATATTCACGCGGCGGTTGGCCGGTTCGCGGATGTTATCCGGGGTTTCGACCAGCAATTCGGTTTCACCTTTCGCGTCAACCATGATCAGGGCCGGGTCAACACCACGCTGAACCAGAGCGTCTTTAACATTGTTGGCGCGTTTAAAGGCCAGACGCTGGTTGTATTGGTCCGGACCTGAGGTGTCGGTGTGGCCAACAACGTTGATGGTGGTGGGCGGGTTTTTGGAGACTTCGTCAGCAACCGCGTCCAGAACATTGAGAGCGCCAGAGCCGAGATCGGATGAATCCCAGTTGAAGAAGACCAGATACATGGCATTTTCAGCGGCCATCGGGGCATTGGGGTCTACACCAAAAGCGCCGGTGTCTGTAATCTGCGGAGCTGCGGCCGGTTCCGGAGCCTGAAGCATGCCTTCAAGCTGGCTAACGTATTTCAGGAATTCGTCCTTACAGGCCATGCCCTCGGCATCGCTCCAGTCTTCTTCCTGACCTTCGATCCAGCAGTCAAATTTGGCTTGGGCTTTGGCGGCGATTTCAGGAGCAACTTCGCGTCCGCCAAGGTCATAGGCGACAATCAGGCGACCGCGGGCGGCGCTGAGTTCGCGGATATGTTCTTCACTGAGGTTCCAGTCAACGACCGGTTCCGGCAGGACATTTTCACCAGAGGCCGCAGCCAGACCTTTGCGGGCGAAGTGCAGGGCGTCGGGATAATCGAACATGTCTTTGAGTTCGCTGTTGGCGAATTGACGGTACTCACCGGCCAGCGCCTGTGTGAATGGGCTTCCTACGGCCTGAGCGTCGTTCAGGGCCTCGACTTCGCTGAAGCTTGTGAAGGCGGTACAGGCGGATGTCGTTCCGCCCAGCGCCAGCAAGCCAGCGGTTAAGATCATATTGCGCAGCGTTTTCATTGATGTGCTCCTTAAACCAGTATTTTGAAAGCATGCTTTTTAATAATATGTAAGCTTTTAAAGCGCTCAGGACATAATGTAAAGCGTGTTTCCAATCTGTACGCAGGTTTTTCAGGGGATTTTTTTCGCAGGGGATATTTTTCGTAGGGTTATTTAAGGTGAGACTCATATAAAACTTGACTCTTGTGCGTCAGACGATAAACAGGTGAGCAAATTTTGGCGCGGCCTAAGTATATCTGTGGTAAAAGCGTCCGGTTTTTCGTTTTTTCAAAGAAGAATCAACCTGTTAATTATAAATTATGAGGAGCCTCTCGAATGAGCCAATCCCTGCGTGGTCAAAAAGTTGCCGTGCTTGTCGCTAACGGGTTTTGTGAAAAGGATCTGACAGTGTTGCAAAAGGAAATTTTGCATTCAGGGGCGCAGATTCGCATTGTCAGCATGGACGCGGGGTTGGTGAATAGCTGGGATGATGAAAGCACGCCGGGGGGCTGGGGATTGAATTTTGCCGCCGATGCGGTTTTGAGCCGGGCTCTGGCGGCGGATTATGATATGTTGGTCGTGCCCGGTGGGGTGCGTAATATTGAAAAGCTGCAACTCACGGCCCATACACGCCGATTTATTCGCGGATTTGTTGAAGCAGGCAAGGCGGTTGTATTTTATAATAACGCGGTGGGACTGCTGCGTTTTGCTGAATGTGAAGGCGATTTTGAGTTGGCTAGTGCTGAGGCGCCGATTGTCCAAAGCGGCCATGTGTTGAGTGGCGTTTGTGATGCGCAGACGCGCGGTGAGTTTATTCGCGCCGCTGCGGAATTTTTGAGTCTGCAGGCTCTGGCAGCGAAAGAACCACAGGCGGTTGCCGCTTAGCCACGGATTTTTAAAAAAGGATTAGGGCATTGAAGGCTGAAACGGAAAGCATGGTCAGGGATATTGAAGCCTCTCTGGCTTTGCTGAGGAGGCATCTTTGACTGGGAGACGTCCGTTTCCCGTCTTGATGAACTCAATGCTCTTAGTGAAGATCCTGATCTGTGGAATGACGCCGATAAGGCGCAGAAGGTAATGCGTGAGCGTAACCGGCTGGATGCGCAGATTTCCAATGTTCGTGACCTTGAACAAGCTCTTAACGATAATATCGAATTGATCGCTCTTGGAGAAGAAGAGGGTGATGAGGCGGTTGTGGCTGAGGCGGAGCAGGCGCTTGACGCCATGAAGGGGACGGTCGAGCGTCAGCAATTGCAGAGCCTGCTCTCCGGTGAGGCCGATGGTAATGATGCGTATTTGCAGGTCAATGCCGGGGCCGGCGGGACCGAGGCGCAAGACTGGGCGAATATGATTTTGCGGATGTATACACGCTGGGCGGAGGCCCGAGGCTTTAAGGTTTCGGTTTTGGAGATGAGTGACGGGGAAGAGGCCGGGATCAAGTCGGCGACCCTGAAAATTGAAGGTGATCAGGCTTATGGTTGGCTGAAAACCGAAAATGGCGTGCACCGGCTGGTGCGGATTTCACCGTTTGATTCGAATGCGCGACGGCATACGAGCTTTGCCTCTGTTGCGGTGTCGCCGGTGATTGACGATTCCATCGATATTGAAGTTGAAGATAAAGACTTGCGTATCGATACGTATCGTAGCTCTGGTGCTGGCGGCCAGCATGTGAACACTACGGATTCTGCTGTTAGAATCACGCACTTACCGACCGGAATTGTTGCGGCAGTTCAAAGCGAACGCTCGCAACATCAGAACCGGGCCAACGCGATGGCTTTGCTCAAAGCGAAACTGTACGAAGCGGAATTGCAAAAGCGTGAGGAGGCTGCGGCGGCTGAGCATGGAGAGAAAACGGATATCGGCTGGGGGCATCAGATTCGCTCTTATGTCCTGCATCCGTACCAGATGATCAAGGATTTACGTACAGGCGTGGAAACATCGCAATCGGCGGCGGTGCTGGATGGAGACCTTGATGCCTTTCTGGAAGCGGCTTTGGCACAGAGACTTCATGGCAGCGATGATGGCGGTGATGCGGCATCCTCATAAAAAACTTCTTCTCTATGATCGTAAGCTTGTCATACCGGCATGAGGAGATTAGGGTTTTCTTCGTCGTCATTTTTAAAAGGGTTTTTGAGTTATGCGCAGCTATGTGTATGGGACGTGTATATTGGCAGGGTTGCTTTTGAATGGGGCCGTTTATGCCGAACCGATGAAGATTAATCCCTATCCTGATATTGAGAGCGTTTCTGAGGGCGGTGCGGCGGCGGTTGATTCGGCCTCTTCGATAAGCGTTGAAGCTTCACCTCCTTCAATGCCGTTGAGCGGTTTTCGGGTGCCCCAGCCCGGTGATGCGTATTTCGATCCGCCGAGTCAGGATGATCTGAGACCGGTTGTGCAAGAGCAGCCGGTGATGATGGTTGATGAAATTGAAGAGGTTGTCGAGTTGCCTTCCGAGGATGTACAGGACGAAGGTTTTGTTCAGCGGGAAATTGCAGCGGAAACGTTTTACGGCGATAAACCAGATGATTTCGGAGCGGCCGAGCCGATGGATGCGCAGGTTTTTCTTGGCGAAGAGAATGTGAGCGCATCTGCACCGATTGAGTCTGATGCTGATGCTCAGGCTCAGGCTCAGGCTCAGGCTCAGGTCGAAGGGGTGGCTGAACCGGTTCATGAAACGGAAATGCCTTTGATGGCTGTGCAGAAAGAGCGCGAGCAGCCTGTTGAAGCCTCTCCTGAAACTATTGTCTGGAAAGGTTCGCGCGTGCCGGTTCATACGCCGATGGTTTCTGAGGCGGTGGGGCCTGCGCCGGATGATGTTTTGGTAGACGAAGTTATTGAAACGTCGCAAAATGCCGGGCTACACTGGCGAGCGATGGAAGGACAGAATATTCGCCAAACGCTTGAGCAATGGTCGCAGGATGAGGATGCTGAGTTTCTTTGGGAAAATCAGCATGCGTTTGCCGTGCTAGAGCCGTTTGAGATTCGCGGCAGCTATGAACAGGCTGTGCAAAAGCTGCTGAACCAGTATCAGAGCAGTGATGTGCGCCCAGTGGCGACTTTGCATGTCAATCCGCAAAACCAGCGTAAGACCTTGGTTGTTCGTGTGGTTGAGGGCGGTTAAGGCTTTGGTTATCCACAGGGCTAGCCCACGGAATGTGAATAATTTTTGACTCAACGGGTCAGGACCGTAAGCTGGAAGAGGGAGATTTTTCTGTGATTCTCCGACCTTTGCGTATCTTTTGGGAGTGTACTGCGTGATTTCCTGTCCTTCTTTCGATCCTCATCATATAGGGAAAAGACCCATGCGTATTCGAACTTTGGTTTCTTCTGCAGCGGTTTTAGGCACTTTGTTGGCCAGTTCGGCGCTCGTCAGTGAGGCGATGGCGCAAAGAGGCACCGTTCTGGCGCCATCGACCGGGTGGGCGGTTTCAAAAGTCGGCAATGGCGGTGGCGCGTATTGCGCGCTGGCCAGAAAGTATAATCAGAATACGGTTTTGACTGTGGCGCGTAATGAGGATGCGGAAACCTCATTTGCGCTGGATTTCCAGAGACCTGTTCTGCGTCCGCAGGGGCTTTTGAAGGTTATTCTTGATCCCGGGGCCGGGCAACAGCGGGCCTATGAGATTAAGCCGGTTTCGAATAATGCTTTTGTCGTGCGCTTGGGGCGTGATTCGGCATTTTTTAAAGCGCTTGAGCGTACCGGATTGTTGCGCGTGGAGATGAACGGTCAGTCCTATCATTTCAATATGGCGGATCTGGATCAGGGGCAGTTCAAGCTGGATGCCTGTGTGGCGAACCTGGTGATCCCCGCGGCCGGTGACGAGGCAGAGCCCTTGACACCGGATATGCAGCAGGCTGAGGTCGATCCGGGTAAATCTTATCGTCAGGAGATCAATACCCTGCGCCGCCAGATTTCATCGCTGCAAGATCAGAATGAAGCGTTGAAAGTGCAGATGGAAACGCGCAATGAGGGGGCCTCGGAGGTTGGGTCTTCGGTGGCTCAGCTTTCGGCGCAGATCCGGACACTGGAAGATGCGAATGCCGGCCTGAAAAAAGAGTTATCCGAGGTTCGCGTATCGCTTGCGTCGCAGGCCAGTGCGGATGTTGATACATCGACGCTTGAAAATGAAATTGCTGCGCTGAAAGCAGAGAATTCACGTTTGCAGGCGAGCGCGCAGGCCGAGGAAAATGTTGCGCAGGATGTGGAGCGGATTGCCGCGCTAGAGGCTGAGGTGCAATCCCTACAGGCGCGTAATGCGAGTTTGCAGGACAGTGTTGCCGCGCAAGGCGACGGGCAAGCGCTGGTGCGCGAGTTGCAAGAGCAGGTTGATGCTCTGGAGCGTGAGAATACGGCGCTGAATGCCAAAATTCTGGCGGCGCGGGAGGATATTCGCGGGGAATTTGAACGCCAGATTTCGGCCTTGAACGAAGAAAATGCTGCGCTTAAACAGACCATGGAAAACAAGGGTGTCGATGCGCAGCTGTTGGAGCAACTGCGTCAGCAAATCGCACAGGCGGAGAATGAGAACCGCTTGTTGCAGGAGACGGCAACGCAGGCGCGGGGCGATTTTGAAAGCCAGATGCGTGCGGAAAAAGATGTGGAAATTGAAAAAGTTCGTAATGAGCAGGCAGTTCGAATTGCTGCGCTGGAAAATGAAGTGGACGGGCTGAAAGCCGACAACGCGTCCAAGGCGAAAGAATTGCTTGAGATTGGTGAAGGCACAGCGGTACTGGCGGCTTTGCGGGAGGAGAATGCTGCGTTAAAAGAAAGGATGGCGCTGCAGGATGCGCAGCGCGGGCAAAGTGATGTTCTGGTTCAGCGGGTTGCGAATTTGGAAGACGAGAATGCGGCGTTGTTGAAGCAGTTGGATAGTCTTAAAGACAATGCTGTGCAGGACGTGGCGGCCGAGGATGCCGATGCGGCAAAAATTGCGGCGCTTGAGAGTGAGCGTGATGCGCTCAAAGCCCAGATTGCCGGGACAGAAGCGCAGAGCGTGCGTATTCAGACATTGGAGGCGGAAGTTGCCAGTTTGGAGTCTGTGAATGAAGATTTGCAAACGCAAATTGCTGCGGGTGATGTCAATGATGAATTGCGGAAAGCGCTTGGTGATAATGCGCGTTTGCTTGCGGAAATCAAGGATAAGGATTTGCAGCTTGTCGCTCTTGAAACCGCGCGTCGGGACCTCGACGAAGCCAAGCTGAAAATCGCTGAATTGGAAACACAGCCGCAGGGCGTGGATGGGGCGTCTGTGGAACGTGTTGCGGCTTTGGAAGCGCAGCATCGGGAGATGAAGACAGCGCTTGCGGACTTGGTGGAGGTTTCTGAAAATTATCGCGAAGAGAATGCGCAACAGAAAGGCCGCATTCAGACGCTTGAGGGCGAGGTTGCGACGTTGGAAACTGAAAATACCACATTAAAAGGTGCTTTGAGCGAGGCGGAGCAAAACCTTGAAGATGCTCAGCGGGATCTTCAAGATATGGCGATTGTATCAGAGGTACGGTCGCAATCTGAAGCGCCGAAGGGCGTTGAACCGTCTGTCGCTCAGGATGGGCCGGTTGCGAAGCAAGGCGATGAAGTAGAAGTGAAGCAGGCGCGCGTTTCTGTGCCCTTGCCGATGGAAAAGCCTGTCATTGAGGAAGTACCGCCTGTTCAGCAGGTTGCAGAGGCGGATGAGCCTGTGCAAACGGCAACGCAAGAAATTACTGCCGGGGGCAGGGTTGCGATGGCCTTAAAACAGGTTGAGGCGGAAATGCATGTGACGGACCCGAATGATCAGGCGCGGATGCAGGCGTTGGCACGTGAATATATGGCGTTGAAAGCCTTGGCTGAAGAGCAGGGTGTAAATGTTGATGTCGCGCCGGTCAGCGAGACCACTGCTGCGCCTGTTGCCGAGGAGCCGATTTATCCTGATTTCAGCGGCATGAGTGAGGCGCAAATTCAAGAGCAAAAAATGAAGATGCGGCAGGCGGTGCTGGTTGCCGAGATGCTTGAAGGGCAGGATGAACATGCGGTCGGGGCGCAAGATATTATGCTGAGCCAGAGCGCAGACCCGTTTGTCGATATGCAGGTGGAGGAAGCCGACCAGTCTGTAGAGACGGAGGGCTGGGCGTTCGAAGCGGATGCTGATGCGATTTCTGAAGCGTCGGAGGTTGCGGAGTCCGTGGGGCAGCGCGCGGTGGCACAGGTTTATGGTACGCTGTCTATTCAGGACCTGATTACGCAGGCGCAGGTTTCGACGCCGGATAAAATTAAGAAGGTCGGGCAAGGTGTGAGCGCCGATGCTGTGGCCTATCAGTGGAATGGCGGCCGTATTTACGGTTCGGCCGAGCAAAAGCACTTAGAGGCTCCTGAGCAGTTTGATGCGTTGGTGCAGTCTTATCTGGAGCGTACGCAGAACCGTTGTCCCGGTGAATTTGCCGTAGTGCCTGATAATACGATGGGCGGCGGCGATATGCGGGTTGATAGTTATGAGGTGGCCTGTGTCGGCAGCGATGTCAGCTCGGGTGCGTCCTTGCTGTTCTTTAATCAGGGAGATACCTTTACCGTTGTTGCGCATGAAGCTCCGGCTGAGGAGCTTGGCGAGGCGATGGGGATGCGAAATAAGGTTATGCGCTTTATTACTACCGGTTCGTAATCAATTACCGTTCAAAGTTATAAAAACGGGCTCTCTGGACGAACCATTGAGCCCGTTTCATTTCGCATGCACGAAACCGGGGGGTGTTATTTTTGGTTCTTTTGTTTGTCGTCGCCATATTCGGCGTTAAACGGCATGAACATTCTCATGGTGCTTTCAAACATTTCCATGTTTTTACGGCTCATCTCTTCGAAGTCCGGGGTGCCCGGCATTGGCGGGAACATATTCTGGATCGGGCTTATGCCTTCGAAGGACTTGTTGATTTGTTCGCGCACCTGTTCCTGATTTTTGACGAAGGTCTCCAGTGTTTGTTCCAGATAGTTCGGAACAATGGACTGGATATTGTCGCCGTAAAACCCGATCAGGTTTTTCAGGAAACCGGTCGGCAGGAGGTTTTCACCTTTGGATTCCTGTTCGACGATGATCTGTGTGAGGACGGAGCGGGTGATGTCCTTGCCCTCTTTTGCGTCGTAGACAACAAAGTCTATGCCGTCCTTAACCATTTCGCACAAATCATCAAGTGTCACGTAACTGCTGCGGCCTGTATCATAAAGTCGGCGGTTCGCATATTTCTTAATCACTGTTGGGTCGTTCTGCCCATTTTTGCCTTTGGCCATGTTGCACCTTCTTTGGTTAAAAATTCAATTTTGCTGCAGTGGAATGGATTCATAATAAGCATAAATTTTATTTGGTGAAAAGAAAATTTTTGCGCTGCGTCGAAAAAATGGATTTACATGGGGGATGCTGCGCCATATCTTGGCTTTGTATAAAGTTTATTTTTAAATATTTTCGGAGAGAAAAATGAGTAAAGACGGGGTTGTGATTGTTGCGGCCAAGCGGACGGCTATTGGGGCATTTGGCGGAAGTTTATCCGGTATGCCTGCAGCGAAAATCGGGCAGGTTGTGATTGAAGCTGTGTTGAACGAAACAGGGGTTGAGCCTGCGGATGTCGATGAAGTTATTATGGGTCAGGTCTTGGCTGCCGGGATTGGGCAAAATCCGGCGCGGCAGGCTGCGATATACGCAGGTATTCCTGAGGAAAAAACGGCCTATACGATTAATCAGGTTTGCGGGTCGGGGTTGCGAACCGTGGCGCTCGGCCTGCAATCGATCTTGTGTGGCGATGCGGATGTTGTTGTTGCGGGCGGTCAGGAGAATATGAGCGCTTCGCCGCATTGTATGCATATGCGTGATGGCGTGAAGTTCGGCAATGTCGAAATGAAAGATACGATGATCGTTGACGGATTGTGGGATATTTATAACGACTATCATATGGGGATTACGGCGGAGAATATTGCCGAAAAGTTTTCGATCAGCCGTGAGGATCAAGACGCGTTTGCCGCACAGTCGCAACAGCGCACCGAAGCGGCGATTGCAGCCGGTAAATTTAAGGATGAAATTGTGCCGGTGACGATTAAAACGCGCAAAGAAGAGATCGTGTTTGACACGGACGAATTTCCGCGGGCGGGTGTTACGGCAGAAGGACTTGGCGGTTTGCGTCCGGCGTTTAAAAAGGACGGGACTGTTACTGCCGGGAATGCCTCGGGGATTAATGACGGGGCTGCCGTGGTTTTATTGATGCGTGAAAGTGAAGCGCAAAAACGCGGTTTGACACCGTTGGCCAGGATTAAAAGCTGGGCTACGGCGGGAGTTGATCCGCAAGTTATGGGCACGGGGCCGATTCCGGCGAGTGCGAAGGCATTGGAGAAGGCTGGGTGGTTAGTCGGCGATCTGGAACTGATTGAGTCCAATGAAGCCTTTGCAGCCCAGGCGTGTTGTGTGATGCGCGAGGCGGGCTTTCATCCGGAGATTACCAATGTGAATGGCGGGGCGATCGCGCTGGGGCATCCGATTGGCGCTTCGGGGGCGCGGGTGCTGACAACCTTGCTGCATGAGATGAAACGGCGTGATGCAAAAAAAGGTCTGGCGACGTTGTGCATTGGCGGTGGAATGGGGATTGCGATGTGTGTTGAGAAAGTTAATGGTTAGTAGTTAGTAGTTAGTGGTTAGTAGTTTTTAAGAGGGAAGAAATAAGATGAATAAAGTGGCGATTGTGACCGGCGGGACGCGCGGGATCGGAAAAGAGATTTCGGAAGGTCTGATTGCCGAGGGGTATAAGATCGCGGCATTTTATGCCGATAATGATGCTGCGGCGAAGGCGTTTAAAGAAAAGACCGAGGCAAAGACCTATAAGGTCGATGTTGCAGATTTGCCTGCGTGTGAGAAGGCTGTGGCCAAGGTTGAAAGAGATCTGGGACCGGTTGGCGTTCTGGTTAACAATGCCGGGATTACGCGCGACGGGATGCTGCACAAAATGCCGGAAGAGAACTGGCATGTGGTGATCGAGACGAACCTGACATCCTGTTATAATATGTGCCGCGCAGTGATTACCGGGATGCGCGATCGCGGAGCCGGGCGGATTATCAATATCAGCTCTATTAACGGGCAAAAGGGCCAGTTGGGGCAGGCGAATTATTCGGCGGCCAAAGCAGGGATGCTCGGTTTTACCAAGGCGCTGGCGCTGGAGAGTGCACGCAAGGGGATTACAGTGAATGCGATTTGTCCGGGCTATATCAAGACCGAGATGACGGAATCCATGGATTCGGCAGTGCTGGAGAGTATTGTGAAGCAAATCCCGGTTGGGCGCATGGGCACGCCGAAGGAAATTGCCGCGCTGGTATCGTTTTTGGCGTCTGACAAGGCCGCCTTTATTACCGGTGCAACATTGTCAGCCAATGGTGGCCAATATATGAGTTAGGCTGTATAGTTGAGCCTATGAGTCGCGGATCAAACGTTATTCTTGAGCGTCGGTATGTACCCAAAGGCACCCTGATTATGGAAGAGGGGGAGCCAGGGAGCTGCGCCTATCTTATCCAGTCGGGAAGTGTTGAGGTTTATACCGAGAATGAAGGTCAGGAAATTCGCTTGGCCAAGCTTGAGTTGGGGCAGATTTTCGGTGAAATGGCCTTGATTTTCGATGAGCGGCGCACGGCTTCGGTGCGGGCTGTTGAGGACTGTAACCTTATTGTTATAACGCGGCAATCGTTTCAGGCGAAGCTGAATAAATCTGACCCGACGATTAAAGCCATCGTGCAGATGCTTAGTCAGCGGGTGGTTTTAGCCAACAATACCCTGGTGAACAAGAAGAGTAATGTTCAGGATCTGGTCGAAACGACGGAGATTATTTATGAGAATGTTTTGTCGTCGTTGCCACGTTCTCGCCAGCGGACGTTTCAAACAGCGGTTTTGCCGAAACTGGAAGAGTTTTTAAAAGCGGTGGATGCTTTTAGCGACCGTTATTCTTAACATCTGCTTTCTTGTCATTGCGGGCGTTTTTCCTATATAAGGGGCATGAGCCTTAAAAATCAGGAGATCTTCGATGAAGTGGTTGTTCGCTTTCCTTTCTCTCGTTGTTGTTGTGTTGGCGGTCCTCGCCATTGCGCCAAGCTTTTTTGACTGGAACCAGTATAAAGAGCCAGCGCTTAAGCAGATTGAGGGGATCACCGGGTATAACGTGCAGATTGGCGGAGATGTGTCTTTAGCGCTGCTCCCGAGTCCGCGTGTGTATCTGGAGGATGTGCGGGTGGCTGATCCTGCTGATGCAAGTGGGGAGAAGACGCTGGCGGCGTTTAAGAAGCTGGATGTGCGGGTGGAGCTGTCGCCGTTGTTTCATGGGAAAGTGGGGGTGAATACTGTTTATCTGGATACGCCGCAGATATCGCTGAGCAAGAATGCCGAGGGGCGGTTCAACTTTATGACGCCGAAGGTCGAGGCGATGATGAGCGCCAAGCAGGCTGTTGATGGCGCAAATAAGGGGCAGGCGGGTCGGAAATTTTCTCTTTCTTTTGATGGTGTTAGCATCAATGACGGTTCGTTTTTGTATCGTGAGCCGGGGCAGAAGGCGCCGTTGGTTTTGAGCAAAATCAATCTTGATGTTGAGGCTGATTCTTTGCAAGGACCGTTCGAGGTCGAAGGCGGGGTGGACTATAACGGCACACCGGTGAGCTTTACGGCCAAGACGGGGAAAATCGATCAGGCGCTGCAATCGACCAGTTTGAATTTGAAAGGGCAGATGCGCGGTGTGGCGGTGCGTTATGCCGGGGTTGTGAGCTTTGGCGATGCGCCGGAGGTGCAGGGTGAGGCTGCGGTGCAGATTGCCGATCTGGCGGCTTTGATGAAGGAGGGCGATGCGCCGCTTAAAGGCGGGGTGAGTATCAGCGGCTTGCTGAGTGCGAATGCGGAAAAAGCGGCGCTGAAGAATGCGGACATTGAAATTGCCGGGAAGCGTTTGAGCGGCGAGATTGCTGCGGCGATGGAGCCGATCAGTGTGCAGGGCACGTTTGTTGGTCAGGAGATCATTGATCTTGATGCATTGATAGGCGGCCAGAAAAAGAGCGCATCGGGCCAGGGTGGTTTTGATCCGCTGTCTTTGGGCGGGATGCTGCCGAAAACGCTGGAAATTCCCGAGCTGGGCGATGTGAAACTTTCGCTGCGCGCGCCGGGGGTGATTTTTAACGGGCAGGTTCTCAAAGAGGTGCAATTTAACCTGCAAAATACAGAAAAAAGTTTTGCGGCGCAGGCGGATATCGGCGAGATGCCGGGGCAGGGCCGTGCGCAGCTGTCCGGGGCTTTGAGCTTTGCCGAGAAGTCTAAATCGGCCAAAACGGGCGCGGTGATTTATTCCGGCCCGGCAGCGGCATTTGAGTTGAAAGGAGAGACGCAGAATTTGCCCGTCACGGTGCAGGCCTTTACGGGGCTCGCTAACCTGCCTTTGGTCAAAGATGCCAAGCGCGGCGTGTTTGAATTTGCCGGTAAAGTGCGTCCGTCGAGTGTGTCACTCGATAAGGGTGTGATTAATATGGATTCGGCTGCCTTTTCGGTTTCCGGTGCGTTTAAGGGGCAAAATGACTCGGTACGCAGTTTGTTGAGCGCCAAGGTGGTGGCGGACCGGCTGGACTTTGACTCGATTATGGGCGGTTCGTCTGAACCGAAAACGGGTGATCCTTTGCAGCCGCTCAAAACGTTGGCTTTGCCCTATGATGCCGATATTGATTTGCGGGTCAATGATGCGACGCTGGCGGGGCATGAAATTAAAGGCTTTGTGGTTGAGGCTGCGCTGCGGCCGAATACATTGAAGATTACCAAGGCCGGGGCGGATCAGTTTGTCGGCTCCAGTGTCAATGTCAGCGGGGCGATTGCGGATTTGAAAAATATGGCCGGGCTGGATTTGAGCGCGGCGGTTGATACCCCCGATCCGTATAAGCTGGCCGGGGCGTTTAAGATGGATACATCCGCCTGGCCGAAGAATCTCGGAACGACCAAGGCGAATGTGAAGGCCAGCGGGAATGTGTCGGTTTTGGATGTGAAGCTGTCCGTGCAGGCGATGGGCGGCGAAGTTGGCGCGAGCGGGACGGTGGCGAATCCAATTACATCTCCGGCAATCAGCGGGCTGGCGGTAAATGTGAAGCATCCGAATATGGCCAAGATGTTGGCGAATTTTGCCCCGGGCGCGCCGGATTATGCTTCGCTGGCCAAGCCGATGAGCTTTAAGGCCGATGTGGCGATGGAGGGCAAGGTGACCTCTTTGAGCGCTATTAACGCCGATTTGGCCGGGGCGAGTGTGAATGGCAATATACGGATTGACGGTTCGGGGGCCAAGCCGTCCTTATCCGGAACCTTGCGGATTGGTGATTTGGTGCTGAAAAGCGGCAAAAGCGGGTCATCTACGGAGCAGAAGAGCGTTTCGGGTTCATCGGCTGGCGGCGGGAAATGGTCATCCGCGCCGATGGATACGGGCTGGTTGCATGCGATGAATGCGAATTTGGACGTGGCGGCCAATTCAATCATCTATGAGACATGGAATTTGAGCAAACCAGCGTTGAAGCTGACCATTCAGGACGGTGTGATGAATATTGCGAATTTGCAATCGGGCCTATATGACGGACAGATCGCGGCGAACGGGACGGTTTCATCGTCTTCACCATCAGCGCCGATGGCCGTGAAGATAGCCAGCCAGATCGAGAATATCAATATGGGGGCGCTGGCCAAGGCTTTGGCCGGTTCCGGACGCATTCAGGCGGAAGGCGATGTGTCGCTGGATTTTGATGTGGCCGGTCAAGGGGCCTCGCAGGCGGCGCTGGTGTCCAGTTTAAGTGGGGCGGCGAATTTATCCGGGAACAAGGTCGTGATGAAGGGATTTGATCTGGCCGGGCTGGCGGGGGCTTTGATGGAAAGCAGCAAGCCGTTGCCACGGGTGCAGGAGATTTTGCGCTCCAGCACGTCCAGCGGGCAGACCGCCTTTGATACGGTTGAGGGGCGCTATGCGATTAGCAATGGTGTGGTCAACATCACCAGCATGCAGATGACCGGCCCTGAGGCGACAATCGTTTCAAAGGGAAATGTTAGTTTGCCACGCTGGTTCATTGATACAACGCATACGATTACGCTGGCTAATGTTTCCAATGAGGTGACGCCGTTTGACGTTGTTATTCGAGGATCTCTGGATAATCCCGGCAACACGTTTGGCAGCGGGTTGTTTGATACGTTTGTGCGACAAAGATTGCAGCAAAAAGTGGTGGAAGAATTGCCAGATTTATTGGGTGAAGATGTAACCAGCAAGTTGCAAAAATTCGGTATTTTGCCGCAGCAAAAACAGCCGGCGCCTGTGCCTGAAACGGAACCGGCATCGGGCATTGAAGGTGTTCAGCCAGCGCCTGTGCAAGAGCAGCCACAAGTCGCACCAAAGAGTGATGAGGAAAAAGCGCAGGAGGCACTTCAGGGGTTGCTTAAAGGTCTTTTGCAATAAGATTTTGCTGCAGTATTTTTAGGACATAAAGGCGAATGGCGCTGGAGAGATTTTGTTCCTCCCGCGCCTCGTCAATCTCGGCGATCAGTTTGTTTAACGACAGGCCGCGTTGTTGTGCGTTATACTTTAGCTCATCCCAAAATTCATCTTCAAGAGTGATGCTTGTCTGGTGGCCTAGAATGTTGATTGAGCGCTTACGCACGCCTTAATCCCTCGGTTTGATCATGGTCAGCGGGTCAACCCATTTATCGAATTGTTCGGCGGTGAGGAGGTCCAGTTCCAGCGCGGCTTCTTTCAGCGTCGTACCGTCGGCGTAGGCTTTTTTGGCGATTTTTGCTGCGTTGTCATAGCCGATATGCGGGTTTAAAGCTGTGACGAGCATCAGGGAGTTGCTCATCAATTCTTTGATGCGTTTTTCGTTGGCTTCGATGCCCGTGACACAATTGTCAGTAAAGCTGCGGGCGCTGTCAGCCAACAAGCGGATGGATTGCAGGACATTGTAGATCATCACCGGTTTGAAGACGTTGAGTTCAAAATGGCCGTTTGAACCCGCCACAGATACGGTTGTATGGTTGCCCATGATTTGGGCGCAGACCATGGTCAGGGCCTCGCACTGGGTAGGATTGACTTTGCCGGGCATGATTGAGGAGCCCGGCTCGTTGGCGGGCAGGATGATTTCGCCGATGCCGGAGCGTGGGCCGGAACCGAGCAATCGGATGTCGTTGGCGATTTTCATCAGCGATACGGCGAGTGTGTTGAGTGCGCCGGAGGCCTCTACGAGCGCATCATGGGCAGCCAGAGCCTCGAATTTGTTTTCGGCGGTGACAAATGGCAGGCCAGTGAGTTCGGCCACCTGAGCGGCAAATTTTTCGGCAAAACCAGCCTTGGAGTTGATACCGGTGCCGACAGCGGTGCCGCCCTGAGCGAGCTGATAAAGGCGCGGCAGAGTGTCACGCACGCGGGCGATGCCGTATTCCACCTGTTTGGCATAGCCGGAAAATTCCTGACCCAGCGTGAGCGGGGTAGCGTCTTGCAGGTGGGTGCGACCGTTTTTGACGATGGTAGAAAATGCTGCGGCTTTTTTGTCCAATGCTGCATGGAGTTTTTCGAGCGCAGGCAGTAGGCGTGCGTGAATTTCCTCTACAGCGGCGATGTGCATGACGGTAGGGAAGGTGTCGTTTGAGCTTTGCCCCATATTGCAGTGATCGTTGGGGTGCACGGGGCTTTTGCCGCCGCGAGTGCCTGAGATGATTTCGTTGGCGCGGCCGGCGATGACTTCGTTGGCGTTCATGTTGGATTGGGTGCCGGAACCGGTTTGCCAGACGGCGAGTGGGAACTGGTCGATCAATGTACCGTCGATGACCTCATCGGCAGCTTGCAGGATGGCCTTGCCGAGGTCTTTATCCAAAACGCCGAGGTCGAGGTTGGTCAGGGCGGCGGCTTTTTTCTGAATGCCGAGGGCACGGATGAGCGGGGCGGGCATTTTTTCAGTGCCAATATCGAAGTTATGCAGGGAGCGCTGAGTTTGCGCGCCGTAATAAGCCTCAGCCGGGACGTTGATCTCGCCGATGGAATCGCTTTCGATGCGGGTGTCTTGTGCCATTTTTTTTACTGCCTCGTTCATGATTTATCCTTTAAAATCGTTATGTGGCCCATTTTGCGGCCCTCGCGTATATCTTGCTTGCCATAGGTATGAAGGCAAGCGTTTTCTTGATTTAGATGCTTTTGAATGCGGTTGATGTCATCGCCGATGAGATTGTGCATTTCGCAATCTGAGTGGCGGTGTGGTTCGATAACAGGCAGGCCGCACACCGCGCGGACATGATTTTCAAACTGGGAGTGGGCGCAGGCATCGATGCTCCAGTGGCCGGAATTATGCGTGCGCGGGGCGATTTCATTGGCGAGCAGGCGTCCGTCTCTGGTGACAAACAGCTCCAGCGTCAGAATACCGCGAAGACCAACATTTTCGGCGAGCGTTTCGGTGAGGTGGACGGCTTCGCTCAGGATGTTTTGATCGAGCGGGGCGGGCACGGTGGTTTTTGAAAGGATGTGATTTTTGTGCTCGTTGAGGCCGGGATCGTAATGGACGATTTTTCCGGTCGCATCGCGGGCAACGATGACGGAAATTTCATGAGCGAAATCGATGATTTCTTCCATGATGAGCGGGGCGCCATTAAACCCGGTCCATAGCGTTTCGATATTGGAATCGCTTGTGTATCGCGCTTGACCCTTTCCGTCATATCCGAAACGTGTCGTTTTGAATATACAGGTTTCAGCGGCCCAGTCCTGAAGTGTTTTGATGGCTTCGTTGGGCGATTTGGGGGCGGCCCAGCGCGCTGTGGGGATTTTGATCGCGTTGAGGAAGTTTTTTTCGCTGAGACGGTCTTGAGAGACCTCCAGGAGTTTTTCATCCGGGTAAACGGGTTTAAGTTTCTGGAGGAATGCCACTGTTTTTGCAGGGATATTTTCAAACTCATAAGAAATCACATCAACAATTTCGGAAAATTCTGTCAGGGCGCGCTCGTCGGTATAATCGGCGATAATGGTCTTCGCGGCGACCTGAGAGGCCGGAGAATTTTGTTCGGGCGTGAAGATTACGACCTTAATGCCGAGATTGGCCGCGGCCAGCGCGCTCATGCGTCCTAATTGGCCTCCGCCGAGTATTCCAAGTTTTATAGCTTTCATTTCCTTTTCCGCGTCGTTATTCGTCGCTTACGTATTATTTTATACGCTTCGTTCTTCATGCCTAGCGGAAAAGAAAAGCAAAGCTATAAAA
Source organism: Rhodospirillales bacterium (assembly GCA_020638295.1). Lineage (GTDB taxonomy): Bacteria > Pseudomonadota > Alphaproteobacteria > Micavibrionales > Micavibrionaceae > TMED27. The sequence continues at coordinate 194,467 of JACKIU010000002.1, read as the reverse complement.
GGCGTTGAGGTTTTATCAATCTGAAGGGGTTTGGGCAACCGAAGATGTTTGCTTGGCGCGAAATTCATCGAGCGCTTTGGCGATTGTTTCATCAGTCGTGGCCAGAATGGCGGCCGCCAGCAGGCCGGCGTTCTTTGCGCCTGATTTGCCAATAGCCAATGTCCCCACGGGCACGCCGCCGGGCATTTGGGCGATGGAGAGTAGAGAGTCCATACCTTTCAACGCTTTGCTTTCAATCGGTACTCCGAGGACAGGCAGCGGGGTCATGGCGGCGGTCATGCCGGGCAGGTGGGCCGCGCCGCCTGCGCCAGCGATAATGACCTTCAGCCCTCGTTCCTTGGCGGTTTCGGCGTAGCTGTAGAGCCGATCTGGCGTGCGGTGGGCTGAGACAATGCGGACCTCATGGGGGATATCAAGTTCGTGAAGGATGGTGTGGGCTTCTTCCATTGTTTCCCAGTCGCTTTGGGAGCCCATGATAATGCCGATTTGTGGATTTTCGTCTGAGTGTGTCATGTTGTGAGGGTACAAGGTGCAAGGTGCAAGTTGCAAGAGATTTTAGGTGTCTTGTACCTTGTACCTCTTAATCTTGTACCTACGCTAAGCAATAATATCGTCGATCAGATCGCTTTCGATCTTTTTGATCATGTCTTTCAGCCAGAGTTTTTTCTTTTTCAACTGTTGCATGTGGAACAGGTTGACGGGCTGGTCGCTGGTCAAGGCGCGCTCAATCATGTGGTCGAGCGCTTCGTGCTCGCTCTTGTATTCGGCCAGCTTTGCCTGCAGTTCTTCTTGATCTTCCATATTTGAAAAGTCGTACAAGTTTGGTCCTATAAAAAATCAATTCTAGCATATAAAACCTTGTTTGGTAACCAAAAAAACGTCATCTTAAAATGCGATATAAACTTTTCAGGTGGGTAAGCATGTCAAAAACAATAGGGATTCTGACCAGTGGCGGGGATTGCGCGGGGCTGAACGCCGTGATGCGTGCGGTGGTGTTTCGGGCCGCCCTGCTCGGTTGGCGGGTGATCGGGATTGAGAACGGGACGGCGGGTTTGCTGGAAGACCCGTACCGGGTGCGTGCGTTGAGCCCTGCGGATTTTGACGGATTCGTCATGCGTCGGGGCGGAACGATTTTGGGGACGACGAATAGCCGTAATCCTTTTAAATACGAGATGGATGACGGGCGGGTGCTTGATCGCAGTGAAGAAGCGATTGCGGCGCTCAAGGCGCTGGGGATTGAGGCGCTGATCGGGATTGGCGGAGACGGCAGTTTCGATATTTTGAGCCGATTGGCGCAAAAAGGCGGCGTGGCGATGATCGGCGTGCCGAAGACGATTGATAATGACGTGGCATTGACAGACGCTTCTGTGGGCTTTGATACAGCTGTGGGGATTGCGACTGAGGCTCTGGACCGTTTGCAGCCGACGGCGGCGAGCCATGACCGGGCGATGATTTTGGAAGTGATGGGGCGTGATGCCGGGCATATTGCCCTGAATGCGGGGATTGCCGGCGGTGCGGATGTGATTTTGATTCCGGAAATTCCTTATACGCTGGACGGGATTGCCCGGAAGATCAAGCGCGTTAAGGACGAGGGGCGCAATTTTGCGCTGGTGATCGTATCGGAAGCGGCCAAAACGCCGGACGGGGATAAGCGTCAGGTGGTGTATCACGGCGGTGAAAAGCGTTATGGTGGGATTGGCGAATATCTAGGGCCGAAAATTGCCGAGGCGACGGGGTTTGAAACGCGGGTGACGGTGCTGGGCCATGTGCAGCGCGGCGGGAACCCGACGCATAATGACCGTTTATTGGCGCAGGCCTTGGGGATAAAGGCGGTGGATTTGATCGAGGCCGGTGATTTCGGCAAGATGGTCGGTTGGCAAGGCGGGCAGGCTGTGGCGGTGCCGATTGAAGATGCGATTAAAGAATGCCGTGTGGTGAAGCAGGACAGCTTTTTGGTCCATACGGCACGGTCTTTAGGGATTTCATTCGGGGATTAGATCTGGGCCCTGACCTCGTCAGTCAGTTTAGATGATTGTCCAGAAAGGGCGTTAAGCTTTGCCCGTGTTCTTAATTCCGGTTGCCGCCATCTTCCCAGTACGGACTCAAGGCGGGCGCAGTCCCTCGGGTTTTGCAAATCGGCGCTACCCAACCAGCATTTGACCATGTCATCCATCAAGATGTATTTGCCGATTGTTATCGGAGGCGGGTTGGTCTGATGCACGGTTTGCTCGTAAAGCCGCATATATGCACGATTCTTAAGCCTGTGAGGGGTGGTTTCACCACATTGTGCTATCGCTTCCAAATCTCCGCGATCAATGGCTTCATAAAGGAATGTATATGTTTCATGAGCGATTAAAGTTTGTATGTTGCCAAGGCGCTCTTTCATATGGGCTGTGTATTTGGGGCTGATCCTATCGATATTAAAGCATTGCGTCCAAAGATAGGCCCCTGTGCGAGTGGCTTCGATATTTACGGTATTACAGCCAAGGATGTGACCCAATTCAAAGGATTTGCGCAATATCTCACGCGCGGGTGCGGCTTTGCCCAAGGGGTTATTTATAAAGCCGGGGTTTATAACGCCGTTGGCCAGATCAAAGCTTCTTTTTTCTTTTAAGGTCTTTGTGGTGGCGCCGGTAAAGCCCTGACCGGCTGTTCCGGCGGTAAGTTCGAGTTCAAGTGTGTCTGCGCCTGTGGTTGAGAGTTTTATCTGTATATTAAGGCCCTCAAGAATTTCTTCGTAATGGGCTAAAAAATCCTGCGGCGGGATGCCGACGCGCTTTGTCCAGAAATTCACAAAGGCATCAGGAGGATGGTTCGGGATTGAAACTTTATTCGATACGGACTCAAAACCTGATTTTACATCATGAAACAAGAGTACGGCAGTCGCTGCCGCGCCAAAATGGGAGGGTGTCTGATTGTTTGGGATAGCGCTGTTTTCGGTGTTGGTCATGGTGACTGTTTAACATATTAAAATAATATGTTCAAATATTTAAGTCCCAGTTGCGTGGCTCGGTATATCACGATAGATTTTTACAAGGTAAATAAAAGGATTTTGAATGCTTTACGTTGAGCAATCGCTGGGGGCTAATGAAGAATTGGTCCATGTCGGAAAGTTTCACTGGATGTATACGGTGCATTCGTTCATGGCGATACTCTGGGGGATTGTGATCAGCCTGATGATTGTGGTCGGCGGGGTGATTGTTTATAAGCAGATGGGCTGGTTTCCCAGAGAGCTGCCGACATTTGAAGGGGTGCAGTATTTGCATCCCGGCATGCGGATTGCAGCGTTTATCGCGTTTGTTCTGGGCTTGCTCAGCTTTGCGCAAATGATGGTCGTGAAGGCGACGACGGAAATTGCGATTACCAACCAGCGGCTGGTTTACAAGCGCGGGCTGGTGGCGCGGCAGGTCGGAGAGATGAGCATTGACCGGATTGAAGGGGTCAATGTTTTGCAGACGATTTTAGGACGGCTTTTTGATTATGGACGGATTGCGGTACGCGGGATGGGGATCGGCGAGGTGATTTTGCCGCCGATTGAAAATCCGATCGCATTTCGTCAGGCGATAGAGCGTGCACGCTCAATATAGTGTGGTAATTTAAGGAGAGCATTATGGCTGACATAGAACAAAAAAGCGGCGGGTTGTTTAAGAGGGCCAATCCTGAGTCATTGTTGGTGCCGGGCGAGCAGATCGTTGAACAAGCGGTGATCAGTAGCCCCGGGATTTACTGGAAATCGATTGGCGTGTTTGTTTTTGCGGTGATTGTCAGTTTGCTGGTTTTTGAACTGGGAGTTTTGTTAGCAGTGACGGCCGTGATCATGTTCGCCTATGCGACGATCAAAAAAGAGATCCTGATGCTGGTGCTGACCGATAAACGGATGTTTTTCCGCTACGGGATTTTGCAGATTGATGTTGTGGATATCCGTTTTTCAAAGATTGAAAGCGTCGAGCTGGAGCGGATGCCGCCGGGCTATCTCATGGGCTATTCCAACGTCGTGATTATGGGCACGGGCCAGCGTTATGTGGTGATTCCTTACGTGGCCAACGGTCCGGAAATCCGGCAGGCGTATAACCGCCTGACGTTGGTCGATGACGAGCGGGGCGGCGAAGAATAGGCTGCTTGTTTTTAAGTCAGTTTCATCGTGTCTAGAGCGACATTTACTGTCGGTGTCTTCAGTTCAAGTATTGATGCTAATGCCTCTTTGATGCTTTTGGGAAGCTCTATCTCTATGGCCAGACTCGTATCACTTGACTGATGATTGGCCTCGCCAAAATGCTCCGTCGGTTTGCCGACAACATCTGCAAGTGTGGCGTGTTGTTTCAGTTCTCTTAAGGCATCCTCAATCGCAGGAAAATCTTGGCCGTAGAGCGGCGCAACCTCCATTTCGCCCTCGTCCTGGCGCACCAAATAGCTTTTATCGTCAACGGTGACAATATGCGGTTCGCCAAGCTTAATGTCACCTGCTTGCACGCCCATATTGTACATAAAAATTGCCGGATTGTAATCTTCGGCACCAGAGCCAAGCTGACCACGGGTGAAATAAGAATCGACAACGGTGTCGTTTGTTGAATAGGAGGGTAGAGATACGCCATTGAAGAATTGTCCAAGGAAATCAGCGTCAATCCCCGAAAGCGGTCCATAACCCGGGGCGTCCTTCGGGTTGACTTCGTTTCCGTTCAGGTCAAGGTAAACGACGATTGGCGCATCATCCCTGAGTGTTGTCATGCCTGAGAGGCGACCGTTCGCGTCGACATCCTGCCTAGGCTGAACCAGTACGGCTGTAAGGCCGTGTTGTTTGGCATATTCGGCGCAAGCTTTAAATTCTTGGCTGTCTGCGGCGCTTGGCGGGGTTATGGCGAAGCCGTCGTCATGGAACATAGGATCACTAGGCACGCTGATCGCAAACCCTTTATCTTCGAAATGGGGCGATTCATCAGGAAAAGGCTGCTGGAAATATTGTTCAATATTGTCTGAGGTTGCCGGGACTACGCGTCCACTTGCATCTTGAGTTACACCGCCAACGCCCAGTATATGATAATAACCGCTCACTTTTCCCATTGAAGTTCTCCAGATTCAAAAACCACCAAATTTTACACACCATAATTGTAATTATGAAAACGTTAATTTTCTGTTAAAGACTCTTGTTTTCTGTGGTGAGTTCTTCCATTGTGGCGGCCTGAAGAGATTGGAGATTTGAAGCATGTACGACGAAAAACGCGCGCATCCGAATGCCGACCCTAAAAATGGTGGGGGTGAGTGGGATAAATCTAAACTTGTGAGCCGTTACACGACCGTAGGGCCGGATAGCGCGCCGCACCGCGCGATGCTGCGGGCCATGGGGCTCACGGATGAGGATATTGCCAAGCCGCTCGTGGGTGTGGCGACATGCTGGAACGAGGCCGCGCCGTGCAATATCAAGTTGGCCGATATTGCCCAAGACGTTAAAAAAGGGGTGAAAGCGGCCGGGGCGACGCCACGTGAGTTTTGCACGATTACCGTGACCGACGGGATTGCGATGGGGCATGAGGGGATGCGGTCTTCGCTGGCTTCACGGGATGTGATTGCGGATAGTGTTGAGTTGACGATGCGCGGGCACTGTTATGATGCGCTGGTCGGACTGGCGGGATGTGACAAATCCCTGCCGGGGATGATGATGGTTATGGCGCGGCTGAACGTGCCGAGCGTGTTCCTGTATGGCGGGACGATTCTGCCGGGGAAATATAAGGGCAAAGATGCCGATATTGTGACGGTATATGAGGCGGTGGGTGAGCATTCGGTCGGTAAGATCGACGATGCGGATTTGTATGCCTGTGAATGTGGAGCTTTGCCGGGCGCGGGGGCGTGCGGCGGGCAGTTTACCGCCAACACGATGTCCTGCGTGGCCGAGGTGATGGGGCTGGCTGTACCGGGCGCGAACGGCGTGCCGGCGGTGGATGAGAGCAAGGGCTGTTTTGCGCAGGATTCCGGCAAGGTCGTGGTGGACCTGATTAAGAATGGTGGGCCGCTGCCGCGCGATATTATTACGCGGAAATCTCTGGAAAATGCTGCGGCGATTGTGGCGGCGACCGGCGGCTCGACGAATGCGGCGTTGCACTTGCCGGCGATCGCGCATGAAGCGGGGATCAAGTTTGATTTGTTCGATGTGGCCGAAGTGTTCAAACGCACGCCGTATATCGCGAATTTGCGTCCCGGCGGCACCTATTTGTCCAAGCATTTGCACGATATTGGCGGTGTGGCCGTGGTGATTAAGGAATTGCTGGATCACGGTTATTTGCATGGTGATTGCATTACCGTTACGGGTAAGACGCTGGCGGAGAATGTCGCCGATGTTGAATTTCCCGAGGGGCAGGATGTTGTGTTCCGCTGTTCCAATCCCATTTATCCCACGGGCGGGGTTGTCGGTTTGCAGGGCAATCTGGCGCCGGAAGGGGCGATTGTGAAGATTGCGGGGCTTAAGCAGCTGGTGTTTGAAGGCCCGGCGCGGGTGTTTGACGGTGAGGATGCCTGTTACAAGGCTGTGTCCGAACGCGCCTATGAAGAAGGCGAAGTCATTGTTCTGCGCTATGAAGGGCCGAAGGGCGGGCCGGGCATGAAAGAGATGCTCTCGACGACGGCGGCGCTGTATGGGCAAGGTATGGGCGAGAAGATTGCGTTGATTACCGATGGGCGTTTTTCCGGCGGAACGCGCGGTTTTTGTATCGGCCATGTCGGGCCGGAAGCAGCTGTGGGAGGGCCGATCGCTTTGATACGCGACGGCGATATTATTCGCATTGATGCCGAGGCCGGGACGCTGGATGTGAAATTGAGCGAAGAAGATCTGGCGGCGCGCAAGGCCGAATGGACACCGCGTCAAACCAATTACCAGTCCGGTGCGCTGTGGAAATATGCCGATCAGGTCGGTCCGGCGCGCGGCGGGGCGGTGACGCATCCGGGGGCTGAGAAAGAAACCCACACGTTTGTCGATCTTTAGTTCATGGAAAATTGAGGGTTTCATGCTAGATTGGGGGAAGGTGATTCATATCTTTCCTTAAGTGTCATGACGCGCAAGTTTCTGTTTTATTCCAGTTTAGTTGTCGGTTCTGTGGCTTTGGCCATTCCGGTCGCGCCTGTGTGTGCGCAACATGAAGTGAGCGCCGAGCAGCTTTTAAGTGCGCCGGTTGTCGGTGTTGGTGGGGCAATTCACGAGATTATCGGTTCAAAAGCGGGCCAGCGGCGATTAAAAGATGCTGCGGCCCTGCGGGCGTTTTATCAGGCGCGCGGGTATGAGCCGTATTGGGTCGGCCGTTCGCGGGTGAAATCGAATGCACGTGATATGTTGAAGATTCTTGAGAAGAGTTGGACACATGGCCTTAATCCTTACAGCTATCATCTCAAAGAGATTTACGGGTTGATGGACAAGGATGAAGAGGCGCAACTCGCCGATCTTGACGTGTTGCTCAGCGATTCGTATTTGCGGCTGGCGCAGGATTTAACTGGCATTCGGGTTAATCCGGTGTCGTTGAAATCGCATCGGCGATATTGGCGCGCGCCGTTGGCTGGCGAGTATCTTTTTGAGCGCCTGAACGCGCAGCGCGATGTTGGGGATCTCATTGAATCCTTTGAGCCGCGCGGGCAAACATACAAGACTGTTCAGAGTGAGTTGATACGGCTGGTGAATAGCAAGCCGGAAGCCTATGAAGCTGTTTTGCCGATTCGTATGTCCGGGCTGCTGCATCCGAATGAACGGGACAAGGCCGTGCCGGATTTGCGTGTGCGTTTGGCGGTCGATGGGCCGCAGAGCGAGGATGAATATCTGTATGACGATAAACTGGCGGCGGCGATTATTCGTTTTCAGCGGGAAAACGGGTTGAAGGATGACGGGATTGTCGGGCGCCAGACGCTCGATATCATGAATATTTCGCGGCAGAATAAAATTCTGCAACTGATCGCCAATCTGGAGCGGCTGCGCTGGGTTGAGGAAGAAAAGCCCGATCATTTTGTGGTGGTGAATATTCCTTCGGCGATGTTGTGGGCGGTTGAAGACGGGCGCGTGGCGTTTGAAATGCCGGTGATTGTCGGGCGGCAAAAGCGTCCGACGAATATCTTTCGGGCGGAAATTCACGGGGTGCGCTTTAATCCGGACTGGACGGTGCCGCCGACGATCAAGAAGGATGATATTTTACCGAAACTGCGAGAAGACCCTGAATATCTTTCACACAAAGGTATGCAGTTGATCGGCGGTGTTGGCGATGAGGCGATGACGCTTGATCCGCTGGCGTTTGACTGGGAGAATATTACGGCGGAAGAGCTTAAAGGTTTGCGGATGGTCCAAATTCCCGGGGCGCATAATCCGCTCGGGCAGATTCGGGTTTTGATGCCGAATGCCTATAATATTTATCTGCATGATACGAATGAGCGGCATTATTTTGAGCGAGCCAACCGGGCGGCGTCTTCGGGCTGTGTGCGGATGAAAGACCCTGAGCGGATGGCGCGTTTTATTCTTAAGCACAAGCCGGGCTGGGATGATGAAGATCTGGCGTCGCTGGTGCAGTCTGGCAGGACCCGCGATATCTTTATTCCCGATCCTATACCGGTTTATCTGCTTTATTACACAGTCTGGATGAATGATCAGGGCGAGCTGGTGTATGGGCAGGATTTATACGGGTTTGATGATAATTTAATAAAAATGCTCAAGGATATTGACGGAATATTCATTCCTGTGGATAATACTTGAGGTTAGGAACGGTTTTTGCGCCTTTTTGGTGGGGAAAGCGTTTTATAGAAAACGGGCTGATTTTCACTGGTTTTAGCCCTTTTACTCGTTCGAAAATTCTGTTAGTTCTTTCAACTTCGATTTTTAAAAAACTCAATAAAATAATTTTCTATAGGTGGCGAATGTCTGAAAACACTGAAAACGTTCTAGGATCCAATTTGAATGCCATTAACAGGCGTGAAATTTTAAAACTTGGTTTGGCCGGAACGTTGGCCAGTATTGTGCCGTTGGGGTTTGGTTCTGATGCTTCGGCGTCTGCGCGTAATACATGGCGGGTTGGTTTTCGTCATGCGCATACGGGCGAGAGTTTTAACGGTGTATATCGTGTCGACGATAGGTATTTGCCGGAAGCGTTCGAGCGTTTGAATTATGTTTTGCGTGATTTTCGCACGGGTGAAGTGTTTCCGATGGATCCGCGGGTGGTTGATATTATTTCCATGGTGCAACGTAAGGCTTCTCAACGTGAGCCTTTGGAGATTTTGTCCGGTTATCGCAGTCCGAAGACGAATGCGAATTTACGTCGGGTGAGTACGGGCGTGGCCAAGAATTCCTTCCATATGTACGGTCAGGCGATTGATCTGCATATTAAGGGGTACAGCACACGCAACTTGCGTAAAATTGCGATGGATTTACGGGCTGGCGGGGTTGGTTATTACCCCAAGAGTGATTTTATTCACGTCGATACCGGCACCGTTCGTAGCTGGTAAACTTACTTTATCATTTATTCTGAATAGGCTAGAGTGCGTCTTTCTGATGTTACAGGAAGGTGTTTTCTTATGATTTTGCTTGGGCTTGGCGCTAATCTTCCCAGTCGTTATGGTACGCCTGAAAAGACGTTGCGGGCGGCTTTGGCGGGTTTGGAGCGCAAAGGCGTGCGGGTTGTGAAGGCTTCGAGTATTTGGCTGAGTGCGCCGGTGCCGGTTTCCGATCAGCCGTGGTATCGCAATGCGGTGGTTGCGGTGAAAACGGATTTATCGCCAGAGGCCCTGATGGGCGTTTTACAGGGCATTGAGAATGATTTTGGCCGGGTGCGGGGCGAGCGGAATGCTCCGCGGCTTCTGGATCTGGATGTGCTGATCTATGACGATCTTGTTATTACTGACGAAACGTGCCAGGTGCCGCATCCTCGTATGGATCAAAGGGCTTTTGTTCTCAAGCCTTTAGAGGAAATAGCGCCTGATTGGATACATCCGGTTTTAGGGCTTTCGGTGGCAGATTTGATTGCCACGATGCCTGAGGGGCAAGAAATTGAAGTGTCCGAAAAGCTGGCGGCGTGAGTAAAATGACCCTAAAACGCACCGAGACGAAAGTCGCAAAATCGCATCCTTTTTACGGCGGTCCCCATGTGATGGGCGTGGTCAATGTGACCCCCGACAGTTTTAGTGATGGCGGGAAATTTATCAATCCTGACAAGGCGATAGCGCATGGTTTGCAGCTTTTATCTGAGGGGGCAACGATTTTGGATGTTGGTGGAGAGTCAACGCGCCCCGGCGCACAAGTTGTTGATGTGGAAGAAGAAATTGTGCGCGTTGTGCCGGTGATTGAGGGGCTGGCCGGGAAGGCACCGTGGATCAGTATCGATAGCCGCAATGCGAAAACGATGGCAGCAGCCTTGAAGGCTGGGGCTAATATAATCAATGATATTAGTGCATTAAGTCATGATCCTCAGAGTGTATCTGTAGCGGCGGAGGCGAAGGTGCCGGTGTTTTTGATGCATATGCAGGGAAATCCGCAAACGATGCAGGAAAAACCACGTTATAACAATGTAGTGGAAGAGGTTTTTCAGTATTTACAGCAGCGTATTGAAGTATGTGAAACGCACCGTATCGATGAAAGTTTGCTGGTTTGTGACCCGGGTATCGGTTTTGGTAAGACGTTAGAGCATAATCTGTTACTGCTTAGAAATATAAAGGACTTTCATGGTTTGGGGGTGCCTATTCTGCTCGGGACGAGCCGCAAGAGCTTTATCGGGAAACTTTCGGATAATGAACCGCCGGATGACCGGATTCCGGGTTCACTGGCTTCGGCGCTTTATGGATACTCGCAAGGCGTGCAAATTTTTCGAGTGCATGATGTGGCGGTACACGTACAGGCGTTTAAAGTTTTTGTAGCAATTCAGAATGCTGAATGTGAAGAAAATTAAATCTGATAGATTTTGCTTTCTGATTTTAGCAATCTTTTCGATTTCGGGCAGAGGCGATAGTCATAAACCGCCCAAGGAAATTTTTCATTTTCCAGATTGGGTATAAATTCATAAAGATGGGCGTTTTCGAATTTTCCCGGGGTGGGTACGCCATGGATTTCACCAAAAGCGCGCATGACTCCGCCATGACAGACGATCAAAATCGGGTCATTGAATCGATTGAGAGCCCTTGTTTTTCCCCGTTTGACCCGTTCGAAGAAGTCGTTTGGGTCTTCTCCGTCTTTCACTTTTGGCCAGCTGTTAAACAGCGGATTGCAGTTTTCATAGGGTGCGCCTTCAAGTTCGCCGGCATGAATTTCAGCCAGATCAGGATCTTCATGCATGGGGGCGTTTAACGCTTTGTTGATGATGCGCGCGGTATCGCGGGCGCGGCTGAGGTGGGAGTGAAAAACTGCGACCGGTTTGTTTTGCAGGGCGGCGACGACTTTTTGGGCCTCAAAGGCCTGATCCCGGCCGTTTTGCGTCAGCGGTGTGTCGAGATGTCCGGCCATGATGCGTGCGGCGTTGGCCTGCGTTTCGCCGTGGCGGATCATATAAAAGTGTTTTGCGGGGAGGATCCCGGACATTATAAGACGACGATTGCTTTGTTCATATCCTTCAAAACCGTGACGATGCTTTGCGCGGCGAGCATTGAGCTTTTCGGGTTGGCCGGGTCGGGCCTATTGGTGATGCGGGCGTTGAGGTGGCTGAATTCACCATAAACATTGATTTCGTGGCTGTTGCCTTTGGCATCGGGGTCGGCCCAGATTTCGACCTGCGTTTTTTCCGGGCCGATGCCGGCGAGAGATAAAGTTGCGGCAACATTGACGTTGGCGGGGAAGCCTTTGGCGGCCTCAAGGGCGTTGCCTTCGAAGATTTTGGTTTTGACCCCGCTGCTTTGAATCTGCTCCAGATTTATCCCCATTTTATCCACATAGGGGGCGCCGGAAAAACCCGATGGCTTCTTGGTTGATGCGATAATGCTTTTTTCGATACCGAGTTCTTTCAAACCCTTAATGCCATCGATGCCAGCGAGCGCGCCCGATGGCACGAGGATGCGACTGTGGGTAGATTTGTGGGTATCTAAAATTTCTGGAAACATCAGCAAAGCGCAAGATGAGATCAGAATAAGGGTCTTTTGCTCCGCAAAGACATGTTTGGTCAGTTCGGGCACGACGCCCGGCGGTAAGGCTTCGATGATGATGTCGCAGCGTTTGGCGAGGTCTTCGAAGCTGACGAGCGGGATGCTGAATTCGGGCACTGGTTCAAGGTTGCTCGCCGCTGTCCATTCAAGGCCGTCGATGCCTTTCACAAGTGCGCGGCCGACAGCGCTGCCGATGGCGCCAAGGCCTGCTATGCCAACGGTTTGGGTCGTCATAAGCGTGGATCTTTCTTGTTTTCAAAAGATCCCCGCTTTCGCGGGGATGCCAATGTGAGTTAATTTATAGTCATGGAACGCTTTCAAGATCAAGGCTTTGTACTGAGAGCCCGGGCGCATGGCGAACATGGGGCGATTGTGTCGCTGTTGACCGAGGGGCACGGGCGCGCGGCCGGGTATGTGCGCGGGGCGCAGGGATCAAAGCTGCGAGGGTCTCTTGAAGTTGGCAATCTGGTGGATGTTACGTGGCAAAGCCGGACGCATGACGGGCTAGGGGCGTTTACGCTGGAGCTGTCGAAGAATGTTTCGGCGTATTTGCTTCAGGAGCCGTTGAAGCTGGCAGCCATTCAGTCGGCGTGCGCGCTGTGTGATGCCGCCTTGCCGGAGCGCGAAGCGCATGCGGGGCTGTTTCACGGGCTGGCGGTGCTGTTTGAGACGCTGGAAAGCGATGTCTGGGGTGCGGCGTATGTGATGTGGGAGATTGCGCTGCTTAAGGAGCTTGGGTTTTCGCTGGATTTAACGCACTGCGCCAGTGGGAATGGCGATGAGAATTTGATTTATGTTTCGCCGAAGACCGGCAGGGCGGTGAGCGCGTCGGCGGGCGCGCCTTATAAGGAGAAGCTTTTGGCGTTGCCGGGGTTTTTACGTCCTCATGGTGGGGAGGTCGATGACGGAGCTATTTATGAGGGCTTGCGGATGACCGGATATTTCCTTGAGCACTGGGTTTTTACACATCATTCACGCGGCGTATCCGATGCACGCTTGATTTTTGAGCAGCGATTTGCCAAAACCATTGATGCACAAGCAATAGAAGAGAATGCGTATGGCACAGGATAATGCACCGATAGACCACGATATTGTTGACCAGCCGTTCGGGGAGATTTTGTCCGATCGTTACTTGTCTTATGCGCTGTCGACGATTATGAGCCGGTCGCTGCCCGATGTGCGCGACGGGATGAAGCCGGTGCATCGGCGTTTGATGTATGCGATGTACCAGCTCAAGCTGAACCCGACGGGGGCGCCGAAAAAGTCTGCGCGTGTGGTTGGGGATGTGATCGGTAAGTTTCACCCGCATGGCGATACGGCCGTTTATGACGCGATGGTGCGTTTGGCGCAGGATTTTGCGCAGCGTTATCCGCTGGTCGACGGGCAGGGGAATTTCGGGAATATCGACGGTGATAATGCGGCGGCGATGCGGTATACGGAAGCGCGCCTGACCGATGTGGCCTTGTTGTTGCTCGAAGGCATTGAAGAGAACGCGGTCGATTTTCGTCCTACTTATGACGGGTCGGAGAATGAGCCGGCGGTGCTGCCCGGTGGTTTTCCGAATTTGTTGGCCAATGGTTCGAGCGGGATTGCCGTGGGAATGGCGACCTCCATTCCGCCGCATAATGTGGCGGAGCTGTGTGATGCGTGTCTGGCGATTCTCGAGGATCAGCAGATCCCGACTGCCGATCTTGTGAAGATCATTGGTGGTCCGGATTTCCCGACTGGCGGGACGTTGGTTGAGGATCAGAAGGATGTGATTGCGGCGTATGAAACCGGGCGCGGAGCGTTCCGCGTACGGGCGAAATGGAAGAAGGAAGAGCTGGGGCGTGGGAAGTACCAGATTATCGTGAGTGAAATTCCTTATCAGGTGCAAAAATCCAAGCTGATCGAGAAGATTGCCGAGTTGATTACAACGCGCAAACTGCCGATGCTGGATGATATTCGCGATGAGTCGGCGGAAGATATTCGCATTGTGCTGGTGCCGAAAAGCCAGAATGTCGAGGCCGAGTTGCTGATGGAGGCTTTGTACCGTAATTCTGATCTGGAGAGCCGGTTTAGTCTGAATATGAATGTGCTGGAAGGCGGGCTGGTGCCGCGCGTGATGAACCTGAAAGAGGTTTTGCAGCTGTGGATGACGCATCTGAAAGATGTTTTGGTGCGCCGGTCGCAGTACAGGCTGGAGAAGGTTTTGCACAGGCTGGAGGTGTTGGAAGGCTATCTGATCGTTTATCTCAATATCGATGAAGTGATCCGGATTATCCGGTTTGAGGATGATCCGAAGACCGAATTGATGGCGCGTTTTAAGCTCAGCGAGGTGCAGGTTGAAGCCATTTTGAACCTGCGTTTGCGCCGGTTGCACAAGCTTGAAGAGATGGAAATCAAGGCTGAGCACGAGAAACTGGCGGCTGAGCGCGATGAGCTGGAAAAATTGATCGGTTCAGATGCGCGCCAGTGGACGCGGGTCAAAAAGCAGATTGCAGCGATTGGAAAACAGTTTGGCAAGGATACGGAGCTGGGCGCGCGGCGCACGGTGATTGGTGTGCCGCCGGCTCCTGTTGCGGTTGATTTGGATGAAGCGATGATTGAGAAAGAGCCGGTGAGCGTGATTTGTTCGCGTCAGGGCTGGATTAAGGCGATGAAGGGGCATGGCCATAACCCGAAAGACATTAAGTATAAAGACGGTGACCGTGAGGCGTTTGTGCTGGAAGGGCAAACGACGGATAAGTTGCTGGTGTTTGGGACGAATGGGCGGTTTTACACGATTGGCTGCGACAAGCTACCGCCGGGGCGCGGGTTTGGCGAGCCTTTGCGGATTATGGTCGATTTGCCCAATGACAGCGATATTGCGGAAATGATGCTGCATGCGCCGGGGCAGAAGATTTTGGTGGCGGCGACCAGTGGACATGGTTTTATCGTGAAGAGCGATGATGTGCTGGCTCAGACCAAGAACGGGAAACAGGTGCTGAATGTGTCTGGCAAGGTTGAGGCGGTGCTGTGCAAGCCTGTGGGCGAGGGGCACGATCATATCGCGGTGATGGGTAAGAACCGCAAAATGCTGGTGTTTGCTCTCGATGAAATTCCCGAGATGGGGCGTGGTAAAGGCGTGATCTTGCAGAAATATAAAGATGGCGGGATTAGTGATGCCAAGACCTTTAAATGGGATGATGGCCTTGAGTTTAAATATGGCTCAGGCATGACCTATGTTGAGGACATCAACCCATGGGTGGGCAAACGCGCCAGTGCGGGCCGTCTGCCGCCGAATGGTTTTCCGAAGAGCAACAGATTTGATTAAAAAACTTAGGTTTGTTCTGAACAAACGTAGTTTTTGTAAAGTGTTTGAAGATTTTTATAAAATGTGTCCTCAGAAACCTGAGAACTCACGAGGCAATCTTGGATACTTGGAAAGTTTGCAAAAGCTTCGTTGTCTAGTAATTTTTGAATATTTTTTGCGTTTTCGTTTTTTAAAGCGTCTTTGAATGTGCTGTTGTCAATTTCATTAGTAAAGTTAACTAACAACCCTATTACAGCGCCTATCTTTATGTTTTCAGGTTGATCTGATTCGATTATTTCAATTGGATTAAAAGTTACAAAAGGGGCGATAGGATCACCAAAGTCGCCTTGGTATACTTTTATTTCTTCGTACATTCTGTTTATTTTTTCTTGTACCATGCAGAAAAACATATCCTTTTTTCTAAGGAAACTCCACCGCGCCGGGGGTTTTTTTGAAGGTGCCCATTTTGGGGAAGGGCCTGCTCAAAACCCCTGAAAGAGAAAGTCGAGTGCGTTTGTGATGTCGTCCCTGTGGTTTTCTTCGAGATTATCAATCTGTTCATGGAGAAAACCGGCGGGGATAGCGCTGATTTCCGCTGTCCTGAGGACATAGTCCCGGTCGTTTATTTTTATAACGGGGTGCAATCTGTCCAGCTTGTTTTTGGCTGTTTGATTGAGGGGTAGGAGCGGGACAATCACTCTGGTTTCCAGATTGTTGAGCGTATCGGCCTGCACATCGAGAACCAGCGGTCGTGAATCGTTGATTTTATAGACGTCAAAGCGGGCCATTATTCGTCGAAATTTTCCTGATCTATATCGTTTAACCATGAAGGCGTGAAAAATAATCCGCGTTCCCGTATTTCCTGATTATAGGCCTCAATGGCTTTTTTGTTTTCTTTAAGCCATTGTTTTTCTTTTGCTTTTTTTATTTCGGAGATGAGGCCCTTTTCCGCGGCCTGTGAGGCGTTGAGGCCCAGCGCTTTGGCTTCTTCCAATATGGCTGCATTGATGGTCAGATTGACGGCTTTGCGTCTGGTTTTTACCGATGGTGTTTCCATGAGTCCATTCTATCACTGTTTTTTATGCGCATCAATTATGTGGGTAAAAGCTTAAGGAAACTCCACTGCGCCGGAGCTTTTCTTGAAGGTGCCGATTTTGGGCATGGGGGCGACGGGGCGGTCTAGATAGGCGTCGTCTGCCTTTTCTTCTTCACGTTCTTCTTCGGTCTTTTTGCGGATATCCGGCAGGGCGGCGGCGGCTTTTTTCTCAAAGTCAGGGTTGGTGAGTTCTTCCTTG
Organism: Rhodospirillales bacterium; assembly: GCA_020638295.1. Taxonomy (GTDB): domain Bacteria; phylum Pseudomonadota; class Alphaproteobacteria; order Micavibrionales; family Micavibrionaceae; genus TMED27. The sequence continues at coordinate 177,820 of JACKIU010000002.1, read as the reverse complement.
AGCAAGATGATGGAAATGCGCCGGTTGCTCGCGTTTGTGGGATCGTCTTTGAAGAGGTGTTCGGTATCGGCCTTGCCGACGACGTTATTGATGCGCTCCGGCGGGAAGCCGCTGTCGAGCAGGACGCGGCGGGATGAATTGGCGCGGTCGGCGGACAGTTCCCAGTTGGTGTAGGCCGCGCCGGGGGCGTAGCCGACGCTGTCTGTATGACCGCGCACGGAGATCTCATTGGGTTGCTTTTTGATGACGCTCCCGACCTTTTCGAGCAGTTTGCGGGTCTTGTCGAACATACGGGCGCTGCCGGAGGCGAACATGGGTTTGCCTTCTTTATCGATCACCTGAATGCGCAGGCCTTCGGGTGTCATATCGACGAGGAGTTGGTCTTTAAGTTCCTTGAGTTCAGGGTCGTCGTTGATGGCTTGTTCGATTTCCTTCCGGGCTTGTTTCATCCTCGATTCTTCATCCTTGCGGAGTTTTTCTTTAGCGTCTTCGAGGTTGTCTTTTTTGGCCGATTTATTGTTTACGGCTGTCCCGGACGGGGTCGTCGAAGAAATGGGCTGTTGAGTTGAGACCATGGCCCCTTCGGGTGCGACGCTGAGGCCGCCCATGACGCCGCCAGCGCCGCTGGTAAAGTCGGAGACCTTGGGGTGGGTCGGGTCGAAATAGTTGGAAATGGCGTTTTTTTGTTCTTCCGTTGTCACGTTTAAGAGCCAGAGTAAAAGGAAAAACGCCATCATTGCGGTCACAAAGTCGGCATAGGCAACCTTCCAGGCGCCGCCATGGTGTCCGCCGCCTTTTTTGATCTTTTTGACAATTATCGGCTGCTGGACTTTATCTTCTTCAGCCATTAGTCCCTTCCTTTTGCTTTTTCAGTGCGTTGCTTCGCTCCTAAAGTAGCAATCGTACTCGTCGTCGCTTGCGCCTGCTGAAAAAGCAAAATCAAGGGACTAACCATTTTTTATGCTCCCGGTGAAGGAAGTTCGTTCAGCTTTTCTTCCAGTTCCTGGAAGGTCGGCTGGATATCGTGGGGTAAAAACTTACGCGAAAATTCAACGGCGACCTGCGGTGCAGCGCCGTTTAAAAAGGCGATGATGGCGACTTTTATGGCTTTGAAATACATGACTTCGGTTTCGGCCTTGGCGGTCATTGCGCCGGCAATTGGAGCAACCATGCCGTAGGACAGCCAGACCCCAAGAAAGGTTCCAACCAGTGCGCCACCGATCATTTTTCCCAGAACCTCGGGCGGTTCGGAGATGGAGGACATGGTTTTAATCACGCCGAGCACTGCGGCGACAATCCCGAGCGCGGGGATCCCGTCGGCCATGGTTTGAACGGCGTGTCCGGGATGGCCTTCATGGTGTTCGATGGTTTCGATTTCTTCGTCCATTAAGGCTTCGAGTTCGTGGGGGCTGTCGTTCCCCAGAGAGATAATCCGCAGATAATCGCACAGAAAAATCAGGGCGTGGTGGTTATGTTGAAAGCTGGGGAACTGGCTGAAGACCTCGCTTTCCTCGGGTTGTTCGATATGTTGTTCGAGGGCCAGCCAGCCTTTGGTGCGAGCCAGTTTAAAAACTGTGAACAGGACGCTCATCAGTTCGATATAGTTGTCTTTCGAATAGGCCGCCGGTTTGCCAAGGGCGGAGAAGTATTTCATCGTGCCTTTGACGGTCTCTGTCGAGTTAGCGATGAGGAACGCGGCAACGGCACAACCGAAGATAATCACAAATTCGCCGGGCATGGCTCCAAGGATCATCATCACGAGTTTCATGAATTTCGGGAAGTCGAAATGCATTGCAATCAGCAAACCGCCGAAGGTGCAGACGAAAACGAGCAAGAGGCCGACAAATTTCATGACAGGCGACAATCCTTAAATTTTAACGGATACGCAGCGGTGGGAGTTCGTTAAGAGTAAACGATTCTCCGTTAAAGACTCTTTAATGGCCCTGGATGAATGCGCATGACACTGTGTGGACCAAGACATGTTAAGGCGTGGGCCTTAAGCTTTTTTATTGTGCTTGGTTTTGCCTTTCAGATCAAGGCTGAAGCGTTTTTTATTACTTTTTCGGTGGGGTAAAACTCGGGGCGCTTTCCGGTTTGCCGTAGAGATAGCCTTGCGCGTAATCAACCCCTATCTCGAGCAGTATGTCGGCCTGGGCCTGTTCTTCAACGAATTCGGCGATGACTTTGATGTCGAGATCCTTGCACATCTGGGTCAGGTTTTTGACCATGGCGGCGTCGCGCTTGGACGATAAGAGTTTACGGATGTATTTTCCGTCGATTTTGACGTAGTCAACCGGGAGCTTTTGCAGATATTGGAAGGAGGCGGCCCCGGCCCCAAAATCATCCAGTGCGACGGCGAAGTTGTTTTGCTGAAGCTGTTCGATGAAGTTGCAGACTTTGTCGAGTTCTTTGATGTGGCTGGATTCGGTGATCTCAAACATCAGGCGTTTGTGGAGGTCTGTTTGTTTCAGGAGCTTTTCGATGAGTTTCTTTGTGAAATCTTTGTCCTGCACGGACTGACCGGAGAGGTTGACGGAAAAAATCGTGCGCGAGCCGCCGCCTTTGTGCTTGATGTGGTTGATGGCGCGTTCGCATACGGCCATATCGAAGGCGGGGGCCAGTCCCAAATCTTCGCCGAACATCACCCATTCCTGCGTATCGCCTTCTGCAAAACGGGTGAGTATTTCGTAATGCGAGACGTCTTTGGTTTTGAGTTCGACGATCGGCTGGAAGTGCAGGGTAAAATCCTGACGTTCGATGATGCCCTGGAATTTTTTCATGCGCTGGGCATTGGCGTCGACATAGTCTTTGAGGCCGGTATTAAGGCTTTCGATGGTCAGGGCGGTGCCTTGGCGTTCGAATTCGTTGATGGTGTAGACGAGGGCGCGCGCGGCGTCATGGTCGCTCAGGGATTTCAGGTCGGCATGGACGGTTTTGCTTTGGATTTCAAAGCCGGTGCCTTCGGGGTCGTTTTCCGCAGCGATGGTTTCGAGGCGTTCGCGGATGAAATCGCTGTTTAAGCCTTTTTCATGGATGACGCCGTATTTGCCTTCGGCGATCATTGTTGCGGCTTGACCGTCAATGGCCTGACTTTGCAGAAAATTGCTCATGGAATCAATCAGCTTGTTCCAGTTGTCTTTGCCGATTCGTTCTTTGTCTTCTTTGGTGGGGGTGAAATCAAACAAGGTCATGCCGATGTCTTGTCCGATGGAGCGGGCGATATCGATGGTGTCTTTGGCCTGTTCAATGAAATCGGCGCGGTTCAGGATGCGCCCGGTGCTTTTGGAGGAGAGTTCGCCGGCGATCTTGCTCATCAGCAGATTGCTGAAGCCGAGGGTGATGTAAAAATTTGGGTCTTTGGGCATGCGCATGGCTGTGAAGACCGCCTTGCGTTTGCTGATGAGTTCATTGAGGTCGACCATGATGGGGCCGCAGCGTCTACCGGCCTGGGCGTTTTCGTAGATATTCTGGACCTGCGCCTGATCGTAAACCGAGAAGAGTTCGAGCATTTTTTTGCCGACAATGTCGGAATCTTCGAAACCGGTGAGGCTTTTGGATGCGCCCAAGGCATAGGTGATGCGGCCTTCCATCGATATTTCGAGGAGGAGGTCGGCCGATGCGAAGGCAAAGGCCAGAAAACGATCACGTTGCTTTTTTAGTTCAGAGCTATCCGTCATTCAGGTTGCGTTTGAAGAAGTCCACACATCTTTTCAGGATAGCCTAAAAAGGGCGCGGGTGCATCTGATCTTTTATGGGCATGTGAGGTCTTTAGGCGGATTTTTGCTGTTTTAGCCACCTAGCGGCATCGAGCGCACCGTAGGTCAAAATGCCGTCACATCCGGCGCGTTTAAAGGCCAAAAGGCTCTCGATCAGGGCGGTATTGTAATCGAATGCACCCTTGTCAGCTGCGGCTTTGAGCATGGCGAACTCGCCGCTAACCTGATAGGCGAAAGTTGGTGCAGAAAAGGTGCTTTTGACCCGCCATATAATATCGAGGTAGGGCAGGCCGGGTTTGACCATGACCATGTCGGCGCCTTCGTTCAGATCAAGGGCGACTTCGCGCAGGGCTTCGTCACTATTGGCCGGGTTCATCTGATAGGTTTTCTTATCGCCTTTCAATGCGCCGGATGAGCCAACTGCATAGCGGAACGGGCCGTAGAAGCAAGAGGCGTACTTGGCGGCATAAGACATGATGGCTACGTCTTGAAACCCTTCGGCATCGAGGGCAGTGCGAATGGCGCCAATGCGCCCGTCCATCATGTCGGACGGGGCGATGATGTCGGCCCCGGCGCGGGCCTGATTGAGCGCCTGTTTGCACAGAATTTCGACGGTGGGGTCGTTGAGGATTTTTCCATCCTCAAGCAGGCCGTCATGGCCGTGGTCGGTGTAGGGGTCGAGGGCGACATCGGTGATGATGCCGATGTCCGGGCATTGTTTTTTAATCGCCTGAACGGCGCGGCAAATCAGATTGAACGGGTTATAGCTTTCCTCGCCGCCGGGGGTTTTCTTTTCGCCAGGCGTGGCGGGAAACAGGGCGATGGCCGGGATACCTAAAGCGGCGGCGTCTTGGGCTGCCTTGACGGCGCGGTCGATTGTTAACCGCTCAACGCCGGGCATTGTGGTGATGGCTTGTGCGGTATTGTCACCTTCGATAATGAAGAGGGGCCAGATGAGATCGCTGGCGCAGAGCCGGTTTTCGGTAACCATATCGCGAATCCATGCGCTGGAGCGCAGGCGACGCAACCGCGTTTGTGGATAGGCAGCGGATGAGCTGTAGGCAGGGCCTTGTTCAGGGGCTTTGCTTACCGTATTCTTTTTTTGTGCTGTCATGTCGGCGGCTTTCCGGTTTTCTTATTTCCCGCACAGGTTTAAGCGGTTTTGTTTTATGAATCAAGCTGTTCCCGATTCTGAAGTTTTGGTTACAACGCGCGGTGGGCTTGGGGTTATTACCCTGAACAGGCCGCAGGCGCTCAATGCGTTATCACTGGAGATGATTCGTCAGATCCGGGCGGCGCTGAAGGACTGGGCGGATGATCCTGCAGTGCAGGCTGTTTTATTCTTGGGGGCAGGAGAGCGGGCGTTTTGCGCCGGTGGGGATATTAAGTCGTTTTATTATGCCGGGATGGATTGTCGGCGCGGGCTGGTCAGTCTGCGGGTGCCGATGGTGTTTTTCACCGAGGAATATAGTCTCAACAAACTGATTTTTCATTATCACAAGCCGACAATCGCGTTTATGGATGGAATCGTCATGGGCGGTGGGTATGGGATTGCCGGACATTGCGATGTGCGGATTGCGACTGAAAAGACCGTGTTTGCGATGCCGGAGGTGAATATCGGTTTTTTCCCTGATGTGGGGAGTGTGTATCATTTGGTGCGATGTGTGCGAAATTACGGCCGGTATCTGGCGTTTACCGGGCGTTCGGTTGACGGGCGGTCGTGTGTGGCGGCGGGGCTGGCGGACTTTTGTGTGGAGGATGTGGGAGATATTGTGCCAGCGGTTGAAGGCGCTCTGGGCGCAGATGATCTTACAGGGGCGCTGAAGCGGGCTTTAGACGGGTTTGTTTGTGACGATCTTGAGCAAGGTGTGTTGATCGAGCGGGTTTTTGCCGATTGTGATGTTGAGGCCATTCGGGCGCGTTTGAAGGATGAGGAGAGTGATTTTGCGCGCGAGACGCTTGAGATGCTTGAAACGCGCTCGCCGAGTAGTGTGAAGGTGAGTGCGGCTTACCTCGAAAAGGCGCAAGAGCTTGATTTTGATGAGATTATCGCGATGGATATGGTTGTCTGTCAGAACTTTATTCTCCATCAGGATTTGTATGAAGGCATTCGGGCACAGTTGATTGATAAGGATAAACAGCCGGTGTGGCATCCTCAAAGGTTGGAGGATGTTGACCAAGGCCTTGTTAACGCTTACTTTACGCCTGCGGAGTATGATTCAAATGAGGTGCGGTTGTAAGTAAGCTTGCTCTTGACCTTCTTTGCACTTCACTTCACACTCTATATCTGCGTAGTCACTATCTTTTTTATATAAGAATAAGTTTGGAGTAAATTCGTGAACTCAACACCGTATTATGAAGCCATTCAATTGATCGAACGTTTGCACCGTCATTTTTTGGACGTGCTGAAGGTTGAACTGGATAAAAAAGGCATTCAGGACATTAACAACGTCCAAAGCATGATTTTGTACAATATCGGCGATGATGAAATGACGGTCGGCGAATTGACGATCCGCGGATATTATCTCGGCTCCAACGTTTCTTATAACGTCAAAAAGATGGTAGAGAACGGTTATCTGGTACAGGAGCGTTCTGTCCATGACAAGCGCTCGATTCGTGTGAAGCTGTCTCAAAAGGGTCTGGAGTTGAAGACCATGATTTCAGACATGTTTGCTCGCCATGAAAATGAGATTTCCGGTTCTGAAATTACCGATGAGCGTCTGAACGCACTTGGCGATACGATGAAAATGCTGGAGCGTTTCTGGGCGAAGCAGACCAGTGCTTACGGCGGTGGGTTTTAGATTTTTCTTTACATAGTGCACCCCTCCTGTTAGGTAGGCGCTATGTCATATTTTTTTACGGGAAAGTTTGTTTTTTCTGGCGGGTGTTGTGGTGTACCGCGAGAGGCTAAGGCCCTCTTTCATAACGATGGCACGGGCGGTGCTTTTTGTTTAAATGAGCAAGACTTGTATGAATCTTTGGATTCTATGAGGCTTTTGGAAGACGGTTTTTTGTCATCTCTTGAAGCGGGCGTTCCCGAAGCTGTTGCTTTTGCACAAATACAGGCGATCCAACTTCATCTTGGTTTGGAAAGTCGATATTTCCTGTGTTTGCCCAAAGAAAACTTGATCAGCCGTTATCCAAAGGGTTTTTTGGAGAAACGAAACATCAAAGGCGCTCTTCTACGGAGCGAAACGTCATGTTTGTTCAACCAAACGCCGGAAGGCCCGTTTGAGCCCGGCCAAGGATAAGGGCGTGGATGTCGTGAGTACCTTCGTAGGTGTTCACCGCTTCTAAATTACACATGTGCCGCATGACGTGGTACTCATCAGCAATACCGTTACCGCCGTGCATGTCGCGGGCGAGGCGCGCGATTTCTAATGCTTTGCCGCAATTGTTTCTTTTAAGCAGGGAGATGGCTTCGGGGGCGGCGCGGTCACAATCGCGCAGTCTCCCTAAACGGTGGCAGGCGGCGAGGCCTAGTGTGATTTCAGTTTGCATATCGGCGAGCTTTTTCTGGATGAGTTGCTGTGCGGCCAAGGGCTTGCCGAAAATTTCGCGGTCCATGACATATTGGCGGGAGCGGTGCCAGCAATCTTCCGCCGCGCCCATGACGCCCCAGGCGATACCGTAACGGGCGGAGTTGAGGCACAGCATCGGGGCCTTGAGCGAGAAGGCTTCTGGCAGGCGGTTTTCTTCCGGCACGTGGACCTCATCCATGGCGATGCCGCCGGTGGGGGCGGCGCGTAGGGACAGTTTGCCGCCGATTTTCGGGGCGGACAGGCCCTTCATGCCTTTTTCGAGAATGAAGCCGGCCATTTTATCATCTTCGTCTTTTGCCCAGACGATGAAGACATCGGCGATCGGGGAGTTGGAAATCCATTGCTTGGCGCCGGAGATGGAATAGCCGTCTTTGGTTTTCTTGGCTTTGGTCTTTATGGCGCCCGGGTCAGAACCGCCATCGGGTTCGGTGAGGCCGAAGCAGCCGATATATTCTCCGGAGGCCAGTTTGGGCAGGAAGCGTTGTTTCTGATCTTCGGTGCCGAAGAGAGAAATGGGCAGCATGACGAGGGAGGATTGTACGGAATAGCAGGAGCGGTAGGCGGAATCGACGCGTTCAAGCTCGCGGGCGATGAGGCCGGCGGCAGTGTAGCTGGCCCCGGCGCAGTCATAGCCTTCAATCATCGGGCCGAGCAAGCCCAGTTCACCCATTTCCTTCATGATATTGGGATCGAAGTCTTCGGTTTTATAGGCTTCGATGATGCGCGGCAGGAGTTTATCCTGCGCATAGTCACGGGCCGTTTGCATGATCATCCGTTCTTCGTCGGTGAGGAGTTCATCGAGGAGGAGCGGGTCTTCCCAGCTAAATTCGGCGCGTTGTGCGGTCATGTGTCTCTCTATATTGTCATCTCGACCGAAGCGTAGCGGAGTGGAGAGATCTTTGTAAATGGATAATTGAAAGATCCCTCGACTTCGCTCGGGATGACATGGTAGGAAATTTTTTATGAGCAAGGAAGTGTTGCAGGGCCGTGAGGTGATCCTCGAGTTTTTTCCCGTTGGCGCTTTTGTCAAAGTGTCGGCGATGGATGTGGCCAGCCTGACGGAAATTTCGATTCAGGGGCCTTTGAGTGCGCCGGAAGAAACGCTTAAGCGCAATGCGCTCAAGCGGCTGGAATATGTGCTGAAGAAAAAGGGGGTTCTCGTTTAGCCGTCATTGCGAGGAGCGAATGCGACGAAGCAATCCAGCTCTTACATAGATGGATTGCCGCGTCAGGCCTTCGGCCCTCCTCGCAATGACGATTATTTAGGGATTGATTTCTTGCCGGTGGGCACACTATATATTGTGGCATGAAACGTAAATTGGCCATCGCCTGCGATCACGGCGGGTATTCTTTGAAAGAAGCGATTAAAGCGCGCTTTGGTGATGTTGAGTGGCTCGATTTGGGGGCGGATTCGGCTGAGTCGGTCGATTATCCTGAATATGGGCGAAAACTCGCCGAAGCGATCGCTTCGGGGGAGGCCGAGCAGGGCATTGTGATTTGCGGGACGGGCATCGGAATTTCGATTGCGGCGAACCGTAACAAGGCGGTGAGAGCGGCGTTGTGTACGGACGTAACGATGGCGCGCTTGACCCGGGCGCATAATGATGCGAATGTGCTGGCCCTTGGCGCGCGGATTATCGGTGAAGAGGTTGCGTTTGATATTGTTGAGGCATTTTTGAATACAGAATTTGAAGGCGGACGGCATCAAAGAAGAGTTGAAAAATTAAAAAGTTAAATTAACGCGGAGTTCCGGAGGTGCAGAGTTTTAAGTTTTTTGCATTGATTTCTCCGAAACTCCGAAGCTCCGCGTAAAATTGAAAAGGAAAATTTTATTATGAGCAACGCAGCCCTGAAAAACAAAGAGGCCAATGACATGGAAGATTTTTACAATGCCCGTCTTAAAGACGTCGACCCGGAGATTTATAACGCGATTGTTGCGGAACGCCAGCGGCAGGAAGATTACCTGGAGCTGATTGCTTCCGAGAACATGACGTCCTGGGCGGTGATTGATGCGCAGGGCTCCGTGCTGACGAACAAATATGCCGAAGGGCTGCCGGGGAAGCGTTATTACAGCGGGTGCGACAATGTCGACACTGTCGAGCAACTGGCGATCGACCGCGCCTGCAAACTGTTCAACTGTAAATTCGCCAATGTGCAGCCGAACTCCGGTTCGCAGGCGAACCAGGCTGTATACCTTGCGTTGATTGAGCCGGGGGCGAAAATTGTGTCTATGGCGCTGGATCACGGGGGGCATTTGACCCATGGTTCACCTGTAAACGTTTCGGGTAAATGGTTTGATGTGACGCAATATGGTGTGCGCGATCAGGATGGCCAAATTGATTACGGGATGGTTGAGGAAATGGCTGCTGAGCACAGGCCGGACATGCTGGTGTGCGGAGCTTCGGCGTATTCCCGTGAGATTGACTGGAAGCGTTTCCGTGAGATTGCTGACAAGCAGGGTTCGTGGTTGTTGGCTGATGTGGCGCATTATGCGGGGTTGATTGCCGGTGGTGTTTTGCCGAACCCTTGTGATTATGCGCATGTGGTGACGACGACGACACACAAGACGTTGCGCGGGCCGCGTGGCGGGATGATCATGTGGAATGATGAAGAGCTTTCCAAAAAGATTAACTCTGCTGTGTTCCCCGGTATGCAGGGTGGGCCGCTGGAGCATGTGATTGCCGGTAAGGCGGTTGCTCTGGGTCAGGCGATGAAGCCGGAGTTTAAGGTGTATGCGCAGAATGTTGTGGCAAATGCGCGGACAATGGCGGCTGCGTTGGATGAGCGTGGTTATAAGGTTGTTTCCGGTGGGACTGATACGCATGTGTTCCTGCTTGATCTGCAAAAGCAGGGCTTGGTTGGTTTGCCGGCGCAAAAGGCGCTTTATCGCGCGCATCTGAACTGTAACCGCAACACGATCCCGAATGACCCGCAATCTGCGTGGAAGACTTCCGGTTTGCGTCTGGGTAGCCCGGCGGGGACAACGCGCGGTTTGAGCGAGGCGGAATTCCGCAAGGTCGGTAACTGGATTGCCGATATTCTCGATGGTCTTGTTGAGAAGGGCGAGGAAGGTGATGCGGCTGTTGAGCAAAGCGTTGCCGCTGAGGTTAAGGCTTTGCTGGGTAAATATCCGATTTATAAAGAAGCACTTTAAAACGCTGAAAGGGGCTCAGATGCGCTGCCCGTTTTGTGGACATGAAGAAACGCAGGTGAAGGATTCGCGTCCGAGCGAGGATAATTCCGTTATCCGGCGGCGGCGTTTTTGTCCGGAATGCGAAGAGCGTTTCACCACATTTGAGCGGGTGCAGTTGCGCGAGATGACGGTGCTGAAAAGCGGTGGACGCAAGCAGCCGTTTGATCGCGACAAGATTATCAAATCGATGCAGATTGCTTTGCAGAAACGCCCGGTGGAGATCGAAGAAATTGAGAAAACCGCCAGTGCGATTGTGCGTAAGCTGGAATCGCGCGGAGAGCAGGAGATTTCCTCGGATGTGATTGGCGCGGAGGTGATGGCTGAGCTCAAGGGGCTCGATGCGATCGGGTATATCCGTTATGCTAGCGTTTATAAAGATTTTCGCAAGCCCGAGGATTTTGATGATTTCCTTGAAGATGTCCGGGCGTTGAAATCGAAGAGTAAGAAATAGATTCTCTGTTAATGTCATTCCGACCGGAGTGCGTATGCCCGCAGTGGATGAATCTTATTTACCGGATATTGGTTAAGATCCCTCGACTTCGCTCGGGATGACATATAATTTGAATTTCATGGACATTGATATTCACTATATGCGCATGGCTTTGAACAGGGCCCGGCGGGGTTTGGGGCTGGTGGCGCCGAACCCGGCGGTCGGGTGTGTTTTGCTCAAGGATGAGGCGGTGATTGCGGCGGCACATACGGGCAGAGGCGGGCGGCCACATGCCGAGGCGCTGGCGCTGAAAATGGCCGGGCGTGAAGCTAAGGGGGCGTGTGCGTACGTGTCACTCGAGCCGTGTTCGCATACGGGGCAGACGGGTCCTTGCGCGCAGGCGTTGATTGATGCGGGGGTGTTGCGGGTGGTTGTAGCGTGCGGCGATCCTGACCCGCGGGTTTCGGGGCGCGGCGTTTTGATGCTGCGCGAGGCCGGGATTGAGGTGGTTGAAAATGTATGCGAGGCTGAAGCGCTGGCGCTGAACTGTGGATTTATCAACCGCGTGACGCAGGAACGGCCCATGGTGACCCTGAAATGCGCTGTATCGGCTGATGGAAAAATTGCGGCGGCCCCCGGTCAGCGAACGCAAATCAGCGGTGATTTGGCCAGTCGGTTTATGCATCTGCAGCGCTCCATGCATGATGCGATTTTGGTGGGTTCTGAAACCTATCTGGTGGATCAACCGCGCTTAACCACACGACTGGATGGTTTTGAACATGAAGCGTTGCGGGTTGTGCTCGACCGGCGCGGGCGAATTCAAGATGCGCCGGGGTTTGAGATTTGTCGGCAGGGTGGGATCGAACAGGTTTTGGAATATCTCGCGGAAGAAGGGATTACGCGGCTGCTGGTTGAGGGCGGAGCGCAGGTGCACCGGGCGTTTTTAGATGCGGGAGTGGTTGATGAATTTCAGTTGTGCCGGTCGCCTGTGGAACTTGGTGAAAACGGTGTTCAAGGGATCACGAGCGATGAATTAATCCGGGATTATGGGCTGAAACACCAAAAAAGCCGCGTTCTGGGTGAAGATGTGCTGGAAATCTATGGGACAATTGTTTAAGCCTTTGTCATTGCGAGTACCCTCTGGGGCATAAACTCCGCGAAGCAATCCAACTCTTAATAAATGGATTGCCGCGTCGGGCTTCGCCCTCCTCGCAATGACGGGAAAGTAGAAAATGTTTACCGGGCTTATTCAAGATGTTGGTCGTGTTCGCTCCATTGAAAAGGATGGGGATTGGCGGATTGTGATTGAGACGGGATTAGATTTATCGCGCGAAAAGATTGGTGCGTCGATGGCCTGTTCCGGCTGTTGCCTGACCGTGGTTGACTTGTCAGTGGAAGAGGGGGGCGAGGATTGGTTTACCGTTGAGGTGTCGGCGGAGAGCCTTTCGAAAACGGGCATTTCAGAATGGACGGACGGTACGCGGGTCAATCTTGAACCGTCTTTGCGTCTGGGGGACGAGATGGGCGGGCATATTGTTTCGGGGCATGTGGATGGGCTGGCGACCTTGGTTTCTGTGCGGTTGGACGGTGATTCACATCGTTTGAAAATTCAGGCGCCGGAAGCACTGGCGCGGTTCATTGCACCGAAAGGTTCGGTGGCGCTGGATGGGGTTTCGTTGACGGTGAATGAGGTTGAAGCCAATGTTTTTGGCGTGAATATTATTCCGCATACGTGGGATCACACGAATTTGAGCGATAAGCAGGTTGGAGATACATTGAATATCGAGATTGATATGCTGGCGCGCTATGTGGCCAGAATGCTTGAGGTGGTGGTATGAGTGAAGCGGCGATGAAAAAAACGGATGATGCGCTGGCGAGTATCGATGAAATTCTTGAAGATATGCGCGCCGGGAAACCGGTGATTCTGGTTGATGATGAAAATCGCGAGAATGAAGGGGACTTGATTATTGCGGCGGAGATGGCTACGCCCGAAAATATCAATTTTATGGCCAAGGACGGGCGCGGCTTGATTTGCTTGCCGATGGAGCGGGTGATGGTTGAGCGTTTGGGGCTTGAGCTGATGGGGCGCGGGGATAACACGCGTCACCGCACGGCCTTTACCGTTTCGATTGAGGCTAAAGAAGGGGTGACAACCGGGATTTCGGCAGCGGACCGGGCGACGACAATTCAGGCGGCCATTCATCCGGAAAGCTCTGCGCAGACAATCGCCACCCCCGGCCATGTGTTTCCTTTGCTGGCGCGGGATGGCGGGGTGCTGGAGCGGGCCGGGCATACGGAGGCGGCGGTTGATTTGGCGCGGATGGCCGGTTTTTCCGGTGCCGGGGTGATTTGCGAGATCATGAATGATGACGGGACGATGGCGCGCTTGCCGGATTTGATCGAGTTTGCGGAACGCCACGGTCTGAAAATCGGGACGATTGAGGATTTGATCGCCTATCGCAGCGCACGCGAAATGCTGGTTGAATGTATTCATGAAGACACGCTGGTGAGCCGTTATGGCGGGTTATTTCGGTTCATGCTGTATGCCAGTACGGTGCAGTATGCCGAGCATGCGGTGCTGGTGAAAGGCGATATCAGATCCGCCAAAGAGCCGGTATTGGTGCGGATGCATGCGGTGAATGTGATGAATGATGTTTTGGGTGCGGGTGAAGATTCTACGTTGCACGCGGCAATGGAAATGATTGGTGAGGCCGAATGCGGCGTCGTTGTGATTTTGCGTGAGTCACGGGCCGATGCTCTTTCACGGCGTTTGAAGGGGCAAGTGCAATCCAGCGAAGGTGGGGCTTTGCGGCGTTACGGGATTGGGGCGCAGATTTTGAAAGACCTTGGGGTGTCCGAGATGGTGCTTTTGACTGATCATCCGAAAAATGTAGTTGGTTTGGAAGGTTATGGGCTGTATATAACTGACTACAAATCGATAAGGTTTTAATGTTCGAAAATGTCTGATAAGCCTCGTATTCTGATTGTTGAAGCTCGTTTTTATGAGGATATCGCCGATGCGCTGGTGCGCGGGGCGGTTGAGACACTTGAGGCGAAAGGTGTGCCGTTTGACCGGATTGAAGTGCCCGGGGCGCTTGAAATTCCGGCGGCGATTGGTTTTTCTGCGCAGAAATATAACGGGTTTGTGGCGCTGGGTTGTGTGATCCGGGGCGAAACTTCGCATTACGATATTGTCGCGGGGGAAAGCGCTCGTGGGCTTATGGATTTGTCTATTCGCGAGGGGCTTTGCATCGGCAATGGGATTTTGACGTGCGAGAGCCGGGCGCAGGCGATGGAGCGCGCGTTGCCGGAGAAAAAGAATAAAGGACGGGATGCTGTAGTGGCGGCGTTGGCGATGATGGTGCATAAGCGTCATTTTCTCGGGAAGGGTGAGGCGTGAGTAAGGATCAAGAACAGGTTGAGGATACTTCTTCGCCCAAAGCCAAAGCGTTGTCGGCACGCTTAAGCGCTGTGCAGGCGTTGTATCAGATGAGTCAGAATGAGCAGAGTGTACGGGTTGTTCTGGATGATTATCTTCATAGCCGTTCAGGCATGGAAATTGACGGGCAGCGGTTGATTGCGCCCGATGGTGCTCTGTTAAAGAAAATCTTATTCGGCGTCGATGAACGCCGGACAGAGCTGGAAGCGGTGATTGATGCCAATCTGAAGAAGGATGCACAAGATCGGGATGTAGAGCCATTGCTGCGGGCAATTCTGGTTTGCGGGGCGTACGAGCTTTTGGTGCAAGATATTGATAAAGCTATTATAATTAACGATTATCTCAATGTGGCGCATGGTTTCTATGAGCGTAGCGAGGTGGCGCTGGTCAATGGGGTTTTGGACAGCGTAGCTCATGTTTTCGAATAGTTCTTTGCTTGTCTCGCCCTTAAATTTCATAAAATTTTATACAATAATAACCGGGCCTTAAGTCTTTTACTTTAACATAAATACGTTAGGGTTCATAAAAAACATTAGGGTGTAGAAATGCGGATGATTTTAATAGCGTTGGGGGCGCTTATCGTGCTTGGTGGTGGTGGTGCCGGTGCGTATTTTTATTTTATGCAACCGGCGGAAGCTTCCGGTGTCGATGTTGTCGATCATGAGAAAGAAGTCAAGAAAAAGGACGATCATGATGTGCATTATGAGTTTGTCGAGCTGGATCCGCTCATTCTTCCCATTGTCGATAATAACGGTTTGAGCCAGACGGTCAGTCTGGTTGTGGTTTTGGAAGTTGCCGATCCGGATGCCAAAGCTAAAGTTGAGATGATTACGCCACGGCTCAAGGATGCGTTTATTCAAGATATGTATGGCGTTTTGAACAAGCATGCGGCCTTAAAAGGCGGCGTTATTCAGGTTGATATTTTGAAAAAGCGCCTGAATAAGGTGAGCGCGGATGTCGCCGGAGAAGGTACGGTGCATGATGTTTTGTTGCAAGTGGTGCAGCAGCGTCCGATTTAAGAGTTCGATTCCGGATCGTGTTCGGGACGCTACGCGGTTTTAAACCTTGATGTGAACCCTCTAATACATCAAAAAAACCTCCCCCGCCTTTCGAGGCGGGTTCTTTTTGTCCCCTGTTTTTTTTGTGGATTTTTGGGGCGTTTTGGAAAACCCTGTTGTCTTGATTATTAGGAAGCGTACACTTTGGGGAATAAACTCTGAATGAATTCAGTGTGTTCCGAGTTTGCTGTGTGAATTTTAAACTCCAGTTCAGGGAGGGGATTATGTCTTCACTATTATTGATTACCGTGGCGTGCGGGATTTTGGCGCTGATTTATAGTGCTTTGGCTTCGCGGCAAATCATGAGTCAGGGCGCAGGCAGCGAGCGCATGCAAGAGATCGCGGCGGCCATTCAGGAGGGTGCGCGTGCGTATCTGGCGCGTCAATACCGGGCAATTGCTATTGTCGGCGTGGCTGTGGCCGGGCTGTTGTATTTGTTATTGGGCGCGCATGTGGCGTGCGGGTTTATGATCGGTGCGTTTTTGTCGGGGCTGGCCGGGTACAACGGGATGCTGGTTTCGGTGAAGGCGAATGTGCGCACGACGCAGGCGGCGACCGAGAGCCTTGAAAAGGCTTTGAATGTGGCATTTAAAGCCGGTGCGGTGACCGGGATGCTGGTTGTTGGGCTGGGGCTGCTCGGCGTGACCGGATATTTTGTGTATTTGCGCTATCGCACCGGGATGAGCGGGCTTGAAGGTGAGGCTGCGATGGGTGCGACGCGTCATGTTCTGGAAGGGTTGGTGGCTCTTGGCTTTGGGGCGTCGTTAATTTCGATTTTTGCGCGGCTGGGCGGCGGGATCTTTACCAAGGGGGCGGATGTCGGCGCAGACCTTGTGGGTAAGGTTGAGGCCGGTATTCCTGAGGATGACCCGCGTAACCCGGCGGTGATTGCCGATAATGTCGGTGACAATGTCGGTGACTGTGCCGGGATGGCGGCGGATTTGTTTGAAACCTATGCGGTGACCGTGGTGGCGACGATGCTGATTGCGTTCAGCACGTTTGCGCCGGGGATGGTGGAGCATATGATGGTGTTGCCGCTGTTTATCGGGGCGATTTGTATTTTGGGCTCTGTGGCCGGGACGTTCTTTGTACGGCTGAGCGGGGATACGAATATCATGCGTGCGCTGTATAAGGGCTTTGCGGCCAGCGCTATTTTCTCAGCGCTGTTGATTGCTGTGGCGCTGGCGAATATCGGCGTTGAAACGGCGGTGCCGTTGGCCGGTGGCGGCGTGGTCACGCTGGTTGAGTTGTTCCTGTGCATTTTGACAGGGTTGGCGGTGACCGGGCTGATTGTCTGGATTACCGAATATTATACATCGACCGCATATCGCCCGGTGCGCACGATTGCCAAGGCCTCTATGACCGGGCACGGGACGAATGTGATCCGCGGTCTGGCGATTTCGATGGAGGCGACGGCTTGGCCGGTGCTGGTGATTTGCGGCGGTATCTATGTGGCCTATGATCTGGCGGGGCTGTACGGGATTGCGATTTCCGCGACCTCGATGCTGTCGCTGGCCGGGATGGTTGTGGCGCTGGATGCCTACGGTCCGGTGACGGACAATGCCGGGGGGATTGCCGAGATGGCCGATTTGCCGGAAGGTGTGCGGGCGACGACCGACGCGCTGGATGCTGTGGGCAATACAACCAAGGCCGTGACCAAGGGGTATGCCATCGGCAGTGCCGGTTTGGCGGCCTTGGTGCTGTTTGCCGGCTATACCGAGGAGATAGCGCATTACTTACCTGATTTGGCCGGTATTCAGTTCAATCTGACCAATCCGTATGTGGTGATTGGTTTGTTCCTTGGCGGATTGTTGCCGTATCTGTTTAGCGCTTTGTCGATGACGGCGGTGGGCCGGGCGGCTTCATCTGTGGTGATTGAGGTGCGTCGCCAGTTCAAGGAAATTCCCGGCATTATGGAGGGTAAAGCCAAGCCGGAATACGGCACGGCTGTTGACCTTCTGACCAAGGCGGCGATTGGTGAAATGGTTGTGCCTTCGCTCCTGCCTGTGCTGGCTCCGGCAGTCTTGTGGGTTGTAGTCCATGAGGTGACGGGCGACATGGTTGCGGCGTTTCAATGCCTGGGGGCGATGCTCCTGGGGACAATCGTGACCGGGATTTTTGTGGCGATTTCCATGACGGCCGGTGGCGGTGCGTGGGATAACGCCAAGAAATATATCGAGGATGGCAATTACGGCGGCAAAGGCTCTGATGCGCATAAAGCGGCAGTCACCGGCGACACAGTCGGCGATCCATACAAAGATACCGCCGGACCGGCCGTGAACCCGCTGATCAAGATTGCCAATATCGTGGCGATTTTGCTGGTGGCCATTGTCGCGAAGTTTGCCGTTGGCGCTTAAAAGCGATCGTCATTACGAGGAGGCCGTTAGGCCGATGCGGCAATCCATTTCTGTTTCTGAAATTGTAAGATGGATTGCTTCGCTTTGCTTGCAATAACGAAGTTTGAATCAATTTATACGGCCCAGAAGACATTTGACATAATTTTTATTTTTTGCTATTTTACTGTCTCTTGTTAGAAATTTTGAGCGGAGATTCGTATAATGATCAGTCCAGATTCCATTAAGAAACTTTTTGGGGGATTTTCAGAGCGCCTATCTCTGACTCTTCAGGAGAAATTTAACTTTGCCGAACGGAAAAATACCGTAATTTTGCCGGGAAATACAATTTTACGCAGAAAGTTTTGGGACGTAAAAAGTTTATTGGGAGATGAAAACCCGATAATGATGGTAGGGATGGCACTTATCGGTGTTGGTTTTAAAAAATATCCAGAAACAGGAGTTTGCCGCCTTACATTTCCTGATGATTGGAGTCTTGAGCTCTATAATTCTTATCTTCAGAAGCGGGATATTCTGGGTAATTTATATAGTGTGGATGATCTACCGGAGTGCTGTGAGGTAATCGTAAAAAATGAGGAGGGAGCAGAAGTATTTTTTATTTCCCCTCCTTCGTCGTCCAAAATGGGACCTTACCACGATTCTTTCATAAGGCTTGAACTTACAGACGCTTACGAGAATTTGGTCTCTAAAAAAATGAAGAATATTATGGAAAGAGTCGATAATGTTCATAAAAAAAATGAGGTATTCGAAAAAACGCTTTAAAAAATCTTAATTCTGTCCCGTTTGCGGGTTGAATTTACCCAGATTTCCGAGGAATTGCTGCATGACCGTGGTTTCGTTGCCGTGGGTTGGGGTTTTTTCGCGCACATAGGGAATGTTCATGCGCTCGCGGTCGATGTCCTGAATGGTTTCGACATAGCCTTCTTCGTTAAAGGCGACCATAACGATGCGCTCTTCTACGACTTCAGGATCGAAGATGCCGCGTTTCTCCGTCTTTTGGCCGATATAATACCAGACATTGGGGTTGAAGGTGGACTTACTGGTCGGCGAGCCAAGGTTGCGCAAAACATCCGAGCGCGTGCTTTCAAGTGGAACAATCTGTTGCATCTGATGGTTTTCCAACATGTTACCGCGCTGGGCGACCATGGGAGTGCAGGCGCCGAGTGAGACCAAAATCGAACAAAGAAGAAGAGCTTTTTTCACGTTGAAATTCCTTTATTTTTAACACGAAAATATTTAACACGAAGAGCACAAAGTCAACATAAAGAGAATGCGTTTTATTCATGTTTGGTTTATTAAAATCCAAAAAATCCTATCAACAGGTGGCGCGCGATGTGTATGCGCAGATTTTGCGGCAGGTTCGTCAGCCGCGTTATTATGAGGAATGCGGCGTTCCCGATACGTTTGACGGGCGATTTGATTTAATGGTGGTTTTTATTTTTCTCGTTTTACAACGGATGATTGAAGAGGGGCGCGAAGAGGCTGTGGCGTTTAATCAGAGGCTGTTCGATGTGTGTTTTTCCGATATGGACCAGACTTTGCGGGAAATGGGAATTGGCGATATGGGAATCCCGAAGCATATGCGCAAGATGATGAAGGCGTTTAACGGGCGGATGCATGCGTATGAGACGGCTTTGGCGGATGGAGATTTTGCACAGGCTTTGCGTAAGAACCTGTATGGCGGTGCGGGGGATGAGAAAAAGATTGCGAAAATGGCGGCAAAAGCATTAGAAATACTGGATTTTCTGAAAGATCAGGATATGGATGTGATTTTGTCGGGACAGATTGCTTTTGAAAAGGAGGCGGCGTGATGGCTAGGGCGTCGAATAAAATTTTGGAAACGGAATGGTCGGTTCTGTTTGATGTGGAGGAGATGAACCGGGCCGAGGTCACGATGACGATTTCGCCGGATGATGCGGCGCGCGCGCGGCTGGCGCAGCGTTTGGGCGTGATGGCGGTTGAGGCGCTAGAGGCCGATATTCGTGTCTCACATCATGGCGGTGAGGTTTCTTATTATCTTCAGGGGCGGATTCGCGCGGATATTACGCAGGAATGCGTGGTGACGCTGGAACCAATACAGTCCCACATCGAAGATGATTTTGAGGCATGGTTTGCCGACCCGGAGGCGGCGGTATCGATTGCCAAGGCGCGGCATGAGAAGTTGAACGAAAAGGGCCATGGTGAATTGCCAATTCTGGAGGAAAAGGACGATCCGGAGGCCTTGATTGACGGGAAAATCGATCTGGGCGAGTTGGTGACCCAGTATCTTTCGCTGTCAATCAACCCATATCCGCATGCCGAAGGCGTGGAGTATCAGGAATTGCAGGCTAAAATGGCGGTGGATGAGGGGGCTGATCTGGTTAAAAATCCATTTGCCGCATTGAAAGACTGGAAAGACAAGCTGAGCGGTTCGGAAAATTGATTGAAAGAAAAACCTTGCGCTTGGCGGTCAAAGGCGGTAAATAACGCGCTCAAGTTTATAGATAAGGATGTGAGCTATGGCTGTTCCAAAGAGAAAAACGACCAAATCCAAGCGTAATATGCGCCGCGCCCATGATGCGCTGCCTGCTGCGAACTGGGTTGAAGATGCCAATACAGGCGAGCCGAAGCGTCGCCACCATATCGACCTGAAAACCGGGACGTATAAAGGCAAGCAGATACTTGAGGCCCGGGATTAATATCGTAGTCCGTCATTGCAGCACAGGCCGCAATCTTTTAGACTAAATCCGTAAGATCCCGGCCTTCGCCGGGATGACGTTTTTGAGGGGGATGGATTTGTCTCGAAATATCATAATAGCGTTAGATGTCATGGGCGGCGATACCGGCCCGGAGAGCGTGATTCCCGGTGCGGCGCTGGCGCTTGAGGCGCATCCTGACCTAGCGTTTATTCTGTTCGGCGATGAGGGGAAAGTGCGGCCCTTGCTGGATAAATATCCGGCACTTAAGGGGGCGAGCACGGTCGTTCATACCGATAAAAAAATTCTGAGTGATGACAAGCCTTCGGCGATTTTGCGGGCCAGTAAGGGCACGTCGATGCGTCTGGCGATTGAGGCAGTCAAAGAGGGCTGCGCCGATGCTGTTGTATCGGCGGGCAATACCGGGGCTTTGATGGCTTTGGCCAAGACGGTGTTGCGTCCGATTGCGGGCATTCATCGTCCGGCGCTGGCCAGTGTGTTTCCGACGCACGGGGCGGGGGACACGGTGATGCTGGATCTGGGCGCGAATGTGCTGGTCGATGCGGAAAATTTGGTGCAATTTGCGGTGTTGGGCGCGGTTTTTGCCAAGTTGCATAAAGGCGTAGAGACGCCGAGCGTCGGGTTGCTCAATGTCGGTTCGGAAGAGATTAAAGGTCCGGATCATGTGCGCGGGGCGGGGAAGATTCTCGCCGATATCGATATTCCGGGGGAATATTGCGGTTTTGTCGAGGGGAATGATATCACCAAAGGTAGCGTCGATGTGGTGGTCAGCGACGGGTATGCCGGGAATATCGCCCTGAAAGCTGTTGAAGGTGTGGGCAGTATGGCCAATCATTTGTTCAAGGATGCGCTGACGAGCGGGCCGCTGGCGATTTTGGGCGGAATGTTGGCTTATTCTGCACTGAAAAAGCTGAAGGTTAAGCTTGATCCGCGCCGGTATAACGGCGGGGTGTTTTTGGGGTTGAACGGTTTGTGTGTTAAAAGTCACGGCGGGTGCGATGCGCTGGCGTTTTCTTCGGCTGTGAATTTGGCCGCGGAGCTGGCGGAGCAGGGCTATATTGAAAAGGTCGGGCGCGAAATCGAACATTTGGCAGAGCAAGGGCTGTCTTAAAACAGAAGATCAAAAACATGGCGATAAAATCGGTTATCAAGTCAACGGGCGCGTATTTGCCGGAGAAAATCCTGAGTAATCAGGATTTGGAAAAGATGGTGGATACGAGCGATGAATGGATTACGCAGCGTAGCGGGATAAAAACGCGCCATATTGCGGCGGATGATCAAACGACGGCCGATCTGGCAACCCTTGCCGGGCGTGATGCGCTGGAGCGTTCGGGTTTGAGCGCGGGCGAACTTGACGGGGTGATTGTCGCGACGACGACGCCGGATCAGACTTTTCCGTCTGTGGCGGTGAAGGTGCAGGCGGCGCTCGGCATTCCGGCTGGGTTGGCCTTTGATGTGCAGGCGGTATGCAGCGGTTTTGTTTATGCGTTGGCTATGGCGGATAATTTTATTGTGCGCGGGCAGGCGCGGCGGTTGCTGGTGATAGGGGCGGAAAAAATGTCCTCGATTGTCGATTGGAAAGACCGGACGACGTGCGTGCTGTTTGCCGACGGGGCGGCGGGCGTTGTTCTTGAAGCGCAAGAAAGCGCGGACGAAAGCGTGACGGCGCGAGGGATTCATTCGACGCATCTTTATGCGGATGGAAACTTGCGGGATTTGCTCTATACCGATGGCGGGCCGTCGAGCACCGGAACGTCCGGGCATATCAAAATGCAGGGACGCGAAGTGTTTAAATATGCCGTGTCGCATATGGCAACGGTCGTGAATGAAGCGCTGGAAGAAAACGGGATCAGCGCAGATGATGTCGACTGGCTGGTGCCGCATCAGGCTAATATCCGCATTCTTGAAGCCACAGCCAAGAAGCTTGAGATGCCGATTGAGAAGGTGGTGGTGACGGTGGATCATCACGGCAATACATCGGCGGCGTCAATTCCGCTGGCGCTGCATGAGGCAGTCTGCGATGGGCGGATTAAACAGGGCGATCTGTTGTTGCTCGAAGCGATGGGGGGCGGGCTGACCTGGGGATCGGCACTGATCAGGTTTTAAAGTTTACGAACGAACCCTGCGGGTTTGCTTCTAATTCCTTCCTGTTAAGTCTTTAGTCTATAGTGCTGAATTGAATCACTTTTTTGGGGTTAAGTTTGATCCCAAGATTGACGCGCCTGGTTTGGCTCGTTAATCTGGGCGTATTCATGAATTGGGAGTAAAGACTGATGGACAATCGTACGATTACACGCGCGGACCTTGCAGAAGCTGTTTACGAACAGGTCGGGTTGTCGCGTAATGAATCAGCCGACCTTGTGGAAGCTGTGATTGATGAAATTTCCGATGATCTGGTGAAAGGCGAGGGGGTTAAGATTTCCTCGTTCGGCAGTTTTTCCGTGCGTGAGAAGGGCGAGCGCATTGGCCGTAACCCGAAAACCGGTATTGAAGTGCCGATTTCGCCGCGTAAGGTTTTGGTGTTTCGCGCATCGCATGTTTTGAAAGATCGCATCAATAGCGGCGAGTAAGTTTAATTTTAAAAGATAGAGGATTTCAGGTATGAACCAGTCCTATTCACAAACAGGTCCAATGGTTGAACGTGATGAGCAGGCTGAGAGTCTCGCGCATGATACGGCCGAGAAGATTACCGGTCCTTTGACGGGCAAAGAGGTTGAGCCGTCTGTGGCGAAGCAGCCCAAGGCGCGTAAATCGGCTTCGGCTTTCCGGACGATTAGCGAAGTGGCGGATATTCTCGACGTGCAGCAGCATGTGCTGCGGTTTTGGGAAACCAAGTTTTCCCAGATTCGTCCTTTGAAGCGCGGCGGCGGGCGTCGGTATTATCGTCCTGAAGACCTTGAACTTTTGAAGCGCATTCATCACCTGCTTTATACCGAAGGGTACACCATTAAAGGTGTGCAGAAGTTGCTGAAAGAGAAGGGCAAGGCTGGGTTGTTGACTGAAGAAAAGCCTGCGCCGCAGAATAATAACGAGCCAAGCGTCAGTGCGTCTGTGAAGGGTAGTCTGGCCGTGGGGATGTCTTCTAAACAGCGTCATGCTTTGCAGATGATGGTTGATGAGTTGAAAGAGCTGCGCCGCATCGTTAAGGGTGAATAGGGCTGTTTTGCTGATCCTGTTGGGGAAATAGGATTGCATTTCACATTACAATCAGATAGAACCTTCACCGGACCGGAACGTGGCGCAGCCTGGTAGCGCACTTGCATGGGGTGCAAGGGGTCGGAGGTTCAAATCCTCTCGTTCCGACCATTTCCAAAAGGCCGGGCTTGTCCCGGTGTTTTGGAAATGATTTGAGTGAGGGTTTGAACGGCGTTCAGCCCGAAGCGGAGCGAAGGGCCACCGAAGGGCGAAGCCCGAGGTAATTCCTCTCGTTCCGACCATTCTTTTGCATTGGATTGGGCGCTATGTCGTTTTAAAAATATTTTTTCTGCGCACGTATCATTTATACGTTTACACGGAAAAAGATTTTTAAAACGCCCTATCCCCTCAACCGAATGCAAAATGTATTTGAGCGTTGTATTTTTATTGTCGGGCTGTAGCGCAGTTTGGTAGCGCGCCTCGTTCGGGACGAGGAGGTCGGAGGTTCAAATCCTCTCAGCCCGACCACTTATCTGTTAGCCATAAGTGTGATAGACGTAAATATATGGCTTTTACCCTTGGACATATCGAAATTCGTGACCCGGTGTTTTTGGCGCCGATGTCGGGGATTTCCGATTTGCCGTTTCGCCGGATTGTGAAGCGCTTTGGCGCGGGCCTCGTGTTTTCAGAGATGATTGCCAGTCGGGCGATGGTGGAGCATAGCCGCGAGTCCTTGAAGATGAGTACGTGCTGCGTGGAGGAGTTTCCGGTGGCGGTGCAGCTGGCGGGGTGCGAACCCGAGATCGTTGCACAGGCTGCGCAGATGAATGTGGAGCGCGGGGCGGATATCATCGATATTAACTTTGGGTGTCCGGTGAAAAAGATCGTCAATAAATTTGCTGGTTCAGCCTTGATGAAGGATATCGATCTGGCGACTGAGATCTTGGCGGCGACGGTGCGGGCGGTTGACGTGCCGGTGAGTGTCAAAATGCGTCTTGGCTGGGACTCGGTGAACCGCAATGCGCCAGAGTTGGCCCGGCGGGCGCAGGATGTCGGAGTGCAGATGATTATCGTGCACGGGCGCACGCGCGATCAGATGTATAAGGGCTGCGCCGATTGGCGGGCGGTTCGCGCTGTTAAAGAGGCGGTCGATATTCCGGTGATTGTGAACGGGGATATCGGCGAGCCGGAAGATGCGAAAGAGGCGCTGATGTTGTCGGGTGCGGACGGGGTGATGATTGGCCGTGCGGCGCAGGGGCGGCCTTGGGTGCTTCGCGATGTGATTGCAGCCTTGAGGGGAGAGGTTGCGCCTGAGGCGCCGCGTGGAGAGGCGCTTTATGCGTTAGTGCGGGGGCATTATGAGGCGATGGTGGAGTATTATGGGCCTGTTAAGGCTGTGGGGCTGGCGCGTAAGCATCTGGCCTGGTATGCGCATGGGCTGGACGGGGCGAACGCTTTTCGGGTGGCGGTTAACGATTTGCGCGATCCGGATGCAGTGATGGACAAGATTGATGAATTCTTTGGTTGTGAACAAGAAAGGCTGGCGGCATGATTTTGATTTATGTGACATATCCTTCGGAAGAGGCGGCGCGGGAGATTTCAAAGGCTCTTTTAGAGGTTCGGCTGGTGGCGTGCGCGAATATCTTTCCGGCGCATCGCGCGCTGTATTGGTGGGAAGGGGAAATCGCCGATGAGGCGGAAGTGGCGGTGATTTATAAAACCCGGCAAGCGTTGTTCGAGGCGGTTGAGGCGGCGATTAAAGAGCGCCATCCATACGACGTGCCGTGTATTGTCTCATTGCCAGCGGATAAGGTGCAGCAGGATTTCATGGGCTGGGTGCGGGAACAGACCCGCACTCTGGATTAGAGGTATTAAAATACCGTAATTTTATCCGCCTGTTTTTGTTCATTTTTATTGACATCGTTCGGGTTATGCGCGATAAGAGCCGCACTTTTTGTGAAAAAGGAATGAGAATATGAGCAAAACTACATCTGCAAAGCCTGCAGAGGTCGAAAAGAAGTGGATCATTGTTGATGCACAGGATGTTGTTCTGGGCCGTTTGGCCAGCATCATCGCGCTTCGTCTGCGCGGCAAACACAAGCCAAGCTATACGCCGCATGTCGATGACGGCGATAATGTGATCGTGATTAACGCTGAGAAAGTCCGTTTGACGGGTAAAAAGCGTGATGATGACATTTTCTATTGGCACACAGGCTATCCCGGCGGGATCAAGCAGCGTTCCAAAGGTCAGATTTTGGACGGTGCGCATCCTGAGCGCGTGATTGAAAAGGCTGTTGAGCGTATGCTGCCGAAAGGCCCTTTGGGCTATAAAGTGTTCAGCAACCTGAAAGTTTATGCCGGTAGCGAACATCCGCATGAAGCACAAAAACCTGAAGTGCTCGATGTTGCATCCATGAATCCCAAGAATAAGAGAGGCTAAGGACTATGGCCAAAAAAGACGAAACAAAAGACGTTAAGGACCTGAAGGATTTGGGCGCAGCTGTGAAAACAGATGAAGCCAAGACTGAGGCGTCTAAGAGTGATGAAAAGGCTGCTGAGGCCCCTGCAAAACGTGAGAAAAAGGTCGATGCGCAAGGTCGTGCCTATGCGACCGGGCGTCGTAAGGATGCTGTGGCCCGTGTTTGGGTCAAGCCCGGTAGCGGTAAGGTTGTTGTGAATGGCCGCGACCAGGCGATTTACTTTGCGCGTCAGACCCAGCGTTTGGTGCTGAACCAACCGTTCCTGATTGTGGGTAGCGTCGGCAAGTATGACGTGGTTTGCACGGTCAAGGGCGGCGGTTTGTCCGGTCAGGCCGGTGCCGTACGTCACGGGATTTCCCGCGCGTTGGAAAATTTCGACCCAACTTTGCGTCCGGCGCTGAAGAAAGCCGGTATGCTGACCCGCGATGCGCGTATTGTTGAGCGTAAGAAGGTCGGTAAGCACAAGGCTCGTCGTACCAAGCAGTGGGCTAAAAGATAATTGGTGGACGGTTGTCGGTGTGCGGTTATCGGTTTTGCGAGAAATACCGTTCACTGAGCACCGTACACTGTTAACCAAATTTGTGATCTCCTCTACCAAAGGTTCACAAAACACAAAATGCCCCGGTTCAGCGCCGGGGTGTTTTTTGTTGACATATAATACTTTTTAAATTATTTAAGCGTTATGGAAAATTTATCCAGAAAATTTCGTGGTGTAATTATGGGTAGTGTTCTTGAAGAACATTGTTCCTCGGCGCGTCACGGAGGCTTGTTGTTAGAGGCGATCTCAAATGCCATTAATGTTTTTGCCGGGCATTTGTCCAAAGTATTGAATGAAGATTCATTGTCTGATGACGTGAAAGATCAACATTATCGGGGAGCGCTGTTCGCCAATGTTATGATTAATGCCCTGTCAGATATGAGGCGTGGTGATCGTTTGTCTGACATTGTTCGGCGATACTTTCAGGGTGATGAAGTAGACGTGACGGTACAAGAACTTGATAGCTTACCACATATGACTGAAGGCGTATCTTGGATTGTTCGCGATGATCAAAAATGGAAAGTTGTGGGGTTTGTGCAGTTAGATACAGCGCGGCAGGTAGAAGCGTTTTATGAAATCGCGCTGGACAGGTTTTCTAATAACGCACTGCGTTCAGATGATGTTGTTGATTATTTTTGTAAGGCAACGGGGGCGTTAATTGATTATGACCGTGCGATGAATGCGGAAAATAAAATGATGTGCCTCATGCCTGTTGGGGATGATTTCGGAATAGACGAACTCAGACGGGATACCGAAGAATTTATTGCGGAGATGGACCTTCAACAATGCCACTAGCCGCTTTTTACCTGCACATAACGCCCCGGGGCAGGTTCGATGGGGTGTTTTTTTATGGGTGTTTCAAGTTTTATTTATTTACAGAACTTAAAAAATCGGATTAATTGCATTATAGAAATTATTTTTCTGATAACTGTGTAGAGAAAGATTAGAATATGTCGACACGTGAGAAAGCTTTAAAAAGGTGGATCGATAATAAACCACATCCTGGAATCGGGTTTTCAATTTTAGCGCCGCGTGGTCAGGAAACAACGGTTCTGGATATGCGAGCTGCGAAAATGAGTTCTATCACAGCGGTTTACTCTGCACTTTGTGATGCTTTCGGTAGAGCGAATGTTTGTACCGGTAATGGTGATGAAGCGCGTCCTGATGGACGAGGACCTGATGCCGCGTGTTACGCGCAGTTTGTTATTAGTGCTCAGCCAGGGGAACGTTTTTCTCATACTGTTAACATTGTCCTTCCGCAAGTTGATGAGGCCGGTCAGCGGGTGCTTTGGAACGGCGAATGTTCTACACAGACTTCTCTAGAGGATCGCAATGGTGTGCATCATTGTCGATTGACGGATCGCGCGTTATCACTTTAGAGGCTCTTCACCTGCACATAACGGCCGGGGGCAGGTTCGATGGGGTGTGAGATCTGGCGGGCTTCGACCTGACCGTTGGCGTAGTGTTTGATCCATTCTTCCCAGTGCGGCCACCATGAACCGGCGGTTTCTTTTGCGCTTTTCATCCATTCGTCGGGTTTTTCGGGGGTCTTAGAGGCGCTCCAGAAGCAATATTTTTCTTTCGATGGCGGGTTGATCACCCCGGCGATATGGCCGGAGGCGGCGAGTGTAAAGGTTTTGGGGCCGCTCATCAGCTGTGTGGTTTGATAAGTCGCTTTCCATGGGGCGATGTGGTCTTCCTTCGTTGAGAGGAAATAGGCCGGGGTTTTGACTTTTGAAACATCAATCTTGACGTCGCCGATTTCAATACCGCCGGGCCGGGTCAGCAAATTGTCGCGGTACATATTGCGCAGGTAAAAGCTGTGCATCGCCGCGGGCATGTTGGTGGAATCGTCGTTCCAGTATAGCAGGTCAAAGGGGAAGGGTTCTTTGCCCAGCAGGTAGTTGTTGACGACGAAAGACCAAATGAGGTCGTTGGCGCGCAGCAACGAGAAGGTGCGTTGCAGCTCTTCGGCCTTGAGAACGCCGGTGCGGCTCATCATTTCGATCATTTCATCGATTTGTTCGTCATCCATAAACAGTTTCATATCGCCGGCCTCGGCAAAGTCGACGAGGGTGGTGAGGAACGTCGCAGAGGCGATGCGTTTATCCTGTTTTTTGGCCTTGAGGTAGGCCAGCGTTGTGGCGAGCAGTGTGCCGCCGAGGCAATAGCCGACAGCGTTACAGTCCGGTTCACCCGTGATGTCTTTGATCCGGTCCATGGCGGTGAGGACGCCTTCGAACATGTAGGCGTCAAAGTCTTTTTGCGCCAATTTTGCATCCGGGTTGACCCAAGAGATGCAGAAAACGGTATGGCCTTGTTCGACGGCCCAGCGGATGAAGGAGCTTTCCGGGCGCAGGTCGAGGATGTAGAATTTGTTGATCCAAGGCGGCACAACTAAAAGCGGGCGTTTGAAGACGCCGTGGCTTTGCGGTTCATACTGGATCAATTGCATCAGGTCATTTTCGAACACAACATGGCCGGGGGTGGTGGCGATGTTTTCGCCGAGCTTAAAGGCGCTGTAATCGGTGGTGCTGATTTTAAGCTGACCGTGGCCGCGTTCGAGATCTTCGCGCATGTTTTGCAGGCCGCGCACGAGGTTCATGCCGCCGCTTTCAATCGTTTCGTGGATGACTTCGGGATTGGTCATGGCGAAGTTAGACGGCGACAGGGCGTCCATCATCAGCTTGCTGGTGAATTTCAGTTTTTGTTTGTCGCTATTGGACAAATCGTCATTGTTTTCGATGTTCTGTTCAACGAAGTCGCAGGCGAGCAGGTAATATTGTTTAATGAAATCAAAGAAGACGCTGTCATTCCAGCTTTCGGCGCGGAAGCGGCGGTCGCCCTGTTTCGGTTCAATGACCGGATGGCTGTCCTGTCCCAACATTTTGGCGATGCTGTTTTGCCAAAGCTGCGCCTGTTTCTGGGCGTAGTTCATTTGCATATCCCAGAATTTAAGCGGATTGGCGCTCATCGAAGTCATGAAATTCATGGCCGCGCCACCGACATTCATCGGGTCGGGATCGAAATTGGCGAAGTCTGGTGCGCTGGGCGGTGTTTGCCCCATTTTTTGCAGCATATCCATGAAGAGCGGTTGGGATTGCTGATACGCATCCATGAGGGCCTGTGACAGCGCAACCGGATCGGGCAGGGATTCAATCTGCCGATGGAGCGCTTTTTGCGCGGCTTTGCGATTATCACGCGCATTGTCGTTCTGGGCTTTTTTTGATGCGTCTTTATTTTTGGACATGCCGTAATGAACCTGAACCATTCTCTAACCATTGCTTGTTAAGTGGATGACAACGCAGCAAAAACGAAGATAGAATATAGCGAAATATGCGCGTAAAAGGAATCAAAAAATGCTGCGCACTGCACCAATTTTTGGTGCGTAAATCCCCGTGGGTAAAAATTGATTTTGCCTCGGTTGGGCTTGTCAGTGTGCGTGGAATCATTTGAAATCTTCTTGATATTCACTTTAAGTTTTACTGAATTACGTTCATGATGCAGCATCATTCACTTTTATCCCGAATTCTTTGCATATCCTGTGCCAGTTTTGCCTTGGTCGGGTGTTCGTATTTTGATACCGGCGAAACGGTTTCTTTGGAGGCTGCGAAGCCGACTATGCCGGAGACGGCGGTTTACACGCCACAGCCTGTCGATTTGGCTGGAGTGGTGTATGAAAATACGCGTGGCAGTGTTGAGTTGTTTGATTTGGGCAGCCCGGTTTATGAGAGTGCATCCGTATGGCAAGATACATCGGTGAGCAGTTTTCATGCTGTTGATGTTGCACCTGTGCCTGTGGTTCCGGTTCAGCGGGGTTATGCTGCGGTTCCGGCGGGTATTGTGTCTGGCGACCCGAGCGTTGAGATTTTTCCGTTTGATGATTTAAGCGTTCAACCGATGTCCGCGCAGATGGTTGTGCCGGTTGCGGCGTCGGCGGATGTTCCTGACTATGTGCGTTTAGGGGCCGGTGATGGCGATAAGGTTATCGTTTATTTCGATCATGACTCGGCGATCCTGACGCAAAAGGCGCTTGAGGAAATTTCCGGTGTGGCAGAGGCGTTTAACGCGGCCTCGGGGAGAACGTTGAGCGTTGAAGGGCATGCCAGTGTGCGGGCGAATTATAACGATGCCGCTCATCGCAAGATTGTGAATTTGAAAATCTCGATGGATCGGGCTTTTGCCGTGGCGCGGGATTTGGTTGCCAAAGGCGTTCCGGCGGATGTTATTCGTGTGACGGCCTGGGGGGAGGCGCTTCCTGCCCAAAACCTCGATGGAAAAACGCCGGAAGAAGCCGCAAGACGGGTTGAAATTTCCCGGTAATTGTTTCACCTATAGATATCAAACATTGTTGGAAAGGTTTTGTAGAGATGGGTAAGGCTCATGATGCGTCGTTGCGCTTAGGGATTGCCGGGCTGGGGACAGTCGGCGCTGGGGTGGTGAAGATTATTCAGGAGCATGCTGAGATTTTGGCCAAGCGTTGCGGTCGGGCCATAGAAATTACAGCGGTTAGCGCGCGCGATGTTTCTAAAGACCGGGGCGTTGATGTGTCCGGGTATGATTGGGTTGACGATCCTGTCGCTTTGGCTGAGCGTGATGATGTCGATGTGGTGGTCGAATTGATCGGCGGGAGCGAGGGTGCGGCCAAGGATTTAGTGGAAAAGGCTTTGGCTGGTGGCAAGTCGGTTGTAACCGCGAATAAAGCGCTGCTGGCGCATCATGGTTATGCGTTGGCGAAACTGGCTGAGGATCATGGCATTTCGCTTGCCTATGAGGCGGCGGTAGCCGGAGGCATTCCGATTATCAAGGCGATGCGCGAAGGTTTTGCCGGGAATGATGTTTTTGCCGTGTACGGGATTTTGAACGGGACATGTAATTATATGCTCACCGCGATGCGTGAGACAGGCCGGGATTTTGATGTGATTTTGAAAGAGGCGCAGGAGGCCGGGTATGCCGAGGCGGACCCGACCTTTGATATCGATGGAATTGATGCGGGGCATAAGCTGGCGTTGCTGGCGGCGATTGCGTTTGGAACGCGGCCGGATTTTGAGTCCTTGCAAATCGAAGGCATTCGCAAGATTACGGCTGAGGATATTGCCCATGCTGAAGAGCTTGGTTACCGGATCAAGCTTTTGGGGATTGCCAAGCGCCTGAATGCTCAGGTTATGCAGGTTCTGGAGCCGTGTCTGGTGCCTTTGGATAATCCGATTGCAGGCGTTGAGGATGTTTTTAACGCGGTTTACGTTGATTGCGACAGTGCGGATACGGCGATGCTGACCGGGCGTGGAGCCGGGGAGGGGCCGACGGCTTCTGCGGTGATGGCCGATGTGGTTGATCTGGCGCGCGGCGCTAAAATTCCGACATTCGGTATACCTGCTGATGATCTGGCGGTGCCGGAGTGGATGGATGTTAATGACACGGTGTCTGCGTATTATTTGCGTTTGCAGGTGCTGGATAAGCCGGGTGTTCTGGCGGATATTTCGGCGATTTTGCGGGATCGTGGGGTTTCGATTGAGGCGGTGATCCAGCGCTGTCGTGATCCGCATAAGCCCGTGCCGTTGGTGATCACGACGCATCAGGTGCGTCATGGCGATATTCAGGCGGTCTGCGCGGCGTTTTGTAAATTGGAGTGCGTTGTCGATGAGCCTTGTTTGATGCGGATTGAGGCGCTATAGTCCCCCTCGCAAAGGATGAAATATTATGACACAGACACAGAAAGCCGACGGAATGCCTGAACTTGATAATCTTATGGATAGAAATTTAGCATTGGAGGTGGTGCGTGTGACCGAGGCGGCGGCGCTGGCGGCGTCCAAGCTCGTGGGGCGCGGCGATAAGGTGGCGGCTGACCAGGTGGCTGTGGATGCAATGCGCGATGCGTTTAACGGCCTGCATATTCGCGGGACGATTGTGATTGGCGAAGGTGAGCGCGACGAAGCACCGATGCTGTATATCGGGGAAGAAGTCGGTGATGGCCATGGTCCCGAGATTGATATTGCGCTGGATCCGCTTGAAGGAACGGATATTACAGCAGCCGGTGGGCCGAATGCCTTGGCTGTGGTGGCGATGACCGATAAGGGCGGGTTTTTGAATGCGCCGGATACCTATATGGACAAAATTGCGGTTGGGCCGGGGATTGATCCGAATATTCTCGATCTGGATGCGCCGATTGGTGATGTTCTGGCCAAGCTGGCCAAGGAAAAGGACGGGGATGTGAATGATTTGAATGTGTGCATTCTCGATCGTCCGCGTCATGCGGATTTGATTAAGGCGGTACGCGAGGCCGGGGCGCGGATTACGCTGATCGGTGATGGGGATGTAAGTGCGGTGATTGCGACGACCGATCCGGATACCGGGATTGATCTGTATGTCGGGAATGGCGGCGCGCCGGAAGGTGTGCTGGCTGCGGCGGCGTTGCAATGTATTGGCGGATCGATGCTCGGGCGTTTGGTTTTTCATACGGATATTGAGCGTGAACGTGCCGAGAAATGGGGGATTACCGATCTGGACAAGATTTATACGACCGATGATCTGGCCAAGGGCGATAACGTGATGTTCGCCGCGACTGGCGTCACCGATGGGACAATGCTGCGCGGGGTGCGGCGTTATCCGGGTGGGGCGAAGACCAGCTCGATCATCATGCGTTCGAAGTCGGGGACAGTGCGCCGGGTTGAGGCAACGCATAATTTACGCCGCAAAACATGGCTAAAATCAATCTAGCGCGTTAAGCTAGGTTTCATGGATTCTTTATCTCTAAATAAAGCGCATTGGGTGCGGCCGGATGTTGATTTGTCGGCTGTGGAACGGGTTGCACGGGTGCATGACTTGCCGGAGGTGGTTGCGCGGATGCTCTTGCAGCGCGGCGTCGCGCCTGATGATATTCCCGGTTTTTTGAATCCGACATTGCGGGAGCATTTTCCCGATCCGTTTGCGATGGCCGATATGAAGGGGCTGGCGGAATTCGTTGCCGAGGCTATTCAAGCGGGGCGAAAATTTGCGATTTTTGGCGATTTTGACGTGGATGGGGCGACGTCTTCGGCGCTGCTGTATCGGTTTCTCAAACATTGCGGCGTGGATGCACCGGTTTATATTCCTGATCGTCTCACCGAAGGCTATGGGCCGAATGTCGAGGCGTTGCGGTCATTGAAAGATGCGGGGGCGGAGATTGTGTTCTTGCTGGATTGCGGGACGACGGCGTTTGATGTGGTTCAGGTTGGGTCTGAAATGGGTTTGGATATCCTGATTTTGGATCACCATGAGGCGGAAACGGACTTGCCGCAGGCGCGTTATGTGATCAATCCGAAGCGCAAAGACGATGCAGCCGGGCTGGAAGTGTTGGCGGCCGTGGGGGTAACGTTTATGACCTGTGTGGCGATCAACAAGGTTTTGCGTGAGGCAGGTTTTTTCTCAGGGGATGAAGCCCCCTTGAAGTTATGGCTGGATCTTGTGGCGTTGGGCACGGTGTGTGACATGGTGCCGTTGACCGGGGTGAACCGTTTGCTGGTGCGCCAGGGGTTCGCGCAGATGCAAAATAGCAACAATGTCGGTCTGAATGCCTTGATCGAGGTGGCCGGGATTACAGGGGCGATTGAGCCGTACATGGCCGGGTTTGTGCTGGGGCCGCGGATCAATGCGGGCAGCCGGGTGCATAAGTCCGATACCGGGGCAAAACTTCTGTCGTGTGACGATCCGGGCCAAGCCAAAGATATGGCGTGGTTGCTGAATGATTGTAATGACAAGCGCAAGGCCTTGCAGGAAGAGATGGAGCGCGAGGCGATCAATCAGGTCGAGGATAAGGGGCTGGATCAGAACCCGGTGATTTTTGTATCCGGTGAAGGCTGGCATACAGGGCTGAGCGGTCTTGTTGCCGGGCGATTGAAGGAAAAATACGGCAAACCCGCCTGTGTGGTGGCGTTTGTAGAAAATGAACGCGGAGAGATTGAAGGGCGTGGATCGGGGCGTTCTATTCCCGGTATACATTTGGCGCAAGCCTTTATCGATGCGCGCAATGAGGGGATCATTGAAAAAGGCGGCGGGCATGCGATGGCCGGTGGGTTTACGGTGGACAAAGATCGTCTGGGTGATTTTGAGGTATTTTTGCAAAAGCATATTGCCGGGCAGGTTGAAAGCGGGCAGAGCAAGGTTGAAACGGTTGTTGACGGTGTGCTTACGGTGCGTGGGGCGAAAACGGATCTGGTGCGGCTGGTGCATGATTTTGTCGGACCGTTTGGGCAGGAAGCGCCGGAGCCTTTGTTTCTGTTTCAGAATGTGCGGGTGCATAGCGCCGATGTGGTCGGCGGGGCGCATATTCGGGTCATGGTTTCGGACTGGGAAGGCGGGAGTCGTATGAAAGCTATGGCGTTTCGGGCTGTCGGGACGCCTTTGGGGGATGCGTTTTTGAAGCAGGGGCGCGCCGGTTTTGATTTGCTTGGGACGCTTAAGATCGATAATTGGGGAGGGCAGGACAAGGTCGAAATGCATATTAAAGATGCGGCTTTGTTGAGCGAAACGCTTGCGGAGAAGGCGGCAATTTAATACAAAGACGTCATTCCGGCCCTCGCTTTCGCGGAGGATAAACTCTTGCCGGAATCTTTTAGAGTTAACGTCACCAGATCCCGGCCGGTGCCGGGATGACGAGGGTCATTATGCAGGAAAAACACGAAAAACGCCTTTATTGGGCCATTTTACTCTCAGAGAGCAGCCATATTTTTTGCTGCGTGTTGCCGACATTGTTCAGCTTGGCCAGTGTTTTGACCGGCTTGGGGTTGATGGTGGCCGTGCCGGGATGGCTGAATTCTTTTCATGATGTGATGCATGAATGGGAAGTGCCCATGATTATTGCGTCTGCGAGCGTGGTGGCTTTGGGCTGGGCGCTGTATTTCTATAGTAAAAAGATCGATTGTCATGATACGGGCTGTTGTCATGAGCCGTGCGGGCCGCGTAAAAAGGCGGCGAATAAGATTCTTATTGTTGCGACTCTCTTGCTGGTCTTTAACGTCAGTATTTATTTCGGGATTCATCGCGGAATGAATGCGGAGCCTGCGGTCAGCGCTCACGAACATCATGCCGATCATGCGCATGACTAGAATTTTGGTGGGCTAAGTGCGCCTGCCTCTTTAAAAAATTTTAAATCCGATCATACTATATCTTCATGTCATAACTTAAATACAACGTGGAGGGAAAATGTTTAGAGTTGCGATGGTGATTTGGGCAATGGCTGCCACGACTTTGGCCGGGATTTTTGTTTTAACTGTGTTGGTTGTTCCCGAACTGGCGGCGCAGGATGCGAAATTGATTTTACCCGCGGCCTTGGGCGGCGCGGTTGTCGCCGTACCTGTCAGCTATGTGATTGCGGCGAAATTGATGAAACTCACCAAGAAGCCCTAGTAGACTTTACTCGGATCAAAAAGAGGTTCGGCGTCAACGAAGCTCATTTGCCCTGAGTCTGTCTTGGTTTCTAGGTTGATTTTTCGATAGAAGCAGCTTTGGCGGCCGGTATGGCAACTGGCCTCCAGGGTCATTTCGACGCTTATCCATAGGCAATCCTGATCGCAATCTGTGCGCATTTCGATGATTTTTTGTGTGTTACCGGAGCTTTCGCCTTTGTGCCAGAGTTTTTGGCGGCTGCGGGACCAGTAGTGTGCCTCTCCGGTTTCGATGGATTTGCGGATGGCTTCGTCGTTCATCCAGGCCAGCATCAGGACCTTGCAGGTTTGGGCGCTGGTGGTGATGCAGGGGATCAGGCCGCGTTTGTCAAAGCGCGGTGTGAAGGTCAGGGTTTCTTCGCGTTGTTTTTTGTTTTTATCGTTCTCAGTCATGTGTTTTTTCCTATCGTCGAAACCGAACCTTTTCAACCCAGATTTGTTCATCATATTTATAATATTTTCGATCTCCGGCGATGCGCGGGTCGGCATAGACGCAATAGATTTCCGTCGCGGTGCGCTGGCTGTTTGCCATTTTGATACCTGAATCCATAAACATGACGGTTGGATATTTTACGTATTTTAGTTTTACGGGTCGGCCATTTACTGGAATATCGCGTAGGTCGCCCTGGCCCATTTTCAGGCGCTGACGGTTGTTTAGTACCCATTCTCGGGAGTTTTCGCAGATGGCGGCGGTGAGTTGAAGCTCATAATAGATTTCTTTTTGATATTCACGACCAAAGCGCGGGCCAAGGATAATGTAGAGCAGGGCGAGGACAATCATGGCAGCAGCAATCAGGCGGCTTTTGGGCTGGCCCTTATACCATTTGCGCAGGTTATATTGCCAGTCATTCATGGATCAGGCGGCCTTTTTCTTTTGCATGTAGCGGGCTTCGTAGGCGTCCCAGATGGCTTCTTCGCATTTAATGTCTTGGAGTTTATAGATTTGCTGGAGGCCGGTCGGAGATTTCGGATTGATCTCAGTAACATAATTGCCGATGACATCCAGTCCGACAAAAACGAGCCCTCGTTTCACCAGTTCGGGTTTGAGAATTTCGCAGATTTCGCGGTCGCGGGCGGTGACTTCACTTTTAATGGCGCTGCCGCCGGCGGCGAGGTTGGCCCGAGCGCTGTGTTCCTGGGGGATTCTGAGCATTGCGGCAATGGGCTCGCCTTCGACGACGATGATGCGTTTATCGCCATTGCGGATTTCAGGCAGGTATTTTTGCACGATAAAGGGTTCGGGGTGCAGGCGGCAGAACATTTCAAACACGGCCTGCAGGTTCGGATCATTTTCCCGGATGTGGTAAATATCCATGCCGCCGAATCCGTTCATCGGTTTGAGAATGAGCTGCGGATGGGTTTGTTGAAAACGCCGGATGTCTTCAAGATTACGCGTAATCAGGGTCGGCGGGATGAGATCCGGAAAGTGGGTGATGAGCAGTTTTTCCGGCGATTCACGCACCCCGGCGGGGTCGTTGAAGATCAGTGTTTGCGCTTTGATGTGATCCAGGATGTGGGTCACGGCGTTATAGCTCTGTGGATCGTTAAAATCCTGTCTCATCAAGATAATGTCGAATGAACTTAAATCTGTTTCTTCAAATGAGCCGAGAGTGAAAAATGACCCTTTTTTGCGCCGAAAGTGCAACGGGGCACAAGGGGCTCTGACTTGTCCGTCTTGCAGGGTAAGGCTTTGCGGGGAATAGTAAAACAGCGTGTGGCCGCGCTTTTGCGCCTCAAGCCCGAGAAGGAAGCTTGAATCCTTGTTGTAGTTCAAGTTTTCCGGCGGGTCCATTTGCAGTACGACTTTTAAGGACATTTAAGGGCTCTTTCTCTTGCTTTTGCGGCGAAAGTATAATAGCTAGTGTGCTTTAGACGAAAAAGCAAAAAATATATGTCATTTGAAGAGCTTGGTTTAAGCGAACATACACTCAAAGCGATTGCCGATTGCGGCTATGAAACACCGACTCCGATTCAGGGCAAGGCGATCCCGCATATTTTGATGGCGCGCGATGTGGTCGGTCTGGCCCAGACGGGGACCGGCAAGACCGCGAGTTTTACCCTGCCGATGATTGAAATTCTGCATGGCGGGCGGGCCAAGGCGCGGATGCCGCGCTCGTTGATTTTGACGCCGACGCGGGAACTGGCGGCGCAGGTGGCGGAGAATTTCGATACGTACGGCAAGTATACCAAGCTGAGCAAGGCTTTGCTGGTTGGCGGGGTGTCGATGGACGAGCAAGTTAAGCTGCTGGACCGGGGGGTGGATGTGTTGATCGCCACGCCGGGGCGGTTGCTGGATTTGTTTGAGCGTGGGCGGATTTTGCTCAATGATATCAAGATTCTGGTGATTGATGAAGCCGACCGGATGCTGGATATGGGCTTTATTCCGGATATTGAGAAGATTATTTCTCTGGTGCCGTTTACGCGTCAAACCTTGCTGTTTTCGGCGACGATGCCGCCGGAAATTCGTAAATTGACCGAAAAATTTCTCAGCAATCCGAAAGAGGTGAGTGTGGACCGCGCTGCGACGACGGCCAATACGGTTGAGCAATTTGTTGTGCATGCCGCGCCGCGCAGTAAGAATGAGGTGCTGGAGCAGATTATCGCTCAGGAAAACGTGCAGAATGCGTTCGTTTTTTGTAACCGTAAGCGGGATATCGACGGGCTGGTACGCTGGCTCAGGGGTAAGGGCTATAATGTGCGCGGATTACACGGCGACATGGTGCAAAAGGTGCGGACTGAGACGTTGGAGGCCTTCAAGAATAACGAGATTACGCTTTTGGTGTGCAGCGATGTGGCGGCGCGGGGGATTGATGTCGATGATGTGTCGCATGTGTTTAATTACGATGTGCCGACGCATGCCGACGATTATGTGCACCGGATCGGGCGGACGGGTCGAGCCGGGAAAGCCGGGCGGGCCTGGATGCTGTGTACACGGGCGGAGGAGAAATATCTCGATGCGATTGAGACACTGATTAAGCAAAAGGTTCCAGAGGAGAAAATTGGCGGGCACTCCTCGCAAAAACCTAGGGATGACAAGTCGCAGCGGGATAAAAGGCCGTCACAGGCATCTGAGAAAAAGTCCGGGATAAAATCTGTTTCCAAGGGCGATAAGCCCAAGCGCTCTTCGCGGACGGACGATGATGACGATTCTGTTAAAGGATTCGGGAATGATATCCCTGGCTTTTTCGGTTGATGCGCCCTTGACCTTGGGCGTGTAAGGCCCCACACTCTAAAATATGAAAAGAGCTTGGTTGGGGCCTTTTCTTCAGGCTTGTTAGATCTGTTCATGCGTAAAATATTCTTAGTTTCGCTTTTTGTTGTCTGCGTGCCATCTTTGAGCGCGCGGGCCCAGCTTTTGACAGGGTATGAACCGGTCGTGCCTATCTCTGCCGAAAACATGTCCAAAGAACTGCCAGAAACAGCATCTTCCGAACCGGTGGAATTGTATGTTCGTACGCCTTCGCGTGTTTTCGGCGTTTCTCAACAGCCTATGACATTTCAGGTGGCTTCTGCGCCGCAGGCGGCAAGTGCGCCGGTTGAGCAGGGATATCGGCCATTATTGACGCAGGGGTCAGAGGTCGTAGGGCAAATTGACGCTTTTCGTTCGGAAAAGGCGCCGGTTGACATTCAGGCTGATCAGATGGCGCGGGATGAGCAGGCCGATACGGTGAGCGCCTCCGGCGATGTGATGATTGTGCAGGCTGGACGGATTTTGCGGGCGGATGAGGTTTTGTATGACGTTGGTGCGGACCGGGTGCAGGCCGATGGCAATGTGGTGCTGAATGAAGAAAGCGGCGACATTCATCTGGTTGACCATGCCGCCTATAGCAATTCTTTACAGGATGGCGAGGTTGAAAATTTACGGACGGTTTTGAATGACGGTTCGCGCTTTACCGCCGCGCGCGGCGCATTGGAAGGCGGTACGAAAACCACGATGGAGGATGCCAGCTATACGCCTTGTGAGCTGTGCAAGGATCATCCCGATAAGCCGCCTTTATGGGGGATTGTGGCTTCCGAGGTGCGGCACGACCAGAAACAGCATATGGTATCGTATCGTCATGCGCGTTTTGAGGTTAAAGGCGTACCGGTTGCCTATACGCCGTATTTTTCTCACCCCGATGGGACGATCAAGCAAAAGAGCGGCTTTCTGGCGCCATCTTTGGGATATAAAAGCGATTTAGGAGCGTTTGCCGAGACCAGTTATTATTGGGCGATTGCGCCGGATCAGGATGCAACCTTTGGCGTGATGGCGATGACACAGCAGGCCCCTTTGGGCTTGGCCGAATATCGCAAGCGCTGGAGCGATGCGTCGTTAAAAATGAGTGGCGGAGTGACCTATTCAGACCGCACCGATCGTACGGCGGGTCAGGATGTGGCGGAAAATGATGAAGTGCGCGGACATATTTTTGCGCAGGGGCGCTGGGATATGGATGAAAAGTGGCGTTCGGGACTGAATGTGCAGTGGACTTCGGATGACCAGTATATGCGTCAGTATGATTTTACCAATGAAGATGTGCTGGAAAACGAATTGTATGCCGAGCGTTTTTCCGGGCGGAATTATGCAGCGGGGCGGTTGTTGTCGTTTCAGGATATTCGCATTCGGGAAACGCCTTTGGATCAGCCGGATATCTTGCCTGAAATTGTTGCCAGCTTTAAGGGTGAGCCGGGGGCGGTACCGCTGGTCAAGGGGCAGTGGCGCGCTGATGCGTCTGCTCTGGGGCTGCGCCGGGATAACGGCGAGCAGGATGTTCAGCGTTTGAGTCTTGATACGGGCTGGAGACGGCGGCTGGTTTCGGATTATGGGTTGTTGACACGGGTGGATGCTTCGGTTCGGGGGGATGTTTATTATTCTACAGACAGGCAAGTGGCGACGGCCGGGTCGGGGCGGAGCAAATCTTCAACAAATACGCGGGTCTTTCCGCAGTTGCATGTGCAGAGCAGTTACCCGATGGCGCGCCCGTTTGAGGCGTTTCAGGCACGGGTTGAACCGGTCGCCGCTTTGACGCTTGCGCCGAATGTGACTGGAGATGACAGCATTCCGAACGAAGACAGTAATGATGTTCAGATTGATGCGAGTAATATTTTTGAGCCGAACCGTTTTCCAGGGCTGGACCGGGTTGAAGACCGCTCCCATGTGACATACGGGATGCGTAGCGGATTGTTCGGTTATGACGGGAATTACGGTGATATCTTTTTGGGGCAGAGTTATCAGCTTAAAGAGGGGGATAATCCGTTTCCATACGGGTCGGGGCTGGAGCGCCGGGAATCTGATTATGTCGGTCAGATTTCCGGGAGTTATAAGAATATTTACGATCTGGATTACCGCTTTCAAATGGCGAGCGATGATTTGAGTTCCCAGCGCCATGAGGTTGACGCCAGCGCAGATTGGAACAGGTTCCGTTTGAATGCACGGTATTTGTATGCCGGATTGCTTGGGGGGACGGATATCGAAGAATCGCGGGAGCAAGCTGATGCGTCGGCGCAGTTTTATTTCAACAAAGAATGGCGCACACGGTTTGGTGCGACGCAGGATTTGGGGGAAAATCCCGGCTTGCGTAAGGCTTTTGCCGGTCTTGATTATCTGGGGCAGTGTTTGTTCTGGTCGCTGACCGGGGAGCGTAATCTGACGCGGGATGCTTCCGGGGAAAGCTCTACGGAAGTGTTGTTCCGGATTGGTTTGAAAAATATTGGGGAATTTGAAGAATCATCTTTGCGCCCGGCCCGTAAAAGTGGCGGTTGAAACATGCCGTCCTTTGCGAATATGATGGCGGTGGTTTTGAAAGCATAGATATCCAAATCCGGGAGTTTTTCAGCGCGTGAATATCCTCGTCGATCCTACCATCCATATGTGGTTTGGGTTATTCATCACAGTTGCGGCTGTGGTGTCGTTCATGCGCGAAAAAATTTCAATTGAAGTGACCAGTCTGGCTGTTTTGACGGCGCTTTTGATTTTTGGGCAGGTGTTTCCGCTGCCGGATGCATCCGGTAAGAACCAGCTGGATTCGATGGCATTGCTTTCCGGTTTTTCCAATCCGTCGTTGATTGCGGTGCTGGCCCTGTTGGTGATGGGGCAGGGGATGATTCAGACCGACTCTTTACGCTTTTTAACCTTGATGTTTGCGCGCTCCGGGGCGAAGGGTGGCTGGATTGCTATATTCGCGTTGATGGTGTTTGTCTGTGTGATGAGCGCGTTTATGAATAATACGCCGCTGGTGATTATTGCGATTCCGATTGTGCAGGTGCTGGCGCATCATGTCGGCTTGTCAGAGAGCAGGGTGCTTATTCCGCTCAGCTATATCGCAATTTTGGGCGGGATGACGACCTTGATCGGGTCGTCGACCAACCTGCTGGTCTCAAGCGCTATGGAGGATATGGGCTACGCACCGCTCAGCTTTTTTGAATTTGTGGTTCCCGGCGCGATGTTGGCGACGGTCGGGTTTGTGTATGTGTTTTTTGTTTTGCCGCGATTTTTGCCGGACCGGGCGAGTATGGTGAAAGATTTGGCCGGGTCGCAAAAAGAATTTGTGGCGGAAATCGATGTGGCGCCGGATTCAAAGCTGATCGGGACGCAGTGTGTTGAGGGGCGTTTTTCCGGCTTGCCGAATATGAATATCAA
Source organism: Rhodospirillales bacterium (assembly GCA_020638295.1). Lineage (GTDB taxonomy): Bacteria > Pseudomonadota > Alphaproteobacteria > Micavibrionales > Micavibrionaceae > TMED27. The sequence continues at coordinate 135,201 of JACKIU010000002.1, read as the reverse complement.
GCTGATCCAGCGCGGCGGGCATTTGATTTTGCCGCCATTTGAAGGCTATGCGATTGAGAGCGGGGATATTCTGATTATTGCCAGTACGCGGGAGAGTTTGACTGATTTGCTCTCGCAACACCCGGCGGTATTGCTTTCCGAAGAACAGGCGCAAGTGATGCAGCAGGCCACTCAGGATGTAGCTGATGGTGAAGAGGGGGGCTCTTCTGAAGGCGAGAAAGTCGAAACCCGCGTACTGGCCGAAATTATGATTACGCCGGCCTCGCGGTTGGTGGATATGTCTTTGGAACATGCAAATTTCCAGCGTCAGTTCGGCGTCGTTGTTCTGGGGATTCAGCGCCGGGCCAAAGTGGTGCGTCGGCGTTTGGGGCGCATTCGTCTGGAATCGGGGGATGTGTTGCTTGTCGCCGGGCCGCACAGCACGGTCAATGCGATGCGCGATAGTACGGATTTTATCGTGCTGTCCGGTTCTAAACGGGATTTGCCCGTTCCCGGGAAAACACCCATTGCTGTGGGGATTTTTGTTTCGGCTGTGGGAGTGGCTGCGGCCGGGATTATCAGTATTCCGGTAGCGGCGATTGCAGGGGCGGCCGGGATGATTGCGACAGGGTGTTTGAATATTCGTCAGGCGACGCGGGCGGTCGATCGGAAGATTTTCCTTTTGGTCGGGTCCATGCTGGCGCTCGGGATTATTCTTGAAGCTTCAGGGGCGGCGCGCTCAATTGCAGAAGGGTTGCTCTCTATGCCGTTTGTCGACTCTCCCTTGTCTGTTCTTGCGGTTTTGTTCATTATTGTGGCTTTGACGACGAATGTTTTGAGTAACAATGCCTGTGCGATTTTGTTTACGCCGATCGCGATGAATTTGGCCGGAAGCATTGATGTTCCAGTTGGTCTGGGTTTTGATATTTCGCATTTGTTTGCGGTCACGGTTATTTTTGCTGCGAACTGTTCGTTTGCCTCGCCGATCGGGTATCAGACCAATTTGCTGGTGATGGGGCCGGGGCACTATCGCTTTCGCGACTTTGTAAGAGCCGGGATGCCGCTTGTGCTGTTGCTATGGGTCGCTTATATTTTTGTTGTTCAGTATTATTACGGTTTATAGAGTTCGTATGAGATTATCATCTTACAACCCTCAAGACAGGTATCGCCGCCGCCATTCAGAGCGGATGGCTGCGTTTATGGTGGTGGTTTTTATCCTATTTCTGGCTTTTGGGTTGGGGGTTTGGTTTGGAACGCAGAATGCCGGTCAGCAACACAGATCTATAAAGAAACGCTATGAAGACCTGTTGAATGAGCGTGAAAGTCTACAGGACAGTATTACGCAGGCGCGGGCGGAGGCGCAGACGGCGCAGATGCGTTATAGGCAGTTGCAGGAGACCTATGACGATATGCTGCCTGAAGGGCCGTTGCGGGATCTGGCGGCGTTGCTCAAGCAGCAACTGGATGAGGGGCGCTCGCCGGAGCGGCTGGAATTTCTTATCCGCAGCGCGCGGCCGCCGCGCAATTGCTCCGAGCCTGAAACCAAGCGTTTTGTTGTGATGAGTCCGGCTTATGACGGGCCGGAGAGCCAGATCAGTCTGGCGGAGGGAGCGCTGGTGATTAAGGGCAAGGGGCTGTCTGCGATCAATGCGAAGGGTCAGCCTGAGGCGTGGTATGACCCGTCGAAGAAGGTGACTATTGATTTTATCATTGAGGGGCAGTTGGAAAAGAGCAAAAGCAGCGTGATGCCGCTGCGTCATTCTGTCGTTGTGGGGAACCGGGAATATCGCGTGACGGTGAGCGAAGGGGCGCGATCTTTTGCTAAGGTTACCTACGATAGCTGCGACTATCCCTAGATTTTTTGATAAACGGTCTGCAAATGCCGTATTTCTGCGTTTTCGGTTCGCATGTACGTCAATGTACGCTTACGCTTCCGGTTCTCGAAATACGGCATTTTCGCCACGTTTCTCTTTAAATCTTTGAAAGAGCATTCAGTTTGTTTTTGTTACTGGAAATAGTGTGTTGATCAGGGCTGTGAAGTCGGGCCGGGCTTTGAAGTCCAGTGAAAAGGTGCGGCCTTGCATCAGGCCAGGGTTTTTGCCCCTGCCGAAAACCGAGATGGTCACATCATCGGGTAATGCACCGGAGACTTTGATTTCAAGCATATCGTAGTGAAAGTTTTCCAGAGCCAGTTTCATGGTTTCTTTTTCCAGCTCTTCCATTTCCATGAGTTTAAAGAGCCTTTCGTCTTTGAGCTTAAGGATGCCGATGCCCTTATTTTTCAGGTACAGATTTTCGATGTGGAGGCGGTCGTTTTTCCTGACGAGCGCGGCGTTACCGGTCATGTAGCCTGTGCCGCTCCAGCCTGTTTTTTTGAGTGCGCTGAATATGGCGTTGATGTCGGCCTCATTGATTTTGATCAGTGTTTTGTACGGTTTTTCAGGGGGCGGTTTGTCAATGCCGGGGACGTTCAAATCGATGCCTGCAACCTTCAAACTGAGTGCGCCGGGAGTGATCTGGCCTTTCTGTATTTGAAGGGAAAGGGTGCAGTGATGCTCGGGCTTAAGGTTTCGAAGCCTACAGTTCACCGATTTTACGCTCGGGCCGGTCAGTTTTTGCCAATCATCAAGTGTAAGGCGGGCATTGTCGGTTGTCAGCATCATGACGCCGTAGGGTAAAACGCTGTCTTTGGACAGGTCCAGCTGCAGGCTTCCGGCGATCGTTTTGTTTGACCCTGTGAATTCTCCTTGCAGATTGACGGTGCCGACAGCGTTGGGAATAGAGGTGAGGCTGGCCATGGAGAGCAGAGCGGCCTGAATTTTCCCATCGTAACTGTTTTTATTTATGACTATATCTGATTTTATATCAATGAGCTGATCTTCATTTTTAATATTTAAGATTAAGTCTTTTTGGTGTGAAAAATCGATCTGGATGTCGTTGAGTGGAGCAAGCTCTGTCAGGGCGCTCTGTGGAATCGGCAGTTTATTTTGTTGCCGGAGGTAATCAAAGGCGTTGGCGAGTGTTTTGATATGCAGGTTTCCGGAAAATATTGAGGGCGTACGCATGTTTGGAATGCTCAGCCCAAGTTCGATGTCTTCAATGCCGGTTGATTTGGCTGCGAGGATCATCCGCGGTTCATGAACCGATCCGTCGATGGTGATGGCGGCTTCCTGCCAGGGGAAGCCCATGACGTTCAGGCCGCCGGATTCGAGTTCTCCGAGCAGTCTTATATCGCCGAGATTTGAGCCGCTGATATTTATGATTCCTGCGAGGCGCGTGGCTTTGAGGTTTTCGAGGGCAAATTTGCCTTGTTCAAGCTCCATGCGCAGGTCCCAAAAGCCTTCGTCGGTGATTTGGCCTTCCATATTTGCGTTGAGGCTGAGCTGGCTTTGGGTTGCTTTGACCCGGCCCTGAATGTCGGTATTTGATCGCCGGTTGCGCAGTTGCGCGTCGAGTTCAATCGTAATGCCGCCCCATTGTTGGCTGAGCAAGGAGAGGCGGGCGTTTTTAATCTCTATGTTTTTTGCGGTTTTCAGTGTCTGGAGGAGTGAGATTGTGTTTTCATTCCGAGTTTTGCCGGCGATGCTGATTTGGCCTTGGGGGGTGAGTTCTCCCGTCAAATCGAGGCCGGTCAGCTCTATGGAATCGATCTTTTTGAAAAGGAGGAGTTTTAGTGGGCTATAGCTGATTCTGAGGGTTTTGACGGTGCTGAAGCGATCAGGGTCGAGGGTGATTTCGCTATAGAGTGATTGGCCGAGTTTTTTTTGAGCGGAAGGAAGTGTGTAATTCTCAAAACCTGCTTTCTTCAGGGCCTGTTGAAGTCCGGTTTCAAGTTGTCGGGGGGCGTTCAGCCATGCATAACCGGTGACGCCGATGGCTCCGGTCATGATCAGGAGTGCGAGAATTAAAATCGGGCGTTTCATGACGCCTTATCATCTCTGTATGTTTGTTAAACGTCAATATTGCTGGCAAACTCGGCGTTATCCTGAATGAACTGAAATCGCTTTTCCGCGTTTTTGCCCATGAGGCGATCAACGAGATCATCAATGTCGGCCTGTGAGGCACCGGCTTCGAGCGGGTTTTCACCTTCAAACTCTTCTCCGGCGAGTCCTAACGCGACCGTGGCGGCGGCTTCGGGGAGGGTGACGCGCAGCAGGGTACGGGTTTTCGGGTCCATCGTGGTTTCTTTAAGCTGCTTTGCCGGCATTTCGCCGAGACCTTTAAAGCGGCTGACTTCGACCTTTTTGCCTTTGAATTCCTTGGTTTCCATCAGTTTGTTTTTGTGCTCGTCATCCATCGCATAGGCGCTGGTGGGACCAGAGACGAGGCGGTAGAGCGGCGGCTGGGCCAAGTAAAGGTGGCCTTCTTCGATCAGTTCGCGCATCTGGGTGTAGAAAAAGGTGATGAGCAGCGCGGCAATATGCGCGCCGTCAACATCCGCATCGGTCATAATGATGACGCGTTCATAGCGCAGATTGGATAGATGGAAATCAGGGCCTGCGCCGCAGCCCAGCGCCTGGATGAGGTCCTGAATTTCCTGATTTGCGCGAATTTTATCGGCGGTGGCGCTGACCACGTTGAGGATTTTTCCACGCAACGGGAGGATGGCCTGTGTTTCGCGGCTGCGCCCTTGTTTGGCTGAACCGCCTGCGCTGTCCCCCTCGACGATGAACAACTCCGTGTCTTCGGCGTTGGCACGAGAGCAGTCGGCAAGTTTGCCGGGCAGTCGAAGTTTTTGCGTGGCGCTTTTGCGGGCTTGCACGCGATCCATTTTGCGGCGCATGCGTTCTTCGGCCCGCAGGATGATGGCGTTCAGGAGCTTGGTGGCCGAGGCCGGGTCGCTGGAGAGCCAGAGGTCGAAATGGTCCTTGATGGCGGTGTCGACCCATTTGGACACGGTCGGGCTGGCGAGTTTTTCCTTGGTCTGGCCCTGAAATTGCGGGTCGCGGATGAAAACCGAGAGCAGTATGACGGCGCTGCCCATGATGTCGTCGGCAGTGATGATCCCGGCCTTTTTGACGCCGGTCATCTCGCCATAGGCGCGCAGGGCACGGGATAGTGCGGTACGCAGGCCGGTTTCGTGTGTGCCGCCTTGCGGGGTGGGCACGGTGTTGCAGTAGGAATGGATGAACCCTTCGCCGTTTTCCGGCCAGGTGATGGCGAATTCGGCGCGGCCTTCATTGTCGGGCAGGTCGGCTTTGCCGGCAAATGGTTTGGGAATGACGGTTTTGCGCCCTTTAAGGGAGGCTTCGAGATAATCTTTCAGTCCGCCGGGGAAGTGGAAGACAGCCTCGGGCGTAACTTTGCTGTCTTCGGGGATGATTTCGGGGGTGCATTTCCAGCGGATTTCAACACCGGAATAGAGGTAGGCTTTTGAACGGGCCATCTGGAACAGCCAGCCGGGCTTGAAATGGGCTTTGTCACCGAAGATTTCCGGGTCCGGGTGAAAGGATACGGTGGTACCGCGGCGGTTGTTGACGGAGCCGAGATGTTCAATTTTTGAGGTTGGCAGGCCACGGGAAAAGCTTTGGCGGTAGAGGTTCTTTTCGCGAGCGACTTCGACCCACATCTCATCGGACAGGGCGTTGACGACCGAAATGCCGACGCCGTGTAAACCGCCAGAGGTGTCGTAGTTCTGCCCGGAAAACTTACCGCCCGAATGCAGGGTGGTCAGAATGATTTCGAGGGCGGATTTTCCGGGATATTTGGGGTGTTCGTCAACGGGGATGCCGCGGCCGTTATCGCGGATGACGAGGGAATAATCGGCCTCTAAAGCGATTTCAATCCAGTCGGCGTGTCCGGCGACGGCTTCGTCCATGGAGTTATCGAGGATTTCGCCCGCAAGGTGGTGCAGGGCGCGCTCATCGGTGCCGCCGATGTACATGCCCGGGCGTTTGCGGACCGGTTCAAGACCTTCGAGCACTTCGATTGACGATGCGTCGTAATCATTACTCTTTGCGGGGCGATCGGATGCGAATAAGTCGGACATATAATTACACTCATGCTATACTATACGCGGCCACTTTTGGGTGGGCGTTAAAATTGCGCTTTTCTTTTCTGTCTAAAGCGCTATGGCCTGTAAATCAAGGCTTTGCGCAGAGTTATCAGCGAAAAAATCAAAAGCATGTTGTTTTGGAAAGTTCGGGCACAGATATGTTACAATGAGATTTGTACTCATTCGGTTTTGTCGAGGCCCTAGATAAGAGGTGTTGGATACATGAAGCGTACTTGTCAGCCTTCTTTCTTGTTTATTGCTTTGTTCATGGCATTTGCGGTCTGGCCGCATATCGGTCAGGCGCAGAAGGTTCTGGAGCAGTTCCGTAAAAAGATGCCGGAATTTGAGCTGCTTTCTGAAGAAGAATTTCTCAGTAAGACCGATGAGCTTGTGAATGAATCTTTTGAAGATAAAGCGCTGCATTTTAAAATGCGCACGCCTAATGGCTGGACAGATATGACACGGGGCGGTCTGGAAAATGTATCGATCAGTAAAAAGATTATGGGAGAGATTGTCCGGTTTTACGGTCCGCCTGATTTGTATTCCGAGCGCAGTTATTTGACGGTTGAGGCCATGGGGATGGACTATTATATGACTGTCGAACAGTGGCTTATGCAGTATCTTCTGACCAGCGGGCATAATGTGCAGGGGTTGACTATACACGACGACAATTATGCCGAAGTTCTTTATGTGTTTATCCGGGATAATATTAGCTATGTTGCGCGGGCGGCTGTTATTACGAATGGAAAATATGTTTTATATGCGCAATATGTTGTGCCCGTTGAGCGCTGGCATGATGAAAAGGTTATGCAAAAAATGATATTGGATTCTTTTGCGCCGACCGTAGTTGTAAAAGACTATATTGAAAAAATGGAGACTTACCCGTTTCTTGATTTAGCGGAGCTACGATACCCGGAAAGCTGGAAGTTGAAAGCGATGCCGATCCGCACTATTGATCGGCTGGAGGTGCAGCTTGTTAATACATACAGTGTTGAGAATGACGCGCGTAGGAAGACTTTGCGTCTTGATGGACAAATTGTTGTTACCCTTGTGTCAATTTATGACACTGAAACTCTTGAAGATGAGTTAGAGGTTTTTAAGGAGGATCTGCTCAAAAAAGGTTTGATTATGGGGGAGGTTATTGAGGCCCGGGATGACTTCATTTTGGGAGACCGGTTCGATTTTGTCGATACGCAGGTTTATCAAGCCATACCTGATGAGAAGAGGCTTATTGATCATGAATTGTGGTTAACGGCTATGTCTGCCGGAGATTATTATTATTTTGTGTCCTTGTTCACACCTTCACGTGACGAAGAATATTTCAAATGGGCCCGAAATGTCGAAACCTACAAGCTGGTCGTGAACGAAATCAGGCCCAGATCGAATTCCGATTCTGCTGACGATGATTAAAGCCGTATAGTTTACGACGAGTAGTAGAGCTTATATTCGATGGGGTGGACCATCGTTTCATAGGCTTCGTTTTCTTCTTTCTTTAAGCCGATGTAAGATTCGATGAGTTCTGGAGTGAAGACATTTCCTTTGAGGAGGAAGTCGTGATCGGTGCGTAGCGCGTTGAGGGCGGTGCGCAGAGAATGGCAGACCTGTGGGATCTTGGCTTGCTCTGCTGCGGGTAGATTGTAGAGGTTTTTGTCCATCGCTTCACCGGGGTGGATCTTGTTTTCGACGCCATCCAGACCGGCCATCAACATGGCGGCAAACGCCAGATACGGGTTTGCTGTACAGTCAGGGAAGCGGATTTCCACGCGCTTGCCTTTGGGGCTGGCGGAATAAGGAATGCGGCAGGAGGCTGAACGGTTGCGGGCAGAATAGGCCAACAGCACGGGTGCTTCGTAGCCCGGGACCAGGCGTTTATAGCTGTTGGTTGAGGGGTTGGTAAAGGCGTTTAAGGCACGGGCGTGTCTGATAATACCGCCGATATAATAGAGCGCGGTTTCAGACAGGCTGGCATAGCCGTCACCGGCAAAGAGCGGTTTGCCGGCTTTCCATAGTGACTGGTGCACATGCATACCTGAGCCGTTATCGCCGAAAATCGGTTTGGGCATAAAGGTGGCGGTTTTGCCGTAGCTGTTGGCCACGTTGTGTACGACATGTTTGTAAAGCTGGATGTTATCAGCGCTGCCGAGCAGGGTCGAGAATTTGATTCCGAGTTCGCATTGTGACGGGGCAACTTCATGGTGGTGCTTTTCAACCTCGACGCCCATGCTGGCGAGCACTGTCAGCATTTCACCGCGAATGTCTGAGAGCTGGTCGACCGGGCTTTCAGGGAAATAGCCGCCTTTGACACCCGGGCGGTGGCCCATATTGCTGGTGTCGTAGTGACGGCCAGAGTTGTACGGACCTTCCTCGCTATCGATTTCAAAGCCGACCTTGTTCATCTTGATATCGATTTTGACATCATCAAAAATGAAGAATTCGGCTTCGGGGCCGAAATAGGCGGTATCGGCAAGACCGCTGGCTTTGAGATGCTTTTCGGCGGCTTTGGCGACAGAACGGGGGTCGAGCATGTAGGGCTTGCCGGTAGAGGGATCATGAATGTCGCAGAAAATTTTAAGCGTGCGCTGGGCGGCGAACGGGTCGATAACCACAGTTGAAAGATCGGGCTTCATGATCATGTCGGAATTGTTGATTGGCTGCCATCCGGCGATGGAAGAGCCGTCGAAAAAAATACCGCGGTCAAGTTTGTATTCGTCCAGTTCAGGAGCGTATTCGCTGGTGTGTTGCCATTTGCCGCGCAGGTCGGTGAAATTCATATCGACATACTGGATGTCGCTCTCTTTGATATATTTGAGGAATTCGGCAATGTTTTTGAATTTTGGTGCGGCGCTCATGGGGGCTTGTATCCTTTTCTTGCAAAGCGCATTTTACTTTGCGAGACGCATTTTACAAGATGTATGATTTTGAAAAATGATGGGGCGACCGACGGGACTCGAACCCGCGACAACTCGGATCACAACCGAGGGCTCTACCAGCTGAGCTACGGTCGCCACAATGAATTTTAGTTGTATAAGGTTTTGCGGTATAAAACGTCAAGTGCTTTGAATAATAAGGATGAAAATAAATGCCCTACGAGATTTTAACGACGACGCAGATGGCTGAAGCCGACCGGGCGACGATTGCAGGCGGCGTCGAAGGTTTTACGCTGATGTCTAATGCCGGGGCGGCGGTGGCGGAGTTTATTCTGGAGGTTTATCCGGAGGCGCAGCGGATTGTGGTGCTGTGCGGGCCGGGAAATAACGGCGGGGACGGGTTTGTGGTGGCGGAGCTGCTGCGCAAGGCCAAGCGGGAAGTTGTGTGTGCGTGTCTGATGAATGGCGAAAGCCTTAAAGGCGATGCGCTCAAGGCCTATAATCAGTGGTGGGGTGAGACGGTTCGTTTTGAGGATATTGAGGTGGGCGAGGCCGATCTGGTCGTTGATGCGGTCTTCGGGACGGGATTTAAAGGTGTGTTGAAAACGCCGGTTGCGGATGTTTTTGATCGGGTGGAGTGCCCGGTGGTCGCGGTCGATATCGCATCGGGGGTGAATGGGGATACAGGCGAGGTCGATGAGCATGCGTTGCAGGCTGATTTTACGATTACGTTTCACCGGAAGAAGCTGGGTCATGTGTTGATGCCGGGGGCGGCATTTTGTGGCGATGTGCGTGTGGCCGATATCGGGATTACGGCGGATTTTGAGCATGAGGCATTAGAGAATGTGCCTGCGTTATGGCTGGCGGCGTGGCCGGATAAAATGCCGTATGCTCATAAATATGACAGCGGTGCGGCACAAATTTATGGAGCACCGAAGTTGACCGGAGCGACGCGTCTTGCGGCGGAAGCCTGTGCGCGGATTGGTGCGGGGCTGGTGAGCGTAATTGCACCGAAGGGACGGGCGATGTTTACCGGGCCGGCTTGTCTGCGCATATTCTGGTTTATGATCAAGGCGAACAGGCAGAGCGCGTGTCGGCGCGGCTTTACGGGCCGGGTGGTTTAAGTGTGAAACCGGATTATGAGAGTGATGTGCCGACGGTTTTAGATGCGGATGCCCTCAATGATTTACCCCCCCACCTGAATCCTCCCCCCCAAGGGGGGGAGGGATGGGAGAGGGACGTTTTTTACGTTCTGACTCCGCATGAGGGCGAATTTGCCCGGGCTTTTCCTGATTTGACGGGTGCGAAGCTTGAGAAGGCACGGGCGGCGGCGGCGCAGATCGGTGCGGTTATCGTTCTGAAAGGGGCCGATACGGTGATTGCCCATCCGGACGGGCGGGCGGTTATCAATACGCATGCATCGCCGTATTTGGCCACGGCGGGGTCAGGTGATGTGCTGGCGGGGATGATTGCGGGGCTGATGGCGCAAGGAATGCCTCCGTTTGAAGCCTCTTGCGCGGCAGTCTGGATGCATGGGGATGCGGCGTTGAAATTCGGAGCCGGACTGGTGGCTTCTGACCTGATTGATATGATTCCTGAAATTTTACGCTCTCTGTCATCTCGACCGTAGTGCGTAGCCCAAAGTGGAGAGATCTTCGAAAGTCAATGGTTGTAAGATCTCTCGGCTTCGCTGGGGATGACATTGTGGGGGATGGTGCGGCTGGAGGGACTTGAACCCCCACGCCCGAAGGCACCAGAACCTAAATCTGGCGTGTCTACCAATTTCACCACAGCCGCGTGATGATGTTTCGTAGTCAGTTATAGTCTATTTTTTCACCTGTCAAGAATGAAGGCTTGAAAAGCCTGAGATTATCGGCTAAACGAAGCTCCACATCTATTTTTATAAAATTAAAGAGCGCTGCTATGAAAGTTAAAGAATTAAAGTCTGAAGGTTTGAACCACGAGCTGGAAATTACCATTCCGGCCAATGATATCGACAAACGTGTTGATGTAAAACTTCAAGAAGTGGGCAAGACAGCCCGTATGCCGGGTTTCCGTCCGGGCAAGGTGCCTTTGGCGATGTTGAAGCAGCGTTATGGTAAGGCTGTATTGGGTGAGGTTCTGGAAGCGGCTGTCAATGAAACATCTCAGAAAGCTCTGGCTGATAAGAAAATCAAGCCGGCTTTGCAGCCGAAGATCGAAGTCAAAAGCAAGGATTTCGGCGAAGGCAATGATCTGGTTTACACCGTTCAGGTTGAAGCGATGCCTGAATTTAAGGTGGCTGAGCTCAAAGGCCTTAAGCTGACGAAACTGGTGGCTGAGCCGGGCGATGACGAGATTGATTCTGCACTGAAGCGTATTGCCGAGAATAATCCGTCGACCAAATCGGTGGACGGTAAGCGTGCGACGAAAGACGGCGACATCGCTGTTTTTGATTTCCATGGTCGTACGGCGGATGACAATGTGGCGCATGAAGGTATGCATGCGCATGGCCATCAGTTAAAGCTGGGGTCCGGGCAGTTTATTCCGGGCTTTGAAGAGCAGATGGTCGGTAAAAAGGCTGGTGAGAAGTTTGAAGTTAAAGTCACCTTCCCGGAAAATTACGGGGCGAAGGAATTGGCCGGGCGTGATGCGATTTTCGATATCGACTTGCATGATATTCTGGAAGAAGCCGAAGCCAAGATTGACGATGAGTTCGCCAAGCAGCTTGGTCTGGACGATCTGAAAGCTCTTAAAGAGGCCGTGAGCGAACAGTTGCAAAAAGAGTTGGATGCGCATTCCCGTATGGTTTTGAAGAAAGAGCTGTTGGACGCTCTGGATGATGCGAACAAGTTTGACGTGCCGCCGGGGATGCTGGAGCTGGAAAACACCAATATTTTGCAGCAGATTGAGCTGGAGCGTCAGCGTAATGGCGAGGACAAAGAGCTGTCTAAAGCCGAAAAAGACGAGTATGCGCAGATCGCCGAGCGCCGTGTGCGCTTGGGGTTGATTCTGGCTGAGATCGGGAATGAGCAGAAAATTACTGTGGCTGATGCCGAATTGCACAAGGCCGTGATTAGCGAAGCGCAGAAATTCCCCGGGCAGGAACGCGCGGTGTTTGATTATTACGGCAAGAACCGGCATGCGCTCGAATCCCTGCGCGCGCCTTTGTTTGAGGAAAAAGTCGTCGACTATATCCTTGAGCTGGCTGAGGTGAAGGAGAAGACTGTTTCTCAGGATGAGCTTTTGAAGGCTCTGGATGATGAAGAAGAGGCTAAGCCGAAGAAAAAGGCTGCGCCTAAAAAATCATCGGCCAAGAAGGATGATGGTGAGAAGAAAACAACTGCTCAAAAAGCGCCAGCGAAGAAAAAAGCCGCTGTGAAGAAGTCTTAAGCAAAAGCTTCCGGTGAGGCGCCAGATTGTCTGGTGTTAGAGGGTGAGGATTCAGTTAACAGTTTGTCTTTTGTTATGATAGTTACTGTTCTCGCCCATTGTTGCCTTAACGGAGGTGTGGGGAAGTCGACGTTTATTTCTATATCTCCACATGGTTGTGGCACGTTGCTAAGCAGCAAAAGGTCGCCATATCTGCGCAACTGTCTTATTTGTTTAGGACTTGTTTCTGTTAGCTCTACAAGTTGTGCAAGTTTTTCTGTGCTCGTGTCGTATATAGTAATTTAAAATAATATTTACACATGTTATATTTTGGTATGACATGTTCGATTGATATACGAGAGCGGGTCGTGGATTTTGTTCTCTCGGGCGGCAGCAAAGCGGAAGCGGCGCGCCGTTATAACGTATCGCGCAAGAGTGTTTATAACTGGTTGTTGCGCGGTGACCTTTCTCCTAAGAAACATGGTTTGCGGCGTCGCAAATTGGACAAGGAAGAGCTTCGCCGTCATGTGCGGCAACATCCGGATATGCTATTACGCGAACGCGCTGAGATTTTTGGCATCAGCGTTCCCGGCCTGTCGATAGCGCTTAAGACGATGAAAATCGTTAAAAAAAACAACGACGATATTTGGAACGAAACAATATGAAAAGAGCGGCATATCTGTGCCGCCTGCGCAAACTGCTCTGCGCGTATGGCTCCGACAACATTATTTACTTTGATGAGAGCGGGTTTGAGGAGGATGTTCGGCGCGATGCAGGCTGGGCAGAGCGCGGGATAAAAATTTACGGCGATGTGCGGGGCGGGAAGAATACGCGCACGAATCTCATCATGGCGCAACGGCGAAAAAGCAAACAATGGCTTGCGCCGATCTTGTTCGAAGGTTCGTGCGAAGGCACAACCGTCTTGTGGTGGATCAGGGAGCATTTGTTGAGAACCCTGACAAAGCCCAGTGTCATCGTCATGGACAACGCGCCCTTTCACCCCAAAGCAAAAATCAAAGCCATGCTCGAAGAAAAAGGGCACAAACTCTTATGCCTCCCCAAATATTCTCCCGACCTCAACCCCATCGAAAATACATTCGGAGCCATCAAAACAAACTGGAAAAATGCCGAGCAAAAAACAACCCTTGATGCTCTTGTTACGTGTAAATGTTAATTTAAATGACTATATATCAAAAAAGGATGTACGGTTCATCGCCATATTGGCAAAAAGAATTTTTATGTTTGTTCCTGTCTTTTGATCTGTTCCGTTCCATCTTTCTATATGCCTGTTCCTGTGTGGAAAAAGTTGGGCAATGTGCGGTTTTTTTTTAGCTGTGTTTTGTAACAATGTGTCTTTGATAACATCCCAAAACAGGCTTTTCCCGGAGTTTGTGGCTCCGTTGATGCATATAATGTATGGACGTGCTTTTTTGTTTCGAAAAGACTTCCCCGGTATGGCAAGGGCGATTTCTTCTGCCTGTTTTACCAATGCATCACGATTTTGCACGTGAAGTGTTTTTTCAATATGTGCCATATTCTCGGCTTAAACATAATTATGTATAATTTCAAGTGATTATTTTGTATTACTGCCGAACAATACTTGCAGTTCGTGGCGCGGCTGGTTATCGTTTTCGGGTATCAAGTATCAACAACCCTTTTCGGAAAAAACACATGAGCACAGATTTTAATGAACGCGATCCTTTAGAAGTTTACAACAATACGCTGGTGCCGACTGTGATCGAGCAGACAAACCGCGGGGAGCGCGCGTTTGACATTTATTCGCGCCTGTTGAAGGAGCGGATTATTTTCCTGACCGGCGAGGTGCATGATTATGTGACCAGCCTGATTTGCGCGCAGCTTTTGTTTCTCGAATCCGAGAACCCGAAAAAGCCGATTTCGTTCTACATTAATTCTCCCGGCGGTGTGGTGACGGCGGGGCTGTCGGTTTACGACACGATGCAATATATCAAGCCCGAGGTTCATACGGTGTGTATCGGGCAGGCCGCATCGATGGGCTCGTTATTGCTCGCAGCCGGGCAGGCGGGGCATCGTTATTCCTTGCCGAATTCGCGGATTATGATTCACCAGCCATCCGGCGGTGCGCGCGGCCAAGCCACGGATATCGAGATTCAGGCGCGGGAAATTCTGCGTTTGCGTGAGCGTTTGAACAATATTTATGTCGAACATACGGGCCAAAAGCTGGCGGAAATCGAAAAGGCCATGGATCGTGATAATTTTATGAGCGCGGACGAAGCGAAGAAATTTGGCCTTATTGATCAAGTGGTTACAAAACACGCGATCGATGATGCTGATACTAAGAAAAAATAAAGGTTTTGCCTCTATTATGGGAGGATAGGTATTGATTTCTCCTCAAAAGGCGCCATTTCTTAGTCATTAAGTCAAAAATTCAGGAAAAACCATGCTCGGAAGCTCTAAATTCTCCCATCAACGTTATGCTGTACTACCGTTGCGCGACATTGTGGTGTTTCCGCATATGATCGTGCCGCTGTTTGTTGGGCGGGAGAAGTCTGTGCAGGCGCTTGAGCATGTGATGCATGAAAATAAGCAAATCCTGTTGTTAACGCAGAAATCGCCGTCTGAAGACGATCCGGCCGCCGAAGATCTGTATACAACCGGAGTGCTTGGGACGATTTTGCAGTTGTTGAAGCTGCCGGACGGGACGGTTAAGGTCCTTGTTGAAGGCGGTTCCCGGGTTAAGGTCGAGCGTTTTTCCGATCATAAGGCCTATCTTGAGGCTGAGATCGAAGAAGTTGTTGATACAGCCGTGATGAATGAAGAGCTTGACGCTCTGGCGCGCGCTGTGACTACGCAGTTTGAACAATATGTGAAGCTGAACAAGAAAATTCCTCCCGAAGTGATCGTTTCTGTGAATCAAATTGAAGAGCCGACCAAGATGGCCGATACAATTGCGTCGCATTTGGCGTTGAAAATCGAGCAAAAGCAGGAATTGCTGGAAATTTCGGGTTTACATGAACGTCTGGAGAAGATTTACGGTTTCATGGAAGGCGAGATCGGCGTTCTGCAGGTTGAAAAGCGTGTGCGCAGCCGGGTGAAGCGCCAGATGGAGAAAACTCAGCGCGAGTATTATCTGAATGAGCAGATGAAAGCCATACAGAAGGAGCTTGGCGAAGGTGAAGACGGGCTGGACGAGCTTGGCGAGTTGGAAAAGCAAATCGAGGAAGCGAACTTGCCGAAAGAAGCCAAGGAGCGCGCAACCAAGGAACTCAAGAAATTGCGTCAGATGAGCCCGATGTCAGCCGAGGCGACTGTCGTGCGCAATTATCTCGACTGGATTTTGGCCGTGCCGTGGAAGAAGCGCAGCCGCGTGAAATCCGACATTAGGCTGGCCAAGAAGATTCTTAATCAGGACCACTTTGGACTGGATAAGGTGAAGGAACGCATTCTTGAATATCTTGCCGTTCAACAGCGCACCAAGCAGGTCAAGGGGCCGATTCTGTGTCTGGTCGGTCCACCAGGGGTTGGAAAGACTTCTTTGGGGCAGTCGATCGCCAAGGCGACAAACCGCAATTTTGTGCGGATGTCTTTAGGCGGCGTGCGTGATGAAAGCGAGATTCGCGGGCATCGCCGGACCTATGTTGGCGCGTTGCCGGGTAAGGTGATTCAAGGTATGAAAAAGGCCAAAACGGTGAATCCGCTGTTCCTGCTCGATGAGATTGACAAGCTGGGTTCTGATTGGCGGGGTGACCCGTCTTCAGCGCTGCTCGAGGTGCTGGACCCTGAGCAGAATGCGACATTCCAGGACCATTATCTGGAGATGGATTACGATCTGTCCGACGTGATGTTTGTCTGCACGGCGAATAATCTTTCGACGATGCCGCGGCCTTTGCTGGACCGGATGGAAATTATTCGCATCTCCGGTTACACGGAGGATGAGAAGCTGGAGATCGTCAAAAAGCATTTGTTGAAAAAGCAAATGGAAGCGGCCGGTCTGAAAAAAGACGAGTTTTCAATTAGCGATAACGGTTTACGCGAATTGATCCGGCGCTATACCCGTGAGGCGGGCGTGCGCAATCTGGAGCGCGAGATTGCCGGGCTGTGCCGCAAGGCGATCAAAGAAATCCTGATGAAAGGGCGTAAGAAAATCTCGATTACGCCGCGGAATCTGAAAGTATTTGCCGGTATTCCGAGATTCAGCACGCGCGAGATTGATGAACAAGACCGCGTTGGCGTGGTTTCGGGGCTGTCTTATTCAGAGGTCGGCGGTTCGATTTTGCAAATCGAGGCGGTCAATTATGAGGGTAAAGACGGTAAGGTTTCTATGACCGGGAACCTGAAAGACGTGATGAAAGAATCGATTACCGTGGCCGAGATGCTGATCAAATCACGCGCCGCGCAGTACGGTATTGATTACGAAGAATTGCAGAAAAAGCAAATTCACGTTCATGTACCTGAAGGTGCGGTGCCGAAAGACGGGCCGTCGGCAGGCGCGGCGATGGTGACGGCGATTGTGTCTTCCTTGACGAATATTCCGATTAGTAAAGATATTGCGATGACGGGTGAGGTTAACCTGCGCGGTAAGGTCACCGAGATTGGCGGTTTGAAAGAAAAGCTTCTCGGGGCGTTGCGTGGGGGAATCAAAAAGGTTCTTATCCCGCAGGATAATGAGAAGGATCTGGAAGAGATTCCCGCGAATGTTAAAAAAGAGTTGGAAATCGTCGCGGTCAGCACGATTGATGAGGTGCTGACGCATGCACTTTTAGAGGTGCCAAAGCCGATTTCTCGTGATTCTGACAAAAAAATTGAGGAAATTCCCTCAAAAAGTGCAGAAAATAAGGGTGAAGACGTAATTCGCCATTGATTCCGGCGTCAAAAAGTCCTAAAAGATTCGTTACATGTGTTGAAAAACCTTGGTGGCTCTGGCTTTCGAGGTTTTTCATGGGCGATTTTTTAGGCTTTTTATGCATTAAAAGACCCTGAAAAATCATTTCGTTGCTTAACTTTAACCTGAAGGGGATTATTATGAACAAGCAAGACCTCGTATCAAAAGTGGCCGACAAGGCCGACATTTCTAAAACAAAAGCAGCTTCTGCCGTTGATGCTGTTATCGACGCCATCAAAGGTTCACTGAAAAAAGGTGACGATGTTCGTCTGGTTGGTTTCGGTACATTCTCTGTTGCCAAGCGCGCTGCAACAACAGGCCGCAACCCACGCACTGGCGAGCCGATCAAAATTCCGGCTTCCAAGCAGCCTAAATTCAAAGCCGGTAAAGAGCTGAAAGAAGCTGTTAACAAGTAAGTTGTAACGCTTATAAGATTTCTAAAAGTCCCGCCGCTGTGCGGGGCTTTTTTTATGCTGTTTTAGAGTGGGAGAATGGTGGGCGCTGAGAGGGTCGAACTCCCGACATCTTCGGTGTAAACGAAGCGCTCTACCACTGAGCTAAGCGCCCTTACCGCGTAAGGAATGCGTATGTTTAATGGTTTGGTTTTTAAAAATCAAGGTCAAAAATCAGGCTATTCTTGATTTCATTACGCTTTGCCGTTACATAAACCGCATGGTCCAAATACAGCAAAAACCGCCTCACAAAACGCAGGCCGTTCAGGTTCGGGGAGTCACCGTTGGTGGTGGCGCGCCAGTCGTTGTGCAGTCGATGACCAACACCGATACGGCGGATGTTGAGAAGACATTTGCGCAGGTGAAAGACCTTTTTCTTGCGGGCAGCGAAATCGTGCGGGTGACGGTGAATACGCAAGAGGCGGCGCGCGGGGTTGTAGCCTTGCGGGAGCGGTTGGAGGCCGAAGGGCTGGATGTGCCTCTGGCCGGGTGTTTTCATTATAACGGTCATACCTTGTTGAACGACGTGCCTGAGCTGTGCGCGGCGCTGGATAAATACCGGATTAATCCGGGTAATGTCGGGTTTGGCAAAAAGCGCGATGCGCAGTTTGAAAGCATGATCGAAAAGGCCGTGCAGTATAACAAGGCCGTGCGGATCGGGGTCAACTGGGGCTCGCTGGATCAGGAGTTGGCGACCAGGTTGATGGATGAGAATGCGGCCAGAGCCGAGCCGTGGACGTCCGAAGCGGTGATGCGTGAAACGCTGGTGCAATCGGCGTTGTTGAGTGCGCAGCGCGCCGAAAGCGTTGGTCTGCGCAAGGATCAGATACTTCTGTCGGCGAAGGTGAGCCGGGTACAGGATCTTATTGCGGTGTATCGGGCGTTGGCGGAGCGCTCTGATTATGCATTGCATTTGGGGCTGACCGAGGCCGGGATGGCGAGCAAGGGCATTGTGGCCACGGCGCTGGGTGAAGGGATTTTGCTGAATGAGGGGATTGGCGATACGATCCGCGCGTCTTTGACGCCTGAGCCGGGCGGAGACCGCACGTTAGAGGTGCGGGTGTGCAAGGAGATTTTGCAAAGCTTGGGGCTGCGCAGTTTTACGCCAGAGGTGGCGGCATGTCCGGGCTGTGGACGGACGACCTCGACGGTTTTTCAGGAACTAGCGCAGGATATTCAGCGGCATCTGGATGAGTCTATGCCGGTGTGGCGCAAGCGTTATCCGGGGGTTGAAAATCTGAAGGTGGCGGTGATGGGCTGCATTGTTAACGGGCCGGGGGAATCCAAGCATGCGGATATTGGTATTTCCTTGCCCGGCACGGGTGAAAGCCCGGTAGCGCCGGTGTTTATTGACGGTAAGAAAGCGCATACGCTGCGCGGGGATAATATTGCGGCAGATTTTCAATTATTGGTTGAAGGGTATGTTGAGCGGCGGTTTGGGACGGGTGATGAGAGTGCGGCGGCTTGAATCCGCTCTGTCGTCATTGCGAGGAGGCCGCACGGCCGACGCGGTAATCCAGAATGGTGCTTGCAGGCTCTGGATTGCTTCGCTACGCTCGCAATGACGTATAAAGGGAAAGATGAAACTCAAAAACAAAAATCTTCTTAAAGATAAGGCCTATATCGATGGGGTATGGGTTGATGGGCCTGCGCGTTATGATGTCACGAACCCGGCCGATGGTGAGGTGATTGGTTCTGCGCCGGATTTAGGCGTAACGGAGACGCGCGCGGCGATTGAAGCGGCGGAGCAGGCCTTTCCCGCCTGGGCGAAGAAAACCGCGAAAGAGCGGGCGACTATTTTGCGGCGCTGGTATGAATTGATTCTCGAAAACGTTGATGATCTGGCGGTTATCCTAACGACCGAGCAGGGCAAGCCTTTGGCTGAGGCCAAGGGGGAGATTCTCTATGGAGCGGGCTTTGTCGAATGGTTTGCCGAGGAAGGTAAGCGGGTTTACGGCGACCTTATCCCCTCACCGATTGCCGGGGCGCGGATTAGCGTTTTACGCCAGCCTGTAGGTGTGAGTGCGGCGATTACGCCGTGGAATTTTCCATCGGCGATGATTACGCGCAAGGTCGCGCCTGCCTTGGCGGCCGGGTGCACGATTGTGTGTAAACCGGCCGAAGCCACGCCGTTTTCTGCGTTGGCGCTGGCGGTGCTGGCTGAGGAGGCGGGATTTCCGGCTGGTGTGTTTAATGTGATTACCGGGGATGATCCGGCATCGATTGGTCAGGAGCTTTGCGAAAACCCGGCGGTGCGTAAACTGTCCTTTACAGGCTCAACGCAGGTGGGACGCTTGTTGATGCGCCAATGTGCCGATCAGGTTAAGAAGCTATCGCTGGAGCTTGGCGGAAATGCGCCGTTTATCGTGTTTGATGATGCGGATATTGAGCAGGCCGTGGACGGAGCGATTGCCTGTAAATTCCGCAATGCGGGCCAGACCTGTGTGTGTGCGAACCGGATTTATGTGCAGGATGGGATTTACGATGTGTTTGCTGAGAAACTGGCGGCGAAGATTAAGGGGCTGAAAGTCGGTGACGGGCTGGAAGAGGGCACTGATGTCGGTCCGATGATTGATGAAAAGGGTATGGAAAAGGTGCAGGACCATATTGCCGATGCGCTGGAGCGTGGGGCGAAGCTGGTGACGGGCGGTGAGCCGCATGAGGCCGGAGAGCTGTTTTTCGAGCCGACGTTGCTGACCGGTATGACCAAGGACATGAAGATCGCGCGTGAAGAGACATTTGGGCCTGTTGCGCCGTTGTTTAAATTTAGCGATGAGGCGGAGGTTATCGGGCTGGCCAATGATACGATTTACGGGCTGGCGGCATATTTTTACGCGCGTGATCTGGGGCGGGTGTGGCGCGTGGCCGAAGCGCTCGAATATGGGATTGTTGCTGTGAATAAGGGCATATTTTCAACTGAGGTTGCCCCCTTTGGCGGGGTGAAGCAATCCGGTCTGGGCCGTGAAGGTTCGAAATACGGAATCGATGAATATTTGGAAATGAAGTATGTTTTGATGGGCGGTGTGGAATAAATCGTTAACCGTCATCCCGAGCGAAAAGCTGCTTCAGCAGCTTGAAGTCGAGGGATCTTTCCGCTTAATTACTTACAAAGATCCCTCCACTCGTTGACGCTCGGTCGGGATGACAAGAAGGAGAACAAAATCATGATTATTGGTGTGCCAAAAGAGATTAAAACGCTGGAGCATCGGGTTGGGCTGGTGCCCAATTCTGTCGTGGAGTTTGTGCGGTGCGGTCATGAAGTCTGGGTTGAGAGCGGGGCAGGGGCCGCGATCAATTTTACCGACGCAGATTATGAGGCCGCCGGGGCGCGGATTACCGAGACGGCCGGTGAGGTTTACGAAAAGGCCGAGATGATCATCAAGGTCAAAGAGCCGCAGCATCAGGAATACGGGCTTTTAAAGCCGCATCATGTGTTGTTTACCTATTTGCATTTGGCGGCGGATAAGCCTCAGGCCATTGGCTTGATCGAATCGGGCTGTACGGCGATTGCCTATGAAACGGTGACGGGCGGTGATGGGCGCGGATTGCCGCTCTTGCAACCGATGAGCGAGATTGCCGGGCGCCTTTCCGTGCAGGTTGGGGCGTATCATTTGCAAAAGCATAAAGGTGGGGAAGGG
Source organism: Rhodospirillales bacterium (assembly GCA_020638295.1). Classification (GTDB taxonomy): domain Bacteria; phylum Pseudomonadota; class Alphaproteobacteria; order Micavibrionales; family Micavibrionaceae; genus TMED27. The sequence goes on along the minus strand of JACKIU010000002.1, from coordinate 114,058 downwards.
CGCTTGATTGGCGGTGTTCCTGGTGTGAAACCGGCGGATGTTCTAATACTCGGCGGTGGAGTGGCCGGATTTCATGCGGCGCAGATGGCGACCGGGCTGGGCGCCAATGTGACAATTCTCGAGCGCGATAATGACCGGATGAGGTTTCTGGATGAGTATTTTATCGGGCGGGCCAATATTGTGTATTCAAGCACGGGAACGCTGGAAACATTGGTGAAACGCGCTGATCTGGTGATCGGATCGGTGTTGATTCCCGGGGCGAGCGCGCCGAAATTGATCCGCAAAGAGATGCTGCCCGAGATGATTCCGGGTTCAGTATTTGTCGATATCGCAATCGATCAGGGCGGCTGCGCGGAAACCAGCAAGGTGACGACGCATGATCATCCGACTTTTATTGTCGACAACGTGGTGCATTATTGTGTGGCGAATATGCCCGGTGCTGTGCCGTTGACGTCGGCTCTGGCGCTGAATCACTCGGTTTTGCCCTATGCGTTGAAACTGGCGAATAAGGGTTGGAAACAGGCTTTGGCCGAGGATTCGCATTTTATGGAAGGCCTGAATGTGTGTGACGGGAAAATCACCCACCGGGCCGTGGCGGAAGCGCTGGATATGGAGTATTTCCCGTCGGCGCCGATGGTCGGGGTGTGATTTTTGAGTTTTGCGGCTAAAGGCCGTTGACAAGAGCGCTTTGAAATTGATAAGAAAACACACCTCAGATGCGCGGGTGTAGCTCAGCTGGTTAGAGCGCCGCCCTGTCACGGCGGAGGCCGCGGGTTCAAGTCCCGTCACTCGCGCCATTTGAGATTTTTCTCTTTTCACTGAATTTTGCCGGGTATTCGTGGATTGAGTTCACTCTGCTCCCTTTATTGTTTTCATAACACTTGACTTCATTTTTTTATATGTGCTACGTAAGGCTTTCGTAAAATAAGAGGTAAAGACAAATGAGCATTAAAAATGACGCTTTTCTTGATGATCAGAACGCAAGACGTCGGGGCGGTAAACAGCCCGAAAGTGGTGGTGCTGTAGTGATTTCTGAGTTTCATAATGCCACCGGAGAGCCGTTGGTCCCTCATTCCTTCCTTCCCAATACAACGAGTATGGATTTATTGATGGCTGTTCAGGGCAAGGTTGTCGGCAGTATGGGGGATCTGTGGTCTCATGGATTTTCAGCAAAAGCTTTTGTTCATTCTTCAGGTAATGTAGAGGCTGTGTTGAAGGTTGATGCTCCCGATGGTTATCAGGTGACGGCGACGTTCGGAGCATGCGTATTTTCCATCGTTACTTGCGATGGTGTGCGCCGCGGGCCAGAACCTTACTGTGAACAGGGTGATGATTGGTCCTCTAAGGTCATTGAAGAGATTAGAGAATGTGTGCAGCAATTTCCTGCTGATGTTTCTTGTGGTAGAGAGCCCTAATTCTTTCTGATTATTTTGCGTGAATTCCTTTGAATTCTCTGTTTCTTTTTGGTTTTTGCGGTGTTAAAACGGACACAGTAAAAACGCAAAAAAAACGTCAGTCATGGCTTCTCAAGATTTTTTATTGGAATATTTGCCGATCCTGCTGTTTCTGGTGATTTCAGTCGGGATGTCGGTGGTGATGATTGCCGGTTCGCTCTTGCTGGGCAAGCAAAAGCCCGACCCGGAGAAAAACGCCGCCTATGAGTGCGGGTTTGACGCTTTTTCCGATGCACGGACGAAGTTCGATGTGCGGTTTTATCTGGTTTGCCTGCTGTTCATTATTTTCGATCTGGAGATTGCGTTTTTGTTTCCTTGGGCGATTTCGCTGGGTGCGATTGGCGTATTCGGGTTTTGGTCGATGATGGTGTTTTTGGGCATTTTGACGGTCGGGTTTATTTATGAATGGAAAAAGGGCGCCCTTGAATGGGAGTGATGTGAGCGATGGGCCACGATAAGCATATTATAACTGCGCCGGCGTATGATTTTCGTACGGATGTTTCTGTGCCGCCAGCGATTGAACAAGATGTTGTGCCGGCGGCGATTTCCAAGACTTTGGATGAGAAGGGCTTTTTGTTGACCAGTGCGGATGCACTGTTTGACTGGGCGCGGACCGGGTCGTTGTGGCCGATGACGTTTGGGTTGGCGTGCTGCGCGGTGGAGATGATCCATGCGTATATGAGTCGCTATGACCTTGACCGGTTTGGCATGATTCCACGTCCGTCCCCTCGTCAATCTGATGTGATGATTGTGGCCGGGACGCTGACCAATAAAATGGCCCCGGCCTTGCGCCGCGTGTACGACCAGATGCCTGAGCCGCGCTGGGTGGTGTCGATGGGGTCTTGCGCGAATGGCGGCGGGTATTATCATTATTCCTATTCCGTGGTGCGCGGCTGTGACCGTGTTGTACCGGTGGATATTTATATTCCCGGCTGTCCGCCGACGGCTGAGGCGATGATTTACGGGTTGTTGCAGCTGCAGAAGAAAATTCAGCGCGAAGATACGCGCATCGTGCGGTAAAGGGCGTTATCCATGGCATCAGATGCTCTGAAAGATTTGGCGGATTACATCATCGAAAAGCTTGCAGGTTCGGTGTTGAGTTCTGGTTTTTATAAAGGCGAATTGGGTTTGAATGCCAAACGTGAGGATATTGTCCGTATTCTCAGTTTTATGCGCGATGACAAAGAATGCGGGTTTCGGGTGCTGGTCGATATTTGCGGGGTGGATTATCCTGACCGGGTCGGTGAAGAGGGGCGCTTTGACGTAGTTTATAACCTGTTGTCGCTGCGTCACAATCACCGAGCGCGGGTGAAGGTGAGCACAGATGAGCAAACGCCGGTGCCGTCCGTGGTTGAAGTGTTCAGTACGGCCGGGTGGTTTGAGCGTGAAGTTTGGGATATGTATGGTGTGATGTTTGCCGGAAACCCTGATTTGCGGCGCATTCTGACTGATTACGGTTTTGAGGGACATGCCCAGCGTAAAGACTTTCCGCTGACCGGTTACGTGGAGCTGCGCTATGACGACGAGCTTAAGCGCGTGGTGTATGAGCCGGTGAAGCTGACGCAGGATTTTCGCCAGTTTGATACGCTCTCGCCGTGGGAGGGGATGACCGATGTGCAGCTTCCCGGCGATGAGAAGGCGGCTATTCCGGCGCATGGCGCGAAGAGAGCGGCAAAAGGAGGGGTGTAGAGGATGAGTGCTGAGCGCAAAGATATCGACATTGTGGAAGAAACGCAGATCAAGCCCTATACGATGAATTTCGGGCCGCAGCACCCGGCGGCGCATGGGGTTTTGCGGTTGGTGCTGGAGATGGAAGGCGAGATTGTCGAGCGGGCCGATCCGCATATTGGACTGCTGCACCGGGGTACCGAAAAGCTGATCGAATATAAAACCTATACGCAGGCCTTGCCGTATTTCGACCGGCTGGATTATGTGTGCCCGATGAATCAGGAGCACGCGTTTGCGCTGGCCACGGAAAAGCTGCTGGGTATTACTGTCCCCAAGCGTGGGCAATATATCCGCGTGTTGTTCTGCGAGCTGGGGCGCATTCTCAACCATATTTTGAATATCACCACATTCGCGTTGGATGTCGGGGCGTTGACGCCGGCTCTGTGGGGTTTTGAAGAGCGCGAAAAGGGCATGGAGTTTTACGAGCGCGTCTGCGGTGCCCGTCTGCATGCAAATTATTTCCGTCCCGGCGGGGTGAGCCAAGACCTGCCTGCAGGGCTGCTTGAGGATATGATGGAGTGGGTGGAGGAACTGCCGAAATTTCTCACCGACGTGGAAAGCCTGTTGACTGAGAACCGCATCTTTAAACAGCGCACCGTTGATATCGGTGCGGTTTCGAAGGAAGATGCACTGGATTGGGGCTTTAGCGGGCCGATGCTGCGCGGGTCCGGCGTGGTGTGGGATTTGCGCAAGAACCAGCCGTATGATTCTTATGAAGAATTTGATTTTGATATTCCGGTGGGCAAGACGGGGGATTGCTATGCCCGCTATCTGGTGCGCATGGCCGAGATGTACGAATCGATCAAGATCATGAAGCAGGCGATTGAAAAGATGCCCGATGGGCCGAGCCGCGTGAATGACCGTAAAATTGCGCCGCCGCCGCGCGCGGAGATGAAGTCTTCAATGGAGGCGATGATCCATCACTTCAAGCTGTTTAGTGAGGGATATCATGTCCCGGCGGGCGAGACCTATACGGCTGTGGAAGCGCCGAAGGGCGAATTCGGGGTGTATCTGGTGAGTGACGGGACGAACAAGCCGTATCGTTGCCGCATTCGCGCTCCCGGTTTTGCGCATTTACAGGCGCTTGATTTTATGAGCAAAGGGCATCAGCTTGCCGATACGGTGTCGATTATCGGTTCGCTTGATATTGTGTTCGGGGAGATTGATCGGTGAGAAAGCCATTTGAATTACACGCAGAGTATCAGCCGGAACGCTTTGAATTTACCAAAGCGTTTCAAAAAAAGGTTGATGAGGCGATATCGCTTTATCCCAAGGGGAGGCAGCAATCGGCGGTGATGCCTTTGCTGGATCTGGCGCAGCGGCAGGTGGCTGAAACGGGGGCGAAGGCTAATCCGGCCTATGGTGGGTGGATTCCGCGCGCGGCGATGGACAAAATTGCCGAGATTCTCGATATGCCGCCGATGAAGGTCTATGAGGTGGCGACGTTTTATTCGATGTATAACACCGCGCCGGTGGGCAAATATCTGGTGCAGATTTGTGGGACGACGCCGTGCTGGCTGTGCGGCTGTGACAACATCATTAACGCCTGCACGAAGCATCTGGGCATTGGCATGGGCGAGACGACGCCGGACGGGAAATTTACCCTGATGGAGGTTGAATGTCTGGGCGCGTGTGTGAATGCGCCGATGGTGCAGATTAATGACGATTATTACGAGGATTTGACCGAAGGCAGCATGAAAGAAATTCTCGATATGCTGGCCGAAGATATGAAGCCGAAGATCGGTTCGCAAAAGGCGCGTAAGGCCTCAATGGCTCTGTCCGGGCCGACGACACTGAAGGATCGGGCGAAAAAGGCAGGGGTGGCGTGATGCTGAGGGACGAAGATCGCATATACACCAATATCTACGGCTGGGAGCCGTTTAGTCTGAAATCGGCGCAAAAGCGCGGGGATTGGGACAATACCAAGGCGATTTTGGCCAAGGGGCGTGAGGCGATTATCGAGGAGATGAAGCTTTCCGGTTTGCGCGGGCGCGGCGGGGCTGGCTTTCCCACGGGTTTGAAGTGGAGCTTTATGCCCAAGGAATCGGATGGGCGGCCGCATTATCTGGTGGTGAATGCCGACGAGTCTGAGCCGGGAACCTGTAAGGACCGCGATATCTTGCGCCACGAACCTCATAAATTACTTGAGGGATGTTTGATCGCCGGGTTCGCGATGGGAGCCCATACGGCCTTCATCTATATTCGCGGTGAGTTTCATAATGAGGGCTCTGAGGTTATTCGTGCGATACAAGAGGCCTATGATGCGGGTTTGCTGGGCAAGAATGCGGCTGGGACGGGCTGGGATTTTGACATCGTATTGCACCGTGGGGCCGGGGCATATATTTGCGGTGAGGAAACTGCGCTGATTGAATCGATCGAGGGCAAGAAGGGCCAGCCTCGCAACAAGCCGCCGTTTCCGGCGATGGCGGGGCTGTATTCTTGCCCGACGACGGTGAATAATGTGGAAACGATTGCCTCTGTGCCGACGATTTTGCGTCGCGGTGGGGCTTGGTTTGCGGGCCTTGGGCGTAATGAAAAGAATGCGGGCACGAAGCTGTTTTGTATTTCCGGGCATGTGAACCAGCCCTGCAATGTCGAAGAAGAGATGGGGATTCCGCTCAAAGAGCTTATCGAAAAGCATTGCGGCGGTGTGCGCGGGGGCTGGGATAATTTGCTGGCGGTGATTCCCGGCGGGTCATCGACGCCGATGCTGCCGAAGGAGCAATGCGAGAGCGTGCATATGGATTTCGATTCTTTGCGTGAGTTGGGCACAGGCCTTGGTACAGCCGGGGTGATTGTGATGGATAAATCGACCGATATTATTCATGCGATTTGCCGGTTGTCGCAGTTCTATATGCATGAGAGTTGCGGGCAGTGCACGCCGTGCCGTGAGGGTACGGGCTGGGTGTGGCGCGTGATGAAGCGGATGGTGGCCGGGAATGCCAGCGTGGAAGAGATTGATATGCTGTTTGAGGTGACCAAGGAGATTGAAGGGCATACGATTTGTGCGCTGGGCGATGCGGCGGCGTGGCCGGTGCAGGGACTGATCAAGCATTTCCGTCCGGAAATGGAAAAGCGCATTCTGGAATACCGCAAGGCTGCGGCCTAGAGCTAATATCTTATTGAGCGGGTGTGAAGTGGCATTCGCTGATGCTGGAGGCTTTTAATACAGCATTTTTAGTGCCGAAGTTGGTTTGTCGTCCTTCGGCATTTTTTACGGCCTGAATTTTTACTACAGTTCCTTCGTCAGGGGTGTAAAAACGCGTGTGTGGGCCATCTTCGATATATGTGGTGTTTCTGTTCAGGCTGGTTGTGGCAAATGTCACTTGTTGCTCATATGTCGTGATCGTCTGGTCAATGCCGCGTGCATTATAAAAACAAGCGCGCAGAGCTGAAATTTGTTGATCATGTTTCAGCGCTGTAAACGCTGTATTATGCAGTGAAACATATGTGCTGTCGGCAGCAGATTTAGCTTCTTCACCATTGGGGGCGCTGAGGGCTGAGTTCAAAAGTAGCCCAGCCCCGATCGCCCCTATTGCGACGTTTGTCCAAGACAATTGTAGTTTCATTGTTCTTTCGTTTTCCGTATATGGCAAAGCCGTGTGAGGGTAGTTTTTATCGTATTTGGGGACTGAATGTCAAGATAAATGTATTAAAAAGTGTATTTTTATCTATTTTTTATCCTCTCCTTTACATTGAATTTTATTTACGTAGAGTACTTGTTCCTTTAATTCCTGGGAGAATTTTATGTCCGGAACTTCTGAGGATCGTTTGTCGCCCTCGCAAGCTCAGATTGGGCTGATTAAACATTATAAAAATCGTGGCTGTGTTTTTTTGTTGGCGGCGTTTGTAAGCGCCGGTGCGGCCGCCGGTCTTGGCTATTCCGCTTTCGAAGATTTTAAACAGGTATCGTCCGACAGAGCTGCGGCGTCCAATGTTATCCTTAAAGCTGCAGGGGCGGTGTTAAGTACTGGTGCGACGGTGGTGTTTGGGAGTGCTTCCTTTAATTCCTACAGACGCTCACGTAAACATCGAAGAGGCCAAGGTCGACATGGGAAGTATGAGTATGGTGATGGGGGGCGTACGGTGAATTATGAGGAAATTGGCGGTCCTTAGATTGGGCGGGTTTTACGCCGTTTTTTTCTGTGCCACTTCGAAATATTGAGCAGCGTTGTGGAATAGCGCCATGCCGCCTGTGGTTTCGGGGAGGGGTTTTCCTTCACGCCGGGCGGTGTCTTTGATTTGCATATAATCATCACGTTGGCTGGTGAACATGCCGCGTTCGGGGTGGGGCATGATGGTCAGAATGCGTCCTGTCTCGTCGGTGATGGCGGCGATGTCATTGAGCGAGCCGTTAGGGTTGTAGGGGAATTCGCCGTTGGCGGGCGTGTCGTCAGGCTTGATGTATTGGGCGGCGATCTGGCCGTTATCCTGCAGGGTTTTGAGTGTTTCGTCGCTCATCATAAACCGTCCTTCACCGTGGGCGACGGGGATATGCATGCGCTCTATACCGTTTAGCCATGGGGAGGTTGAAGTGATTTTCAAGTCAATCCAGCGGCACTGATAACGCGCGGTTTCGTTGTATGTCACGGCGATTTTGCGGTCGCCATAGGGCGTGCCGGTGGGCGGGTTGAGGCCGAGATTGGTGAGAATCTGACAGCCATTGCAGATGCCGATGGTTAGCGTGTCGCGCGCGATGAATTTTTGTAAAGGTTCCCACAGGGCGAGTTTGAGTTTTTGTGCGTAGGCATTGCCTGCGCCGGTATCATCGCCGTAAGAAAAACCTCCGGGGATAGCGAGGATTTGGATTTCATCCAGCTCTTTGGGGCTGTCGATGAGGTCGTTGATGTGGCGAATTTGACCCGAGAGGCCTGCATGTTCAAAGCCGTGCAGGGTTTCTTCTTCACAGTTTAGTCCGTATCCGGCCAATACTAATACTTTTGCTGTCATTATTTTTTTATTACGCGGAGTCTCGGAGGAGCGGAGTTTTTTATATATTAAATTCTCCGAAACTCCGCGTTAATAATCCTCTAGAGTTCGTTTATATACTTCATCTAATTTATTAAGTTCAACTTCTAATATATTCTTTATATTGAGTTTATTGCCGTAGGCAATGTGGCCGATCATCGTGCAATGCTCGTAGCCTTTGAAGTTTTTCTCAAAGGCGGCTTTGTCCTGTGGGGCGATGGTGACGAGAATGCGGCCGGTACTCTCTGAGTATAAAAGCTTATCCGTTCTTAATGTGTCATCCCGAGCGGAGCAGCTTTGCTGCGCAGTCGAGGGATCTTTTCCATTCGATGGCTGGAAAGATTCCTCCACTTCGCTGTCGCTTCGGTCGGAATGACAATGACACAGAGAACTTAAATCAATATCCATGCCCATTTGAGCGGCGATGGCTTTTTTGGCCAAAGCCATGCCAAGGCCGCCATAGTTCAGTGCGTAGGCGGATGCGATCAGGCGGTCGCGGGCAGCGCGGCCATAGAGTCTATACAGGCGTAAGTTCTGGTGGCTGTCGGTTTCGGGTACGTTGTTGCCGAGATGGCCGAGATGGTCGTAATATTCAGATGCTCCACATTCGTCTTTCGTGGCTCCGAGCAAGTAGACCAGATCGCCGACGGCTTTGGGGGCCAAATCGATGGAGCGTTCCACATCAGGGATGACGCCGATAGAAGACACCAGCAAGGTCGGCGGGGCGGAGATTTTGACGGGTTGACCGTCAGCATCAAAACCTTTGAAGTCGTTGAACATGCTATCCTTGCCGGAAATGAACGGGGTTTCGTATTTCACGGCCATGTCGTAGATGGTTTCGACGGCGCGTTTGAGCTGGCCCAAGCGTTCGGGTTCATCCGAGCTGCACCAGCAGAAATTGTCGAGCAGGGCGAGTTGGTTCAGATCGACCCCGGCGGCGACGGCGTTGCGTACGGCCAAGTCCAGCCCAGCGGCGGCCATGGCGGCAGTGTCGATATCGCTGTAGCGCGGGAAGAGGCCCTGGGACAGAACAACGCCTTTATTGCTGCTCAGCAAGGGGCGGGTGATGGAAGTTTCGGCGTAGACGCGGCCCGGGCCTTGCAGTGGTCCCATGACGGCGGAGCCTTGGACGTTATGGTCATATTGGGTGGAGATGAATTCTTTCGAGCAGATATTCAGGCGGCCCAGCAGATCGAGCAGCGTTTGGGTGTGGTCTGCGGGTTCGTTCACATCTGGTTCTGCCTCGCCGCCTCTGGTAAAGGTGGTTTTAAGCGGTGTTTCAGGGTTGCCGTCATGGAGGAAGTCCATCTCCATATCCATGATGGTTTCGCCGTGCCATGTGATGTGAGCGCGGCCTGTATCGGTGTAGGTGCCTACAACGGTGGCTTCGACACCGCGTTTGGCGAAGTGCGCGATGAGTTTTTCGACATTTTCTTCGGGCACGGCCATGGTCATCCGTTCCTGCGACTCGGAGATCCAGATTTCCCATGGGGCCATACCGGGGTATTTCAGCGGGACCTTGTCCAGTTCAACATGGAAGCCGCCAGAGCTTTCAGCCATTTCACCGATGGAGGAACTCATGCCGCCTGCGCCGTTGTCGGTGATGGCGGAATACCAGCCATATCCGCGAATTTCCTTGATAATGGCGTCGGACATTTTCTTTTGGGTGATCGGATCGCCAATTTGGACGGCGGTGGCCGGGGAGCCTTCATCGAGCGCCACAGAAGAAAATGTAGCGCCGTGGATGCCGTCGCGCCCGACGCGGCCACCGGCGACAACGATTTTATCCCCCGGATTGGCCTTTTTAACGTGGCCGGGTTTGCCGTTAATCTCGCGCGGGATGAGACCGATGGTGCCGACAAAGACCAGCGGTTTGCCAACGAAGCGGTCATCAAAGGTGACAAAACCTTGCGGAGTAGGAATGCCGGATTGATTGCCTCCTGCCTCAACGCCGTCGATTACGCCTTTCATAATGGTTTCGGGCGAAAGCACGGGAATGGTGCAGTTTTTATCACGGTAGTATTCTGGCGATGTGCGCGGGTCGGCGAGGCAGAAGCCGTAACGGTTGATCACCGGTTTTGCGCCCTGGCCAAAGCCGATGCAGTCGCGGTTGACGCCGACGATGCCGGTAATTGCGCCGCCGAACGGGTCGAGAGCGGACGGGGAGTTGTGTGTTTCAACTTTGTCGGTGATGAGGTAGTTCTCATCGAAAATAATGCCGCCCGCGTTATCGGAAAAGACCGAGACGCAAATGTCGTTTTCGCCCTTGAGCTCGCGGATTTCCTTGGTAGCGCGTTTGATATAGCCTTTGTATAGTCCCTCGCTGACATTATCGATGGGGGAGGCGAAGATGGTGTGTTTGCAATGCTCCGACCATGTCTGGGCGATGGTTTCAAGCTCAATGTCTGTAATGGTTTTGTCGTTATAATGCTCTTGTATGGCTTTCATATAAACCAGAGGAAGGCCGAGCGGGCCGCGATAAAACCCGGCTGTGTCCCTAATGCCCTTTTGGCTGATTTCCATCAGTTCGTCGTCTGAAAGATTGTTTAAGTCTATTTTTTTTGCGCACTCTATGTCTTGAGCACGTAGAGCGACTTTGGGCACAATCGTCTCCATACCACCGTCTGTTTTGAAGTCGGCGGCGGATTTGATCGTGGTGCGTTGGATGAGTGTGTTGGCGAGGCTTTGAGATAAAGCTTCGATGTCGCTTCGTTCAAGATCGCCTTTGATCAGGTACAGTTTGGAAGAATATACAGCACTTTTGTCGTCCCGGACTTGTTCCGGGATCCATTCGGCTTGATCTTTCGATGGATTCCGGCCTGCGCCGGAATGACGGGTAAGGGAAAGAAGCTCCTCTGCCGTGTGGCCGACATTATCGGTAACGCCGGGCAGGAAGCCGATTTCCAAGGCCCAGTCGAAATTCAGCCCATAGTCGTCCTTCCGGCGAACGCCGGAATCTTTTTCTTTTTCGTCAGAAGATCCCGGCTTTTGCCGGGATGACAAGGGAACAATGGTTTGCGTCACGGGATTGGCAAGGCTGGATTCGAAGCCGTCATTGGCGGCGGCGGGGTGCTGGCTGGTGTAAACATCGACGACGCGCACTTGGGCGGTCTTGCCTTGGCGTTTTAAGGTTTTTTCCAGTGTTTTTGCACGGCCATCTTCCGGTGAGGCTAGAACTTCGATACGCGTGGTCATATATTTAATCGTGTCCTTTTACTTTTGCAGTGCGTTGCTGCACTCCTCAAGTAGCTCTTGTACTTGTCGTCGTTTGCGCCTACTGCAAAAGTAAAATTCAAACGACTAATTGCTTATTTTAACTGTTGATCTTGGCTTTCGCGCAGATTAAACAGGAACAGACCGAAGAATTCAATACACTTCTACAGAAACAAAACGACATGGCCACAGTTAAACTCACCATTAACGACATGGAAATCGAAGTCGAACGCGGGACAAGCATCTTGCAGGCGGCGGAACAGTTGGGCATTGAGGTGCCGCGCTTTTGCTATCACGACAAGCTTTCGGTGCCTGCGAATTGCCGAATGTGCCTTGTCGAGGTTGAGGGCGGGCCGCCGAAACCTGTGGCCTCGTGTGCGATGGCCTGCGGTCAGGACATGGTTGTGCATACTGATTCCCCGATGGTGAAAAAGGCGCGTAAGGGCGTGATGGAGATGATGCTGATCAATCACCCGCTGGATTGTCCGATTTGCGATCAGGGCGGGGAATGCGACTTGCAGGACCAAGCTGTGGGGTACGGGTTTGACCGTTCGCGTTTTGCCGAGAATAAGCGCGCCGTGGCGGATAAAGAGCTGGGGCCGCTCATCAAGACGGTGATGACGCGCTGTATAAATTGTACGCGCTGTGTACGGTTTGCCGAGGAAATTGCAGGGACGCCGATTCTGGGACAGTTGAACCGCGGGGAAGATGCCGAGATCGGCACATTTGTCGATGAATTGGTTAAGACTGAATTGTCGGGGAATTTGATTGATATTTGCCCGGTCGGGGCACTGACTTCCAAGCCGTATGCGTTTAAGGCTCGCCCGTGGGAGTTGAAAAAGATCGAGACGGTTGATGTGCATGACGCGGTAGGCTCGAACATTCGCGTCGATGTGCGCGGGCGTGAGGTGATGCGGATTTTGCCGCGTTTGCATGAGGATGTGAATGAGGAATGGATTTCCGATCGCAGCCGTTTTTCTTATGACGGACTTGGCAATGGACGGCTGGATCGGCCGTATATCCGCAACGAAAAGAATAATAAGTTGCGAGAAGCGCGTTGGGAGGAGGCTTTTCAATATATTTCCGGGAAGTTGTCTGGTTTGAAAGGCGAGCAAATTGCCGGGCTGGTCGGCGATCTGGCCGAGGTTGAATCGATTGTCGCGCTGAAGGATTTGCTGGAAAAACTGGGCAGTCCGAATATGGATTGCCGCACAGACGGGGCGCAGTTCGATCCGTCGAACCGGGCCGGGTATTTGTTTAATTCGACGATTGCGGGAATCGATGAAGCCGATGCGATTTTGCTGATCGGGACCAATCCGCGGTATGAGGCGACGATGATCAATGCGCGTATTCGCAAGGCGCAGTTTGAACGCCGGGTGAAGGTCGGGTTGATCGGTGGACAGGCGGCGTTGACCTATGATTATGAGCATTTAGGTGAGGGTCCTGCGGACCTTGAAAAGTTCATGAAGGCCAAGAGCGGTTTTGCCAAGTTGTTCAAGGATGCGCAAAAGCCGATGGTCATCATCGGTTCCGGTGTGTTTGAGCGCGTCGACGGTGAGGCCCTTCATCATGAGCTGTATGCATTTGCGGAAAAATTAGGTGTAGTTAAGAAAGATTGGAACGGATTTAACGTTTTGCATCGTGCTGCTTCTCGCGTTGGGGCGCTGGATGTCGGGTTTGTTCCGCAAATAGGTGGTAAGGATTTTGCCGGGATCGTTGAAGGGACAAAAGACGGTTCGATCAAGGCGCTGTATATGTTGGGTGCGGATGAATTTGACGCACGTGCGCAGATTGGCTGGAAAACTTTTGTGATTTATCAGGGGCATCACGGCGATCATGGGGCGAGCCGCGCCGATGTGATTTTGCCGGGGGCGGCCTATACCGAGAAAGACGGCATTTATATGAATACGGAAGGGCGGGTGCAGTATGCGCGCCGCGCCGCGTTCCCGCCGGGTGAGGCGAAAGAGGATTGGAAGATTTTGCGGGCGGTGTCTGAGGCGCTTGGCCAGACATTGCCATATAATACGCAGATGGAATTGCGGGACCGGATTTTTGATGAGTTTAAGCATCTGGCGGTGGCCGATTCTATCGCGCCGGGACTCTGGGGCGTGTTTGGGATCAAGGGTGCGGCGGATCAGGCGCCGTTTACCAACCCAGTGCGCAATTATTACATGACGAATGCGATCTGCCGGGCCTCTGATACCATGCGGGCGTGTGCGCAGTCGTTTGCCCAACCTGAAGAAATGTTGGAGGCGGCGGAGTAATGAGCAAGACAACATTAGAGCAGGTGCAGATTTTTCATGAAACCTACGGGTTGCCGGTGAAGGATGCGCCGGATATTTCGGATGCGAAGACCAATGCGCTGCGGGTGAATTTGCTGGCCGAAGAGATTGAAGAATTGCAGGAAGCCTTGGCGGAAGGAAACCTTGTTGAGGTTCTGGATGCGCTGACCGATATTCAATATGTGCTGGATGGAGCGTATTTGTCGTTTGGTCTGCACCCGGTAAAGATGGCGGCCTTTGAAGAGGTGCAGCGTTCAAACATGAGTAAGCTGGGCGAAGATGGCAAACCGATCGTGCGCGAAGAAGACGGCAAGATTCTTAAGGGGCCGAATTATTTCAAACCCGATATTGCACAGTTTATTGAAGGCAAAGACGAAGCGGCTTAGGCGCTCGGTGGCTTGTTGACTGTTGTGTTCGATGCGATGAGTGTTGCGTCGTAGCGGTGTTCGTCGAAGCTTGCGACTCTGTTTTCAAAAGCGTCAGACGTGTTTTTCGTGATTTTACTGTTTGCATCTGCGATCAGTCTGTCTTGTACTTTCGGATCGTAAAGGTCAACGCCTGAAGCCAGCGCTTTTTGCGGATCAATCACGTAGCCCGTATTTCCTCGCTCGATGATGACTTCGAAATGCAGGTGGGTATCGACACCTCCTGCATTGCCGATTTGGGCAAAGTTTTCTCCAGATTGTATAATCTGTCCGCGCGAAAGGTGATTTGTGCCGCGGACATGGCCGTATTGCGTGTAGACGCCGTGTCCATGATAGAGTGATATTAAATTTCCATAACCTCCAGCTTTTCCAGCATAGGCTACGACAGCGCTTGCCGGTGCTGAAATTGGTTCGCCGATATTGGCATCGCCACTTTTTTCGGTGTTCATATCGACGCCCTGATGCGATTTGTCCCACCTTTGCTTAAGCCTACTGGTTATGCGCATGTTTTCAATTGGGGCCTGTAGTGTCAGGCTGCCTGAGTTTGTATCCAGATTTTTACTTCCTTCAGGTTTTGAAGGTTTATATGTTTGCTCATGTTCATCATGATGCGCATGCTTGGCGCTATCATTGAAACGCTGGGAAGTTTGTTTTTGGGCTTCCAAGCCGATGGCTTTGAGTTTTGTCGGATCGGCGTGTTGTTGCAGGGCTTTGCCCAGTGCGCTATTCGGGTCCGGATTTATCATCTGTCGTGCGAGGTGATCGGCAAGGCGGTTGGCGGTTTGCGGGCCGATAATGCCATCAACTGTGATTTTTTCTTTTGGATCATCTGTGCAGGCATTCAGCGCTATTTGTAGTTTTAAAATATCTCTTTTGCTTAGGTTAGTGTCATTAAGAGCGTTATCAATGTGATGTATGGCCTGTGTCGGGTCGGTCTTTATTAAGAGTCCGAAGCAGGTGACACTTCCAGGGTCTCCGTCCTTGTAATATGGATGTTGTTCGCGGCCGTCCGTTCTTTTGGATACGTACAGTCCTTCTTCGGATAAAGCTTCTTGTATTTTTCTGGTTTTATCGGGATCTTTTTTCAGGCTTGAGGCATCGATGTGGATTCTACCATTGGCGTCTGTGACGGTTACTTGCGCCAAAATATCGTCAAGAATGGATCGTTTTTCGATTTTATCTGCCATTTTGGCGCCTTTATACCCTCGTATCCCCCTTGGTTTTATGGGGCTTATGCAAATTGTAGGGAGGAAAAGTTAATAAAACTTTAAGGTTTGAAATAATCACACAGTCTGTTGCGGATTATTTTCATGTACTGAGCGGTGTATGAGGGCGAATTTAGCATTTACTTTTGCGGGTAAAGGCGTCAGATTGGGCGGGTAGATTAATAGCTGATTCACACGTTTTTTATGCTTGAGCTTTTTCAAAATCCCTATGTCTCGTGGACCTTCTGGACGGTGCTTTATACGCTGGTTGTTATTGTTGGCGTACTGTTGGCCGTGGCGTATTACACCTATGCCGAGCGTAAAGTGATGGGCGGGATGCAGCGTCGGCAAGGGCCGATGACGGTCGGGCCTTTCGGGTTACTGCAACCGATTGCCGACGGGGTGAAGCTGTTTTCCAAGGAAACGATTATTCCATCGGGGGCGAACCGACCGGTGTTCTTGCTGGCGCCGATGATGTTGTTTGCGCTCTCGCTGGTGGCTTGGGCGGTGATTCCGTTTGATAAGGGCTGGGTGCTGGCCAATATCAATGTCGGGATTTTGTACTTGTTTGCTGTTTCATCCATGACTGTGTATGGCGTGATTATGGCCGGATGGGCCTCGAATTCGCGCTATGCTTTTTTGGGCGGGCTGCGTAGCGCGTCGCAGATGGTGTCTTATGAAGTCTCGATGGGGTTGATTATCGTATGCGTGTTGTTGTGCACGGGCAGCTTGAATTTGCAAGAGATCGTGCTGGCGGATCGCCCGTTGTGGGTGCAGGCCTTGTTGTTTCCGATGTTTATCGTGTTTCTTGTTTCTATTTTGGCTGAAACCAACCGTGCGCCGTTTGACTTGCCGGAAGGTGAATCTGAAATTACCGGCGGGTTTATGGTGGAATATTCGGCGATGGCGTTTGCGCTGTTTTTTCTTGGCGAATATTCGGCGATGATTTTGATGAGCGCGATGACCACGACGTTGTTCCTCGGTGGATGGTTGCCACCGTTCGGGCTTACGGCGCTGGCGTTTGTTCCGGGAATCATCTGGTTTGCGGTGAAGACGATGGCGATTATGTTTGTGTTCCTGTGGGCGCGCGCGACCTTGCCGCGTTTTCGTTACGACCAGTTGATGCGTCTGGGGTGGAAGGTGTTTTTGCCGCTGACGCTGGTTTGGGTGGTGTTGACGGCCGGTCTTTTGTTGAGCTTTGATGCGTTGCCGGGGTAGGGATTTGTTGAATGTCAATTTTTGAAAATGAAACACAAAAAAGAGCGAGCATTGTCGCTTTGTTTACGGCGCTAGCTGTCGCTGGTGCTGCTTTATTATACGGAAATAAGGATAATGCGAGAGAAAGCACGGAACGTGCAGCTAAACAAATTAGTATTTGGAAATTAGACTAGGATGATGGATAATTTTGCACGGTCATTTTTGTTAATCTTTGTTCTTTTTCTACTGACTCTTCCTTCATATGCGCAGTCTTTAGAGGATGCTCAGGAGGCGTTGGCGGCGGCCAGACCGGTCGTCGATATCGAATGGAAAGAGTATGTCGTTGGCAAGCGTGTTCAGGAAAAAGACGGTTCGCGGTATGTGACGTTTCATAACGGCAAGACATATATTTTTTCCAAAGGCAGGCTGATTGAAGAAATCGGTGAGGACGATTTTGTTTCTCAAAGAAACATTTATGATTTTGATAATGGAGTCATTATTCACCAGTTCAATAAGGAAGAGGGGAAGGAAGAAAGCTGCCCTTCTTTGGTTACGCCTTTCCCGAGTATTTCGCCGACTGCTTTGGAGGAAAAAATATCTTTGTCCTGTTTTATCGTTGGGGACTGGTTTTCTTTGGTTCATCGTGGCGACACGAGAAACATTTTTTACCATAACTATTGCGAAGGGCGTTATGATGATAAAAAACTCTAAAAGGGTAGTGTTGTAGTATGGACGGATTTGCGCGCTCATTTTTGCTGACGGAAATTGTGAAGGGGTTTTTACTGACTCTGAAATATATGTTTTTTGTGCCGCGGGTGACGATCAACTATCCGTATGAAAAGGGGCCGATTTCACCGCGTTTTCGCGGTGAGCACGCGCTGCGCCGGTATCCGAATGGGGAGGAGCGCTGCATTGCGTGTAAATTGTGCGAGGCGATTTGCCCGGCTTTGGCGATTACGATTGAGGCGGAGCCGCGCGCGGACGGATCGCGGCGGACGACCAAATACGATATCGACATGACCAAATGTATTTATTGCGGGTTGTGTCAGGAGGCGTGCCCGGTGGATGCCATTGTTGAGGGGCCGAATTTCGAATATGCGACCGAGACGCGTGAAGAGTTGTTTTATAACAAGGACAAGCTGTTGGCGAATGGCGACCGCTGGGAAGCGCAGCTGGCTGCGAATATAGCCGCAGACGCTCCTTACAGATGATTCCCATTTTTGTCATTCCGACCGGAGGACGTATGTCCGGAGTGGAGGAATCTTTTTATTCTCAGGAGTACAAAGATCCCTCGACTTCGCTCGGGATGACATGTGGCATCAGAACGGATACGACCAGTTCAGGCTGATGACTTCGGTGCCGGGATTATGGTCGCCGATCCCCGCATTGGACATGTGGCTGAGCGAAACGCCGATGCGATGGTCGCTTTCAAATTCGTAAGCAATTTCAAGCTGGCTACGGAATTCGATTGGGTAGTCGAGGTCTTTATCGCTGCCGCCAGCGCTATACAGGCCGACGCCGAGGCCCGGTGTAAAGTGCCAGTCCGGTTTGAATTCCCAATCATACAGCAGGCCGCCACCGGCCCAGATTGAGCCGTGCGATGTGATCTCCAGCCCTGCCCAGGGTTTGAGGTTGTCGATAAAAACGACACTGTTGGGGCGGATTTCGGCGCGGAAGTCGATGCCGTCTTGTTCATCGAACACATCATAGTAACCAATGGCGAAATTCAGCCAGTATGCGGGGACTGTGTCTTGCGCGGTTGCAGGGGTGCTGATGCCTAGCAATCCGGCGCTCAAGAGCAGGGTGAGGGCGTTTTTCATGGTCCTTGGTGTTTCTTGTTTGTGATGTCTTTGATAAATGGGTGAGAAAACAACGCGTTATTGTTTTTATGATGCCTGATCAAGGGAAAAAATCAATCCCCCAATTTAACCTTACCACCCGTCAATTTTGAAAAAAGCCTGCCTTTTTACAGGGGTGTCATTACGGCGCTGGCCGGAATCCCGGTGTTTTAAAACAACCAGATCCCGGTTTTCGCCGGGATGACGATAAATTGACGAGTGATGAGCAATTTAACATGAGAATCTAGAGGATTTTTTGGCCTTAGGGCCTTGCGCGCTTTGGCGTAACAGACTAGAACGAAAGGGCAAAAACGAGAGACGAAATTCAATGATCGTTCAGGCCCTTGCCTTTTACCTCTTTGCCGTGATTTTGACCTTAAGCGCCCTGATGGTGATTACGGCGCGTAACCCTGTGCATTCCGTGCTGTTCCTGATTCTGGCGTTTTTTAATTCTGCCGGGCTGTTTATTTTGCTGGGGGCGGAATTTGTCGGGATGCTGATGGTGATCGTTTATGTCGGGGCGGTGGCCGTTTTGTTCTTGTTTGTGGTGATGATGCTTGATGTTTCTTTTGCGGATTTGCGTAAAGAGGCGATGCAGTATGTGCCGATCGGTTTGTTGATCGGAGCGGTGTTGTTGACGGAGCTGGTGATGGTTTACGGCGCGTGGGCCTTTGCGCCGGGGGTTGAAGATAGTTTGGCGGTGCCGTTATTGCGTTTTGAAGGGGTGAGCAACTCTGAAGCTCTCGGGCGGGTTTTGTATACCGATTATATTCTGGCGTTTCAGTTGGCCGGGTTGATCCTGTTTGTGGCGATGATTGGCGCGATTGTTCTGACGCTGCGGGGGCGTCCCGGTGTGCGGAAGCAATCTGTGGCGGCTCAGCATGCACGCCGCCCGGACGATGTGCTGGAGATTCACAAAGTCACGCCGGGCACGGGGAGTTAGGGTGATGGATTTTTTTGAGATTGGCCTTTCACATTATCTGACGCTGGCGGCGGTGCTGTTCACGATTGGCGTGTTCGGCATGTTTTTGAATCGTAAAAACGTGATTGTGATTTTGATGTCGATCGAATTGATGCTGCTGGCGGTGAATATCAATTTTGTCGCGTTTTCTGCTTATTTGAACGATCTGACCGGTCAGGTCTTTACGATGTTTATTCTGACCGTGGCGGCGGCCGAGGCGGCGATTGGGCTGGCTATTCTGGTGGCGTTCTTCCGGAACAAGGGTTCCATCGCGGTTGAAGATATTTCGAGCATGAAGGGGTAGGTATGGCTTATAAAACCGCAGGCATAGATACTGACGTGCTCAAGAAATTGGACCTTTTGCGGGAGTTAGGTGAGCAATTTGATGCCTCGTTAGTCGAGAGGGAACTTGGCGATTGTCCGCCGGTTGAACGAATGGGGCATTGGGAGAACTATGTTCGGGAGTGTGTTCCTCAGAATACGTTTCTCGAGCTTTTTGGAAGCAGGGAATGTGAATGATGGAACTTCTGGCTGTCTTTCTTCCATTATTGGCGTTTGTCATTGCTTTCCTGTTCGGTAAGAAGATTGGTGATCGCGGGGCGCAGTTTATAACGTGCAGCGCGTTGATTGTTGCGGCGTTTGCCTCGATCAGCTTGTTCTTTGATGTGGCGATCGGCGGGAACAGCTATACCACCGAATTGTCGCGTTGGGTGTCTTCGGGCGATTTTAACGTGTCATGGGCGCTGCGGATCGATTCGCTGTCTGTGGTGATGATGTGCGTCATCAATATCGTATCGGCCTGTGTGCATGTGTATTCGGTCGGCTATATGGGCCATGATCCGTGCAAGGGTCGGTTTATGTCTTATTTGTCGCTGTTTACCTTTGCGATGTTGATGCTGGTGAGCGCGGATAATTTGTTGCAGTTGTTCTTTGGCTGGGAAGGGGTTGGTTTGGCTTCTTATCTGCTGATCGGGTTTTGGAATCACAAGCCGAGCGCGAATGCGGCGGCGGTGAAAGCTTTTGTCGTGAACCGGGTTGGCGATTTCGGTCTGGCGCTGGCGATGATGGCGATTTTTGTGGTGTTCGGCACGTTGCAGTTTGATGCGATTTTTGAGGCCGTGCCGGAAATGGCCGGAACGTATTTCACCTTTATCGGGCAAGAATATCATGCGTTGACGCTGATTGGTTTGTTGCTATTTGTCGGGGCGATCGGGAAATCGGCGCAGCTCGGCTTGCATACATGGTTGCCCGATGCGATGGAGGGGCCGACACCGGTTTCGGCTCTTATTCATGCGGCGACAATGGTGACGGCCGGGGTGTTTTTGGTGGCGCGGATGTCGCCTTTGTACGAATATGCGCCGGATGCACTGATGGTGGTGACGTTGGTCGGCGGCGCGACGGCCTTTGTTGCGGCAACGATCGGTTTGACGCAATTTGATATCAAGCGGGTCATTGCGTATTCCACGATGTCGCAATTAGGGTATATGTTTTTTGCGCTTGGTGTGTCGGCCTATGGCGCGGCGATGTTCCATCTGGTGACGCATGCGTTCTTTAAGGCTTTGTTGTTCCTTGGTGCCGGTTCGGTCATTCATGCGATGAGCGATGAACAGGATATGCGCAAGATGGGCGGCATCTGGAAAGAGATTCCAATGACATACGGGCTGATGTGGATCGGTTCTTTGGCGTTGGCCGGTATTCCGCCGTTTGCCGGATTTTATTCCAAGGATATTGTGCTGGAGGCGGCCTGGGCCGATCAAACATGGTTTGGGCATATTGCTTTCTGGCTGGGGATTGCAGCGGCGTTTATGACGGCGTTTTATACTTGGCGCTTGTTGATTATGACGTTCCACGGTAAGCCGCGGGCGAGTGAAAAGGTGATGAGCCACGTGCATGAAAGTCCGGCGGTGATGCTGGGGCCGTTGGTGATTCTGGCAACGGGGGCCTTACTGGCCGGGATGGTGTTTTACGAGCCGTTTGTGGGCGGTGGCGTAAAACATCCGGAAATTGCCGAGGTCGAAATTGCCCATCATGAAATTGACGTCGAAGTCGAGCATGATGTCGAAGGGATTGTGCTGGAGGATGAGGAAGAGATTGCGCACGGTATGGGGCGTGAGAAATTCTGGAACGGGGCGATTGAGGTCCGGCATCAGAACGATACGTTGGAGGCTGCACACCATGTGCCGGAATGGGTGAAGTTCTTGCCTCTGGTTATGGGGC
Organism: Rhodospirillales bacterium; assembly: GCA_020638295.1. GTDB lineage: Bacteria > Pseudomonadota > Alphaproteobacteria > Micavibrionales > Micavibrionaceae > TMED27. The sequence continues at coordinate 92,570 of JACKIU010000002.1, read as the reverse complement.
TGCTTGGAATCGGTTTTGCGTATCTGGCGTATCTGGCGCGTCCGGGTATTCCTGAAAAAATTAAAACGATTTTTGCCGCGCCTTATGCCTTGTTCTTTAACAAATGGTTTTTTGATGAGATTTATCAGGCGCTGTTCGTGAAACCGGCGTTCAAGCTGGGGCAGGTCTTTTGGTATGCCGGGGATCAGAATACGATAGACCGTTTGGGGCCGGACGGCAGCGCCAAGGCGGTGAAAAAACTGGCGGGCGTTTTGAGCCGGTTCCAGAGCGGTTATGTGTTTCAGTATGCCTTTGTGATGATGATCGCGGTAATCGCTATCGTGTCGTGGTTTGTGTTTAAGATCGGGCAGGGATATTAGATTATGGTTGATTTTCCTTTGCTATCATTGATGACGTTCCTGCCGGTGGCCGGGGTGCTGATCATTTTGATGATCCGCGGCGATGAGGAAACTGTGAAGCAGAATGCCCGGCATATGGCTCTGTATACCTCGTTGTTCACATTTGCGTTTTCTTTATTCATGTACACGCGTTTTGACGGGACGAGTGCGGATTTTCAGTTTGTTGAGCAGAGCCATTGGCTGAAGCCGTTGGGGATTCACTACCATGTCGGCGTTGATGGGATTTCGGTATTTTTTGTGCTGCTTTCGACTTTTTTAACGCCGGTTTGTATTCTTTCGGCGTGGGAGGCGATCCAGACCCGCGTGAGAGAATTTATGGTTGCGTTCCTGCTGCTGGAAAGCTTTATGATCGGGACGTTTATCGCGCTCGATTCCGTTCTGTTTTATGTGTTCTTCGAAGGTGTGCTGATTCCGATGTTCCTGATTATCGGGGTATGGGGCGGTCCGCGCCGGGTATATTCAGCGTATAAGTTTTTTCTGTATACGCTGCTTGGCTCGGTTTTGATGCTGGTCGGCTTGCTGGTTTTGTATAACCAGACGGGTACGACGGATATTCCGACCTTAATGGCGAGCCCGGTTGCCAGCCATTTGCAATATTGGTTGTGGCTGGCATTCTTTGCCTCTTTTGCGGTCAAGATGCCGATGTGGCCGGTGCATACGTGGTTGCCGGATGCGCACGTTGAGGCACCGACGGCGGGGTCAGTAATACTGGCCGGGGTTTTGCTGAAAATGGGCGGGTACGGGTTCTTGCGTTTTTCCCTGCCGATGTTCCCCGAAGCCAGCGCGTACTTTGGCGATCTGGTGTATGTGCTCAGCATCATCGCTATTATCTATACCTCGCTGATTGCATTGGTGCAGGAAGATATGAAGAAGCTGATTGCGTACTCTTCGGTGGCGCATATGGGTTTTGTAACGATCGGGATTTTTACGGCGACGACGCAAGGGGTTGAAGGTGGGATTTTCCAGATGCTTTCGCACGGTTTGATTTCCGGGGCGTTGTTCCTGTGTGTCGGGGTGGTGTATGACCGCTTGCATACGCGCGAAATTAAGCGTTATGGCGGGATTGTGAAAAATATGCCGAAATATGCGACCGTATTTATGATTTTGATGTTGGGCTCGGTCGGTTTGCCGGGGACATCGGGTTTTGTCGGTGAGTTTCTGGTGTTGCTCGGCGCTTTTCAGGTCAGTACTCTGGTTGCGGCATTGGCGGCGACAGGGGTCGTACTGGGTGCGGCCTATATGCTGATTCTGTATCGCCGGGTGGTGTTTGGGCCGCGGGTCAATGACGATGCGCTGGCGATGCCGGATTTGAATATGCGTGAGTTATGGCTGCTGGTGCCGTTAATTGTGCTGGTGTTGTGGCTGGGTGTGTTTCCTGCCACGGTGACAGACAAGATCGGGCCTTCGGTTGATCAGTTGATTACGGATTATAATGCGAAGCTGGAGGTTGCGGCCAGAGAGGCTGCCCAGTCGGCCTTTGATACGGCGGGAGAAGCTCAATGATTGATTTTAACCTGATCCCCGTATTGCCGGAAATTTTCCTGAGCCTGATCGGTATGGGGCTGTTGATTGTCGGTGTGACACAGGGCAATGTTTCTACGCGCGTGTTGTGCTGGGCGAGTGCGGCCGGATTGGCGGTCAGCGGGTTGATCCTGCTGTCGGTCGGCTGGGATACGCGCAGTGTTTTGAATGGCATGTTCATCATGGACAAGTTTGCCGGTTTTATGAAGCTGCTGATTATTATCGGTTTGATTGCGTCTTTGGCCTTGTCGGTGCGCTATCTGTTGCAGGAGGGCATTGAGCGGTTTGAGTTTCCGATTCTGGTTTTGCTGGCCGGGGTCGGGATGATGATGATGGTGTCGGCCAATAACCTGCTGGCGTTGTATATGGGGCTGGAGCTTCAATCTTTGGCCTTGTATGTGTTGGCGGCGTTTCATCGAAATTCGATGCGTTCATCCGAAGCCGGGATTAAATATTTTCTTCTCGGGGCGTTGTCTTCCGGGATGCTGCTGTTCGGGATGTCTCTGATTTACGGTTTTACCGGCTCGGTGGATTTCGAGGTGATTGGAAAGACTTTGGGTGGGCTTGATCGCATACCGTTTGGCGTGACCTTTGGGTTGGTGTTTATGCTGGCCGGGTTGGCGTTTAAAGTTTCTGCGGTGCCGTTCCATATGTGGACACCGGATGTGTATCAGGGAGCGCCGACGGCTGTGACGGCGCTGTTTGCGATTGTGCCGAAGGTTGCGGCGATGGGATTGCTCATGCGTTTGTTGTTTGAGCCGTTTATGGCGGCGCAGGATCAATGGGTGCAGATCATTTACTTCCTGTCGCTCATGTCGATGTTTCTGGGCGCGTTTGCGGGGATTGCGCAGGATAATATCAAGCGTCTGCTGGCCTACAGTTCGATCGGAAATATGGGCTATGCGCTGATTGGCGTTGTTGCTGGAACGGCTGTGGGGGCCGGTTCGGTTGTGCTGTATCTGTTTATTTACATGATTATGACCGCCGGAGTATTCGCGGTTGTCATGTGTATGCGGCGCCAGGGACTGGCCGTTTATAAGATTAGCGATCTGGCCGGGTTGTCCCATCATGCGCCGGGCTTGGCCTATGCGATGGCGATTTTGATGTTTTCGATGAGCGGGATTCCACCAGCCGCCGGTTTTTTTGGGAAGCTCGCGGTGTTTAATGCGGCGGTGGCGCAAGAATATTATGTTTTGGCGACGCTCGGCGTTTTGACCTCTGTCGTGGCAGCCTATTATTACCTGCGGGTGATTAAGGTGATGTTCTTTGATGAACCGGTGGATGCGTTTGACGGGCCGCAGCCGTTTGCGCGCCGTATGGTGCTGTTTGTCTCCATTCTGTTCGTGCTTGGTTTTGCGATTAAGCCGAGTGTCTTTGTCGCCAGTTCGATGAATGCGGCGTCTGTCTTGTTTGCGGGATAGAGCGCTTTGTCTATCGACTGGGATATTCAGCTTTTCCCAGAGTTGGCTTCCACGCAGGATCTGTGTAAAGAGCTGGCCGTGGGTGGCGGTCCGGAAGGTACGGTTGTGCAGACTTTCTCGCAGAGCGGCGGGAAAGGTCGGCATGGGCGAGCGTGGATCAGCGCGCCGGGGAATCTCGCTTTATCGTTTATTTTACGCCCCGGTTGTCCTGTCAGTAGCGTTGGGCAGCTTTCGATTTTGACGGGGGTGGCGGTGGCACAGACGGTTGGTGAGGCCGCGCGAGTCAAGTGGCCGAATGACGTGCTGATTGACGGACGGAAATGTGCCGGGATTTTGATGGATAGCGGGCTGAAAGGGGCGTGGCTGGAGTGGCTGGTGGTTGGGATTGGCGTCAATACGGCCTCGGCGCCGAAAATGGCGGCTGCGCTGCATGTTGATCGCGACGGGTTTCGCGATGGCCTTTTGGATAATATTTCCAAATTTTATGCGGCGTTTCGTCAGGATGGGTTTACCAATATTCGTGATGAATGGTTGGGGCGGACATATTCGAAGGGAACGGCACTCAATGTCGGGGACTTTGAAACAATTGATAATCTCGGAAATTTGATTGTACGGGACGGGCAAAACCGGCTAAAAACCATATCGGCGGGGGATGTGTTTATAAAGGATCAGGATTATGCTGCTGGCGATTGACGTCGGGAATACCAATATCGTTTTTGCCGTTTTCGACGGCGAACAGGTGCGCGGGAATTGGCGGCTGCATACGCATGCGGCGCGCAGCGGTGACGAATATGCAGTGTTTTTGCATCAGGTCTTTGGACTGGCCGGTTTGACTTTTGACGATATCGATGATGTTGTAATCAGCTCTGTGGTGCCTGAAACACAGTTGCACTTGCAGTATTTTTGCGAAAAGCATTTGAGGTGTGATCCGTTAAACATCACCAAGGATCATGTGCCGATGGAGATTGATATGGATCGCCCGGAAGATGTCGGGGCGGACCGGTTGGTCAATGCGCTGGCGGTAAAATTGTTTTATCCGCGCTATAAAGATGCTGGGGCGATTGTCGTCGATTTTGGCACGGCAACGACGTTTGATGTGATTATGCCTGCAGGGGCTTATGCGGGCGGTGCGATTGCGCCGGGGATTGATCTATCGATGAATGCGCTGCATAGCGCGGCTTCGAAATTGCCGAAAATCGAGGTGCGTAAACCCGCTCAGGCGATCGGAAAGTCTACGGTCGAAGCGATGCGTTCGGGGATTTATTGGGGCTATGCCGGGGTGATTGAGAAGATTGTTTCTGAGATCGCCGAAGAGCTTGGCGGCGGGGCGAAGCCGTTTGTGCTGGCGACCGGCGGGCTGGCAGAGCTTTTCAAGGATACGGGCGTGATTGATATGGTGGATCAGGATTTGACCCTGAAGGGACTGCTGGCGATTTATCAGGAAATGAAGAGATGAGTACGATGGCGGCGGATTTTATGAATGAGGACGGGTTGTTTTTTGTGCCGCTCGGCGGCAGCGAGCAATTTGGCGTCAATCTGAACCTGTATGTGTCTGACGGGCAGATGCTGGCGGTGGATTGCGGGATCGGTTTTGCCGATGATCGTTTTCCGGGGATTGATTTACTGCTGCCCGATCCGCGATTTCTGGAAGAGCATGCCGATGGTCTGCAGGGGATGATCATTACGCATGCGCATGAGGATCATATCGGAGCGCTGGCCTATGTGTGGGAACGGTTGCGTTGTCCGATCTATGCCAGCCCATTTACGGCGTCCGTGTTGCGCAAAAAGTTGGAAGAACAGAATTTACGGCATGTTAAAATCCATCTCATTGAACCGGGTGAGACGGTTCAAATCGGTGCATTTAAGGTTCAGTTCGTGCCGGTGTCGCATTCGGTGCCCGATACCTGTTCTCTGATTCTCGAAATGTCGTACGGTCGAGTGGTGCATAGCGGCGATTGGAATTTGGATCCTGCACCGGTGGTCGGCAAGCCGACCGATGAGGCGGCGTTTAAGGCTGCCGGAAATGCCGGGGTTTTGGCGTATATCGGGGATTCCACGAATGCGGAAGTGAACGGACGTTCGGGCTCGGAAGCGGATGTGGCTTTGGGCTTTGAGGCGGAGTTTAAGAAATGCGACGGCAAGATTGCGGTGACGACGTTTTCCTCGAATATCGGGCGGGTGATCAGCATTGTCAAAGCGGCGCAGGCCTGCGGGCGGCAGGTCGGGGTGATTGGTCGCTCTTTGCACCGGATGATTGGTTGCGCGTATGAATGCGGGTTGCTGGAGGGAATTCCCGATTTCGTGTCGGAGGAGGATCTGGGGTTGATTCCCGATGATAAGATCGTGGTGATTGTGACCGGGTCGCAGGGGGAGTATCGGGCGGCGCTGGCCAAGATTGCGCGCGGCGATTTTCGCGGTTTTTCGCTAAAACGCGGTGATACGGTGATTTTTTCGGCGCGGGCCATTCCGGGCAATGAAACGGCGATCAATGTCGTGAAAAACAACCTCAGCGCGGGCGGGGTCAATATCATTACGCCGCGCGATACCAAAAATGTGATCCATGTTTCGGGTCACCCGTGTCGCGATGAGATTGCGGAAATGTTTCAATGGTTGCGGCCGCAGGTGGTGGTGCCGGTGCATGGGGAGCGCGTACAACTGGATGCGCATGCGGCGTTTGCGCGGGATTGTCAGGTGCCGTTGGTGCTCGTTCCATCGAATGGTTCGGTTATAAGGCTGGCGCCGGGCGTGCCTGAGACCGTTGATCATATTGAAACCGATATTCTGGCGGTGGATCAAAAACGGGTCATCAAGGCGACGCATCAATCGATCGTGGCTCGGCGCAAGCTGCAATATACCGGGACTTTGCATGTCTCCCTGGCGGTGGATGCGCGCGGGGAATTGCTGGGTAAGGCAAAGCTTGAAACGGTCGGTCTGGTTGATTTTGACAATCCGGATGAAGAGCGGATTGAAGAAAAGCTGATCGAAGAGGTTTATGATTTACTGGATGAACTGACATGGGAAGAGCGGCTGGACGATCATTTTATTGCTGAAGAACTGCGCATCGGTTTGCGACGGTTTTGCGATCATATGTTGGGAATGAAGCCTAAAACCACTGTGCATGTGTTGAGGGTGTAGGGTTATGGGGCTGGTTACCGGCATTATCGTGTTTTTACTGATCTGGTGGGTCAGTTTGTTTGCCGTGTTGCCGTTTGGGCACATACGGGATGAGGACGGGACGCCGGTGCAGGCGAATTTGAAGAAGAAATTTATCTGGACGAGCGTGGTCGCGGCTTTGATCTGGTTGATTGTTTTTGGGTTGATTGAGGCTGAGATTTTCAGTTTTCGTGACATGGCGATGGAGATGGTGCAGGAGGACAAGGCGCGATGAGATTTTTTCATGAACGTCATTGCGAGAAAGCCGTAAGGCTGACGCGGCAATCCAGTTTTGTATGGATTGCTTCGCTGGTGCTCGCAATGACGTATGTGTGTGGAACTGCGAATGCGCAGGATGCGTCTTTGGAGGTTTTGTGCAAGGCGTTGCCGAATTATAAAATGCCTGAGGGCGTCGAATATGTGCCGGGGGCGGATGCGGTTGTGCCTGCCGATATTAATCCGCTCAAAGCGCCGGGGCTGGATGTGGTAAAAATTTCGATTGATATGATGCTGGCGCAGCGCTTTCAGGCGGTGAAAATCCCCAGTGATCTTGAGCTGAAGTCAAGTGTCGGGATACTTTCGGTTCATCGCGACGGGCGCGTTGAATATGACGGGCAGGATGTTTCAGGGCAGGCCTATAGCCTGTGCGGCAAATCTGTGGGGATTGCCGAGCGTGCAGAGCGTAGACAGGCGGGCGATGATGGCTTAAAGTCTCAGCCCGAAGTCATGGAAGTAAAAGAGGGCATCGAGGGCGAGGTTCTCGAAGGTCAATATCCGTAAAGTCATAGAGGTCTTGATGAGTCAAAAAGCTAAAACCGCTATTACCCCCACACGCGCCGAGAATTTCCCTGAATGGTATCAGCAGGTGATTAAGGCCGCCGATCTGGCGGAAAGCTCGCCAACGCGCGGGTGCATGACCGTGAAACCCTATGGCTGGGCGATTTGGGAGAATATGGTCGGGATTTTTGATCTGTGGCTGAAAGAGTACGGAGTGCAAAACTGTTCTTTCCCGATGCTGATACCGGTGAGTTTCTTATCGAAGGAAGCCGAGCATGTTGAGGGCTTTGCCAAAGAATGCGCGGTGGTGACGCATCACCGGCTGGAGGCTGACCCCGATGGCAATGGGCTGCGTCCGGCGCCGGAGGCGGAATTGGAAGAAAAATATGTGGTACGCCCGACGTCCGAGACGATTATCGGAGATGCGATGGCGCGTTGGATTCAATCTTACCGCGATTTGCCGTTGAAGCTGAATCAGTGGTGCAGTGTGCTGCGGTGGGAAATGCGGACGCGGATTTTCCTGCGTACGGGTGAATTTTTCTGGCATGAGGGGCATAATGCGTTTGCCGATCATGAAGGTGCGAAGGGCGACTGTCTGCATGTGCTGAATTTATACGAGAAATTCTTCACCGAGTATCTGGCGGTGGACGGATATATGGGGGTTAAAACTCCGGATGAGCGTTTTCCCGGTGCGAATGAGACCTACTGTATAGAAACGATGATGCAGGACGGTAAGGGTTTGCAGGCCTGTACGACGCACGATTTGGGCACGAATTTCTCCAAGACCTTTGATATCAAGTATCAGACCAAAGACGGCGGTGAGGCGCTATGCCATACAACCAGTTGGGCGTTTACGACGCGGATGATTGGCGCGTTAATCATGATGCATGGCGATGATGACGGGATGATTATGCCGCCGCGCATCGCGCCGCAGCAGGTGGTGATTTTGCCGGTTTTGAAAGGTGATAATGACGCGGGGATCATGGCCTATTGCTCTGAGATTGCCGCGCAGTTGAAGGAAAAAGGCATTCGCGCCAAGGTGGATGAGCGTGAGATGCGTACGCCGGACAAAATGTGGGACGCCATTAAGAAAGGTATTCCGCTGCGCGTTGAGGTTGGCGGGCGTGAAATGGAAGAAGGCGTGGTGACGTATGTTCGCCGTGATCTGGGGCGTGAGAGCAAGACAACGCAAGCCCGAGAGGAATTCGTCGCGGGCGCTATAGGTGTTTTGGATGCTATTCATGATGACATGCTGGCGCGGGTGCGTAGCTTTAGGGATGTAAATACGCACGAGGGACAGAGCTTGGGCGATGTGATTGCGCATTTTGACAAGAATAAAGGCACAGGTTTCATGAAGGTTCCCGTTGCGGTTTTGAAAGACAGCGCCTTTGCAGCGGTTACGAAAGATTTAAGTTTGACGACGCGCTGTATGCCGTTTGTCGATGACGGTCAAACGGTTTTGATTGCGAAGGCTTATTAAAAGGCTTAAACGCGGAGGAACGGAGGAACGGAGAAAAAATTTTATTTTTAAATTTTGAAAACTCCGAACCTCCGAATCTCCGCGTAAAAAATAGAAGGTTTTAATTTTCATGCTCTCAACATTTGAACGGATGGTAGCGTGGCGGTATTTGCGCTCGAAAAAGGCTGAAGGCTTTGTCAGCGTGATTGCCGGATTTTCCTTTGCCGGGATTATGCTGGGCGTGGCGACGCTGATCATCGTGATGAGCGTGATGAACGGGTTTCGCGCCGAGCTGTTTAACCGTATTTTGGGGTTGAACGGGCATATGAATATCTATTCGCAATCCGGGCCGCTGTATGATTACGATTACATCAAAAGCCAGGTCGAGGCGACGCCGGGCATTGAGATGATTGTGCCGATTATCGAGGGGCAGGCTTTGGTTTCACGCGGGGGCAGCGCGAGCGGTGTGCTGGTACGCGCGATGACGTGGAAGGATTTTACGAACCGCAAGATTCTGCGTGAATCGATTACACAAGGGAAGCTGGAGGATTTTACCGGCAGCACGGTGGCGATTGGCGATGTGTTGGCGCAAAAGATGCGGATTCGTCCGGGGGACAAGATTACGCTGACTTCGCCGCAGGTTAAATCGACGCCATTTGGCTCTATGCCGCGTCAACGGACCTATACGGTGGCGCTGACCTATGATGTCGGGATGTATGAGTATAACAGCGGCTTTGTGTTTATGCCTTTGGAGGCGGCACAGAAATTCTTCCAGTTTGACGGGGCGGTTACGGCGCTCGAGGTGTTTTTGAAAGACCCGGATGAACTGCCCGTGGTGCGCAAGGCGGTGTCGATGAAAATCGAAGGGCAGGCCGGTGTGTATGACTGGCGGGACATGAATGCAAGTTTTTTCAACGCGTTGCAGGTTGAACGCAATGTGATGTTCCTGATTTTGACGCTGATTATTCTTGTGGCGGCGTTCAATATTATTTCCTCGATGATTATGCTGGTGAAGGATAAGGGGCAAGATATTGCGATTTTGCGGACGATGGGAGCGAGCCGGGGCAATATGATGCGGATTTTTATGCTGACGGGCGCGAGTATCGGGATTGTCGGGACTTTGGTTGGCGCGGCCTTGGGGATCGCGTTTGCGGTGAATATTGAGAGTATTCGCCAGTTTTTGGAAGGGCTGACAGGGACAGAATTGTTCGCCGAAGAGATTTACTTTCTATCGCAGCTGCCGGCCGAGATCGACTGGCATGAGGTGGTGGCGGTGATCGGTATGGCGTTTTTCCTGTCTGTGTTGGCGACGCTGTATCCGGCGTGGCGCGCGGCGCGGATGGATCCGGTGGAGGCGCTGCGCTATGAATGACCCATTAGATCAAGATGTATTGTTGAGGCTGGAAGGTCTGGAAAAGACCTTTGAGCAAGGTGGGCGCAAGCTGACGATTTTTCGTGGGCTGGATATGAAGATTGAGGCTGGCGAGCTGGTGGCTTTAGTCGGGCAATCGGGGACGGGGAAATCGACTTTGCTGCAAATTGCTGGCCTTTTGGACAAACCCAGTGCGGGCCGTGTGCTGATTAACGGGCGTAATTGCGGGAAGCTGGGGGAGAAAGGGCGCACAAGTATGCGCCTGTCGCAGATCGGGTTTATTTACCAGTTCCACCATTTGTTGCCGGAATTTACGGCGCTTGAGAACGTCGCGATGCCGCAGATTATTGCGGGCGTACGCATGAGTGATGCGAAGGATAAGGCGCAAGGGGTGCTCGCTTCTTTGGGGCTGGGTAAGCGTTTGGAGCATCGTCCGGCGGCGCTATCGGGCGGAGAGCAGCAGCGCGTGGCGATTGCACGGGCCTTGGCCAATGATCCGAAATTGCTGCTGGCGGATGAACCGACGGGGAATCTTGATCCTGAGACGTCTGCGGAAGTATTTGAGATTCTGTTGGAACAGGTGCGAGAGCGCGAGATTGGCGCGTTGGTGGCGACGCATAATTTGCAACTCGCCGACCAGATGGACCGCGCGTTAGAGCTTAAATCCGGGCGGCTGGTGGTTTTTGATTGATTTAAGGTGCAAGAATCGAGGTGCAAGGTACAAGAATCTTGCAACTTGTACCTTGTAACTTGTACCTTCATCCTATGAATCACTTCATTCACCTGCATGTGCATTCGGCCTATTCTCTGGCCGAGGGGGCGATCAAGGTTAAAGACCTTGTGAAGCGCTGCGTGGCCGAGAAAATGCCAGCGGTGGCGGTGACGGATTCATCCAACATGTTCGGGGCGATGGAGTTTGCCATTGAGGCGGCCAAGGCCGGGGTGCAGCCGATTTTTGGGGCGCAGGTTCTGTATGGCGATGCTGAGCATCAGCTTGTGTTGCTGGTGCAAAATGAGCAGGGCTATAAGAATCTGTGCCGGTTGCTGTCCGATGCCTATATGGGCGGGGATGCGGCGAGCAAGGCGGTGATTTCCAAGGATGAGCTCAAGGCGTTTTCAGATGGTCTCATATGCCTCTCTGGTGGGTCAAAAGGACCGGTCAATGACGCGCTGTTTCATAAGCAAGCCGATAAAGCAGAAGAGGAATTTTTATATTTAAAAGAATGCTTTGATAATCGTTTTTACAGTGAAATCCAAAGACATAGATGGGTCAGTGAAGACGCAACGGAAGAGGCGCTGATTGAGTTGTCTTACAAACATGATGTACCATTGGTGGCAACCAATGATTGTTATTTCATGGACCGGGAGGCGCATGAGGCACACGACGCCTTGCTTTGTATTTCCGAGGGGCGCTATGTGACCGAGGATGACCGGCGTAAGGTGACGCAGGAGCATTATTTTAAGTCTGCGGACGAGATGTCCGCCCTGTTTGCTGATTTGCCCGAGGCTGTGACCAATACTGCGGTGATTGCGCAGCGCTGTTCGTTCCTGCTTGAACCTATCTCCCCGATTTTGCCGGCCTTTGATACTCACGGGGGGCGCAGCGAGTTTGAAGAGCTGAAGGCGCAGGCTGAATTCGGACTTGAGTGGCGGCTTAAAAATTTTGCTAAAGGCGTGGATGCAAAGCTGTATTTTGAACGGTTGGAATTTGAGCTTGAGATTATTAAAGGCATGGGGTTTCCGGGCTATTTCCTGATCGTTTCGGATTTTATCAAATGGGCGAAAGAGCAGGATATTCCGGTTGGGCCGGGGCGGGGGTCCGGTGCGGGTTCTGTGGTGGCCTGGGCACTGAAGATTACCGACCTTGACCCGTTAGAGCTGGACTTACTGTTTGAACGGTTTTTGAACCCTGAGCGGGTTTCGATGCCGGACTTTGATATCGATTTTTGTCAGGACCGGCGCGAAGAGGTTATTCACTATGTTCAGCAGAAATATGGCCGGGACCGCGTGGCGCAGATTATCACGTTCGGGAAACTGCAGGCGCGGGCGGTGGTGCGCGATGTGGGCCGGGTGTTGCAGATGCCCTATGGGCAGGTGGACCGGCTTGCTAAGTTGATTCCCAATAATCCGGCGAACCCGGTGACGTTGCAGGAGGCTTTAGATCAGGACCCGGATTTGCGGCTTGAGATCAAGAAGGATGAGAGCAGCGTACGCCTGATCGAAATTGCGCTGCAGCTTGAGGGGCTGTACCGTCATGCCTCGACCCATGCGGCCGGGGTGGTGATCGGCGATCGGCCGTTGCATGAGTTGGTGCCGCTGTATCGCGATCCGCGTTCGGATATGCCGGTGACGCAATTTAACATGAAATACGTGGAGCAGGCCGGTTTGGTTAAATTCGACTTTTTGGGGCTGAAAACCATGACCGTGGTGCATAAGACCCTGAAACTGGTTGAGCAACAGACGGGCAAAAAGATCGATGCGCTTGAAATACCGCTCGATGACAAGCCAACCTATGAGATGATGACGCAAGGGGCGACGGTCGGGGTATTTCAGTTGGAAAGTGCGGGGATGCGCGATGTGCTGCGCAAGATGCATCCGGACCGGTTTGGCGATATTATCGCACTCGTTTCCCTATATCGTCCGGGGCCGATGGATAATATTCCGACCTATATCAGCAATAAAGAAGGCAAGACCGAACCGGATTATATGCATGATAAGCTGCAGCCGTTTCTGGAAGAGACGTACGGCATTATGGTGTATCAGGAGCAGGTGCAGCGGGCGGCGCAGGCCTTGGCCGGGTATTCTCTGGGCGCGGCGGATCTGTTGCGCCGGGCGATGGGGAAGAAGATCAAGGAAGAGATGGATGCTCAGCGCGAGATGTTCGTCAAGGGGGCGAAGGAGCATAATGATGTTCCGGCGGCGCAGGCCAACCAGATTTTCGATCAGATCGCTGCCTTTGCCGGTTACGGGTTTAACAAGTCGCATGCGGCGGCCTATGCACTGATCGGGTATTGGACGGCGTGGCTGAAATGTCATTATCCGCTGCAATTTATGGCCGCGTCGATGACACTCGATCTGGGCAATACCGATAAGCTTAGCATCTTCAAGCAGGATCTCGACCGGATGGGGGTTGATCTGCGCCAGCCTGACATTAATGAATCGAATGCGGATTTTAAAGTTGAGGGCGAGGGGGTGCGTTATGCGCTTGGCGCGCTCAAAGGCGTTGGTGAGGCGGCGATGCGTACGCTGGTGGCGGAACGCGTCGAGCATGGACCGTATGCGTCGATTGAAGATTATGCGTCACGGCTGGATTATAAATCGATGAATAAGCGTCAGTTAGAAGGGCTGGCCGCGGCGGGCGGGTTTGACAGTTTGAACCCTAACCGGGCGCAGATTTGCGCTGGTGCGGAGGTCATATTGCGTCATGCGCAGTCTTTGGCGCAAGAGCGCGAGTCCGGTCAGGTCAGCCTGTTCGGCGGGGTGGAAGAAGGTGCTCCGGGTCTGGGGATGCCTGAGCTGCCGAAGGTTGAGCCGTGGGATCAGCTGGAGCAATTGGGCCGTGAATTCAAGGCGGTCGGATTTTATTTGTCTGCGCATCCGCTGGATAGCCGTCAGCAGCAGTTTGAAAATTTGAAAATCGCCAGCTATGCGACGGTCGAAGCGGCGCTGCAGAATGTCTCGGCAGCGCGCTTTCAGATGGCGGGCGTTTTGCTCAAGAAACAGGAGAAAATGTCGCAAAAGGGGAATAAATATGCGTTTTTGCAACTCTCTGACCCGACCGGAATTTTTGAAGTGACGCTGTTTTCCGAGATGCTGACCGGCGCGCGGGACTATCTGGAGCCGGGAACGGCGCTTTTGCTGGAGGTTGAGGTGGAGCAGCGCGAGGATCAAATCCGGTTCACCTGCACCCGGATTGCACCGCTGGATGGCGCATTAGAGGGGAAAATCCGAGAGATTTCTATCTATATAAACAAGCCTGCGCCAATCCATAAAATCAAGGAATTCCTTGATAGTGAGGGGCAGGGGCAAGCGTTGATCAATCTATATGTGTCGGTCGAGGGTGCGCGTGTGGTGAAAATGCGCCTGCCCGGGCGCTGGTCCTTAAGCCCGCAGGCTCGCAATATCATTCGTACGCAAGAAGGCGTTCAGGAGATCTTAGAGGGCTAAAAACCTCTTGCAATCCCTGTTAAATCACCGTATAAACCCGCCATCACTCATCGGTTTGGGTGAAATTCACATGCAGGTTCCTTAACCAGTGTATCGAGAGATACTAAGGCCTGCAGAGGATGTAACTGGAAAGAAAAGGAGACATAGATATGTCACTGCCTGAATTCACTATGCGCCAATTGCTTGAGGCTGGCGTTCACTTTGGTCACCACACACGCCGCTGGAACCCTAAAATGCGCGAATATATCTTCGGCGTACGCAACGGTGTTCACATTATTGACCTGCAACTGACAACTCCGATGCTGGGTGAGGCTTTGAAATCCTTGCGCGATATCGTGGCCAATGGCGGCCGCGTTTTGTTTGTCGGTACGAAGCGCCAGGCGCGCGATAAAATCGCGGAAAGCGCCAAGCGTTGCGGTCAATACTATGTGAACCACCGCTGGTTGGGCGGTATGATGACCAACTGGCAGACGATTTCCAAATCCATTGCACGTTTGCGTGAAGTTGAAGACATTCTGGGTAGCGATGAGCAAAAAGCGCTGCGGACCAAGAAAGAGCTTTTGATGATTACGCGCGAGCGTGACAAGTTGGAACTGTCTTTGGGCGGGATCAAGGATATGGGCGGTCAGCCCGATGCTTTGTTCGTTCTGGACGTGACGATGGAAGACATCGCGGTGAAAGAAGCCAACAAGCTGGGGATTCCGGTTTTTGGCGTGGTGGATACCAATGCGGACCCTGCCGGTGTTGATTACATTATTCCGGGTAACGACGATGCGTTGCGTGCGATTGATTTGTATTGCAACTTGTTTGCCGATGCGGTTCTGGATGGTTTGCAGGCTGAGCTGGCCTCCGGTCGTAAGGACCCGGGTGAGGCTGTCGATGTGTCCGTAAAACTGCCGCCGAAAAAGGCTGAAAAGAAAGACGAGCCGTTGACACCGGGTGAAAAGGCCAAGATCGACGCTGAAAAGAAAAAGTCTGAAGCTAAAGGCGAAGAAAAAGCCGAAGAGCCTGCAAATGAAGCAGAAGAAGCGACCAAGAAGCAAGCTTCCGCTTAAAAGATTTTGAAGCATCCCCGCGAATACCCTCTAGGGCACAAAAGCGGGGATTTTCGATATATTTAAAACAATAGATCTCCGTCGTCACGGGGATGCTTCTTTGAGAAAGGACTTAAACGATGGCTGAGATTACGACAGCAAAAATTAAAGAACTGCGCGAAAAAACCGGCGCCGGGATGATGGATGCCAAAAAAGCGCTGACCGAAACTGGCGGCGATATGGAAGCGGCGATGGAAGAGCTGCGTAAAAAAGGTATGGCCAAGGCCGATAAGAAATCTTCACGGACAGCGGCTGAAGGGCTGGTGGCTGTTGTGACCGACGGGACAAAAGGCGCGGTTATCGAGCTGAACTCTGAAACCGATTTTGTCAGTCGTAACGAGGAGTTCCAAAGCTTTGTTGAGAAAGTGGCTCAAAAAGCTTTGAACGTGAACTCTGTTGAAGACCTGGCGGCAGCCGATCTGGGCGGCAAGTCGGTGAAAGACAGCCTGACGGATCTGATTGCCAAGATCGGTGAAAACATGACCTTGCGTCGGTGTGAGAAGCTTGAGGTCTCTAATGGGGCGGTTGTGTCCTACGTGCACGGCGCGTTGAAAGACGGTCTGGGCAAAATCGGTGTGTTGGTGGCTCTGGAATCCGAGGCGTCGGCTGAGGCTTTGCAGGCTGTCGGTAAGCAGGTGGCTATGCATGTGGCGGCGGCGTTCCCGAAATATCTGGATCGCGATTCTGTCGATGTGGCGGAAATGGAGAAAGAGCGGGCGTTTTTGATTGAGCAAGCGGTTGCCGAAGGCAAGCCGCAGGACATTGCCGAGAAAATGGTCGAAGGCCGTATGCGCAAATATTTCGAAGAGATTTGCCTGTTGGACCAAAAATCCGTTATCGATGGCGAGACCAAGATTGCCGATGTGATTGCTGCTGCCGGTAAAGAGGCCGGTGCCGAAATTAAGCTTACCGCTTTTGCGCGTTACCAGCTTGGTGACGGCATTGAGAAAGAAGAAGAGGATTTTGCCGCTGAGGTTGGCAAGGTTGCCAACGGTTAATACTCTCAATTTCTTTGAAGTTTTTATGACAGCCGCGTTGCAAATGCATGCGGCTGTTATTACATTAGATCAGTTTTGCTTAGACACAGGATCGCCGCCATGAATGCTGAAGCCGTCAAGAATATCGCCAAGATGAAAAATTATAAGCGTATCATGCTGAAAATGTCCGGTGAGGTATTGATGGGCGAGGAGGAGTACGGGCTGGACTCCGACACGGTTAAGCGTGTGGCTGAGGATATTCAAGAGGTTGTCGATAAGGGGATTGAGGTCTGCGTGGTGGTTGGTGCGGGTAATATCTTTCGCGGTGTTTCAGGCGCGGCGGAAGGGATGGACCGGACAACAGCCGATTATATGGGGATGCTGGGGATTGTGATCAACGCGCTGGCTTTGCAAAATGCTCTGGAGCGCATTGGGGTGCAGACCCGTGTGCAATCGGCAATCCGCATGGATTCGATTTGCGAGCCTTATATCCGTCGGCGCGCCGTGCGGCACATGGAAAAAGGTCGGGTGGTGATTTTTGCGGCCGGGACCGGCAATCCTTATTTTACGACCGATACAGCCGGGGCGTTGCGGGCGACGGAAATGAATTGCGATGCGATTTTCAAGGGAACCAAGGTTGACGGAGTGTATTCCGCCGATCCGGAAAAAGACCCTTCGGCCAAGCGTTACGATCACATTACTTTCATGGACGTGCTGACCAGGGATTTGAAGGTTATGGATGCGACGGCGATTTCGCTGGCGCGCGAAAACAATATTCCGATTATCGTCTTTTCTGTGAAGGAAAAGGGGAGTTTTGCCAAGGCTGTGGCGTCCAAGGGCAAGTTTACGATTGTGACGAATTGACGCGAAGAAAGAAGGAAAAATAACGATGTCTTACGATAAAAGTGATATTCAGCGCCGGATGGACGGGGCGATTGAGTCCCTGCATAAGGAATTTGGAGGCTTGCGTACGGGGCGGGCTTCCGTTTCTCTTCTGGATCCCGTTGTGGTTGAGGTCTACGGTTCGAGAATGCCTTTGAACCAGCTGGGCACTGTCAGCGTGCCTGAGCCGCGCATGCTCAGTGTACAGATCTGGGATGCAGGGAATGTTAAAGCCGCTGAAAAGGCTATTCGCGATGCGGGGCTGGGGCTAAACCCGATGCCGGAGGGCAGCAATATCCGCATTCCCATTCCCGATTTGAATGAGGAACGCCGGGCCGAGCTGACCAAGGTGGCTGGAAAATATGCCGAAGGGGCGCGCATTGCTGTCCGTAATGTGCGTAAAGATGGCATGGATGCGGTGAAGAAGGGTGAATATCCGGAAGACGAAGAAAAACGCCTCTATGACGAGGTGCAAAAGCTGACCGATGATGCGATCAAAAAAGTCGATCAGATGCTGGCGGATAAAGAAAAGGATATCATGACGGTTTAAGCCGGAATGTTGGAAATTGGATGATTAGAGGTTGGATGATTGGAAATTAGAAAATGGTTGTTTGAACATTTCAAGATTTAGATGTTTGGCAAAAGGCATTTAGAATTTCCATCGAAATTCACAAAAAGACCCTGAAATTTCCAAAAATCGAACAATACGCTTTGGCAGATCAAATGCGCCGGGCCAGTAAGTCGGTTTGTGCGAATATTGCAGAAGGTTTTGCAAAGCAGAAATCATCTAAGGCCGAATTTAAAAGATTTCTTAATATGGCGATGGGGTCTGCCAACGAGATGCTGGTTTGGGTTTTATATGCGCAAGAGTTGGAATATATTGACCGGAACGAATTTGAAAAGTGGAACGATCAATATATTGTTATCGCCAAGATGCTTAATAATTTTATAGCGAAAGTGTAGTTTTGGAATCATCTAATCATCCAATCAACCAATCATCCAACCTCCAAAGGCCACGGCACGTGGCCGTGATTATGGATGGGAATGGCCGATGGGCGAAGGCGCGCAGCTTGCCGCGTACGGCCGGGCACAAGCAGGGTGCAGAAAGCGCACGGCGCGTGGTGAAGGCAGCTACGGAGTTCGGTGTGAAATACCTTACACTGTTCGGGTTTTCGTCGGAAAACTGGAACCGGCCGGACAGTGAAATCAAAGATCTGATGAATTTGCTGCGCTATTATTTGCGCAGTGAAACGGCCGAGTTGCATAAAAACGGCGCGCGGTTGCGGGTGATTGGCGACCGAGCCGGGCTGGATGATGATATCGTACGGATGATTGAAAATGCGGAAAGCCTGACCGAAGAAAATACAGCGATTACGGTGGTGATCGCGCTGAATTATGGCGGGCGTAACGATATCCTTCATGCCGCTGCCCGCTTGCATAACGCGCATTTGGGACAGAAGCTCAGTTTTGAAACAATTGAGGCGCAGTTTCCCGGCTTTTTAATGACGGAAGGCATTCCCGATCCTGACCTTCTTATCCGGACCAGCGGTGAGCAACGGATTAGCAATTTTCTGCTCTGGCAGTGCGCATACAGCGAGTTTGTGTTTACCGATACGTTGTGGCCGGATTTTGACAAGAATGACCTTGAGCAGGCGCTGAGCATCTATGGGCAACGTGATCGTCGTTTTGGGGCCCTGACGAAGGTCGAAGGGTGAAAAGGGTATGGGCTGGAATCTTAAAGCTCTGCAAGAACGTGTGATTTCTGCGGCGATTTTGATTCCTGTCGTCCTCTTGGCAGTTGCATGGGGCGGCGGGCCTTTTTATCTGATGATCGGGGCGTTTGTACTGATTTCCATTTATGAATGGGTTTCCATGGTGCGGCGTGTGGAGCATTTTGTGCCGTATATGGCGTTGGGTCTGGTTTATTTAGCTCTCGGCTTCGGAGCTTGTGTATTCATTCGTGAACAGTTTCCCCTGAGAGTTGGCGTTTTGTTTTTGGTGATGGTCTGGTCGGCCGATATCGCAGCCTATTTTGTCGGCAAAACTTTTGGCAAGGCTAAGCTCGCACCCCAGATCAGCCCTAATAAAACATGGGTCGGGCTGGGCGGTGCGTGCGATTTTGCCGGAGGCGCGGCGATGTTGTACTATCTCGCTCAGGTTTTTTATTTTGCCTCTGAAAGCGATTTTAGCTGGCTGGGTCTCATCATGATGTATCTGCTCGGCGCGTTGATTGCGCTGGCCGGGCAGGCGGGCGATTTGATGGTGTCATTTGTAAAGCGCCGGGCCGGTTTAAAAGATACCGGCGCTTTAATTCCGGGGCATGGCGGTTTGCTGGACCGGATTGATTCCATGTTGCTGGCCGCGCCGGTATTTTTGGTGCTTGTCCTGTTTTTTCCTTTCGATGTGTAGGACCGTCAGGTGAAAAAGTGTGTATCCATTTTGGGGGCAACGGGGTCGATCGGTCAAAGTACGGCGGATGTCATTGACGCAATGCCGGAGCGTTTCGAGGTGTGTACGGTTACGGCCCATACGGATGCGCGAGGGTTGGCGGATGTGGTTATGCGTCTGAAGGCCCGGCGGGCGGTGATTGCGGATGCATCGCAGGAGGAGGCGCTGGCTGCGGCGCTTAAAGGATATGATGTTATGATTGAAAGCGGCGCGGAAGCGCTTGAATATGCCGTGCAATCTGATACGGATTTAACGGTGGCGGCGATCAGCGGGATTGCAGGCCTGCGTCCGTTGATGCATGCCATCAAGAACTCAAAAGCGGTCGCGATTGCGAATAAGGAGCCGTTGGTGGCGGCCGGGGATTTGGTGAAGTCTTTGGCCCTGCGGCATGATACACAGATCCTGCCCATCGATAGCGAGCATAATGCGGTGTTTCAGGTGTTTAATCCGGTGCAACGCTGCGGCATTCGGCGAATTATCCTGACCGCATCGGGCGGGCCGTTTCGGACATGGAACGAAAAACAAATTGCCAAGGCCACACCGGCGCAGGCTGTGGAGCATCCCAACTGGGATATGGGGGCGAAGATTTCCGTGGATAGCGCCAGTATGATGAATAAGGCCTTAGAGGTGATTGAAGCACATGTGCTGTTCGATATGCCGCCTGCGCAAATCGATGTGCTGATCCATCCGCAATCGGTGGTCCATTCGATGGTTGAATATGTCGATGGCTCCGTGCTGGCGCAGATGGGGGCGAGTGATATGCGTACGCCGATTGCGTATGCGCTGGGCTGGCCGGAGCGGATTGAGACACCGGGGCAGCGGCTTGATTTGACGGCGCTGTCACGGCTGGAGTTTGAAGAACCGGACTTAACACGTTTCCCGGCCTTGCGGTTGGCCTATGAATGTCTGGGAAAAGGGCCCATGGCCTGTTTGACCTTGAATGCGGCGAATGAAGTGGCGGTGGCGGCTTTCTTGCAGGAAAAAATTGCTTTTCCCGAGATTTTAAGCACTATTGAGTTCGCATTGAGGCAAGAGCCTGATATAAATCTGGATACAATTGATTCCGTCGAGCAGGCGGATGAGGCTGTGCGTAGCGTTGCTTTGACCTATATTGAAGAACATTGCGCCGGCGCGATGAAAAAACTGAAAGCGTAGTCATATGAATTTTCTCGAAATTTTCCAAATGCTTGGCGGGAATGTCTGGTTTTATGGCGGGGCGTTTGTTCTGGTTCTCAGTATTCTCGTGTTTGTGCATGAGTGGGGGCATTACATTGTTGCGCGGTTGTGCGGCATTCAGGTTGAGACGTTTTCGATTGGTTTCGGAAAAGAGCTGTTTGGTGTTAATGACAAGAACGGTACACGTTGGAAGCTCTCGCTGATCCCGCTCGGTGGATACGTTAAACTGTTTGGTGATGTTGATCCTGCGAGTGCAGGGCAGGCCGAAGGCGTTGAAGACGGTGAAGATATCCGTCCGTTTACCGAAGAAGAGAAAATGCGTGCGTTTTTTGCGCAGTCTGTCTGGAAGCGCGCGGCGGTGGTGATCGCTGGACCGGCGATTAATTATATTTTTGCGATTATCCTGATGGCGCTTTTGTTTACATTTAGCGGCCAGCCTGTGACGCCCCCGGTGGCGGCGGCGGTGATTGCTGATTCAAGCGCGGCAAAACACGGTTTTCAGGCGCATGACAAGATTATTTCCGTGGATGGCAAAACCATCACGACGTTTGAAGATATTCGACGGGAGATGATGATTGCGCTGGATCTCGAAAAGCATTTCGTCGTTGAGCGTAACGGTGAGCGCATCGATATCATGGCCTCGCCGGAGAAGGTGACGCAGGAAGACCGATTTGGCTTTAAGCACAGCCGCGGGCTTTTGGGGCTTATTAGCCCACGTCATGCGGTGAAAATTCAAGATATCAAGACGATTGACGGTAAGGCGTACGATGACGTAGAGGCCGTGCGCGCCGCGCTGGTTCAGCAGATGGGAAAAAGCTTCACAATTGAAATTGAAAACGGACAATCGAAGCAGACGCTTATCGTGAAGCCTTTGGCGGAATTTAACACATTTATTCAATCTTCTGGGGCGGAAGAATATGATTTTCTGTTTTTGTCGAATGTGGAAGCCAATGAATTTATTCAATATCCGTTGCATCTTTCGGCTTTGGAAGCGTTGAAGCAAAGCTGGGTGATTACCCGCGGGACGCTTGAGGCTTTGGGGCAAATGGTTGTCGGTAGCCGTAGCGCCGCAGAGCTGGGCGGGGTTATCCGTATCGGCGCTTTGGCCGGGGACATGGCCAAGCAGGGCGTGATTGCGCTGATTATGTTTTCGGCCTTGTTGTCGATTAATCTGGGGCTGATTAACCTGTTTCCGATTCCGATGCTGGATGGCGGTCACCTTGTGTTTTATGCCTTTGAGGCGGTTTTGGGGCGGCCAATTCCGGAGCGGATTCAGGAATACGCTTTCCGCATCGGGTTTGTCTTTCTGGTCGGGGTGATGGTGTTTGCCAACCTGAATGATATCATGCAATTGCTTCTGTGAGCGATTGATCTTTGAGGGCTGGCTTTTCGGTCGGAGAATCAGCATAATAAGTGTGTTGTCTTTTGGCGCCTGACCCGCTAAAACTTTGCATATCCGGGTTAGATGGTGTCTTGTCCGTTACGTTTTTCATAGTGGTTTATGGTGATCTTATGCAACTGAAACACAGAGCCTTTCTTGTTATCCTGATGTTTGCGATTGTTTTGCCGCTGGCAGCTTATGCCCAGACGGTCATCCGCGAAATCCGCATTCAGGGGGCCGAGCGGGTTGAACCGGCAACCATCGAATCCTATCTGGATTTGAAGGTCGGTGATCCGATGACGCGTGAAACGCTGGATGCGGGTCTTAAGAGCCTGTTTGCTACGGGGCTGTTTGCCGATGTGACCTTGACGCAGCAAGGCAGCGCTCTGGTGGTGGATGTTCTTGAAAATCCCGTGATTAACCAGATTGCGTTTGAGGGCAACGAGAAGCTTGAGGACGATGCATTGATGGCGGAAATCCAGATGCGTCCGCGTCAGGTTTTTACCCGTACGCGTGTGCAATCCGATGTTGCGCGGTTGTATCAAGTCTATCGCCGTAACGGCCGTTTTTCGGTGTTAATTGAACCGAAGGTTATCAAGCTTGACCAAAACCGTGTCGATCTGGTCTTCGAGGTTACTGAAGGTGATGTGACGAAGGTTGAGTCCATTCGTTTTGTCGGGAACAAGCGCTTTGACGATGATCGTTTGCGCAGTGAAATCAGTACGAAGGAAGCGGCTTGGTATCGCTTTTTGACATCGGACGATCGGTATGATCCGGATCGTTTGGCCTACGATGAAGAATTGCTGCGCCGTTTTTATTTGGCGCATGGCTATGCGGATTTTCGCATTTTATCTGCGGTGTCTGAGCTTTCCGATGAGCGTGACCGGTTCTTTTTGACCTTTACCGTTGAGGAAGGCGAGCGTTATCGGGTCGGGGAAGTTTCTATCAATTCGCATTTGAGTAATTTTGATGCGTCCGTGCTGCGTCCGGAAATCAATATTGAGAGCGGCGAATGGTATAATGCCGACTATGTGCGTGAGAGTATTGATAATCTTACCAATGCACTTGGGGATCGCCAGTATGCATTTGTAAATGTGCACCCGGACGTTAATCGCAATCGTGAAGAGCGGATCGTTGATCTGGTGTTTAACATTGACGAAACGCCGCGCGTGTTTGTCGAGCGCATTGATGTGAACGGGAATGTGCGCACGCTTGATAAGGTTGTGCGCCGTGAGTTTGAGCTGGTTGAGGGCGATCCGTTTAACAAGTCCAAGCTGGCGAAATCGGAACAAAATATCCGTAATCTCGACTTTTTTGAAACGGTTGAATTGAATGCGAAGTCCGGTTCTGCGCCAGATAAAACGGTGGTTGAGGTTGATGTGACTGAAAAGTCTACGGGTGAGCTTTCGGTTGGCGCGGGTTTTTCTACACAGGACGGGCCGTTGGCGGATTTTCGCATTCGTGAGCGTAATTTGCTTGGTAAGGGGCAGGATTTGGCATTGTCGACGGTTCTTGCCGGTAAGCGCTCTGAGTTTGATTTGAGCTTTACGGAACCGTATTTCCTTGACCGTGACGTCTCTGCCGGATTTGATCTCTTCCATATCACCCGGGACTATCAGGATGAGAGTTCGTACGACCAGCGCCGGACCGGCGGCGGGTTGCATATGGGCTATCCGTTGTCTGAACGCTGGCGTCAGGCTTTACGTTACCGTATTGAACGTAATGAAATTACCGATGTTCAAAGCGATGCTTCACGTTTTATTCGTGAGCAGGAAGGAACGCGCGATACCTCCGCTTTGTCGCAGCGTCTGTCTTATGATAGCCGTGATAGCGTCATTTTCCCGACGGAAGGGATGTATTACTGGCTGGATACCGAGGTTGCCGGTCTTGGCGGTGATGCCAAATATGTTTCTGGAAGAACAGGGGCTTCATACTATTATCCGCTGTTTGAGCATGTTGTTCTTAACGCGATGGCGGAAGCCGGGATTATAGAGGGTTATGGGGATGAGAATGTTCAGATTAACGAGCGTTTCTATCTCGGCGGCAATACGCTGCGCGGATTTGAAAAAGCCGGTGTCGGTCCGCGCGACCTGACATCAGGGGACTCACTGGGCGGGCAGGTCTTTTACCGCGGGACTTTAGAGAGCTCTTTCCCGATTGGCCTTCCTGAGGAATTGGGCATTCTCGGTCATGCATTCGGCGATGTGGGGACGTTGACAGAGGTTGATGATAACGGTCCGGAGATTCAGGATGAGGCGAGCTTGCGATCCAGCTTGGGGCTCGGCCTGTCTTGGCGTTCTCCCTTTGGTCCGGTCCGTGCGGATTATGCCGTTCCGGTGTCCAAGGAAGATTATGACGAAGAGGAACACTTCAGATTTAGCTTTGGCACGCGCTTCTAAAATCTGTTACACCTGCAGAATCTTGTTCTCTTAAAACGCTTAAGTGAGTGTTATGCGTCGTTTTTACTATTTATTCGGCATTATTGCCCTGTTTGCTTTATTCTTTCCGGTGCGCGGCTGGGCAGCCGGTTCGATTGGCGTTGTGGATGTTTCCTACATTTTGACCAAGTCAGATGCGGCACTGGATATTCAAAAGCAGCGCCAGGCCGTGCGTAAGAGTTTTCTTGAAGAGATATCCAAAACCGAACAGGACTTGCGGGCTGAAGAGAAGGATTTGCTTGAAAAACGCGGGACGGTTTCGCAGGAAGAGTATCTTAAGCTTCGTCAATCTTATGAGGCAAAACTTCAGGAGGAGCGTAAAAAAGCGCAAAAATACCGGCGCGCTTTGGAAGAGGCTTCGACGGCGGCGATGAATAAATTGCGAGAACAGCTTTATGTCGTCGTTCAGGAAATTGCCAATGAACGCGGCTTTGAGCTGGTGATTTCCAACAAGAACGTGATTGCGGGTGAAAAGTCGCTCGATATTACCGAGGAAACGCTCAAAAAAATTAACGAGAGCCTTAAAAAGGTCCCTTTGAAAATTGAGGAGGGAGAATAATCATGGCCGATCCGCAATTTTTTAAAAAAGCCCAAAATTTTAGTCTGCGGGAACTGGCCGATTTAACCGGTTCAGAGCTGAGCGAAGGGGCGGATGCGACGCAAAAGTTGCATGATGTCGCGGCGCTGGATGTGGCGGGGGCAAATGATTTGAGTTTTCTTGATAATGTGAAATATAAGGATGCGTTTTTAACGACCAAGGCCGGGGCCTGTATTGTGCATCCGTCTGTGGCCGGGTTTGCGCCTCACGGTGTTTCCTTGCTTCTAAATTCCAATCCATACAAGGCCTATGCCTTGGCGGCGCAGGCGTTTTATCCGGACGTGAAGCCGGAGAGCGTGATTTCCGATAGCGCGCATATTGATCCAACGGTGTCAGTCGGTCCGGGCGTTGTTATCGGTCCGGGCGTTGTTATCGGTCCGGGCGCTGAGATCGGTGAGGGCAGCTGGATTGAAGCCAACAGTGTGATTGGCGAGAATGTGCGGATCGGGGCTTATGTACGGATTGGTTCGAATGCGACGGTATCACATTGTCATATTGGCGATCATACTCGGCTTTATCCCGGTGTACGCGTCGGGCAGGACGGTTTTGGGTTTGCGATTGATCCGAAAGGGCATGTCAAAGTGCCGCAACTCGGGCGGGTGATTATCGAAGATCATGTCGAGATCGGCGCGAATACTTGCATTGATCGCGGGGCCGGGCCGGATACGGTGATCGGGCGGGGGACATGGATCGATAATCTGGTGCAGATCGGCCATAATGTGAAAATCGGCCGGGGCTGCGTGATTGTTTCGCAGGTCGGGATTTCTGGTTCGAGCGTGATTGAGGATTTTGTAGCGATTGGCGGACAGGCCGGGTTGGCCGGACATTTGCGCGTCGGGGCCGGGGCTCGGATCGCCGCGCAGGCCGGGATTATGCGCGATATTCCAGCGGGTGAGGAGCATATGGGTTCACCGTCATTGCCGATTAAGCAGTATATGAAGCAGGTTGCTTTGCTGAAGCGCCTGATTAAAAAAGATAAATGATATTGTCCTGCGCTTGATTAGGCGTTAAAAATATCGTCTGAAATAGTTAAGGGTTTTCGTTGTTATGAGCACTATCGATATTAACCGCATTATGGAGATGATCCCGCATCGTTACCCGATCTTGCTGGTTGATCGGGTTTTGGAGTTGAGTCCCGGTGAAAGCGCAACATCGTTGAAGAATGTCACGATGAATGAGCCGCATTTTATGGGCCATTTTCCCGGATATCCGGTGATGCCGGGGGTGCTGATCGTTGAAGCGATGGCGCAGACGGCGGCTTTGGTTGTGGTTGAGGCGTTGGGCGCTGAGGCGGAAGGCAAGGTCGTGTATTTCATGACTATCGATAATGCGCGTTTCCGTCGTCCGGTGGTGCCCGGCGATTCTCTGCATATTCACGTTGAAAAGATACAATCGCGGGCCAATGTCTGGAAATTTAAGGGGACAGCGACTGTCGAGGGAAAAGTCTGCGCTGAGGCGACGTTTAGCGCCATGATTACCGACAAGGAAAGCAAGTAGTCTGTTTGTTTTGTCGTTCTTTTTGTAACGCGGTGCAATAAAGCGTGATTTGAATAGTGCCGCTTTCCAGCCTACACTTTCTTCAAAGGGGTATGATCGTCTATGAGTTCTGCTGAAATTCATCCTACTGCCATTGTCGCCGACGGAGCCAAGATTGCCGAAGATGTGCAGATCGGGCCTTATTGCGTTGTTGGTCCTGATGTTACACTTGGCCGGGGCGTTCAACTTAGGGCGCATGTCGTGATTGACGGTCTGACCGAGATTGGCGAGGGGACGATTGTTTATCCCTTTGCTTCGCTTGGTTCGCCGCCGCAGGATTTGAAATATAAGGGCGAAAAATCGCGTCTGATTATCGGGAAAAACAATACGATCCGCGAGCATACGACGATGAATCCCGGCACTGAAGATGGCGGCATGGAGACGCGGGTTGGCGACAATAATTTGTTTATGATGGCGACGCATGTGGCGCATGACTGTCAGATCGGCAATAACGTAATTTTAGCGAATAACGCGACGCTTGGCGGGCATGTGCGCGTCGGTGATTTTGTGATTATCGGCGGATTGGCCGCTGTGCACCAGTTCGTACGCATTGGCGATCATGCGATTATCGGCGGGATGTCGGGAGTTGAGAATGACGTGATCCCTTATGGCCGGGTGAAGGGGGAGCGCGCGCACCTGCACGGGCTGAACCTGATCGGGCTTGAACGCCGGGGGTTTGGGAAAGAGGATATTCGTCATTTGCAGCGGGCCTATAACCAGCTCTTTGGCAATGAAGGCACGATGGATGAGCGCATTGACAGCGTGTTAGAAGATTACAGCAATGATGAGACGGTTGTAAAAATCATTGAATTTGCAAAGGCCAAGGACAAGTTTCCGTTATGCCAACCGCCGAAGAAAAGCGCCTAGAACTACCGCCGGTTCTTGGAATATTGGCCGGTGGCGGTGCGTTGCCGTGTGCGCTTATTGAGGCCTGCCAAAAGCAGGGCATCAGCCCCTTTGTTATAGCCTTTAAAGGTCAGACTGATCTACAAACGCCGGAAGGGGTTGAGCATCTTTGGGTGCGTTTAGGCAAAACCGGGAAGGTTATCGACGCGCTTCGCCACAAGGGAATTCGTGATTTGGTGATGCTGGGGCATATGCGCCGCCCATCTTTGGCGGAGCTTAAGCCTGATCTTAAGACCTTGGAATTCTTTGCCAAAGAGGGATGGAAAAGTCTTGGCGATGACGGTTTGCTGCGGGCGTTGCGGCGATTTCTGGAACGTGAGGGGTTTGTTATTCACGGGGCGCAGGCGTTTATGCCGGAGTTCTTGGCTCCTGAAGGGCAGATCGGTTCGATTGAGCCTGATGATCTGCAAAGGTGCGATGTGGCGCGCGGTGTTGAAGTTTTAAAGGCATTGAGCGATCAGGATGTCGGTCAGGCTGTGATTGTGCAAGACGGCCACGTTTTGGGCATTGAAGCGGCGGAAGGCACAGATGGCCTTATTCAACGGTGCGGTGGATTGCAGCGTAAAGGGCGTGGCGGGGTGCTGGTTAAACTATGCAAAGATAGTCAGGACCTCGATCTTGATTTACCGACGATTGGGCCTCACACTATAGAGATGTTAGCGCAGGCTGGCCTGAGCGGTGTTGCTGTCCATGCCGGGAAGAGTTTTGTGAGCGCTATTGATGCGTTACGTGCGCGGGCCGATGAGGCCGAAGTTTTTGTGATCGGACTTGATCCGGAAAGTTTTGAGGGGGCGTCATGAGCAAAAGTATTTTTGTCATTGCAGGCGAAGCTTCCGGGGATGCCCTCGGCGCATCCTTAATGAGGGGGCTGAAAGAGCAGGAGATTGTTGAGTTTATCGGTATAGGCGGGCCGCTGATGGAGGCGGAGGGGCTGGATAGCCTGATGCCGATGGATAATCTCTGCGTGATGGGTCTGTGGGAGGTGATCTGGCAGTTGCAGCGCCTTTTACGATTGGTTCATGGTACGGTTGAGGAGATTGAGCAGCGTAATCCTGATGTCGTTGTGACTATTGATTTACCGGATTTTAATTTTCAGGTGGCGCAGCGCTTGAAAAAACGCGGGATCTACAAGGGCAAAATCATTCATTATGTGGCGCCGAGCGTTTGGGCCTGGCGGCCGGGGCGGGCCAAAAAGATTGCGGAGTATCTTGATGGTCTGATGTGTCTGTTTCCTTTTGAGCCCGCATATTTTAAGCCTCATAATCTCGATGCGGTTTATGTCGGGCATCCTTTGATCGAAACGGATAAAGGCAGCATCGATACACAGCGCTTTAAAGAAGATATGGAGATTGATCAGGATGCTCTATGTCTTGGGGTGATGTTCGGAAGCCGTGAGCGGGAATTCAAGAGTCTGTCAAAGCCGTTTTTGGAGACGATTGAGATTTTGTCCGAGCAATATTCAAACCTTCATCTGATTGTGCCAACCCTACCGGCGCTGGAATACAATGTTTCCAGACTTTTGAACGACGTCAAAATCCCTTATAACATTATCAAAACAACCGATCTTAAATGGCAGGCTTTTGCCGCATGTGATGTGGCGCTGGCGGCTTCGGGTACGGTCGGGCTGGAGCTTGCCTATCTCGGCGTGCCTCACGTCATCGGGTATAAGGCGCATCCTCTGACAGCGATTATCGTTAAGCTGGTGTTGAAGACGCAATATGTTCATTTGGCGAATATTCTTTTGCAGGAAAACGCTGTGCCGGAATATCTGCAATGGGATTGTACGATCGGCAAGCTGACGCGGGCGATGATGCGCTTGTTGCGTTTTCCGGAAGAGCGGGATAAGCAAAAGCAGGCTTTTGCCCGGTTGCATGAGAAATTGCAGCTTGAGCCCGGGCAGACGCCGAGCCATAAGGCAGCCTCTTATGTTTTAAGTATGCTGCCGCCTTAAGGGACGTTGGCTTTTTTATTTCCGTTTATCCATCGGTACGTAAGGACGGGCGACCGGGCCGGTGTAAAGCTGGCGCGGGCGGCCGATGCGCAATGTCGGTTCCTCGATCATTTCCTTCCATTGAGCGATCCACCCGACTGTACGGGCGACAGCGAAGAGAACCGTGAACATTGAGGTCGGGAAGCCCATGGCTTTCAGGATAATGCCGGAATAAAAGTCGACATTCGGGAAGAGCTTGCGGCTGACGAAGTAATCGTCTTCAAGCGCGATGCGCTCAAGTTCCATGGCCAGTTCGAGGCGCGGGTCGCTGACCCCCAGATTCTCCAGAACCTGGTCGCAGGATTTTTTAAGCACGGCGGCGCGCGGGTCGAAGTTCTTGTAAACGCGGTGGCCAAAGCCCATGAGGCGGAATGGATCGTCTTTATCTTTGGCGCGTTTGATGAATTCGGGGATGTTTTTCTTGTCACCGATTTCGTCAAGCATTTCCAAAACGGCCTGATTGGCGCCGCCATGGGCCGGACCCCAGAGCGAGGCGATTCCCGATGAAATACAGGTGAACGGGTTGGCCTGTGACGAACCGGCGAGGCGCACGGTCGAAGTGGACGCGTTTTGTTCGTGATCGGCATGCAGAATCAGGATTTTGTCCATGGCATCGGCGAGCACGGGATTGATCTTGTACGGTTCGGCGGGCAGGCCGAAGCACATATACAGGAAATTTTCTGAATAGCTTAGGTCATTGCGCGGATACATGAAGGGTTGGCCGACATTGTATTTATAGGACATGGCCGCCAGTGTCGGGATTTTGGCAATCAGGCGGTGGGCCGAGACTTCGCGTTGTTCCGGGTCCCAGATATCCAGCGAGTCGTGATAGAAGGCCGAGAGCGCACCGACAATGCCGCACATAACGGCCATAGGGTGGGCGTCGCGGCGGAAACCGCGGTAGAAATAGTTGATCTGTTCATGCACCATCGTGTGATAGGTGATGTTGTGCTCGAACTTCGCCATTTCCTTGGCGTTGGGGAGATCGCCGTAAAGCAGGGCATGGCAAACTTCGAGGTAGGTGCTGTG
Organism: Rhodospirillales bacterium; assembly: GCA_020638295.1. Taxonomy (GTDB): domain Bacteria; phylum Pseudomonadota; class Alphaproteobacteria; order Micavibrionales; family Micavibrionaceae; genus TMED27. The sequence goes on along the minus strand of JACKIU010000002.1, from coordinate 61,847 downwards.
TTCGGCGAGATCTTCGATGCTGTAGCCGCGATGCATCAAAATGCCTTTATCCCCGTCAATATAGGTCAGGCGCGATTCGCAACTGCCGGTGGAGGTAAAGCCGGGGTCGTAGGTGAAATGGCCCGTCTGTGCGTAAAGCTTTTGCACATCGATAACGCTTGGGCCGGTTGAACCGTCGAGGACGGGCAGTTTATAGCTTTCGCCGGTTTCGTCGTTAATCAGGGTGAATGTTTTTTGGCTTTCAGGTTCTTTACCCATTGGGATCCCCACATCGTTTTTTGTTTCATTGTATTGAAAATAGAATAGGCAGAATTTGCGGTTGTGCAACTGGGGATTATTGTAGAGAAGTTTTGCAATTGATCAAGTCCGATCAAGAGTACTCTGAATGCGCGCGCAGGTTGGCAGGTAAGGTTGTTTTTACCTGCATCAGTGCCCGTATTTGAGATGATTATAGGACGGAGGTTAGCGGCTGCCTGGTGATCCGAGGGCATTGTTTATGCAAGCCTGTGTTTGCATTGTTGCTTGTAGATGATCCTCAGGGTTGCGGGAGTTTGTCTTGTTTTCCCTTTTGCAATTCTCAATCACCTGATCGACGTTCTGGTCGCCGGTTACGACAGGCGCTGCATCTTCGCAAGCTCGCTTGAACCCCATTGCGCAGGCGTATTCATTTTTTGGAATTGTATCATCAGTCATAATTCACCCCTATTACATTTGCTGTATTTATACTATATATTATGCAAATAAATGGCCTATTTGTCAAATTTCACTTTATTTCCGTCTGTAGTGCGGCCTGAATACGGGCGCAGGTTTCTGATTTGCCAAGAGTTTCCGCAACGTGAAAGACCGACGGGGAAACGGTCGTGCCGGTCAGGGCGGCACGCAGGGGCATGGCGACTTTTCCCATTTTACCTTCGCGAAGGTTATCGGCAATGTCTTTGACGAGGCTTTGGATATTGTCGGCGGTGAAATCGTCAAGGTTTTCGAGCCGGGTTTTGAGCGCCTCAAGAACGTCGCGGCTGTCCTGACCCAAAAGTGCGGCGGCTTTTTCGTCGTAATCGAGTGGCAATGCTTTGGCAAAAAATGCTGATTCATCAGTGAATTGGAGTAATGTCTTTGCACGTGACTTTAATTCATCGGCGCAGGACATGATCCGTTTCTGCGCCTGTGCGTCAGGGGTAACACCGTGGCGCGCCTGATAAAAAGGCATGCATAAATCGATCAGGCGCTGTGGATCGGCTTCTTTAATATAATGCGCATTGAGGCTTTCGAGCTTGTTAAAGTCGAAGCGGGCCGGGGATTTTCCGATATGCTCCAGATCGAACCACTCCAGCGCCTGATGGTTTGAGATGATTTCGTCATCGCCGTGACTCCAACCCAGACGCAGCAGGTAATTGCGCATGGCTTCGGGGAGATAACCCATGTCGCGATATTCCTCGACGCTGGCGGCGCCGTGGCGTTTGGACATTTTGGCGCCGTCGGGGCCGAGGATCAGCGGCAGATGTGCGTATTGCGGCTTTTCCCAGCCCATGGAGTCGTAAATGACATTCTGGCGGAAGGTGTTGTTGAGATGGTCGTCGCCGCGGATGACGTGCGTGACGCCCATATCGTGGTCGTCAACGACAACCGAGAGCATATAGGTCGGCGTGCCGTCGGAGCGCAGGATGATGAAATCATCGAGCTGTTCGTTGTTCACGGTGACATCGCCCTGAACATGGTCGTGAATTGTCGAGGAGCCTTCGAGCGGGGCCTTGATGCGGATGACCGGTTCGATGCCATCCGGCGCATCTTCGGGGCTTTTGTCGCGCCAGCGGCGGTCATAGAAGGTGGGTTTGCCGTCTTCGCGGGCTTTTACGCGCATTTCTTCGAGTTCGTCCTGCGAGCAATAGCAGCGATAGGCAAGGCCTTTGTCCAGCAGTTCTTCGGCGATTTCGATATGGCGGCCCCGTTGTTCATATTGAGAAACAATTTCGCCGTCCCAGTCGAGTTCCAGCCATTTCATGGCGTTAATCAGGGCAACGACGGCTTCTTCATTATGGCGGGCGCGGTCGGTGTCTTCGATGCGAAAGAGCATTTTACCGTTATTCCCGCGCGCGTAGAGCCAGTTAAACAGGGCTGTGCGTGCGGTGCCGATATGCATGAAACCTGTGGGGGAAGGCGGGAAACGGGTCACGGTGCTCATTGTGGGTGCTCTTGCCTGTAAAGTTGCTTGTTTGGTCTGTATTTTTGTTTAAAACGAACGCTATGGTCTTAAAACGCATCGGGGATACATGCAAGCGATTCATTTGGCGGGATGCGTTGGGTGAGTCCCTTGCCTTGCAGCGTTCTGAGGCGTTTTTGTGGGCGCCGGTGTGCATGGCGTGCGGCATTCTGGTTTATTTTGAACTGGCGAGAGAACCGCCGCTTATTCTTCCCCTGCTTCTCCTTTTCGCGTTTTTGCCCGGTTTATGGTTTGTGCGCTCTTATGACGCTTTGCGTTTGGCGGTGTTGGGCCTTGTTTTGGCGACACTCGGTTTTGGAGCGGCGGCATGGCGTACGCATCAGGTTTATACGCCGATTTTGCAAAAGAAGATCGGGCCGGTTGAGGTTCACGGCGTTGTTGAGGCCATCGAATATCTGCCGGGGGAAAACAGCGCGCGGGCGGTGATCGGGGCGGTCTCGATTGAGGATTTATCACCTGAAGAGACGCCGCGCCGGGTGCGGATTAAATTCAGAGATGCGGGCGACGTTCAGGTAGGGTCGCACGTGAAGGTTTTGGCCGGGCTTAATCCGCCCTCGCCGCCGGTGATGCCCGGCGGGTTTGATTTTCAACGCCATATGTATTTTAAGGGGATCGGCGCGGTCGGGTTTTCCTATGGCGAGCCGCGCGAAGTGATGGAAAGTGCCGGGAGCGGCCTTGCGGGGGCTTTGCAGAGTGCGCGGGCGCATATTGCCGCAAAGGCTATCGATATGGCCGGGGAAAAAGGCGCGGTTGCCGCAGCCTTGCTGGTCGGGCAGCGCGCCGGGATTGAAGAGGCCGATCTTGAGGCGATGCGTGCGGCAGGGCTGGCCCATATTCTGGCGATTTCCGGTTTGCATGTCGGGTTGTTCTTCGGTTTCGTGTTTTTTACCGTGCGTTTTGCGATGGCGCTTTTTCCGGCGTTTGCGCTCAGTTATCCAATCAAGAAATATGCCGCGGTTGTGGCTATGGCGATGACGGTTTTTTATATGTTTCTGGCGGGCGCTAATGTTCCGACTGTGCGCGCGACCTTGATGATTGGCGTGGTGTTTGGAGCTCTGATGCTTGACCGGACGCCGATTTCGATGCGGCTGGTGGCGTTTTCGGCGATTGTAATCCTGTTGATTTTTCCGGAAAGTCTGCTTTCGGCGAGCTTTCAGATGTCGTTTGCCGCTGTGGCCGGATTGGTGGCGTTTTATACGGCGATGCGGCCGTGGTGGTCTGCCATGTACACTCGCGCGGGGTGGGGGAAGCGGGCCGGGCTGTACGTGCTTGGGGTGTCGGTGACGAGTGTGATCGCAACTTTGGCAACGGCGGGTTTTGCGCTGTATCATTTTCAGCAATTGGCGGTGTATGGCTTGCTGGCCAATATTCTGGCGATGCCGATTTTGACCTTTTTTGTGATGCCGGCGGCGGTTTTGCATTTTGTGCTTTGGCCGTTCGGAGCGGACGCTCCGGCGCTTGTCGTGATGGGCTGGGGGCTTGATTCCATTCTTTCAATCGCGCATTTTGTCGCGGATTTGCCGATGGCGGTGGTGCATAGTCGGTTGTGGAGCGGCGCGGCGTTTTTGTGGTTTGCGTTTGGTTTTACCATGCTGGTGCTGATTAAGGGGCGTTTGCGGGTCATGGCTCTTGTGCCGTTTTTGATCTTTATGATCTGTGTTTTATTTATAAATCAATATGATATTTTAATTTCTTCTGATTCTAAATTAAGTGCTGTGCGTCTTGACGATGGAGCGTACGCATATTCGGACGGGCGCAAGGCACAGTTTGTACGTGAGCAATGGCAGCAGGGTTTGGGGCTGCAGGACGAGGTTTTACAAGTCTGGCCGAAGGAGGGGTGTGTTGATGATTTTTGCTGTGGTGAGGCGGCGTGCCGTTTGGATCGAGCGGGACATCGCATCGCGTTTTTGCGCGGGCTAAGGGGATTTGAGGAAGCGTGCGGCTGGGCGCAAGTAATTGTTTTGTCGGCCCCGGCCCCGAAATGTGATGGAGCGCAGGTGATTGACCGGTTCACGACATGGCGGAAAGGGGCGCATGCGGTGACGTTGCGAGAGGGGCAAAAACCTCAGATTGTGGCGGTCGAAGATGGGCGCGGGAAACGCCCGTGGGTGGCGCGGGCGCAGTGGGATTTGCGTGATTAATGATATGAGCGCATCAGGCTGACGAGCCGCCCTTGAATTTTGACGCGATGAGGTTCAAGAATGCGCGGTTCATAGGCGTCGTTTTCGGGTTCCAGAACGATTTTGCCCCCGGCGCGGCGCAGGCGTTTGAGCGTAGCTTCGTGGTCATCGACGAGCGCCACAACGATCGCGCCGTTTTCGGCAGTGTCGCAGCGTTGAATGATGACGGTGTCGGCATCGTTAATCCCGGCATTGATCATCGAATCGCCTTCGATGGTCAGAGCGTAGAGTTCGCCACGCCCGCCAAGACCGGGCGGGATTTGCACGAAATCGGTTTCGTTACTGATCGCTTCAATCGGTGTACCGGCGGCGATTTTGCCGTAGAGCGGGACCTGTTGAAAGTCTGACATATCTTGATTGGCCGGTGGAGTGAAATTGGCGATATTATTTGTCTGCGGGCTTTCTGCGTTTTTAAAGCCATCAGGCAGGCGTTTGATTTCCAGTGCTCGGGCGCGATGCGGCAGGCGCTCGATATAGCCGCGTTCTTCCAAACCGCTGATCAGGCGGTGAATGCCGGATTTTGATTTCAGGCCCAGCGCTTCTTTCATTTCCTCGAAAGACGGCGGGACATCGTCTTCCTGCAGGCGCTGGTGGATGAAGTGCAACAGATCGCGCTGTTTTTTTGTGAGCATAATTCTTTCCTCTTCATGTATATCGCCGCGCAGGCATGCGCGCAGTATGACGCAGTGAGATACGCAGATATACGCCTTTTGTTCTACTTTAGTTCTTGGTCTGTGTCAAATGCCGGTACGCATTTTTTTTACGGCGTCTCCGATATCGTCCTGACGCATCAGGCTTTCGCCGACGAGAAAGCCGCTGAAACCGGCTGTTCTAAGACGGGTGATGGTGTTGTGATCGGACAGGCCGCTTTCGGCGATTTTGACGCACGGTTCGGGAATGGCGTCGACCAAATCAAAGGAGGTCCGGACATCGACATTCAGGGTTTTGAGGTTACGATTGTTGATGCCGATCATGACGGGATTGAGGTTGAGGGCGCGTTCAAGTTCTTCAGCATCGTGGATTTCAACCAGCACATCCATGTCGAGGTCGGTGGCCTGGGCATAGAGATCAGCGGCCAGAGAATTGTCGAGGGCCGCCATGATGAGCAGGATGCAATCGGCACCGAGTGCGCGCGATTCGATGATCTGGTAGGGATCGATCATGAAATCCTTGCGGATCATCGGCAGGGTGATGGCAGCGCGGGCAGCGCGGAAATGCTCATCTCTGCCTTGAAAATAAGGTTCATCGGTGAGGACGGAGACACAAGCCGCGCCGCTGTCTTCATAGGTTTTGGCGATAGTCGCCGGGTCGAAGTCAGCGCGGATCAGGCCCTTGCTGGGGGAGGCCTTTTTGACCTCGCTAATCAGGGCAATGCCGGTTTGGTTGACGGCTTTGATGTTTTCGATGAAACCGCGCGGCGGTGGTTGGTCAGCCAAGCGGGCGGTGAGTTCGGCACCAGGGCAGGCGGTTTTACGGGCCTGAACATGGCTCCTTTTTTTATCGCAGATTTCTTGCAGGACGCTCACGATTTTTAGCTCCCCCGCGAAAACGCGATATAGTCTTTGAGGGTTTGCAGGGCGAGGCCGGTATCGATGGCGTTTGCGGCTTTTTGCATGGCTTTATCCAGTGCGGTTGCTTTGCCCGCGATGATCAGGACGGCGGCGGTGTTGGCCAGCACGATATTGCGGTAGGCACATTTTTGCCCCTCCAGCACGGCGCGTAAGGCCTTCGCATTATCTTCAGCAGAACCACCGAGCAGTTTTTCGCTCTCCACGCGCTCTAGTCCGAAATCTTCGGGGGTGAGGGTGGTTTCGGTGATGATGCCTTCGCTGTCCAGTTTGGCGACAAAGGTGGGGGCGGTGGTGGTGATTTCATCGAGGCCATCTTCGCCGTGGACGACCCAGGCGCTTTTTGTACCCAGAGCCTTAAGCGTTTCGGCCATCGGGCGGACCCATTTCTTATCAAAGACGCCGAGCAGTTGGCGGCGGGTGCCGGCGGGGTTGGCCAGAGGTCCCAGCAGGTTAAAGATGGTACGTCGTCCTAAAGCTTTGCGCACCGGCATGACGTGTTTCATGGTCTTGTGGTGATTGGGGGCCATCAGGAAGCCGAAATGGATGGTTTGTAGCGCTTCTTCGAGGCGGTCTTGCGAAATATTGAGATTAACACCGAGGACTTCGAGGACATCGGCGGCGCCGGATTTAGAACTGGCGGCGCGGTTGCCGTGTTTGGCCACGGTCACGCCGCAACTGGCCGCGACCAGAGCAACGGCGCTGGAGATGTTATATGTGCCTGATGCGTCACCGCCGGTGCCACAGCAATCGACCGCGCCGTAGGGGGCTTTGATATGGGTGGCTTTTTCACGCATGACGCGGGCAGCGCCGGTGAGCTCTTCGACGGTTTCACCGCGATCGGCCATGTTGACGAGAAAGGCCGCGAGGTCTTCGTCGCTGACCGCGCCGTTCATGATCTGGTTCATGGCCTCGATCATTCGGTCTTCGCTTAAAGGTGTTTTGCCGTCGGGAAGTGTCATTTTAGTGTATCAGTGCGCTAGTGCTTTAGTTGGTTGCAAAAATTTTTCAACATCGCATGGCCGTGCTGGGTTGCGATGCTTTCGGGGTGGAACTGGACGCCATGGATCGGCAGAGTTTTGTGGGCAACGCCCATGATGATGCCGTTTTCGGTTCGGGCTGTAATTTCGAGACAATCGGGCAGGCTTTCGCGGTTCGATGACCAGAGAGTGATAGCGCGTGACTTCAATCGGTGAGGGAGCCCGGCAAAGACGCTTTCGCCTTCATGGACGATGTTTGACATTTTGCCATGCAGCGGGGTGGTTTTGACGATTTTACCGCCAAAGGCCTGGCCGATGGTCTGGTGCCCGAGGCAGACACCAATCAGAGGGATTTCGTGCTTTGCGGCGGCTTTGACAAGGTCGAGACAGATGCCGGCATGATCGGGATCGCTGGGGCCGGGGGAAATCATCAGTCCGGCCGGTTTTTGAGCCAATACCTCCTCAACGCTGATCTGGTCGTTGCGGTGAACTTCAGTTTCCACGTCCAGATCGCCCAGATATTGCACCAGGTTGTAGGTAAAGCTGTCATAGTTGTCGATGAGTATAATCATGCTCGCTTTTATGGCGTAAAGAGGGGCGTGAATGCAAGGATTAAGATCGTTGTGGTCGATGATGAATGTCGGTATGATGGATTTTATGAAACGCTACGCAAATCCGCGCGGGACATTCCTGTTTATTGTTATCGCTACGGCCTTGATGTTTGTCATTCATTTTATGATAAGCGGGGAAGGGGATGAGGGGCTGTCCTCCTATGACGATGCTCCGGCGCAGTTTAAGACGGCATTGGGTTATTCGAATCCACCCGTGCAATCGCTTGAACTGGAGGAGAGCGATCTCGGTGAAATCATCGCGGCCTATAATGCCGAAGAAACGCCTGAGGAAGAAGCGTTCGTCGAAGAGATTTACACCGACGCGCCGCAACCGAAAATTGAGAAAGTCGCGCCGGATTATGAGCCGTTGATTGTGACCGGCAAGCCGAAAATCGCGATTATTATCGATGATATGGGGGTGAACCGGGCCAACAGTTTTGAGGTGATCGATATCGATGCGCCGCTGACGCTGGCCTTTTTGCCGTATGCTGAGGATCTGGACGGCATTACCGCCAAGGCGAAGATGCGCCGGCATGAGATGATGATTCATATGCCAATGCAGGCGATGAGCGACCCGGTGTCTCTGGGACCGGTTGCGATTAAATCGGGGATGGACGAGCAGGCTGTTAAAGAGAATATGGCGGCGGCGTTTGAGAGTTTTGACGGGTATGTTGGAGTGAATAACCACATGGGCAGCCGGGTAACGCAAGATGCGCAGTTGATGGACTGGGTGATGGAGGCGCTCGGTGAGCGGGGATTGTATTTTATCGATTCAAAGACGATTGGGGCTTCGGTGGCGGCCGATGCTTCGCGCCGGAACGGTTTGCCGACGGCTGTACGTGATGTGTTTCTCGATCATGAGGAAACGCCTGAATTCGTCGAGGCGGCTTTGCGTAAAACTGAGGAAATTGCCGCGAAAAAGGGTTATGCGATTGCGATCGGGCATCCCAAGGATGTGACGATTGCTGGTTTGCAGGGCTGGGTTGATGATGTGCGCGCGCGCGGGTTTGAGATCGTGCGTGCCGGGGAATTGGTGGAGCGTCCGAAAGGGCAGATTGTGGCTGCGGTCGAGCCAGCGTCTGCACTTGCACCTGCACCTGCACCTGCACCTGAAAAACGTAAGGTGGTGGCTGTTGCTGAACCTCAGGTGCTGGCCAAGGCTGAGCCTGCGGCCGGGGTGGCTGCTGCTCCCCCAAAAATTGAAAAGCCCGGTGTGAAAGCGCCAGCGAAGCGGGATGTTCCTGAAAGCGATCCGAACAGCGCGCAGGCGCGGGAAGCTATTCTCAAGAAAATGCTGGGGCAGGCGGAGTAGTTTCTGTCATTGCGAGGAAGCCGTCAGGCTGACGCGGCAATCCATCTTAAGAGTTGGATTGCTTCCCCCGGATCAGGTCCGGGGTCGCAACGACGGTGGTAGAGGATTATTTCGCCGCTTCTATCGCCAGTTCTGCGGCGTGGAAAAGAGCGCGGGATTTATTGACCGTTTCCTGATATTCGAATTCGGGGTCGCTGTCGGCGACGACACCGCCGCCTGCCTGCACGTACAGCTTACCGTCTTTGATGAGCGCGGTGCGCAGGGCGATGCAGGTATCGAGCATGCCGTTGCCGGACAGATAGCCGACCCCTCCGGCGTAAAAGCTGCGGCGGGTGTTTTCCAGCTCATCGATGATCTCCATGGCGCGAACTTTGGGCGCGCCGCTGACTGTCCCGGCGGGGAAGCCGGCGAACAGGGCGTCAACGATATCGAGGTCTTTGCGCAGGCGCCCGGTGACGTTGGAGACGATATGCATGACATGGGAATAGAGTTCAACAAAGAAGGAGTCGGTGACTTTGACACTGCCGAATTCGGCAACGCGCCCGACATCGTTGCGGCCAAGGTCCAGCAGCATCAAATGCTCGGCGCGTTCTTTGATATCGGACAGAAGCTCTTCGGCCAGAGCTTTGTCTTCAGCGGCGTCTTTGCCGCGCTTGCGGGTCCCGGCGATCGGGCGGACGGTGATTTCGCCATCGCGTACGCGGACAAGGATTTCCGGGCTGGCCCCGACCAGTTGAAAATCACCGAGCGCGACATGGAACATAAAGGGCGAGGGATTGACCCGGCGCAGGGAGCGGTAGAGCGCGAAGGCGGGCAGATCGAAATTGGCGCTGAAACGCTGGCTGGGCACGACCTGAAAGATATCGCCTTCGTAAGTGTAGTTGACGGCCTTGCGCACGGCTTCGTGGTAAGCCTCACGCGTCATGTTTGACTGGATATCGAGCGGTGTGGCGATTTGTGATTTCACATTCAGGCGCGCGCGATCGACGTAAGTGAAGATTTGTTCAATCGTGGTTTCGAGGCGCTTGATGGCTTGTTCGTATACGGTTTTGGTGTTCTGATCTGTATTGTTGGAATGTTCATAGACGGGGGTGACCAGCGTAATCAGCTGTTTGACGTTGTCAAAGATGACCAACACGGACGGGCGCATCAGGACGCTGTCGGGGATTTGCAGATCATCAGGGTTGTTATCGGGAATGTCTTCGATCAGGCGGATCATGTCATAGCCGAGGTAGCCAAACAGGCCGGAGGCGGCCATTGGCGGTAGTCCGTTCGGGATTTCGTCGATATGACAGGCTTTGATTTGTGTGCGCAGGGATTCAAGGGCGCTGTCTGCGCTGTCGTTGATAGTATGGCCGTTTGCATCGGTGAGGGTGACGGCGCCTTGCTTGCAGGTCCAGATGCGGTCCGGCGCCATGCCGATGATCGAATAGCGGCCCAGCACATTGCCGCCTTCGACCGATTCCAGCAGGAAGGAGTAGGGGGCATCCATGCAGAGCTTCAGGTATGTCCCGACCGGGGTTTCGAGGTCGCCGGGCAGTTTGTGGGTCAACAGCTGGGATTTGCCGTTTTTGAAATGGGCTTCAAACGCAGTGAAATCGGGCAGGGGCTGGTTCATGTTTTGAGTGATCCTGCTTATTATTCCTGCGGAGCGTAGACGGTTTGCAGAAGTTTTTCGTTGACCCGGACGCCGTATTTTTCACGCTGTTGGTTGATGTAGAGCGTGTAGGCTTCGGTTTGCATTTGTTGCAGGAGTTTGTTTTGTGCGGCTTTAAGCTCTTCATCGCTGAGTTTTTCCGGCAAGGTGATGTCTGAGACCATCATGATGGCGGCGCCGTCTTCGATATCGAGGGCAAAGAGCTCACCTTCTTTGGCTTCGAAAATATTGGCCAGCGCGGCTGCGGTCAGAGGCGCTTTGGCTTCGCCGGTGCGTTTAAGGCCCTCTGCGCTTTGCAGGGTATGACTTTGGGCTTTGGCGAGGTCTTTGATGGATGTGCCTTCGTCCTGCGCCTGTTTCAAAAGTTCCATAACGCGGGTTTTGTTTTGAACGCGGCGCGTGTCGGCGATCCATCGTTTTTTGAGGGCGTCTTTTTGATCTTCAAACGGCTGATAGGATTTTTCGATGATTCCATCAAGCTGCAGGGCGACCATGCGGCCATCGGTCAATTCGGTCACCGGGGACGCCTCGCCTTCGCCAAGCTCGAACAGTGTGGTGAGCATGGTTTGGGCATCGGAGCCCAGCGCCTCGGTCAGGGCGGCTTTGCCGTCCGGTCCAATGCCAAAGCGGTTGACGACGGGCAGGGTGGTGATCTCAATATTCAGCTCTTCCTTGATGGTTTCGAGCGGTTCACCAGCGGCGAGATAATCGTCCAGCGTGTTGCCCAACTCGTATTGCGCATCGAGGAGGCGGGTTTCCATCAGTTCGGCGCGGATATCTTTTTCGGCCTTATCCAGCGGCGTGGTGTGGGCAGGGGTGATGTCATTGACGACGACAACATGATAGCCCAGACCGCTTTCAATGGGGCCTAGAATCGCACCTTTTTCTGCCGAGAAAACGTCTTCCGAGAGTTCTTCGGGGAGGGCGGTTTTTTCAGTGTCTTTCGGCGGGAGATAATCGGTAGTGTTGCCGACGATATCCTGAACAGCATCCTTCAGGGCCTTGCCGCCCTGCGTCTGTTCGGCGACTTGGTCGGCCTGATCAGGATCAGACAGAATCACCTGTTCGATTTTGCGCATTTCCGGCAGGTTGTAGGCAGAGATGTTGCGCTCGTAGCTGTCCTTGATTTCCTCATCGGAAATTTCGAGGCTGTCTTTCAGTGCGTCTGTTTTAATCGTGATGAGCGTGCCTTTACGCGTTTCGGGACGCGCGTAGGATTCTTTTGTCGATTCATAGAATTTCAAGAGTTGTTCGTCGGTCGGTTCTTGAGTGTCTTTGAAATCAGAGTCCTTAAAGAGGATATATTCAATGCTACGCTGTTCGTTTTCGACGGCGGCTATGTCACGGGCCATGGTTTCCGAGCTTTTGAGAAAGCCGGACTGAACGGCGTTGCCCAGCAAATTAACGCTCATTTCCCGGCGAATAGCGGCGGTGAGCTGCTCCTCGCTCATGCCTTGGGCGGCGAGAATTTGTGAGAGAACTTCCTGAGGGCTTTGACCGGGCTGGGCCATGGGAGCGATCAGGCTACGAATATTGTTCGCGACTTCTTCAGTGCTGATGCGCACACCGACATCGTCGGCTTTTTGCATGAGCAGGCTGTCGCGGATTTCGCTGTTAAGCATCTCCCTGATATAGCCAAGCTGGTAGGCTTGGGCCGAAGTCATTCCTAACTGAGCGAGTGAGGCGCGCACTTTGCGGTCGAATTGCTGAATGGAAATTTTGCCGGAACCCACTGTGGCGGCATCGGAGCTGGTTATACCGCCGCGGAAGAATCCGCCGATGTCCATGAAGACCAGGCCTCCGGCGGCCATGACTAATAATCCCAACAGGATGTATTTCAAAATTCCACCGGATGCGCCGTCGCGCAGTGCGCTCATAACCATATTTTTTAGCCTTTAATTATTCTTAAGGTTGATTTTTTGTTTCATCGGCTTGCACTATAAGGCGGTGCGTGAAGGGGGGCAACTCCCTATTCAACAAGGATAACGGAAAAAACAATGAAAAAGCTGATTGCCGGTAATTGGAAGATGAATGGCAGCATGGAAAATGCGCGGGCCTTGATTGCGAATATTATAAACCGGCTGGAGACGGATGAAGATGTTCTCAAAAAATGTGATATTTTAGTTTGTCCCCCATTCTTGCATATTCCGGCTGTTCGTCATGCGATTTACGGGTTTCCGGAGTTGCGTTTCGGGGCGCAGGATTGTTCGGCCTATGAGAATGGTGCGCATACTGGGGATGTTTCAGCCAGTATGCTACGCGACTCTTCGTGTTCGTATGTGATTGTCGGGCATTCGGAGCGGCGGCAATATCAGGGCGAGAGTGATGCGACAGTTGCGCAAAAGGCTGCGCAGGCGCTGAAGAATGACATGGTGCCGATCATTTGTGTGGGGGAGACAGAAGAAGAGCGTGAGAAGGGGCTGGCGCAGGAGATCGTGGACGCACAGTTGGCCGGATCTATTCCCGCGCTTGAGCCGTTTCACGACATTGTTGTTATCGCCTATGAGCCGGTATGGGCGATTGGCACAGGGAAAACGGCGAGTGTGGACGATGTTGCCGAGATGCATGGCTTTATTCGTGAACAGTTGGACGGTAAGGTTCCGGCGCCTGAAAAGGTGCGGATTTTGTATGGCGGGTCGATGAAGCCGGAAAATGCCGGGGAGCTTCTATCCACAGAAAATGTCGATGGCGGGCTGATCGGCGGCGCCTCTTTAAGCGCTGAATCGTTTCTGGCTATTGCAAGGGCTGCCGGATAGCGTTGGGTTGGGATAACTATCCTAATTCTGTGTTTCCCTTTAAGTAAATCTTAATCAACCTTTTCTATCATTATGTTTAATAATTTTAACGTGATGCTGAGGGTAGAGGTTGCTATGAGCGATTCTAACGAAAACGGTGATGCGTCATTAACGCGTCAATTTTTAGTGCAAGCCGAGGCCCAGATGGCGAGCGAAGATTCTAGAGGGCTTTCGCAGGCGCTTGAAACTATGAAAACTGCACAAGAGCATTTTGTTAATGCGTTGAAGGGCAGTTCGGAAAAGCTTGAAGATGCGGCTTTTCAAGATAGGTTGTATTCTGCTGTTGCAGGTTCGACGGCGCTTGTTTCTGATATGTTGAACCTTCTCGAAGAAAATGGCGTTGACGTAGGTGGCATGCGTCAAAGCGCGAATGATCTTACACATTGGGCGCTAGACAAGGTTGATGATGCGTTTGACCATGAAGAGGATCCCCAAATATTACAAGGGATCGCCGGGTTAAGCCAATACAATACTGATGACGGATTAAACGGTCCATAAACTTCAGATTCCTCTTGCAACCATGGTGTAAACCGCCTACATAAAAACTCCATGGAATCAGTACTTCTCGTTGTACATTTGTTTTTGGCTTTGGCCATTATCGGACTCGTTCTTTTGCAGCGCTCCGAAGGGGGCGGCCTTGGGATTGGCGGCGGTGGCGGCGGTCTGGGCGGGTTGGCGACGCCTCAAGGGACAGCCAATCTTTTGACGCGCGCCACAGCGGTCTGCGCCGGACTGTTTTTCTGCACCAGTCTTGTTTTGGGTATACTGGCCGGGCGCAGCACATCGCAACAGGTTAGCCTGATGGATGCTTTGAATGAAACGCCGGCTTCGATTGAGGCGCCTGCGGATGAAGAACAGACACAGAATGACGCGGGGCCGAGCGTACCGATTGCGGAATAGGGAGGTTGGATGATTGGTGATTGGATGATTAGATGTACGCATTGTTTTTTCTAATCCTCTAATCATCGAATCTTCTAATCATCTAGGAACATGACACGATATATATTTATTACTGGCGGCGTTGTTTCCTCTCTTGGAAAAGGCCTCGGCTCCGCTGCGCTCGGGGCATTGTTGCAGGCGCGCGGCTATAAAGTTCGCTTGTGCAAGCTTGATCCGTATCTCAACGTCGATCCCGGCACGATGAGCCCGTTCCAGCATGGCGAGGTGTTTGTGACCGACGACGGGGCGGAGACCGATCTGGATCTGGGGCATTATGAGCGTTTTACCGGCGTTCCGGCGCGCAAGAATGACAATATTACCACGGGGCAGGTTTATATGGAGGTGCTGACCAAGGAGCGGCGCGGAGATTATCTCGGCGCGACGATTCAGGTCATTCCGCATATCACCAACGAAATTAAAGACTTTATTCACGAGAAAGAGGGTACGGCCGATTTTGTGCTGTGTGAGATTGGCGGAACGGTAGGCGATATTGAATCTTTGCCGTTTTTGCAGGCTATTCGCCAGTTTGGTAATGAGGTCGGGCATGATCGCGCACTTTATGTGCATGTGACATTGCTTCCTTATATTCCAGCGGCAGGAGAGTTGAAAACAAAGCCGACTCAACATTCTGTAAAAGAGCTGATGAGCTATGGCATTCGCCCGGATATTTTGCTGTGCCGGGCGGATCGTGAAATTCATCAAGAAGAGCGCCGCAAAATTGCGCTGTTTTGTAATCTTGCTGAGAAAAATGTGATTCCGGCGCTGGACGTTTCTTCTATCTATGAAGTGCCGCTGTCTTATCATGATGAGGGGCTGGACCATCAGGTGATGGAATGTTTCGGGATTAAAGATATTGCCAATCTCGATCTGTCGATCTGGGAAAAGATCGTCCGGCGGATTAAAGAGCCGGAGAGCGAGGTCACGATTGCGATTGTCGGGAAGTACACCAATCTGGCGGATAGTTATAAATCACTCAATGAAGCGCTCATTCATGGCGGCGTTGCCAATAAGGTTAAGGTTAAACTGAAATTTATTGAGGGTGAGGATTTCGAAGGCGATGTGAACCTGGCCGAGTATCTGCAAAATGTGCACGGCATTCTGGTGCCGGGCGGGTTTGGCAAGCGCGGAACGGAAGGTAAAATTGCGGCGGTGCGCTATGCGCGTGAGCATAAGATTCCGTATTTTGGCATTTGCCTCGGGATGCAGATGGCGATTATCGAGGCGGCGCGGACTTTGTGCGGCATTGAAGATGCGACATCGAGCGAGTTGTCTGAGGATGGCACGCATGTGATCGGCCTGATGACCGAATGGGAAACCGAAGAAGGCGGCAAGGAACAGCGCAGCGAGGATGCTGACCTCGGTGGGACGATGCGCCTTGGGGCGTATCCGGCCAAGCTGGTTGAGGGTTCACGCGTGGCCGAGATTTACGGCGGTGAAGAGATTAGCGAGCGTCACCGTCACCGTTATGAGGTCAATATCAATTACCGCGATCAGTTTGAGGCGCAGGGGCTGGTATTTTCCGGCCTGTCGCCTGATGGGGAATTGCCCGAGATTGTCGAGCGAACCGACCATCCATGGTTTGTCGGGGTGCAGTTCCACCCGGAGCTGAAGTCCAAGCCGTTTGATCCGCATCCGTTGTTTGTCAGTTTTATCGAAGCCGCGCTCAAGCAAAGCCGTCTGGTTTAGGATGAAAGCGGTTCTTGATACCAATATCTTTGTGGGCGCTTTACAGCGCCGCGACGGGGTAAACCGGGCGGTGCTAAAGCAGGCTTTTCTGGACGACATCACACCGTTGATGAGCGAAGCGCTTTATAGCGAATATCAAAGCCTGATGGGGCGTGAGCATCTTTTGAAGACAGCAGTTTCAATGCGCAGGAGCGCGAAGATTTTTTGACGATTTTGCAGCATTTGCAAATGGGTGGATGTGTATTACCGCTGGCGGCCGAATTTGCGGGACGAGGCGGATAATCACGTGTTGAGCTGGCGATTTCGGGGCGAAAACGTTGATCACCTGGAATAAAAGGATTTTCGCCACGGGGATCTGGTTTTGCCGAAGATCGCTATTCTTACGCCTGTGGAATATTTTCGGATGCAGCGTGAAAACGCCGTAAAAATCATTGACAGTGATAGCGTATGTGCTATCATAAGATAGTAAAGAAAGGAGGCGCGCTATGGCTACTTTGACGATTCGTATGGCGGATGATAAAGCCAACCGTTTGAAAGAACTTGCAAAATCCAGGGATATCAGCCTCAATAAGTTGATTGAAGAATGGGCCACGATGGGGATCGCGGAATTTGATGCGCAGGCGTCCTTTTTGGCGCGGGCGGCGCGTGGGTCCCGTGAACGTGGGCTGGCCGCCCTTGAAATGCTTGATGCGCGGGATGACGAACCTCAATCCGCGCATCAAACGCTGCACGATTCCGAAACCGGCGGTTTCAAGCATAAAGACGATTGAAGCCGCGCCGAGGTAGGGCCTGTTGGTTTAAACGTCGAGTGTGTTATATGCGTCCACCAGGGCTGCTTGTTGGTCTGGTCTTAGGCGTACCGTGATTGCTGGTATTTTTGATTCGTTGTTGTGTTTGCTTGTGTTTGCTTCCAAGGTTTTGGTCATTTCTATACCTTGAACTAACCAGGTTTTTAGCTTGTTTACGTGGATGCCTGTGGCGGTATGTAAGGCCTTGCTGACTGCTGCAATCCTGTCTATATCAATGTCGTTACTGTCAGGACTGGTGTTATCTGCTTTTACCGTTCTCCAGAAATTGTCTGAAATCCCCTCGCCGTTGAGGCCGTTTTCTTGTTGCGGTTTTGTTTGTGCTTTGAACAGGCCAAGTTCTTGTAGCGCGTGCTTCAATGGCGGAATGTGATGAGATTTTATGTCTGCGCCATCGGTATAGCTATCAATGTCTTGTGCTGTGATTGATGAGTGTGGGTCGCTTGTCGCCTTTTTACAGATTGCTTGGTAATTGTTAAAATTTTGATGTTCTTTTCTTAGGATCTTACGGATTTGGCGTATTTCAGGTGTGTCACCTTGGTTGCCATGAATGCGTCGCTGGTTTTCTTCTCTGCTTAGTTTTTTTGGTGAAACCTTTTTCTTATAAGGGTTTCCGGTGGCTGCTGCTCTTTGCGCTGCTCTGATGTCTTTCATTCTGGCCATGTTTGATTTCGCCTCTGTTTACTTAAAAAATGCACAATAATGTTTTTTATATGTAAAAATCAAGAGGTTTATTGAAAATGTTATGGGGCTTCCCATGAGTGGGGAAGTGCTTTACAACAATTCTCATGAAAACCGTATCTGTAGACAAACTTCAAATCGCCAATGACAAGCCGTTTGCCCTGATTGCCGGGCCGTGCCAGATGGAATCGCGTGATCATGCGTTCGATATGTGCGGGGCTTTGGTTGAGCTCACCAAAGATCTGGGCGTGCCGTTTATCTATAAAAGCTCCTTTGATAAGGCGAACCGTACGTCTTTGCATGGCGTGCGTGGAATGGGGCTGGATGGCGCTTTGCCGGTGTTTGCCGATCTTAAGAGAGAATTTGGCGTGCCGGTGCTGACTGACATTCATACGGCGGAGCAGTGCGCGGATGTGGCCGAGGTTGTTGATGTGCTGCAAATTCCGGCGTTTTTATGCCGGCAGACGGATTTGCTGGTCGCGGCGGCCGAGACGGGCGCGGTGATTAACGTCAAAAAAGGCCAATTTCTGGCGCCGTGGGACATGAAAAACGTGGCGGCGAAAATTTCCGAGAGCGGCAATGATCAGATTTTGCTGACCGACCGAGGGACGAGCTTTGGTTACAATACGCTTGTCAGTGATATGCGGGGCCTGCCGATTATGGCGCAAACGGGGTATCCGGTGATTATCGACGCGACGCATAGCGTGCAGCAGCCCGGCGGGCAGGGCGCATCTTCCGGGGGCGACCGCAGCATGGTGCCGGTGATTGCGCGTGCGGCGGTGGCTGTGGGCGTTGCCGGGGTGTTCATGGAAACGCATCAAGACCCTGATAATGCGCCGTCTGACGGGCCGAATATGATGAAATTAGAGGATATGCGCGGTTTATTGGAAACGCTGGTAAAGCTGGACGAAATCGCTAAAAGCGCGTAGAATATGAGGATAAGGGTAGTATGCCCTTTTTGCAGTGAATAAAGCAGGAGGCTTGAGCACGCGTGACGACAATTCCCGGAGCATCGCAGTATATCGGCGCAGCGATCCTTGCCAATACGCAAGGGCTGGCGGCGCAGTCTACGACTCTGCTGGGGAGCGCGGGAAGCGCAACCAGTTTGCTGGATGCCGGGCGTTCGATCTACGGCAATAACGGCATCGGGCTTTCGGCGCGTTCGCGGCAATTGACCAATGAATTATTGGCGAGTACGGCGGCTGAAGCAAATTCCCTGTTTTCTTTCACGGTTGGGGAAACCTCTACGGTGGAGGCGGCGCAGATTCAGATTAAAGCGCTACGGGCGAAAACCCCGACGGATCAGCTGGCGCGTTCTTTGGTGCGGGTTGTCGATGACGGCGGCGTTGCTGAAGGCGAGATCGGCCAGACCGTCGATGCCTCCGTTTAGCTATAAGTTAAAAGTTGCGACTCTATTCTCAACTTCTTTTAAAGACCTGAAAAAGAAGAAAAAATTGTAACCCCGGGCTTGCCCCGGGGCCTATCGGATCTTTCTGTAAGTCTCTATAGCCCACGGCTTTCGCCGGAGTTGAGGAAATTTTGTACGGGTTAAGCTTTCAGGAAGTTGAGAATTGGGTAGTTACAGGTTGCAAGTTGCAAGAAAGTCGTTAAAAAACGTCTTGTAACTTACAACCTTGTAACTGGAAATATAAAACTATGACCGCCATTATTGATATCCACGCACGCGAAATTCTTGATAGCCGGGGGAATCCGACGGTTGAGGTCGACGTACAACTGGAAAGCGGGGCGAAGGGCCGGGCGGCGGTGCCTTCAGGGGCTTCGACAGGCGCGTATGAAGCGGTTGAGCTGCGTGATGGTGATAAGGCGCGCTATGGCGGCAAGGGTGTAACGAGGGCTGTCAATTTTGTAAACACCGAGATTTACGAGGCGCTTATCGGCATGGACGGCGAAGAGCAAATGTATATCGACCAAGCCATGCTTGAGCTGGACGGGACCGAGAATAAGGGGCGTCTGGGGGCGAATGCGATTTTGGGCGTGTCGCTGGCGGTGGCCAAGGCGATGGCCGATGAACTGGATCAACCACTATACCGCTATGTTGGCGGGGCGTACGCGCATACATTGCCGACGCCGATGATGAATATTCTTAATGGCGGAGCGCATGCGGATAATCCGGTCGATATTCAGGAATTTATGATTATGCCGATTGCGGCGCAGGATTTTAGCGAGGCCTTGCGTGCAGGCGCGGAGATTTTCCATGCGCTGAAGAAAGAGCTGTCGACAGCAGGCCTGAACACCAATGTTGGTGATGAGGGCGGGTTTGCACCGGCGGTGAAGTCTTCAGAAGAGGCGCTGGATTATATCATGAAGTCGATTGAGTCGGCCGGGTATAAGCCGGGTGAAGAGATCGCGATTGCGCTGGATGCGGCGTCAACCGAGTTTTATCGTGACGGAGAATATCATCTGGAGGGCGAAGGCAAGGTGTTGTCCTCTGATGAGATGGTGCGGTATTACGAAGATCTGTGCGCGCGTTATCCGATCGTGTCGATTGAGGACGGGCTGGCCGAAGATGACTGGGCGGGCTGGAGCGCTTTGACCGCTGCGCTGGGCGATAAGGTGCAGTTGGTGGGGGATGATCTGTACGTGACCAATGCGAAGCGTCTGGCGCGGGGCATCGCGGAAAAAGCTGGGAATGCCGTGCTGGTGAAGGTAAACCAGATCGGCTGTCTGTCTGAAACGCTGGAAACGATTGAAATGGCCAAGAAGGCGGGCTTTGGGATTATCCTGTCGCACCGTAGCGGCGAAACGGAAGATAGCACGATTGCCGATTTGGCGGTGGCGACCAATGCCGGGCAGATCAAAACCGGCTCTTTGTCACGCTCCGATCGCATGGCGAAATATAACCAGCTCTTGCGGATTGAAGAAGAGCTGGGGCCTCAAGCGGCGTATGAAGGCGCGGGGTTCCTGCGCGCACCAATGAGCTTTGGCAAGACGGTCAAAAGCGCGGCTTAATTCGTGTGTATTTGTCATTCCGACCGGAGGGCGTTTGCCCGGAGTGGAGGAATCTGATTGCTCTGATATTGGATTAGATCCCTCGACTTCGCTCGGGATGACATTTTTTCTTTTCCTTAAATTTGTGAGTCATTAGAATCACTTAGTGTGTATGTTCTTTTTTTGTTCACATTAAATATTTGAATCTGTTGTATTTTTTGACTTGTCCACAGACTCTGGATGTGATTCACTCAAGGGCATGAACAAGCTGATCGCCCATCATCATTTCTTTCGTGAAAATATTGTCGCCCTGATCGGGGTGTGTTTGTGCCTGTATTTTTCTTATCACGCGTTGCTGGGGCATCGTTCGGTGTTGAAACTTCATAGCCTTGAGATGCAAATAGAGACAATGTCGCAAAAAAATACTGACCTTGAAAGAACGAAAGAATCTTTGCAGAAAAAAGTGGTTATGATGCGTCCCGGGGGCGTTAATAAAGACCTTCTCGAAGAGCAGGTCAGGCTGGTGCTGGGTTACCGACAGGCGGATGAGTTGGTGCTGCTCGGTAATTAAATTATAAAAATATCGCCATTTTAACTTTTTCCCTTTCTTTTCAACATGTTGCACTGCAAAAAATCACGGATTTTTCTGGTTCGGGTTTCTGGAATCGTGTATTTCATTCATCTTGAATTTCTCGATATTTATTCTTGCAATGATGGAGGCGTCAGGTCGTGGCCGGTTCTAAGTCAAAAAAGAAGCAACCTAAGCTGAAAACTGTTTCGAATAGCCAGCCGGGCCCGTCGGTTGAAGAGTTGCAGCGTTTTTACCGCGATATGCTGCTCATTCGCCGGTTTGAAGAAAAGGCCGGGCAGCTTTACGGGATGGGGCTGATTGGCGGTTTTTGTCACCTGTATATCGGTCAGGAAGCGGTAGTGACCGGGATTTCTTCGGTACAGGAAAAGCAGGACACGGTGGTGACATCGTATCGCGATCACGCGCATATGCTGGCCTGCGGGATGGACCCGAAAGGCATTATGGCCGAACTGACTGGCCGGATTGGCGGGTATTCCCGCGGGAAAGGCGGGTCGATGCATATGTTTTCGAAGGAAGAGAATTTCTTCGGCGGGCACGGGATTGTCGGGGCATCGACGGCGATTGGCGCCGGGCTTGGGTTTTCGCATAAATATAAAGAAGATGGCGGTGTGGCTGTGGCCTATATGGGAGACGGGGCGTCGAACCAGGGGCAGGTCGCCGAATGTTATAACATGGCGGCGCTGTGGGATTTGCCGATCCTGTTTGTGATTGAGAATAACCAGTACGGGATGGGTACGAGCGTGAAGCGCTCATCGGCCGGGCAGCTTTATAAGCGCGGCGAAGGTTACGGCATTCCCGGTGAGCAGGTGGACGGGATGGATGTGTTTGCGGTGCAGAATGCGGCGCGTCAGGCTCTCGATTATATCCGCTCCGGCAATGGACCGTATATTCTTGAGGTGATGACCTACCGTTATCGCGGGCATTCGATGTCCGACCCGGCGAAGTACCGGACCAAGGAAGAGGTGGCCTCTATGAAAGAGGATCGCGATCCGATTGCGCAGATTAAAGATATGCTGCAAGAGGCCGGGCTCGATGAGGCCGAGATCAAGGCGATCGACAAGGAAATTAAAGATATTGTCAATGAGGCAGCCGTCTTCGCGCAGGAAAGCCCAGAGCCGGATGAGAGCGAGCTGTGGACGGATGTGCTGGTGGAGGTTTAAGTGAAGCGCTTGTTGCTTTCGTTTATTGTCTTGGTTTTTGCCGTTTCTCCTGTTTGGGCGCAGGATGATGTCTGGCAGGCGCCAAAGACGGTTACGTATGAGCAATTCCTTAAATGGCGGAATGATGATAGGACGGTGGTTCTGGATGCGTATGAAATGGAGCGTTTTCTTCATGTTGGGCCGGAGCGTCCGGCTATAACGCAGGCGGAGCAGGATCGACTTTTCGCGGAGCTTATTCCTTCGAAGGAGACGCGGATTGTTTTGTATTGTTTACAGAATTTTCTGTTTATGCGACGGATACCGGCCAGAGATACGGTTGCCCATTATTTGCAGCAGCTTGGTTATACGGATGTTTATGTTCTTGAAAACCTGTGGGGAAAAGCCAATCAGGGAGATTCGCAGAATGAAGAGGCTTTCAAGAAGGCCAAAGAGACCGGCGAGAAAGAGGTTCGTCCTTATGGGGCCTCTCTTCCCGTTTGGGCCAAAGAGATTTTGAATCCAAAGATGGATGAGGGGGAGGAAATACACGATGATCGCTGAAACACTCATACCGGCTCTTTTGTTTATGGTTCTGAAAGGATTGCGATGAGCGCTGCTTTTCCGCTTGATTTTATCGTGACGAATGCGACGGCCGGGGTGCTGGGCGCGGTGGCGAGTGCGGGAGCTCTATGGAGCATCAAGCGAGCGATGGAGGTGCTGGCTGAGCGCAAATACGGCTTAAGTGGGGAGTATAAGAGCTATTACGGTGATCTGGTCGATGGTGAAAACGTTGTTCAGCATGATACGGTGATTTTACGTCAGCACGGGCACAAAATTTCCGGGGATCAGTATGATGCACAAAGTGATCGTGCCTGGCGGATCGAAGGCGAGATCGATAAGGCGAGCGGGCATATTTACGGATTTTACAAGGCCAAGAGCCACACTGATGCCGGGGTGGGCGTGTTTTTCTTTGAACAAAGGCCAGGCGGGGTGCTGGATGGGCTGTGGGCGGGCTATGACTCGCAGAATAAAAAAGTGGATTATGGCGGCAAATATACGCTGGTTAAAAATTTGCCGGTGAGCGTACGGCGGGCGAAAGAACAAGACGCGGTGAAAATTTTACGTTTGTCCTGCGAGGCGCTGGGTGAGGGGTATTTGAGTGGTGAGAATGTGCAGGCGGCGCTGCGGGCCGGGGCCTATGTCGCGGAGCATGATGGCAAGATTGTCGGGTTTGCTTTGGCGGAAAAGCCTGAAAAAGGCGGTTTTATGGCTTATTTAAAGGGGCAGGCATGGAAACTGCCGCCCGATGTTGCACAGGCCGATGCGCGCGGGACGATTGGGTGTTTAAAATCGGTGGCGGTCGATCAGGCGTTTCAAAAGCGCGGGGTCGGTATGAAGCTGGTGAAAAAGACTCTGGCGGCGCTGGAAAAATCCGGGGTGGATTTGATGTTTTCGATTGGCTGGAAAACTGAAAATGTCCACATTGCGCCGGTGCTGGAGGCTTGCGGATTTAAGCCGTGTGCGGCGTTCGAGAAATTCTGGTCGGCGGAAAGTCTGGAACAGGGCTATACCTGTCCGCATTGCGGCGAACCGCCCTGTGAATGTGAAGCGATTTTGTTTACAAAAGTGTTTTGAGAAGAAAATGAGGTCATAAAACGATGCCAACGAATATTTTAATGCCCGCATTATCACCGACGATGACGGAAGGGAATTTGGCCAAGTGGCTGAAGTCCGAGGGCGATAAGGTTGAGGCTGGCGACGTGATTGCCGAGATCGAGACCGACAAGGCGACCATGGAGGTTGAGGCGGTTGATGAAGGCGTGATCGGCAAGATTGTGGTGCCGGAAGGCACGCAAGGCGTGGCGGTTAACGATGTGATTGCGGTCCTCATCGGTGACGATGAGGAGGTTGACAGTGAACAGTTGACGGTGGACAGTGTCCCCGCCTCTGCAGACAAGCCGGTTACAGAAGAGCCGTTCACTGTACACCGTTCACCGTCTGCGCAGCCCGCAGGTGCTGTCATTGAAAATCGCGATATTCTCTATGCGCAGGGTGCCGTGCTGGAGCCGCCTCCGTTTGATGAGGAGGCCTTCAATGAAATGCAGGATATGACGGTGCGTGAGGCCTTGCGTGATGCGATGGCCGAGGAAATGCGCGCCGATGAAACTGTGTACCTGATGGGTGAGGAAGTTGCCGAATATCAGGGCGCGTATAAGGTTTCGCAAGGTTTGCTCGATGAATTTGGCGCGAAACGCGTGATTGATACGCCGATTACCGAGCATGGGTTTGCCGGGATGGCTGTGGGATCAGCGATGAACGGCTTGAAGCCGATTGTTGAGTTCATGACCTGGAACTTTGGCATGCAGGCGATTGACCATATTATTAACTCGGCCGGGAAGACGCTGTATATGGCCGGTGGGCAATTGGGCTGTCCGATTGTGTTTCGCGGGCCAAACGGTGCGGCAAGCCGGGTGGCGGCGCAGCACTCGCAATGTTATGCGAGTTGGTATGCGCATGTGCCGGGGCTGAAGGTGGTTTCACCATGGTCGGGGGCGGATGCCAAGGGCCTGATGAAGGCGGCTATTCGTGATCCGAACCCTGTGCTGATCCTTGAGAATGAATTGCTGTACGGGGAAACGCACAGTGTGCCGACGAGCGATGAGTTTGTGATTCCTTTGGGCCGGGCGAAGATTGAGCGTAGCGGTTCGGATGTGACGATCGTGGCGTTTTCGATCATGGTTGGTAAGGCTTTGCAGGCGGCGGAGAAGCTGGCGGAGCAGGGGATTGACGCGGAAGTGATCAATTTGCGGACTATTCGCCCGCTGGATCGTTATACGATTTTGGAAAGCGTGAAAAAGACCAACCGGATTGTCACCTGTGAAGAAGGTTGGCCGTTTGCCGGGATCGGCGCGGAGATTGCCGCGTTGATCGGTGAGCATGCGTTTGATTATCTTGATGCACCGCTCGCGCGCGTGGCGGCGGCGGATGTGCCGTTGCCCTATGCGGCGAATTTAGAGGCCTTGGCCCTGCCGCAGGTTGATGAGATTGTGCATGCGGCAAGGAAGGTTTGTTATAAATGACGTTATTTTATTCCGCCGTTTGCAGCCAATTGTTCCGAAGCATGGAACTCTTTCAGGGCCTTATCCGGGTTTTTCAAAACGTATCCTTTGGGCGCTTCGTGAGCAAAAGTCGGTCTTACATTAGCCGTTACATTCGTGAATCGTCCGTTCGCAATGGCTCTAAGCGTTACTTTTTCTTCAATGTCGTCGGCACGAACACCGGGTTGAATCATGGTGTATATGGGTCGCTTACGAGGCATGGTTACTCAGCTTTCGTTATGTTAATGATATTTGGGAAAATACAAAACTGATTTGCTTTATGCAACATAAAATATGTTTTAGTGCACAATTGTTATAATTTTATTCGTTGAGAGAGGTTCGATGTCTATTAATGTTACAATGCCTGCTTTATCACCCACGATGACCGATGGGACTTTGGCCAAATGGTTAAAGGCCGAAGGCGATACGGTCGAGGCCGGGGATGTTATTGCCGAGATCGAGACCGACAAGGCGACGATGGAAGTCGAAGCGGTTGATGAGGGTGTGTTGGGCAAGATCCTCGTCGCCGAAGGGACGGAAAATGTGCCGGTGAATGATGTGATTGCGGTGTTGCTGGAAGAGGGTGAGAGCGCGGAGGATATTGACTCCTCGTCATTGCGAGCGAATGAAAAGAGCGAAGCAATCCAGTCTAAGGGACAAACGAATGAAGAAGATAGATTGCCACGTTGCGCAAGCGCTCCTCGCAATGACCTTGTCACGAATGATAGCGCGCGCATTTTCGCTTCTCCCCTTGCCAAGCGGATTGCGACGGATAAGGGGATTGATCTTTCTACGTTGAAAGGCTCTGGCCCGCGGGGGCGGATTGTGAAAAGTGATGTTGAGAAGGTACAAGGTACAAGTTTCAAGGTACAAGAGCCTCTTGTGCCTTGCGCCCCCAACCTTGCAACGAACATCTACGGCATGGCCTATCGCGAAATTCCCAACAATAATATCAAGAAGGTTACAGCCAAGCGTTTGACAGAATCCAAGCAAGAGGTGCCGCATTTCTATCTGAGCGTCGAATGCGCGCTGGATAATTTGCTGGCCGCGCGTAAGGAGCTGAACGACAAGACGAATGGAGAGTTTAAGCTGTCGGTGAACGATTTTATCGTCAAGGCGGCGGCGATGGCGCTGAAGGCCTATCCGGCGGCGAATGTGAGTTGGAGCGATGAGGCGATCCATCAATATCTGTCTTCGGATATCTCGGTGGCGGTGGCAACGCCCAATGGCTTGATTACGCCGATTGTCAAGGCGGCGGAGACAAAAGGGTTGCGCGCGATTTCCGATGAGGTTAAGGAATTGGCGGGCCGGGCCCGGGACGGTAAGCTGGCGCCGGAGGAATTTCAGGGTGGATCGTTCACGATTTCCAATCTCGGGATGTTCGGTGTGAAAGAATTTGCCGCTATTCTTAATCCGCCGCAAAGCTGCATTCTGGCGGTGGGCGCGGGCGAGCAGATGCCGCGCGTGGTGAATGGTGAGATTAAGATTCAAACGGTGATGTGTGTGACGCTTTCGACCGATCACCGCTCTGTGGACGGGGCTGTCGGGGCGCAGTGGCTGCAAGTTTTCAAGCAGTATATCGAAAACCCGGTGAGCATGCTGGTGTAAGGGAGAGAAGGCTATGATTGAACGTAAACCGATTGTTGGTGTGATGGGCTCGCATGACGAGCCGTGGGAGGAGTATGCGCGGCCTGTCGGTGAATTGCTGGCCCGGCGGGGTTATCACCTTATGACCGGTGCGGGCGGCGGCGTGATGAGCGCGGTTTGCAAGGCGTTCCAAAGTGTCGAAAATCGCGCGGGGGTGGCCCTTGGCATTCGTCCGGCGGTGGATTACAAGGGCGAGGAGCTCTCGAAAGAGGAATTTCCCAATACCTATATCGATATTCCGATTATTACCCCTTTAAGCGCCAAGGCGCAGAGCGATGCGATGCCTTACAGCCGCAATCTGGTCAACGTGATGAGCTCCAAGGCCTTGATTATTCTGCCCGGTTCGCACGGTACGCGGAACGAGGTGTCTTTGGGGTTGATGTATGAAAAGCCGTTGATGTTGTTTGGGCCGGATGCGGCGTTTGCGCAATTTCCCGAAGAACCTTTGCGTTCGGACAATATTGCGCATGTCGGGCAGTTTTTAGACGATGTTTTTGGTGAGAGCGAATGAGCGATAAGAATTTTGATGTGATTGTGATTGGCGGCGGGCCGGGCGGATACGTGGCGGCTATTCGGGCGGCGCAGCTCAAGATGAAGGTGGCGGTGGTGGAGGCCAATCATCTGGGCGGGATTTGCCTGAATTGGGGATGCATCCCGACAAAGGCGCTGCTGCGGTGCAGCGAGGTATATCATCTGGCTCATAACGCCGAGTCTTTTGGGCTTAAAGTCAAAGGCTTGGAGTTTGATCTTCAGAAAATAGTTGAGCGTTCGCGCGGGGTGGCAAAGCAGCTTTCCGGCGGGATCGGGCATTTGCTGAAGAAGAACAAAGTCACGGTGTTTGATGGTTTCGGTAAGCTGGAGGGCAAAGGCGTCGTTTCCGTGAACGGTAAAGATAAGCTTACGGGTAAGCATATCATTATCGCCACGGGTGCGCGGGCGCGGATTTTGCCCGGTTTAGAGCCGGATGGCAAGTTTGTCTGGACGTATAAGGAGGCGCTTGTGCCCGATACGATGCCGAAAAAGCTGCTGGTGATCGGCTCTGGCGCGATCGGGATTGAATTTGCTTCATTCTTTAAAACGCTTGGTGCGGAAGTCACTGTTGTTGAAATGATGGATCGCATTGTGCCTGTTGAGGATGCGGAGATTTCCGCCATGCTGGAAAAGGCGCTGACTAAACAGGGGATGAAAATCATCAAGAACGCCAAGGTTTCTAAGTTGGATAAAGGCAAGGACGAAGTCACTGCGCATATTGAAGGCAAGGACGGGAAGGTTGAAAAGCTCAAGTTTGACCGCGTGATTTCGGCGGTGGGCATTGTCGCCAATACCGAGGATCTAGGGCTGGAGAAAACCAAGGTCAAGCTGGATCGCGGGCATATTGTCACTGACGGGTATCTCAAAACCGATGAGCCGGGTGGTATGCGATTGGCGATGTCACGGGTGCTCCATGGCTGGCGCATAAAGCGTCGCATGAGGGGATCATTTGCGCCGAGAAGATCGTCGGCGAAAAAGACGTACACCCGATGGATAAGTCTAACATTCCGGGCTGTACTTATTGTCATCCGCAGGTGGCTAGTGTCGGTTTGACCGAGGCGGCGGCGAAAGAAAAGGGCTATAAGGTTAAAGTTGGCCGCTTCCCGTTTATGGGCAACGGTAAGGCGATTGCGCTTGGCGAGCCCGAGGGGCTTGTGAAAACCGTGTTTGATGAAAAAACGGGCGAATTGCTCGGTGCGCATATGATCGGCGCGGAAGTGACCGAGATGATTCAGGGTTATGTCATCGGTAAAAGTGCAGAGCTCACCGAGGCCGAGTTCATGCATACCATTTTCCCACATCCGACATTGTCAGAAATGATGCATGAAAGTGTGTTGGACGCATATGGAAGGGCGGTGCATTTTTGATGGGTGATATATGTTGTTGACAACGATGAATGATAACGTTATCATATATACTATAACGTATAGGAGGCTGTTATGCGAACAATCGTGGATTTGCCTGAAAAAGATGTAAAATTGCTGGATGTGCTGGGACAAAAAGAAAATGTTTCTCGCGCTGAACTGGTGCGCAGGGCCGTTTCCGGCTATCTTGAGGCTGAAAAGAACAAATCCGCCGATATGCTGGATCAATATTTCGGCCTCCTGAAGGACTCTCCGGATGTGTTCGACGGGCTGGACGGGCTGGCCTGGCAGGACAAAATGCGTTCCGAATGGGCCGATCGTGATGCGGACATCTCCCGGCGTCAGGGGCATTCTGATTCTCTGCATGATAGCGCTGAGCTGGATTTCAAGCATGGCGCGCCCCAACCGGTTGAACCCTCTGACAAAAAGTAAACAGGCCCATGACCACCGGATATATCGATACCAATATTCTGATTGATTATTTCGGTGGTCATCCGCCCGCCAAGGCGGCGCTTGAGCGTTTTACGGATTTGAAGCTTCCGGCCGTGGTCTATATTGAATTTATGGCCGGGCTGAAAACGCCGGAGCAGGAAGCCGCCGTGGATAAAGTGATCAGCGCTTTGTTCGAGGTGGTGCAGACGGATATGGCGATTTGCAGGGAAGCGGCGCGGCTGCGCCAAAAAAGCCGCGTCAAATTGCCCGATTTGATGATTTACGCTACGGCCCGCGTGGGAAAGGGCGTCTTGGTGACGCGCAATATCAAGGATTTTAACGGCGATGAGGCGGATGTTTATGTTCCGTACGGGGTTTAAGTCCGTTTCGCTGGGGGCGCAAAAGGAGGTTGTTCATTTTAGATATGGGCGAAGACGATTATTTTTCAAAATTAGATGAAGCGATGAGCACTTTAGGCAAAACGCTTATTCTGATTAATGGAAGTGCAACTATAGCCTTACTAGGACTACTAGGAACTCTCTTAGATAAAAAAATTTACCTAGGCTACATTAATTCAGGCCTGGAGAACTTTAGTTTAGGTTTCAGGAATGCGCTAGTATTCTTTATATTGTGGAAATTAATTTTCATGGTTGGGTTGTCTATAAAATCACATTACAAAGGAAAAATTCCTGAAGATTATGTCTCAATATTTATTTCGTATATCTTTCCAATGTTAATAACGTTTTTGTTAACGTTGTCATTTTTTAATTTTTTAAGCGGAGTATCTATAGTTTCTTTAGGGTTAGAGAAAATAAATGACCTATAATCCTAAACTTCTCGATAAAGCCAAGCGGCATCCTGAAAAGCAGAAAAACCCGGATCGTCCTGCGGGACGAAAGCCGGACTGGCTGCGTGTGAAGGCGCCGCAGGGCAAGGTTTACGGCGAAACCAAGGATATCGTGCGCAAGCAAAAACTTAATACTGTGTGTGAGGAGGCAGGGTGTCCGAATGTCGGGGAGTGCTGGCAGCATAAACATGCGGCCTTCATGATTATGGGCGAGGTGTGTACGCGGGCCTGTGCATTTTGTAATGTGGCGACCGGCAAACCCGGTGCGCTTGATCCTCTTGAGCCGTTGCGCATTGGGGTGGCGGTGAAGCAGATGGGGCTCAAGCATGTGGTGGTGACGGCGGTGGACCGCGATGATTTGCCCGATGGCGGGGCGGAGCATTTCGTCAAAACCGTGCAGGGCATTCGGTTGAAAAGCCCGGAAACGACCGTGGAGATCTTCCCCGGTGATTTTGGCGGCAATCAGAGTGATTGGGATACGGTTATCGGATCGCGGCCGGATGTGTTTAACCACAATATTGAAACAGTGGCGCGGCTGCACCCCACCATTCGTCCGGGGCGCGCTATTTCAGGTCTTTACGTATGTTGCAGCGGGTCAAGGATGTCGATCCGTCGATTTTTACCAAGTCCGGCCTGATGGTTGGGCTGGGCGAGACGATGGAGGAAATCAGCCAGATGATGGATGATATGCGCGCCGCCGACATTGATTTTATTACGATCGGGCAATATCTGCAGCCGACGCCGAAACATGCGCCGGTGATGAAATGGTGGAGCCCGGAAGAGTTTGAAGATCTGACCAAGTTGGCGGGGCGTAAAGGGTTTTTGATGATTTCGGCTTCGCCGCTGACCCGGTCCTCGCATCACGCCGGGGATGATTTCGCCAAGCTGAAAGCGGCGCGTGAGGCGCAACTGGCCAAGCAAGCGGCGGAATAAACGCAAGGGGCAAAATCAGTGCTCACTCATATCGAAAAAAAGGTTCTTCCTTATACGCCGGAGCAAATGTATGCGCTGGTGGCCGGGGTGGACAAGTATGCAGAATTTTTGCCGTGGTGCGTTGCGAGCCGGATCAACAGCCGCGAGAGTGAGTCTGTATTTTATGCCGATCTGGTGGTCGGGTATAAGATGTTGCGTGAGAAGTTTTCATCGAAGGTGATGGTTTCTGCGCCTACTCAAGATACGCCGGGGGCGATTGATATCGAGTATGTGCGCGGGCCGTTGAAGCATCTGAAGAACCATTGGCGGTTCATTCGTAAGCCAGATGGGTCATGCTTGATTGACTTCAGTGTTGAATTTGAATTTAAAAACATTGCCTTACAAAGTTTAGCTAAAGTATTTTTTGAAGAAGTTATTCGCCGGATGGTCGATGCGTTCGAGCAGCGCGCATGCGAAGTCTACAGCACCGATGTCATCCCGAGCGAAGTCGAGGGATCTTGTAATTCTTGACGGGTTGAAGATCCCTCCGCTCGTTCACACTCGGTCGGGATGACAGCTATGGAGATGTTGTTATTTCCTGATCTTTTTCACCGTCGAAATAGGGGTAGCGGTAGGTGTATTCTATCGTTTGACCGTCTGTGGTTTGAAAGTCGGTGGTGACGCGACGGTCAACGCGCATTTCATCAAATCCGGAAATGTGCAGGACGCCAATGGGTTCATGAGGGATGAAGAGTTCGACGAAGGTTTGGGTTTGCGGGTTCCAGAGCGGTTTGAATTCGCAGAGCCAGTGAGTGTAGCCGGGAAGGATTTCGTAGCCGAAGCCTTCCTGATAGCACATTTTTCCGAGGCAGAGTTGTTCGGCGGTGAAGACTTTCCCCTTGGTCATCGCGGTTTTGACGAGTTCCTGCCAGCGCGGCCAGTGCGGAGCGTCGGCTCTAAGGGCAAACATCCCGGCGAGCAGGACATGGTAGGACAGCAGATCACGCGCGGTTTTGAAATCAAAGGCGCGCAGGGCGTTGGAGAAGTAAAAACCGCGAACTTTCCACGGCCAGCGGCCGAGCCATTTGACCCGTGCGCCGCCTTTGGGGTAGGCGCGATCGACTTGCGCGGTGAGCGTGATTTTGCCTTTGGCGGCGCCTCGTTCGAAGAGTTCAATGGCGCGCCAGTCCTGAATCCATGTGTCGGCGTCCATCCAGATATAGGTGTCGTAGCCGGGAAAAATTTGCGGCAGGAACGGGCGACAGACGCAGGCTTTGAGATATTCGCCCTTGATTTTGTAATCGGGCAATTTGACCGGCCATTCAGGGTTTGCGATGGATTGCACGTGCGGTTTCAGGCGTTCGATCTGTTCAGGCTTTAAACCTGCATCCAGAATGCAGATATCGTATATTTTTGACTGTTCAAAACGGCGGACGGAATGCAGCCATTCCAGCAGAAGCGGAAAATAATTTGAATCGCAGCCGGAAACGAGAACGGTTTTATTCATGCGGGTTGTTCCAACACGCTGATGAGGTGCTTGAGGGCGGTAACGGTGGCCGTGCTCTGGATTTTTTCCCGGTTGCCTTCGAAGCGATGTTCGAGGCTTCCGGCCGAGCCGCCCTTGAGCGCATAGCCGAAAAAGACGAGGCCGACGGGTTTGGCTTCCGAGCCGCCGTCCGGTCCGGCGATGCCGGTGATGGAGACGGCGAGATCGGCGGAGCTGTTTTTTAATGCGCCTTGGGCCATGGCCTGAGCGGTTTCGGCGCTGACCGCGCCAAATTTTTCCAGCATATCATTGGGAACGCCGAGCAGTTCGTGTTTGGCGGCGTTGGAATAGGTGATGAAGCCGCGCTCGTAGACTTCGGAAGCGCCGGGGCGATGGGTCAGGGTTGCGCCGAGTAGACCACCTGTGCAGGATTCGGCGGTGACCAACTTCATATTTTTGCTCTTAAGAAGCATTGTGAGTTTTTCAACCAAGTCCTGCATGGAACGCTCCTATCAAGCAAAGGGCGGCGGCGATGCCGGCCAGACTATCATCGAGCATAACGCCGAGTGCGCCGCCGATCTGTTTATCAATATACGAGATCGGCCAGGGTTTTGTCACATCAAACAGGCGGAAAAGCAAAAAGGCGGCGGCGATGGCGACGGGATTAAGGTTCCAGTAAAAGAAAGCGGGGAACAGCGCGATCCATTGCCCGGCGACTTCGTCGATGACGATCATTTTATTGTCGTGCGTGGCGCTGGCCTTTTCAAAGCGGGCGCTGGCCCAGTATCCGATCAGGCTGACGAGGAGGATGCCAAGGGTCAGGCCCCAAAGGCCGGAAAGGGTATAGAGGATAATGCCGAAGGGCAGGGCGCCGAGAGAGCCCCATGTGCCGGGGGCGTGTTTGATGAGGCCGCAGCCAAACCATGTGGCAAGCCAGACATAGGGTTGTTTAAGGTCGAGTCTTGGATGTTCGTCACTCATGCGGCATCCTGCACTGAAACGGAGACGATAGCCTGAGCGGCGATGCCTTCCCTGCGCCCGGTGAAGCCGAGGCCTTCCGTCGTGGTGGCTTTGATATTGATGCGGGCGGGCGGCAAGCCGGTGAGTTCTGCAAGACGTTGTCGCATTCGCGGTTCATGCGGACCGATTTTCGGGGCTTCGCAGATGATGGTCAGGTCAATATTATTCAGCGTGGCATTTTGATCCTTTAGCAGGTCCAGAGCCTTTTTGAGGAAAATAGCGCTGTTCATGTTTTTAAATCTGTTGTCCGACGGTGGAAAATGGCGGCCGATATCCCCTTGGCCGAGGCTGCCGAGGATGGCGTCGGTCAGGGCGTGCAAGGCAACGTCGGCATCGGAATGGCCTTTGAGCGCACGATCATGGGAAATGTCGATGCCGCCGATACGGACAGGGCCGGGTTTATCCGGGGCAAAAGCATGAACATCAAAGCCCTGACCGGTCAGGGTGATTGTGGGAGGATTCAGGAGTTTTTCGGCCATTATGAGATCCTGCGGGTGGGTGATTTTGATATTGCTGGCGGCACCTTCTACCAGTTTTACCGGGATTCCCAGGGCGCTGACAAGGGCGGTGTCGTCGGTGGCGTCTTGAGATCGGGGCGCTTTTTCGTGCGCCTCAAGAAGATCGCCGAAGAGAAAGGCCTGCGGGGTTTGTATAATCCAAAGATCATCGCGTGAAACCTGCTCCGCAGCCAGGTCGTCCTGCTTCGAACGTCTAAGTGTGGCGCTGACTTGTGTGGCGAGGGTGGCGGCGCGCTCGGCTTGCATGGCCATGAGCAAACTGGCGATATCTTCAGCGTTTATACAGGGACGGGCGGCATCGTGGATTAGAATTAAATCCTCACTTTTAAGTTTAGGAATTGTTTTTAATCCATTGAATATACTTTTATTTCTTGTGTTTGATCCGGCAATTGCACCGGGGAGGTTTAATCCCTGAACTGCGTCATGATACAAATCTGCATCGCTTGGATCGATAATGACGTGCAGGCTGGCGCAAGTCGGCATGGATAAAAAGGTGTCAATGCTGTGGCGCAGCAGGGGTTTTCCAGCGACATGAAGATATTGTTTTGGTGTTTTGTTGCCGAAACGTGAGCCGCTTCCTGCGGCGGCAATCAGGACATGAAAGCGGGGGAGAGTATTGCAATCTTGTGACGAACTGAACACGGGTAAAAGCTTCAAAATCCTTGATTGTCGTGGAATTGAGGACTATGAATCTATCCATGTTTGCAATGATGCACAAGCAATTTCGGGAACATAAGGGGCTGCGGCCTCAGAATTATCAGGATATTGCGGTGATCCTGCTGGTGTTGGCATCGATTGCCAGCGGTGCGGCGACTTATGCCGCGTTTCGCGAAATGCCGCCGTTTGGGAATGGTCCAAGATCTGTGATCTGGTTGCTTAATCTTGATCTGGTGCTGCTTCTTGTTTTGGTAGGGTTTATCGCCAAACGTCTGGTCGGGGTCTGGCGCAGTCACAAACGAGGGCTGACCGGTTCTCATCTTCATGTGCGGCTGGTCTATATCTTCAGTATTCTGGCGGCGGCGCCGGTGATTATCATGACCGTGTTTTCGGCGGTGTTTTTCTATTACGGCGTTCATACGTGGTTTAGCGAACGC
Organism: Rhodospirillales bacterium; assembly: GCA_020638295.1. Lineage (GTDB taxonomy): Bacteria > Pseudomonadota > Alphaproteobacteria > Micavibrionales > Micavibrionaceae > TMED27. The sequence goes on along the minus strand of JACKIU010000002.1, from coordinate 26,785 downwards.
GTCAGTACGGCGGTGAATGAGTCACAGGCGGTGGCTGAGGCATATTTGAAAGAGCATAGGCAGACGATCCGCGCCGATACGCTGGCGATGGCGAATGATTTGAACCGTGAGGCGGGGATGTTGCTGTTGAACGAGCAGGCCTTTGACCAAGTGATGCAAACGCATTCGTTGCTCAGGGATTTGTCCGAGGCGATTATTTTTGACGATGCGGGCCGGGTGCTGGCGCGCAGCGGCCTGACTTTTTCACTCGAATTTGAGGATATTCCGCTTTATGCGATGGAGGGGGCGGATAGTGGCGAGGTCGTGATTATGACCGGCGGCAATGAGGACCGGGTGCGGGCCTTAGTGAAGCTGGATAATTTTTCCAATGCGTATCTGTTTGTCGGACGAATGATCGACCCGCAGGTTTTGTCACATTTGGCGGCGACCAAACAGGCGACGCAAGATTATGCGACTTTGCAGGAGCGCTTGTCCGATTTGCAGGTGACGATGGGATTGATCTTTGCGGTTGTCGGTTTGATCTTGCTGATGAGTGCGATCTGGTTTGGTCTGCTGCTGGCGCGTCAACTGGTGCAGCCGATCAGCACGATGATTACGACGGCGGACAGTGTGCGAGCCGGGGATTTGTCGGCGCAGGTGCCGCCGATTAAAGGCATTCAGGAATTCGACTATCTGGCGCAGAGTTTTAACCGGATGACGCGCCGTTTGCAGGAGCAGCAAAATGAATTGTTGCAGGCTAACCGGCAGCTCGACCGGCGGCGGCATTTTACCGAAACTGTGCTGACCGGGGTTTCATCAGGCGTGATCGCTCTGGATGAAAAAGGTTTGGTCAGTGTGGCAAATGTTTCGGCATGCGATTTGTTGGGTCTGGCGTTGGAGGATGTGAGCGGAAAAAACATTACGAAGATTATTCCTGAACTTTCCAACCTGCTGGAGGAGGCACATGGGCAGCCGGAAAAGATTACGCAAGGCGAAATTCCGTTGCTGCGTCAGGATGAGTTGCGCCGGACATTTCTGGTTCGGGTTGCAATTGAGTGGATCGGGGATCAGGAAACCGGGGTCATTTTGACCTTTGATGACATTACAGAGCTGCAATCGGCGCAGCGTAAGGCAGCGTGGGCGGATGTGGCGCGGCGGATTGCTCATGAGATCAAGAACCCGCTGACGCCGATACAGCTTTCGGCTGAGCGTTTGAATCGGCGCTATCTCAAGCAGATTGAGGATGATCCTGAAACCTTTAAACGGTGTACCGAGACCATTATCCGCCATGTCGAGGATATCGGGCGGATGGTCAATGAATTTTCATCTTTTGCCCGGATGCCTGAGCCGGTCATGCATATTGAAGACGTGCAAGAACAGGTGCGGGATGTGGTCAGTCTGCACAAGCAGGCCCATAGTGATGTGAAGATTGAATTTGTTCAGGATGAGCGCGAGGGCGAGGTGTTAAGCGGTAATCTGGATGCTCAGCAAATTCGTCAGGCGATTAACAATCTGGTGCAAAACGCGCTCGATTCCATTCAAGGTCAGGTGGAAAATCGGCGTGATGAAAAGGGGCGGATCGCAATTTTTACCGGACGGCATGAGGATGAAATTTTTGTCGCCGTGAGCGATAACGGGGCGGGCTTTCCGGAAGGTGAGGAGCGTGGGAGTCTCACCGAGCCCTATGTCACACACAAGCAAAAAGGGACAGGATTGGGACTGGCTATTGTGAAAAAGATTATGGAAGACCACAATGGGCGAGTTATTCTAGGTGTGCCGCAGTGGTTGAAAGCTTATGATGGATGGCGCGATCTGGGCGGCGCGACGGCGGTGCTGGTGTTGTCGGCAGCGCATGGTGAAAGCGTCCGTGATGAGGCGGCTTAGTTTTTTGTTTTTAAAGGACGTTTATGAGTTCTGATATTCTCATTGTTGATGACGAAGCGGATATTCGCAGCCTGATTCAGGGCATTCTGGAGGATGAGGGCTATGCGACGCGTGAGGCTGGAGGGGCTGAGCAGGCGTATGCGTCCGTGGCGGAGAAGGTGCCGGCATTGGTCGTATTGGATATCTGGTTGCAGGGGAGCAAAGATGACGGGCTTGAGGTGCTGCGTAAGATTAAGGCTGAATATCCCGATTTGCCGTTTGTGATGATCAGTGGTCACGGGACGATTGAAACGGCGGTGAGCGCGATTAAAGACGGGGCGTATGACTTCATTGAAAAGCCGTTCAAGTCGGACCGCCTGTTGATGATGATTGCGCGGGCCCTGGAGACAGCGCAACTGCGGCGGGAAAACGCCAGTTTGAGAAAACGCACGTTCGGGCAGGCCGATGATTTGATTGGGAAATCGTCGGCGGTGCAGAATATCCGTCAATTGATTGAGCGAGCGGCTCCCAGCAACAGCCGGATATTGATTCAAGGCGAGGCCGGTACGGGCAAGGGGGTGATTGCACGGTTGGTTCATAGCCATTCGCAACGTGCCCATGAGCCTTTTATGGTCTTGAATTGTGCGACCTTGCGTTCCGATCGGCTGGAAATTGAGTTGTTCGGCAATGAAGCCGGGGTGAATGGCGAAGCCGAGCATATCGGCATTCTGGAGCAGGCTCACGGCGGGACTTTGTTGCTGGATGAGATTTCAGATATGCCCATGGAAACTCAGGGCAAGATTGTCCATACATTGCAGGAACAGAGTTTTCAGCGAATTGGCGGACATAAACGGATTGAAACGGATGTCCGCATTCTGGCTACGACCAATCGCGATCTGGAGCAGGCGATTCAAGACGGCGCGTTTCGCGAGGACCTTTATTATCGGTTGAACGTGGTGCAAATCGATACGCCGCCTTTGCGGGCAAGGCGCGAGGATATTTCGGCGTTGACGGACGTGTTTCTAGCCGAGCAGTTGCAATTGCTGGGCCATGGGCCGCGCGGCTTTACCAGTGCGGCTTTGAATGCTTTAAAGGCCTACGACTGGCCGGGGAATGTGCGGCAGCTTAAAAATGTGATCGAGTGGGTGTGCATTATGCATGGCGGGCAGGATGGCGATGAGTTATTTGGCGTAAGCCAGTTGCCTCCAGAGGTTACCGGAAAACCAGTAAACGGCGCGGTGCAGAGAGAGGGCAGCGGCACACAGGATGTTTATCTGGAAATGGGATTGCGTGAGGCACGCGAAGAATTCGAGAGGGAATATCTTTTGGCGCAGGTGGCGCGTTTTGACGGAAATATTTCGAAAACGGCGCAATTTGTCGGGATGGAACGTTCGGCCTTGCATCGTAAGCTCAAATCTTTACAAATACAGTCAGAAACTCCTCAGGATCAGGTTGATGAGCTTTCTGATTCTGTAGCCAAAAGAAAGCGAGCATAGCGCAATGAGAGCCATTATTTGTGGTGCCGGACAGGTCGGGTACAGTATCGCTGAATATCTTTCCAAGGAAGAAAACGATGTTACGGTCGTTGATTTACGCCGGGACCTTATTGCGCATATTAATGACGAACTGGATGTGAACGCGATTTTGGGGCATGCCTCGAACCCGGACGTTTTGAAAGCGGCCGGGGCGAATGATGCGGACTTGATCGTTGCTGTGACGCAGTCCGATGAGGTCAATATGGTGGCCTGTCAGATCGGGCATTCGCTGTTCGGCATTCCGAAAAAAATTGCACGGGTGCGGGAGCAAGCCTATTTGCAGCCGGAATGGTCGAATTTGTTTTCCCGGGCGCATATGCCGATTGATGTGATCATTTCTCCGGAAGTGATTGTGGCCAAGGATATTTATCAGCGGCTTGCGGTGCCGGGGACGACGTTTGTGAATATTGTCGCCGACGGGCTGGCGCATATGATCGGGGTGATTTGCGAGGAGGATTGCCCGGTGGTGAATACGCCGCTTAGCCAGCTTCACAATTTGTTTCCGGACCTGTCGTTCCGCGTGTTGGCGATTTTACGGCGTAACAAGCCGATTATTCCCGATGAAACAGATCAATTGGAGGTCGGGGATGAGGTGTTCTTTATTGTCGATACCAAGCATCTTAAACGGGTGATGACGGCGTTTGGGCATGAAGAAGACGAAGCGCGAAAAATTGTTATTGCCGGGGGCGGGAGTATCGGCACAACGCTGGCGAAGCTTATTCAAACACGTTCAAAGAGTGTGCATATTAAAATTATAGAGCGAGATCAGAGGCAGGCTGAATTTTTGAGCGAGAACCTTGAAAATACGATTATCCTGAATGGAAGCTCTCTGGATAAGGATATTCTTGAGGAAGCTTCAGTCGGCAATGCCGAAACGCTGGTCGCGGTGACTAATGATGATGAAAGCAATATTCTAGGCTCGTTGCTGGCCAAGCAATATGGCTGTGAGCGCGCGATTACGCTGGTGAATAATGAGGCTTACTATCCTTTGGTCGGGCCGCTGGGTGTGGATGCGATGGTCTCGCCGCGTTCGATTATTGTAGCCAATATTATGCAACACGTACGGCGCGGGCGGGTGAAGGGGTTGTATAATATTCGCGACGGGTTTGCCGAAGTGATTGAAGCGGAAGTTTCTGAAACTTCATCGATTGTGAATTCTACCGTAGAGGACCTTAACCTGCCGCATGAGGTTGTTGTTGGCGGGATTATCCGTGATGACGAATTTATTATGCCGGGGCCGAGCTTTACCATTCGCGCCGGGGATGATGTGATTATTCTGGCTTCACGAGCTCAGGCTCAGGGTGTTGAGAAAATGTTCTCGGTGCAGGTTGATCTGTTCTAGGGCTTTATGGCTGGGCAAAATATGAAATTGGGGATATTCGATTCCGGGCTCGGCGGTATTATGATCGCCAAGGCTTTGCGCGGGGCTTTGCCGGATTTGGACATGGTTTATCTGGGCGATACATTGCATGTGCCTTACGGCAAGCGTTCCGAGAAAGCCATATACGCGTACACCCGGGCTTGTATCGAGTATCTATTTTCCGAAAAAGATTGTCGGCTGATTATAATGGCGTGTAATACGGCGAGCGCTTCGGCGTTGCGTAAATTGCAGCAGGGCTATTTGCCGCAGGCTTATCCCGAGCGGCGCATTCTGGGCGTGGTGGTGCCGACCATTGAATCTGCTTTGGAGCATGGTTACAGTCGGATCGGGCTGATCGGGACAAACTATACCGTGCATTCAAATGTCTATCGGGAGGAGTTACAAAAAATTAATCCGGCAATCGAAATTTTACAGGTGAATACGCCGCTGCTGGTGCCGTTGATCGAAGATGACGGGATGGCGTGGATGGAAGATGTTCTGGATCATTATATCCTGCCGTTGAAAGAGCAGGGGATAGAGGCGCTTGTTTTGAGTTGCACACATTATAGCTGTTTGAAGGATCTTATTCGTGAGCGTTATGATTTAACGGTGATTGCGCAGGATGAGATTTTGCCTGAAAAGTTAGCCGATTATTTGATGCGTCATCCGGAGATCGATCGTGTCATCGGGCGCAAGGGTGAAGCGGAGTTTTTGGTGACCGACCTGACACCGAATTACGCGCACAAAGCTTCGGATTTTTACGGGCGTACGATTGATTTGCAAAAGATTGAGGTTATGAGCTATGGGGTATGAACTGCAACGCCCGGAGGCGGTGTTTTTCGATTGGGACGGGACGCTGGTCGACAGCTTTGCTTTTCTGCATGCCGCGCACAATCATACGCGCGGGCAGCTTGGTATCGCGCCGTTTACGCTTGAGGACTTCAGGGGCTATTTCGGGCAGCCGCGTGAGCAGCTTTATGCGGAGTTGTATGGGTCCGAGAATGTTGATGCGGCAAAGGGACATTTTGAGTCGTATGTGATGGCGCATCATAAAGAGGGCTTGAAGCCTGTTAAGGGTGCGCAGGCGTTGCTTAAGACACTTTACGATATGGGTGTACCGTGCGGGGTTGTGACGAATAAGAAAAAAGATCTCGTTGAGCAGGAAATCATCAATTACGACTGGGGTGATTTCTTTATTAGCGTGGTGGGAGCAGGGGAGGCGGAAGCGGATAAGCCGTCTCCGGCGCCATTGCATCTGGCGATTGAGCGGGCCGGGGTGAATAGCGATCTTGAGTCTGTGTGGCTGGTCGGCGATACGGAAAATGATTTGGGCTGCGCGAATGCGGTTGGGTGCAAAACTATTCTTATCGCAAATGACGCGGAAGCGGCGGATTTATTAGAAAAATATGATGTGCACCTGCATAAGCAGAATTGTGATTTTTTACGTGAATTTTTGTTGCAATATGACGTAAAGGCTCTAAAAAAGTAGGTAATGAATAAATCTTATCGATAAAAACCTAGAGAAACGGCAATACAATGGGCGAGAAATTCCAGCAAGTGCAAGATGTTTTCCTGAATAAAATTCGTAAAGAGAAAATGGCCGTGACCGTGTTTCTCGTCAACGGGGTGAAGTTACAGGGCGTTGTGACGTGGTTTGACAATTTCAGTTTGCTGCTTCGCCGCGAAACCCATATCCAGCTTGTCTACAAGCACGCGATTTCGACGATCATGCCGAGCGGGCCTTTGTCGCTGCATGATGAAGAGGGCGATGGCGCCGCCGAGAACCAAGAAGGCGAAGCGGACGCTTAGAGCCGCTTTACGGATGGGATCTTCCGAATATTTTACATCTGAAAAACCGCAGGACACGTGCGTTATTGTGCATCCGATTGTCCAGCAGGGTCGTCGTGCGCGCAGCGTTGAGGATCAGTGCGATGAGATCGCCGGGCTGGCGCGGGCCATTCATCTGGATATTCTTGAACTCAAGCCCTTAAACGTTTCGCGCCTTCATGCCGGGCAGTTTTTGGGGAAAGGGCAGCGTGAGGCGCTTGGCGAAACCATTGAGGCGCTCGAGCCGAGCGTGGTGATTTTCAATTACACGCTTTCCCCGGTGCAGCAGCGCAACCTTGAAAAGGCTTGGGATGTCAAAGTGATCGACCGGACCGGTCTGATTCTGGAAATTTTTGGCGAGCGGGCGCAAACGCGGGAAGGGCGCTTGCAGGTCGAACTGGCGGCGCTGGAGTATCAGCGTTCGCGCCTGGTGCGTTCGTGGACGCACCTTGAGCGGCAACGCGGTGGGGCCGGGTTTATGGGCGGGCCGGGGGAAACGCAGATTGAGATTGACCGGCGGCTGATTAGCGACCGGATTGTGAAGCTGAAAAAAGAGCTGGAGGACGTGAAGCGGACGCGCGAGTTGGGGCGACAGGCGCGCGCACGGGTGCCGTTTCCAGTGGTGGCGCTGGTGGGCTATACCAATGCCGGGAAATCGACGTTGTTTAATACGCTGAGCGGTGCCGATATTTTCGCCAAGGATTTGTTGTTTGCTACGTTGGACCCGACTTTGCGGCGGATTGATTTGCCGAACGGGCAGAAGGTCATTTTGTCGGATACGGTCGGGTTTATCTCGGATTTGCCGACGCACTTGATCGCGGCGTTTCGCGCGACGCTTGAACAGACCTTGCATGCGGATGTGATTTTGCATGTGATTGATGTGTCGCGGCCGGATTATCAGGCGCAGCGTGAGGATGTCATCGGCATTTTAGAGGATTTGGGGATTGAATATGAGGCCGATCCGCGCATTCTCGAGGTCTATAACAAGATTGACGCGCTGGATACGGATGTTTTGGCTGATTTACAACGCGCGGCGCAGTTTGAGGCGCGGTTTGTGTTGCTGTCTGCCGTGCAGGGGCAGGGGATAGAGGCTTTGCTGGAGCGTATTGCCGCGATTACTGCGGGTGAACGGCGTGAGGTCCGTTATGAACTTCCGCATGCCGATGGTAAGGCGTTGTCATGGCTTTATGAGCACGCGGATGTCATTGCGCGTGATGAAGGCGAAACTGTGGTGACGTGCAGGGTGCGGATTGGGCAAGCTGAGCGGGATAAGTTCAAGACGCGTTTTGGCTATAAACCCGTGGAAAAGCCGGTGTAATATTTTACCCGTCATCCTCACCACTCCTCAATTTCGTCATTGCGATCCCGGACTTGATCCGGGAGAAGCAATCCAGAATCCTGAAGTTTCCGTTGTTTTTTCTGGATTGCTTCGTCAACTCCGTTTCCTCGCAATGACGGAAAACAGAACCTTTTCAGAAATTGAGGGGTGGTAAGCTCGTCGTCAGGAGTGGGTCAGCCGCGTTCCTTTTGCTTTTGATTGCGCCATTCCTGCTCCATCTGCGCCAAAGATGCGTCTTTGAGTTCTATAGATTTTAGTTTAAGTTCTTTTTCTAACCCTCTGAAACGCCTTTCAAATTTGTTATTGCACTCTCGAAGTGCTGTTTCGGGATTGATGCCCAGCATGCGCGCGAGATTGGCCAGCACAAAGAGCAGATCGCCGAGCTCATCGGTTTTTTGCTCTAAAGTCCCGGTGGCCAAGGCTTCACGCATTTCAGCGAGTTCTTCTTCGAGCTTGTCGAGGACCTGCTGCGGGCCGGGCCATTCAAAGCCGACTTTCGCGGCTTTTTTCTGCAGCTTTTCGGCGCGGAGCAAGGCTGGCAGGGCTTTGGTCACACCATCAAGGGCACTATCATTATTTGTCGGCTTTTCAGCCTTTTTGCGTTCATCCCATATCGCGTTCACATCTTCGGGAGTTTGGGCATTGTGATCGCCGAAAACATGCGGGTGGCGGGAAATCATCTTTTCGGTGATGTCTTTAATCACATCGTTGATATCGAAGAGATTGTCTTCGTCCGCCATCTGGGCGTGATAGATCGGCTGGAGTAGCAAATCGCCGAGTTCTTCGCGCAGGTCGTTCATGTTATTACGCTCAATGGCGTCGGCGACTTCGTAGGCTTCTTCAATTGTGTAGGGCGCGATCGATTTGAAGTCCTGTTGCAAATCCCACGGGCATCCGCCATCCGGATTGCGTAGCGCGGCCATCACGGCGATGAGATCTTCGATAGGGTGCTTGTTTGGTGGTTTGTTCATTTCTGTGATAATCCTAACCCTAAAGAGTGATAATATATATTATGGTAATTAATGGGCGTTTCTATCTATAGAGTACATTTGAGCCTCAGTCCGTCATAAGCCGGTTTATAGCCTTCGGGAAGCTCTGAGAGCAATGTCTGGTAGTCCATATGTAGTGACAAGCTGGTCAGGTAGATTTCTTTTGCGCCGATCTGTTCGTTCAATCGGTAAAGTGTTTTGAGATTGGCGTGGGCCACCGGATTTTTGCGATGGTAACCACAGCCATCGACGATCCAGGTTTTGATGCCTTTGAGCGCGTTTATAGCGGCTTCATTGAGATCCAGAATATCTGTGGAATACCCAAAGTCGCCGAAACGATAGCCGACCGCGCTGCATGAGCCGTGGTCTTGCTCAAAGCAGTCAAAAGTGATGTCGCCGATGGTGTATGTTTGTCCGTATTCCAGTGTGTGGGGTTTTATGACCGGCGGGTAAATCTCCAGGCCGCCGCCTTCGAAGAGAAATTTAAACCGCTCATGGAGGGTGGCGAGCGTGGCGTTATCGGCGTAAATCGGTGTCAGGTTTTTATTTCTATAACTAAAGGCCCGCAATTCATGAATGCCATTGACGTGGTCTTCATGGAAATGCGTATACAGCGCAGCATCGAGATTGCGGATATCTTCGCGGTTCATCTGGTTGTGAAAATCAGGGCCGGTATCGACGATCAGTGTGGTTTGGGCGCTTTGAACGGCGACGCTGGCCCGCGTACGACGGTTTTTAGGTTCGCTCGGGTCGCACTGGCCCCAGTAATTGCCGATGGACGGGACGCCGGTCGAATTGCCGCAGCCCAGGACGGTGATGATGAGTTCTGATGTGCTCATGCCGGTTTCGCTTTGCTAAAGAGACGGTAGAAATTTTCAGACGTACGGCTTGCAAAACCTTGCGTATCTTGGCCTAGCAAGTTTGCGAGGAATTCGCCGGTGTGTTTGACGTAGGCCGGGCGGTTGATCTGGCCGCGATATGGAATGGGCGCAAGGAACGGCGCATCGGTTTCGACGAGAATGCGGTCAAGCGGTACGTCTTTCGCCATGTTTTGCAATTCGTGAGCGTTTTTAAAGGTTATAATGCCGGAAAATGAGATGTAAAAACCAAGATCCAGAGCGGCTTTGGCGAGCTGTGGGCCGGAGCTGAAGCAATGCATGACCCCGCGCAGTTTGCCGTCAGCCCCCTCTTCTCTCAGGATTTGCGCGCATAGCTCATCGGCGTCGCGGGCATGGACGATGAGCGGCAGATCAGTGGCGATGCAGGCGCGGATATGTTTGCGAAAGCTTTTTTCCTGCGCATCGCGGGGGCTGTAATCGTAATAAAAGTCGAGGCCGGATTCACCGATGCCGACGATCTTGGGATCGGACCCAGCCAGATCGATAAGCGTTTCAAGCGTGATGGCCTGTTCTTCAGGCTTGCCTGCATCGTGCGGATGGGTGCCAATTGAGCACCAGACATTGGGATGCGTACGGGCGATCTTGAGGATTTGGGGGAATTCATCGGCGATGCGGCAGCAGATCGTGACTATGGTATCGACCCCCTGCTCCACGGCTTCATCGGCTAAAGCGTGCGGGGCGACGCCGTCGAAGCGCTCATGGTTCAGATGGCAATGGGAGTCGATCCACATTAAGCAGCCTGCTCTTCCACGATGCGCGGGAAGATGCCTTCGGGTTTGTCGATGGCGGTGGCCGGTTTCAGGGCGTACGCATCGCTGATATGTTCGAAGGTGCGTTGATCGTCCGGGACTTTGAGTTGATCGAGCATTTTATTCGCAGAGACTGGGACGACCGGCTGGACGATAATCGCGAGGCAGCGGATGACATCGGCGAGCACGCACAGCACGGTGTTCATGCGGCTTACGTCTTCTTTTTTCAGGGTCCATGGGGCCTGTTCATCGATATAGGCGTTGGCATCAGACACGACGCGCCAAATGGCTTCCAAGGCGCGGTGGATTTTAAAGGTGTTATAGGCCTCGCGTGTTTCGTTCAACATGGCCCTGTAGGCTTTGTCCAGTAAGGCTTTGTCGGCATCGGTGAATGCGCCGGGGCTTGGATAGGCGCCATCGCAGTTTTTGTGAATCATCGAGAGCGTACGTTGGGCGAGATTGCCCAGACCATTGGCGAGGTCTGAGTTAATGCGCAGTACGGCTTGTTCGTGGCTGAAATTGCCGTCCTGCCCATGAGGGATTTCACGCATCAGGAAATAGCGGATTTGATCGAGGCCGTATGTTTCGACCAGCCCGTCGGGAGAGAGGACATTGCCGACCGATTTTGACATTTTTTCGCCCTGCACGTTGATGAAGCCGTGGGCGAAGACGGTTTCGGGCAGTTCGATATCGGCAGACATCAGGAAGGCGGGCCAGTAAATACAATGAAAGCGGATGATGTCTTTGCCGATCACGTGGTATTGGGCAGGCCAGAATTTTTGGAAAGCCTCGCTGTTTTCATCCGGGTAGCCGACGCCGGTGATATAATTGGTCAGGGCGTCGAGCCAGACATACATGACGTGATCGTCATCGCCGGGGACCGGGATTCCCCATTTGAGGCGGCTTTTGTGGCGGGAGATCGACAGATCCTTCAGTCCGCCCTCCTGCCGCACGAATGAGATGATTTCGTTGCGCCTTGCATCGGGGGCAATGAACTTCGGATGCGCCTCATAATATTCAAGCAGTTTCTCAGTATAGGCCGATAACCTAAAGAAATAGCTGGGTTCTTCGACCCATTCAACGGGTGTACCGTTGGGCGTGAATTTGGCGCCGTCTTCGCTTTCGCGCAGCTCGTCTTCGGCGAAATAGGCTTCTTCGCGGATGGAGTACCAGCCTTCATATTTACCGAGATAGATGTCGCCTTTATCATGAAGTTTTTTCCAGATCGCCTGAACGGATTTGTGGTGGCGTACTTGTGATGTGCGGATGAAGTCATCATTGCTGATATTCAGCGTTTCGGTCATTTTGATGAAGCTGGCGGCGTTTTTATCGGCGAATTCTTTGGCGCTCATATCATGCTGTTCCGCGGTTTTGGCGACTTTTTCACCGTGCTCATCCGTGCCGGTCAGGAAAAAGGTTTCGCGGCCATCAAGGCGCTGAAAGCGGGCCATGACATCGGTGAGGATGATCTCATAGGCGTGGCCCAAATGCGGAACGCCGTTAACGTAAGAAATGGCGGTGGTGATATAAAATGGCGTTTTGGTCATTGGCGTCTTCCGAAAATGGCTAATATGTTGCGGCGCCTAACTTAGCACAGGCATTTCGGAGAATGGAATATGAAATTTGCCTTAAGCGGGTTCTTTAGCGGTCAATTCGCCAACTTGAAGAATGGGGAGCGTTTCGCCATTCCGTAGCGCATGGCACGCATGAGAAAAGCTTTGAATAAATTTTTTAGACATCTGATTTGCGACGCCCGGCGTAAGACTTGCAAAACCGGACTTTATAGTCTTAAGATTAGGGCCTATATATCTGGCACGCCACGGTCCATTTTCCTGATGGGCAAGGAGAGCAAACGGGACATGATCCCTGCCCCAAACAACTTTAAGTCCAACTTCGTTTGAGAAGATATCGTAAGTTGATATCTTTGCCTTCGGGCATTGACCGTTTTTCTGCTGTTCGTTTATTTCAGCGCAAATTTTATTTGCATAAGTTGAAAGTTGTTCATCCAATGGCATATTTCCAATCCCTTTCCGTGTGGAAGAATCGTTTATATAGCTTTTTGTTATATGTCAAGAAATGATCTGGAAAGCCCCGAGGACGGCCTGGCGTTTATCGAGGTTTGAGCGTTCGACGCGGTCGAAATGCGCCCTCAAGTTTTCACAGATTTTGAGCAGGGATTCAAGGGAAGATTGCCGATGCAGGCGATCCACAGCGCCGATATGCAGCGCAGTTGAGGCAATTTGAGCCCCCCGCGCCTTGGCGGTGACCATTTGCGCGAAGATCCACGGCATGAGAGTGGCAAAGCTGTTATAGCTCTGGTCGCGTTCCGAACGGGCCAGAGAGTCGGCGAGTTTATGGATCTCGGGCCATGGCCAGTGCGGTGCGTTTTCAAAGAGTGTGAGAATGTCATCGAGAGTCTCAAGGCCGCCCTGCTCTATATAGTTCAGTCCTGCTCCGGCGCTGCCTTCGGCCAGATGATAGAGCGTGTCGAGTTTTTCGGGGTTGAGCCTGTGGCCCTGGGTCTGCATGAGCCGGGCGAAATGGTCTTTGTTCAGCGGATGGAATGAAAGCGTACGGGTGCGTGAGCGGATGGTCGGGATCATCGCGCCGAGGCGGTGGCAGACAAGGATCAGTAGCGTATTTTCCGGCGGTTCTTCAAGGATTTTGAGCAGAGCGTTTTGGGCGTTGCGGTTCATCGTGTCCGCATCATCGACGATGACGACGCGCCAGCCGCCGTCCTTTGAGGCGGTGAGGCGCAGGAAGGGATTGACTTTGCGGATCGCTTCGACGCTGACCCCGCCCTTGATCGTGTCTTTGGCGGCGTCATATTCGCGCTCAACGGTCAGGAGGTCGGCGTGACCGCGCGAGGCGACCTGACGGAAGACGGGATCTTCGGGGGTAATCTCCATACTGCTCAGTTCAGAGGGAATATCATCGGCGAACATGGAATTTTGGTTAGGATCGTGGGCCTCATATTTCAGGAGCGTACGGGCCAAACGATAGGCAAAGGTGGCCTTGCCGATGCCTTTGGGACCGGACAGGATCAGGCCGTGATGGAGGCGCCCGGCGTTGATGTCCTGAAGTAAAGCGGCTTCGTGTTTATCATGGCCAAGGCACAGTGTCATCTCACGTGGCGGAACAAGGCCTTCGGCGGCGGGGGGCGTATCGAGCCGCTCTTCATCAGCGCTGTCGATGTCGTCGCTTTCAGACGGATCGGGTTCGCCAAACAAATCCATGTACACCCCCTACCCTGCGATCTTTGTCTGAACAATTTCGGCGATTTGCGCTGTCACGGCATCAAGATCCTGCAGCGCCGGGATGACATGGCAGCGTTCCGGCTCCTGTCCGGCGATTTCAAGGAAGCCGCGGCGCAGCCGTTCGTGAAACTCAACGTCGAGCTGTTCATAACGGTCTTCGCGCTGTTTAACCTGAAATTGCTCAGCGGCAAGGCGGCGGTCAGAACGGCGTAGGCCTTCTTGCGGATCGATGTCGAGAATGAGGGTCAAATCGGGTTTAAAATCGCCGATGCTTAAGATGCGTACATTTTCAATAATGCTTATATCCTGCCCGTGGCCGTAGCCTTGATAAGCGGTCGTTGAATCGTAAAAGCGGTCGGAGATGACAATTTTGCCGTCTTCAAGGGCCGGTTTGATAATCTTTTCAACATGCATCTGACGGGCGGCAAAGAGCAAAAGGGTTTCGGCTATCGGAGTCCAGTTGCCGCCTTCACGCCGAACCAGAAGGTCACGAATTTTTTCACCCTCGGGGGTGCCGCCCGGTTCGCGGGTGGTGAGGACTTTATGGCCTTTCTGGGCGAGGTTTTGGGCGAGACGGTTGATTTGCGTCGTTTTGCCGCTGCCTTCCCCGCCTTCAAATGTGATAAACAGTCCCTTACTCATATGGATTGCCTATTTCCCGCCAAACAGGAGTTTGGCCTTAGCCAAGGTTTTGGCGAATAAACCAAGCTCGCCGACATCTTCTGCGGCATAAAGCGGGCGGGTGATCGTTTCCATACCGGGGATGGCGATTTCCAATGCGCCAAGTTCCCGGCCTTTTTTCACCGGAGCGATGACGGGGCCGTCATATTTGACCTGAATGGTAATGTTTACGCCGACCATTTTGGGCAGAGTCAGGAAGACGTCTTCATCGACGCTGAGACCAACCTGGGCAGATTGACCCATGACGACATTCGCATTTTCGATGACTTCGCCTGTTTGATAGAGTTTTTTATTCTCGAAGCGCTTGAGCCCCCATTCGAGCAGTTTGGCGGATTCTTCAGCGCGGGCGCGTTCGTCTTCCAGACCGTTGACAACCAGAATAACGCGGCGTCCGTTATGTGTGCCGGAACCCATCAGACCGTAACCGGCGGCTTCGGTGTGTCCGGTTTTGATGCCGTCGGCGCCGATATTGCGGTAAAGCAGCGGGTTGCGGTTGGCCTGCTTGATGTTGTTATAGGTGAATTCCTTCTCGGCGTAATATTTGTAATAGTCCGGGAAATCGTGAATGGTTGCACGGGCCAGAACGGCAAGGTCGCGGGCGGTGGAATAATGCTCCGGGTCAGGCCAGCCGCTGGCATTGGCGAAATGGGAGTTGTCCATGCCCAGATCTTTGGCTTTGGCGTTGATCATGTCGGCGAAGGCGTTTTCAGAACCGGCCAGTCCTTCGGCCAAAACGATGGTGGCGTCGTTTCCGGACTGGATTACGACACCGCGAATCAAATCTTCGACTTTGATGCGTTTGTCGACTTCGACGAACATTTTCGAACCGCCCATGCGCCAGGCTTTTTCGCTGACCGGAAGGGTATCGCCAAGAGAGAGTTGGCCTTTTCCAATGTTGTCAAAGACCGCATAAATCGTCATGACCTTGCTCATGGACGAGGTGGGCATCTGCTCATCAGCGTTTTTGGACAACAAGACCGTGCCGGTGTCATAGTCGACGACGATCGCCTGTTTCGCCAGGGTTTCTATGGGTTCATCGGCGAAAGCCTTTGCGCCGGGCAGCGCACTTACGGCTATACAGGTCAGAAGCAGGAAACCGGTCAATAGATGTTGTCTACGCATAGTAATCCATCCGTGTTTTGAGAACATGACACTAGAGTTCTAGATTCGCGAGCGGGAATCAACTGATAGCTTGAGAAAATATGAATTAGTCGGTGACGACAATCGCGTCGTGACGTCCGTCAGAGGCCAGTTGGGCCAGAACCTGATTGGCTTGCGGTTTGTTCTGGAGCGGGCCGATGCGGACGCGGTAATAGTTGCGACCATTAACGATGGCAGGTTGGACATGGGCCTGACCGTAATTGCGCAAAGCGTTGGCGACGCTTTGCGCCGTGGCTTCATCGCCGAAGGATGCGGCCTGGACATATAATTTGTTTGGCCCGACATTATGCGGCGTTTCAAAATAGGGAGACATTTGCGCACGCGGCGCCGGGGCTGGCTCAAGTCTGGCGACTTCAACAGGTGCGACGTTCGCATTGCGCGCGACAGCCGGTTGTACAGAAGGTTGTCTGGTCGGCGTTATACGCCCGGGTGTTTGATAACCTTTTTGGTTCATGGCCACCTCCATACCGCGGGTCGAACCGCCCTGTTTGGCAACGGCCGCAGCATGGCGGCTTTCTTCGGACAGAACCTGAATTTTCACCCGCGCCGTGCCCTGATTTTTAAAGCCGAGCAGTTCCGCTCCGCGTTCGGACACATCGAGAATACGATTCTTTGAGAACGGACCGCGGTCATTGACACGGGCAACGATTGAACGGCCGTTTTCGAGGTTGGTGACGCGGATGAGCGAGGGCATTTGCAAGGTTTTGTGGGCTGCGGTCACCGCGTACTTATCAAAGGTTTCTCCATTGGCGGTCTTTTTGCCGTGGAACTTGGGTCCGTACCATGAGGCTGTACCGGTTTGTTCAAAACTGTAGGATTCACGAGGTTTGTACCATTGGCCGGCGACTTTATACGGCGTGCCGACTTTGAAAGCACCTTCACTTTTGCTGTCTGAGGGAATAGGCATTTGTTTGGCGACGTGTGAGGCTAATTCGACCTCAGCACAGCCGGAGAGAAGTCCGGCATACAAAATAGTGAACAAGAGGACGATAAAACGCTTATCCATGATAACCTTTGCTTGGCTTTGCTTATGTTCTTAATCGGGTTAAGACGGGTTACTGAGCAATTTGATTCGCTAACAGTCCGACGGATGTAGCAAAATACGTAGACTTATTCCACTTCATAATAACACGATAATTATCATAAGCCAAGAACGTCCGGCCTTTTAGTCCATCTGGAGCGACTAAAGACGCTTTGATTCCGGGGGCTGCGGGCAAATTTGCGCCCGATGGCAGAGTTATCCCCATGCCTTGCCATTCTTTCAGGCTTTTTTCGACTTTCAGGCCGGTGAGACTTTCAGGGAAGCCTTGGGGGATTTTGACCTCCCTGCCCCAGCGCTCATCAGCTTTCCAGCCGCTTTTGCTCAGGTAATTGGCGGTGGAGGCGAAAACATCCGGCAGGCTGGTCCAGATATCCCGGCGGCCGTCGTTGTTCCCGTCAACGGCGAAAGCGTGGAAGCTGGAGGGCATGAACTGGTTCTGCCCCATAGCCCCGGCCCAAGAGCCCTTCATATTCTCTGGCGTAATATGCCCCTGATCGAGGATTTTAAGGGCGTTAATAAGCTCGCTGCGGAAGAACTCGGAACGGCGGCCATCATGAGCGAGCGTCGCCAGCGCGGGCACAACCTTAAAACCGCCGGTATTTGAGCCGTAATTGGTTTCAATTCCCCATAGAGCAACGATGTAATTGGCCGGAACGCCGTATTTTTGTGCGGCGCGCTCAAGTTCTGTGCGGTGCTTACGATACAGTGCACGCCCTTGGTCGATGCGCTGCCGGTTGATGACCTTACGGTAATATTCGTCAAAGGTCATGCGGCCTTCGGGCTGTTTACGGTCCAGCTCTATGACGCGGGGAATGGGACGTACACCCTGTAAGGCGGCACTGAGCGTTTGTTGTGAGATCCCTTTGCGCAGCGCTTCCTGACGCAAGCCCTGCAGCCATTGGTCAAAAGGCTGCGCGGCGTGCGCCGCCAACGGCAGGCAAAGAAGGCTGCTCAACAGGCACAGGGCTGTTTTCCGCATGACATTAATTCTTTCTGTTCTTTCGCATGGTTTCATCGTGGTAAAGCTTTGACATGACCTCGAAAATAAAGGCTGTGCTCCAGCCGAACAGGATGAAACCGTTAGCGGATTGGAAAGAACTGATCAAGCGCCAGTCTTCGTCAAGAACAACATCGCCAAAGCCTACGGTTGTAAATGTTGATGTCGAAAAATACAGGGCTGTTTCGAAATCGGGTAAACATCCCACAACAAGGTAAAAAAGCGCCCACAACCATATCTGAACGATATGGGCGCAAAAGACTCCTAAAACCGCAACGGTCAGCATGGCCGCTTTCCAGAGCATGCGGAACCAGAGAAACATTTTATTGCTCAGCTTTTCGAGGGTATACATAAGCCGATCAAGCGCGATGGCGTGGATGACGACCGTCACGCTGATGAGAATTGCGCCGATGATCAGGTGTGCAAGCAAAATTCAGGCCTCTCAAACATTTCCTCTAGACAGGGGAATATAAATATCGCTAAAAAGTCATGCACTGACAAGCCGCCATCTTCAGGCTTACACAATTTTAGGAGGGATGGCAGAGTGGTTGAATGCACCGGTCTTGAAAACCGGCATGGGTTTACGCCCATCCAGGGTTCGAATCCCTGTCCCTCCGCCATTGATTCTGGGCATATGCATGAAATCTGAGCAGCTTAAAGACCATTATTCAGGAGATGTCGCATTGCTATATGCCAATGTGAGAAGTCAGGGTGATAAATGGAAAAATGAGCAAAAGGCTCTTCAAAAATGTCTGAAAATACTTCCTGACTCGTTGAATGTTCTTGATGTTCCCGTTGGAACCGGTCGTTTTTTTCCCTTCTACAAAGAGCATCATCACACTGTTACCGGGCTCGATATTTCGCCGGATATGTTGGCTATGGCACGCCGTCATGATGATTTTTCAGAGGAACATATGAGTTTGGCAGAGGCGGATATTACCGCTTTGCCTTATGATAATGATTTTTTTGATGTCGCTGTTTGTATGCGTTTTTTTAATTTGGTGAATGCCGATGTTTGCTCTCAATCTTTGCGGGAACTTTCCAGAGTTTCAAAGCGCTACGCGATTATAGGTTTTCGCCATATCAACAAGCCTTCTCATTTTGGTGTTCAAGCTATTAAGCAACACATCCTTAGGTTTGTGAAGAGCCTCAAGGGTAAGATTGTTTTGCACGATATTGAGGTGCTCAATCAAGCACTAGCAAATGCACATTTTAAAATTGTTCAAGAAGAATTTATTGAGAAACGGGCAGACGATACGACGTATTGCGTTTATCTACTCGAAAAATATGATTGAGTGCCTTGCTATGTCTTCTTTTTTGCCCGTATTGCATGTTAATGACTCGATTATTGAAGGGTTGAGACCTGTTAATCCGAGGTCGGTTTCTACCAAGGCTGGGCGATTGAGTATGCGGGGCTTGCTTGAGGGGGAAGAGGTTAAAGTTTTTGAGGCTTTCAATGAAGAGCATGCAAATTTTCTTTTTCACTTTATGGGAAAAAATGATCGGTATAAGAATTATTTTCCTCGTTTGTTATTGCAATATGAAAAATTTATCGTCTGTCAATGGGTGCCCGGTCGACAATTGCGCTTAAATAAATTTAGACGCGTATTTGGTTTGGCGCGGCCTGTGTTGGGGCGTTATCTGGAATTTAATGCTGAATTTTTTGATTTGCTTCATCGAGAGGCTTGCCCGGATCAGGTTGGTTTTGATTATATTTATGATTTTGTTTTGCCTCGTTTTGAAGGGTGGGCGGCAGAGTCACAAGATCGGTCAGGGCAAATTTCTTCCATATATTCTTCTCTGAAAACATTTGAAAGCGTTTATCGGAAGGCGTTTTTATCCCATCCGGACTTAACGCCCAATAATGTTGTTTTTGAGACTGATGACCATATTCGAATTATCGATAATGAATTGCTTGGGCGTTGCAGATTTCCCTTCATGGATGAACTCAATAGCCTGAATGCTTTATTTTTGTCTCAAAGAGAGATTGAGCAAAATGCATTTTTTTTGAAACGCATTGCAACACATACTCTCCAGCTTTTGCGGCAAGGGTATGAAGCTGATATGCTCAACGTCTGGCTTATGCGTAAAATCGGTAGTTATTATGCCATGGCCGACAATCATAAAATCGAGCAGTTGCTTACACTTAATCCGCTTGAGGCTGAAAGGCACTTGCATGTCTGGAATCTGCTCAGGCGCATCGTACGCTTGCCTTAAGACGGTATGAGCGACTTTTTGTGTTTTCGGGCGAAAAGTGCCGCCTTCTTTTTAAGTGTGAAGATATTGTAATGTAATTCAGCCTGCGCACGCTGCATCAGAGACATTTGGGTCTTTGGTGTATAGTCGTGTTTTTTAAGCATTGTCTGAGATATGGCCTCGAATTGCGCAATGTCTTTTTCGCTCAAACCATTTTCCCAATGTGTCGCTCGTTCTTTTAGCCCCGGTTTGCCTACATTTTCATGGATGGTTCCATAGCGATCCGGAATTTTCATTGCCTCGTTTCGATTCATTCTTTTGTTGAGATTGAGAAATATTGTGATTTTTTTCATTGTGCTTTCCGTATCTGCAATCAAATCCTCATATCGGACTTGAAAGACCTTGTCTGGGGCTTTGCACATTATTTTTTCCAATAGGGTGTTTTTATAACGCCATATGCAGGAAGCTTTTTGTGCGTTTGTTTCAAAAACGTGACCTCTGTCACTGAGTGTGCTTTTAGATTTTGAATGAAAAACCGCACGACCGTCTCGTACCAGCCACAGGAATTTGGCGTTTGGAAAAATTGAAACAATCCAGGGGTACAACTCGATATAGTCTTTCTGGATTCCGATGGCAGTTGCTTGCGGAGCGTGTTTCTTACAATAAAGTTCTAGACATTCTATCAGGAACTCTTCGCGGGTTAACGGGGCGCTTTCTAACAAGGTTTGAATTTCGTTTTTTTTAAGTTCCCAGTCTGAAAATTTTATGTCTTTAAATATTTGGGCAATGCACTTTTCTCTTAAAAATGAAGATGTTATTTTTTTTGCCTTGGGAAACTCGTAGAAAATTTTGTTTAATAACTGGTTTTCCGGTGG
Organism: Rhodospirillales bacterium; assembly: GCA_020638295.1. GTDB lineage: Bacteria > Pseudomonadota > Alphaproteobacteria > Micavibrionales > Micavibrionaceae > TMED27. The sequence continues at coordinate 6,036 of JACKIU010000002.1, read as the reverse complement.
CACGGCTGTATGTGTATAGGCATGGATTTCATTTGATAGGAACGTATTCCCAGATCGTCCATCTCCGAAAATAAAAAAGATATTTTCAAGTGCCGGATGTTTGCTCATGATGTTTTACAAAATTTTCTTTGGACTCCTTTTCGTGTCAAAGGATATCCAAAGATTAACAGTGCGGGCAGCATTGTAAGTGTCAAATAGAGCCACATTAAAGGCGGTATATCTTTTAGATAACTGTTGTCGTAGCTAACTGCCCCTGTTGTGTAGGATGTTCTGGTTCTATTTCCCGCAAACATGAGAGGGACCGTATTTTCTGTGCGTTTGTTAATGTCTGTTTTTTGAATTTTGAAGTATTTTAATACATTGTCCAATATTGTGGATGAGGTTTTTTCTAAATGCAATGCGACATCTTCGTAACGCATAAGAATATATGACGTTTTTGTCTTGTTTTTGAGCCAAGTCCGTATTGAGGAAACGGTCCACCTGATAGGCATAAGCGGCCAAGCAATTCCCTTTTTTCTATAACTATTATAAACGGCACGCCCATCTCGCACTAGATGGACCATGTATGTATCGAATGGCGGATCGTAGATAATCTTATCAAACGCTCTGGATTTTGAATTATCGCAGATGATCTCACAACCACTTTCTTCGGTTATAGCCTTGAATAGGGCCTGAACATCCTGTTTATCAAATTGATTTGGCCCTTGGCTGAAATCCGGCTTTTTGCCAGTGTCTTTTTCAACTCTGGCTTTGATTGCTTTCCAAAAATCACTGTCTTTAAGCAGTTTGCCGTCGGCTGTCGTGACTTCGTGATCCCGCTTCCATAAATAGGAGTAGCGAAACAGGTGCCCGCCGGCAAAAATACCGGCGTTTTCAGCAACAAGCAGATTCACCAAGGTGCTGCCGGAATGGCCGAAGCTGTTAATATGGATTATTCTGATCATCGGCCTTTTAGGGTATCTGTCTTGTTGTGCTTCAAAAAAATTGACATCGTTTAAATCCATGCGATAACTGGTACAGCTTAGTTTAGAACATCATTGTATTACCAACTCAAGAGTCAGGATCAAAATTGTTGCATTACAGCCACCAAAATCTCATTTCTGAATTTGAGGGAAAATCCATTCTTATTACCGGCGGCACAGGGTCCTTTGGTCGTGCCTTTGTGAAAAAAGTGCTGAATGAGTGTAAGCCGAAGCGCCTTATTGTGTATTCCCGGGATGAGCTTAAGCAATATGAAATGGCTCAAGAGTTCAATGAAAAAGATTATCCCTGCATGAGATATTTCATCGGAGATGTTCGAGATCAGGCCCGTCTTTCTATGGCGTTTAAAGGGGTGGATTATGTTATTCATGCGGCAGCGCTTAAGCATGTTCCCGCTGCGGAATATAACCCGATGGAGTGTATCCGCACGAATGTAAATGGTGCTGAAAACGTAGTGAATGCGGCGATCAATAATAATGTGCGTCAAGTTATCGCACTTTCAACAGACAAGGCTGCCAACCCGATTAACTTATACGGTGCGAGCAAGCTGGCTTCTGACAAAATCTTTGTTGCTGCCAATAATATCAGCGGTGCCGGTGGCTGCCGCTTTTCTGTTGTCCGTTACGGAAATGTTGTGGGTTCGAGAGGCTCTGTTATCCCCTTCTTTCAAAAGCTCATTGAATCCGGTGCGGAAGCACTGCCGATTACTGATAAACGTATGACGCGGTTTTGGATCACTTTGCCGCAAAGCGTTGATTTTGTTTTATCTTGTTTGGATATGATGCAAGGCGGTGAAATTTTTGTTCCTCGAATTCCCAGTATGAATATCGTCGATTTGGCCAAAGCTATGGCGCCAGGTAAAGAGCTGAATTATATTGGTATTCGCCCGGGTGAAAAGCTGCATGAATGTATGATTCCGTGTGATCTTGCCCCAAACACACTAAAATTTAAGGACCGCTATATTATCACCCCAAGCTTTGCGTTTTGGGACTGCGGTTCCTGCGATGCGCTTGGCGGTGAAGCGGTTGAGGATGGCTTTAGTTATGAAAGTGACAAGAACGATGAATGGCTGGATCAGGACGGCCTTCAACGACTGTTGAAAGATTCGGGCTTATTGTGATTAAACAAGATTTTCTTCCCTATGCGCGTCAGACTATAGAGCAAGACGACATTGATGCTGTTATTGATGTTTTACGCAGCGATTACCTGACGACAGGCCCCAAAGTTCAAGAGTTTGAAGCATGTTTGTGTGAAATAACGGGCGCACAGTATGCTGTTGCGTGTGGGAATGGATCAGAAGCCTTGCACTTGGCGTTGATGGCTAGCGGCATTGGTCCGGGGGATGTTGTTATTGTTCCCACTGTTACGTTCTTAGCCTCAGCCAATGCCGTGCGATATTGTGGGGCGGATGTAGTTTTTTGTGACGTTGATCCTGAAAACGGCCTTGTAACACCTGAAATTCTTCAAAAAATTATTACACTTCATGAGGGCCAAAATTTAAAAGCTTTTGTGCCGGTGTATCTTGGTGGGCATTGCGTTGATCTTAAGCCTCTGAAAACTCTATGCGAACAGTATGGTTTGTTGATGATTGCAGATGCGTGTCACGCTCTGGGCGGTCAATATGAAGATACGCCTGTCGGTTCGTGCCAATATGAAGATATGTCCACTTTTTCTTTTCATCCTGCTAAATTGACGACAATGGGCGAAGGTGGAGCCATTACACTTAATGATGCGCAAAAAGCAGATACAATGCGGCGGCTTCGTCATCATGGTATGGTGCATAAGCCTGAAAACGGCCCTTGGTTCTATGAAATGGAGGCGCTTGGCTATAATTACCGTGTGACGGATATACAGTGTGCTCTTGGTGTTAGCCAGTTGGGTAAGCTTAAAGCCTTTCATGCAAAGCGGGTTTTTTTAACAGATTTATATACGGAGTTACTTTCAGGACTCGAATATGTCCAAACGCCGCAAGTCCCTGATTACTGCGTTTCCGGTTGGCACCTTTATGCTTTGCGCATTGATTTTGAACGTATTGGGCTTCAGAGAGCGGCGCTTATGGAGGCGCTCAAAAAGTCAGGAATTGGCACTCAAGTGCATTATATTCCCGTTCATACCCAGCCCTACTATCAGAAACTTTATGGTCAGAAAGCTCTTGAAGGGGCGCAGGCGTACTACGAGAAAACGCTGTCTTTACCGTTGTTTCCGTCTATGGATAAAGATGATGTCAGGCGCATTGTCAAGACGCTGAAGGGAGTCATTGAGGGGGCTGTATGAGCATTGGTGTTTTAGGGCTCGGGTCCATTGGCATGCGCCACCTTAAAAATGCGCTATCTTTAGGCGAGGATGTGGTTGGGTTCGATCCTGATGAAGAGCGTCAGGCTCTTGCGCATTCACACGATGTTGACATTGCTGAGAATGAGCAGGCCCTGTTTGAACAGGTAGACGCAGTTGTTATTTGCAGCCCGAACAAATTTCATTTGCAGAATATAAAGACGGCAATTGATTGCGGGTGTCATATATTGGTTGAGAAACCGTTCAGCCATACTTTGAATGGTTTAGAGGTTGTGATTTCGCAAGCTAAAAAACGCAAGCTGGTTTTGGCTGTCGCTATGAATTTGAGGTTTAATGCTGTTTCTCGCAGTGCTCGTGAAATTATAAAGAACAAAAAATTTGGAGAGGTTTTATGGGGGCGTTTTATATGCTCTTCTTATCTGCCTTCCTGGCGGCCACATCAGGATTATAGGGTGAATTATACCACTGATCCGCAATATGGAGGTGTTATCTTTGATATCATTCACGAAATCGATTTGTCGCATTATCTTTTGGGGGCCGCCAGTGCCCAATCGTGCGTTGCCTGGCAATCCGGCGTTCTTGAAACAAAGGCTGAAGATTGTGCGGAAATTGTTCTTCGTCATGGGGATGCCAGACCTGTTTATAGCAACATTCATCTGGATTATGTGTCACCGAATAAAAAACGCGGTTTTGAAATTCAAATGGAAAAAGGTCTTATTCGGGGTGACTTATTTGCACGCAGCCTTGAGGTGTTTGACGCGCAGGATGTGCTGGTGAGACAGGAAGTGCTGCATGGCAGCTTTGATGCGGATTATGTCGATGAGATGAAGGCGTTTATTGCTGCGTTTAAAAAAGGGGAACCGTTTCCTTGTTGTGCGGATGAGGCTTATTCTGTCTTAAAAACAGTTGTTGAGGCTCGTTCGCTTGCGGGGCTGCCGCTGGTCCATAAATAGAAAAGAGGTTTTTTCATGAGTGTTGTTGCGCTTATTCAGGCTCGAATGAGTTCCAGTCGTCTTCCGGGTAAAGTTCTGAAAGATTTGTCCGGCAAACCTGTTTTAGCCTGGGTTGTTGATGCAGCCCGCCATATTTCCGGTGTGGATCAGGTGGTTGTTGCGACCTCTGAGGAGGAGGAGGACAATGATATTGAGTCTTTTTGCGAACAACAGAATATTGCCGTGTATCGTGGTTCTCGAGACGATGTTTTAGAGAGAATGACACATGCCGCAAAGGAGTTCAATGCGAAAACGGTTATACGAATTACAGCAGATTGTCCTTTGCTTGATCCTTTTGTTTGCGGGATGCTCCTGCAACTTCACAAGACTTCCGGTGCCGGGTATACGAGTAACATTGAACCTGCGACGTGGCCGGATGGTCTGGACTGCGAAGTTATGACGATGGATGCTCTGGAAACAGCTAATCGTCACGGTCGCCCCGGGGCTGAACGAGATCATATCACGCTGTATTTGCGAAATCGGCGTTCACAATTTCAGGCTCGAAATCTTTCCTGCCCTATTCCCAAGCTTGATCGCGAGCGATGGACTTTGGATGATGAAGGCGATTATGCTTTTTTACAGGCCGTTACTTCCAAGTTAGCCGTACTTGGGCGTCCGCCTTCTTTCATGGAGGTTATGGGGGTTCTTCAAGAACACCCTGAATTCTATAAACTTCGTAAAGATGTCTTGCGGGATGAGGGCACCAAGAAATCCGTATTAGAAGATGAATATCAATCTTTTGGTTATGAGCGTTCTGCGGCTTTATTGCAGCGTGCTGAAAAGCATATCCCGTTAGGGGCACAGACATTTTCCAAAAGCAAAATTCAATTTCCTGCAGGCAAGGCCCCTTTGTTTTTATCACACGGCAAAGGCAGTCGTGTATGGGATGTTGATGGCAATGAATATGTTGATATGATTTCGGCGCTTTTGCCAAATGTTTTAGGGTATTGCGATCCTGATATTGATGCGGCGGTGCGCGAACAGATCAATAACGGAGTTTCTTTTAGTCTGGCCACAGAATTGGAAGCGCAGCTTGCAGAAGCACTTTCAGAGATTATTCCTTGTGCTGAAATGAGCCGCTTTGGCAAAAATGGCTCTGATGCGACGTCTGCGGCTATTCGTCTGGCACGGGCGGCAACGGGAAAAGATCATGTTATTGTCATGGGATATCATGGCTGGCAGGACTGGTATATAGGTTCTACAGCCCGACATCTTGGCGTCCCTAATGCTGTTCGCAACCTAACCCATACTGTTCCCTTTAATGACCTTGATGCTTTGGCTTGTTGTTTTGATGAATTCCCGGATGATGTTGCGGCCGTTATAATGGAACCAGTCGGCTTCCTAGAGCCTAAACAGGATTATCTTGAAGCCGTCAAAGAATTGACGCATCAAAAAGGTGCATTGCTGGTGTTCGATGAGGTTATTACAGGTTTTCGTGTTCATATCGGCGGTGCGCAGAGCCATTACGGCGTGACACCGGATTTAGCAGCCTTTGGTAAGGGAATTGCTAATGGCTTACCTTTGTCTGTTGTTGTTGGCAAGGCTAAATACATGAGGTTGATGGAAGATATTTTTTATTCCGGAACATTCGGCGGAGAGACTTTGTCACTGGCTGCCGGTTTGGCTGTGGTTAAAAAGATGCGCAGTGAGCCGGTTATTGAGACGCTTTGGAAAACGGGAGGCACTCTTTCAAAGCGTATTCAGGCTTTGTTAGATGAGCTTGAACTCCATGATGTGATGGCTCTAAAAGGCCTTGCTCCGTGGACGATAT